>JAGVLS010000018.1 GCA_020054205.1 Candidatus Obscuribacterales bacterium | reverse complement strand
CTCCTGCTCAACGTGTCGCTGCTAGAGAAGTTCAACCTGTTGAAGGTCAACCTACTGCTAAACTCGATGCTCCTGAACCTACTCCTGCTCAACGTGTCGCTGCTAGAGAAGTTCAACCTGTTGAAGGTCAACCTACACAAGCTCAAACTTCTGCTAGACCATCTCAAAGTGGTGATGTTCCAAATACACCTGACGCTCCAATTGCTCCACGAGATCCAGTTGTATTGCAAGCACAAGTTACTGACGCTACCGCCAGAGCTGTTACTAGCAGTCAACAACTTGCAAGTGCAGCCAGCCAAGCTGCTGCTTCAGCACCTGCTGCAATTGCACCACAAGCACAAGCCTTAGCCAATCAAATAGAACAAACTGCTGGCAGATTATTGAACTCACAAACTTCTTTAGGACAAATTTTAAATAGTAGAATATTACAATCACAAATAAATAAATTAGATAATCTTCTTGCTGCTAGCAGCCCAGCACACGCCGCTACACATGCTCCAGCATTAAGCACAGCACTGGATAATTTCAGAAATGTATATTCAGATCTTTTAAGCGCTAGACATGCTGCTGTCACAGGTAATACTTTAGTTGGTGAACTTTCACAAGTAGCTCGCAATGCCGCCCCAATTATTGGTATTGGCCTTGGACTAGCTGAAGTAAATCGCATAGTCATTGAACTTGGACGCAGTTTAGATAAAGAGAATAAAGAATATAGGGCAGTCGATGCTCCTGAAGCCGCTCCAGCTCAACCTGCTGCTGGCAGAATAGACAAGCTAGAGACACAAGAAAAAGATCAAGTACAACCAGACAATAAAGTCAATCCTGAAATTGCACCAATACAAGTTGCTTCAGCAGCAACTTCCGATGGTCAATTTAGCGGTGCACCAGATTTATTGATTAGACCAGCTGTTTCAAATTACACTCAAACTGTAATACCAACTTTTTCATCATATTTTGCTAGTCAAATAACTGGCAAAAATGATTTCTTCAAAACACTTGGTACTGGCTTAGACATTGATTTTAATCCTTGGTATAGACAAGCAAGTCCGGTTGCCACTTCAGATAATGTAGCAGCTGCATCAACACCAATGCCACAAATCAAAGTGCGTGTTCCCTTAGATCAAGCACGACCAATAGCACCAAAATTTGATATTGTTAGTTTCCGTCCTTTAGATATTGGCAGACGCTCTAACGATGTTTTTGCTAGTATGCATACAACATTTACAACAGACTTGAAACACTTAAGCAAAGTTTCTTCCACTTCCAATGACGATGAACAAGCTAGACTTGCTTTAGTTAATAGACATTTGCAATTTATGTTATTAGCTGCTGCTGATGGCGGCGGTCATTCCAGTGCTAACTTAAAATTGTCCCCCAATACTGAAGCTTCTGAAAAGATAAATCCAGATCGCGCATCAGGTTCTGCTCAATATGCAAACAATAATAATGCTAATTTCAATGATCCGTTTAACAACAACAACTCAAACACAGATCCTGATCCAAGCAATGATCCAAATAATGCTACTCTAGCGACAAATAATTCTTCTAATAATGAACAATTATGGAGCTAATTGCTAATTAGGCAACAAATTTTTTCATTACCAAAACTGTATTATGACCACCAAAACCAAGTGCTTCTACCATTGCATGATTTATTTTTACGTCTCTACATACATTAGGCACATAGTCTAAATCACATTTTGGGTCTGGTTTTTTGTAATTGATTGTCGGATGTACTTTTTGATGGTGAATAGCAAGAGCAGCAGCTGCTGCACCAATTGCGCCAGCTGCACCCAACAAATGCCCTACCATTGATTTGGTACTTGATATAGCTACTTTGTACGCATGATCACCAAATACAGATTTAAGAGCCAAAGTTTCTCGCTCATCGTTTAATGGCGTAGAAGTACCATGAGCATTTATATAATCAATTTGACTTGGATCAATTTCTGCCTCAGCAAGAGCTTCTCTAATTGCACGTGCAGCACCTGCACCGTGTTCATCAGGTGCCACAATATGGGTTGCATCGCAACTAGCACCACCACCAATGATCTCAGCATATATCGGCGCATTACGTCTCATTGCATGCTCAGCTTCTTCTAAAACAAGAATGACTGAACCTTCACCCATAACAAAACCATCTCTGTCTATGTTAAATGGTCGACTAGCTTCTTCTGGAACATCGTTGCGCTTAGATAAAGCCATCATATTACCAAATGATGCTAGAGCAAAAGGATTAATAGAAGCTTCTGTACCACCGGCTATCATTACGTCAGCACGATTACTCTTTATCCACATATAAGCATCAAAGAGAGAATCTAATCCACTAGCGCAAGCGGTAGCATCGCTCTTTGCTCGCCCTTTTGCACCATGTTCAATTGCCACTTGTCCAGAAGGAGCATTTGGCATCAAACGAATAATTGAGCGAAGCCCAATTTTCTTTGGTCCACCTTCCATAAGTTTCAACTGATCAGCTGTGGTAGTAATTAAGCCACCAACACCAGTTCCAATAAATGTACCTACACGCTCAGTTACTGTTTTGCGAATTTCCAGCTGAGCATCTTCTAAAGCAAGTTTTGCTGCAGCCATAGCAAACAGAGTTACCCGATCCATTTCTTTAAGCATGGAGCCAACTTTTCTTTTATCGGGATAAAAGTTAGCAATATCAAACCCCTTGACTTCTGCCGCAATCTGCACTTCTAGCCCAATTGCAGCGGCATCAAAATGTGTAATACGTGCTACTCCACTCTTTCCTGAGAGTAAAGCCTGCCACGTATCATGACGCCCAACTCCAACTGGACTAATCATGCCGATGCCTGTTACTACTACTTTCCTGGTATTCATCTAATTTCTTTTCACCCCTAGCCAGATTCATTCTACTCTATTTCGCCATCAAAGAAATTCTAGTTCATTCATATCAGGCTCAGAACCGCCATGCAAAATCACTTCCTCATACTTAGACCAACTGTCAGAGCCTTCTTCAGTGGCATCAAAATGATCTTCACTTTCCGTCGCATCTGAGAATAAATCGAGTTTGATCTGTTCAACAACAGTAGGTTGACTATTTAGTTGAACACTTTTTAATTGAGGAGACAAAATCAGTTTCGATGCTTCAGCACGTCTCAATTCTTTTACATTACGTGCAAAGGCAAGTTCTAATTCTTTTTCAACTTGTCTATAGCTTGGTTCATGTTCAGCAACTATTGCCCAAAATTTTCTATTGTGGCTAGATTCTTTCACGTGTGCTAATTCATGGATGACAAGGTAGCGCCTACCACGCTCTGGCACATTCTCAATAGCAAAGCGTGAAAAAGTAATGATGCGACTTTTTAAGTTTATTTGTGCTAAGCGGGAATATTTAGCAGAGCCTATACGTACTCCACCATATGTCACTCTAAGAGTAGACTCATTGATACGTTTTACATATGCATCCATAAAGGATTGATAAAGTGCTGTAGAATCAAATGAAGATCCTGATGACGAACGTGATCTCTTTTTTCTATTAGTTATATTTTGAAATTTAAAATCATTAGTTGTCATCAAAATTATCCAAAACTGGAACCTCATCTATATTAGTAGAAAAAGACAAGAAAGTGAAAAACCTAACCTTGATAACTGGTGGCGCACGTTCAGGCAAATCAACATTTGCTGAATCACTCGCTACTAGTTCCAACAAATCTATTTATTATTTTGCGACAATGAAACACATAGATAGCGATCTAGAACAAACAGCACGCATTGAAAAACACCGAAGACGACGCCCAGATAATTGGACAACGATTGAAGCAACAACAGATTTGTCTCAAAAAATCCAAGATATCCCACAAAAACCAATTCTAGCAATTATCGATTGCCTCTCCCTGTTTGTCACATCAATATTATTTGAAGGTGAAAATATTGACGATAAAACTTGCGCTGACATCAATATAAAAAGTTTCGACAATAAAGAAAAACCAATTATAGAAACTACTAAAAAATTACTATCTAGCATAAACAATCAAAAAGATATTGATTTTATTGTTGTTACTAACGAAGTAGGCTCAGGCATTGTTCCAACGACACCATTAGGAAGAGCCTTTCGTGATTATTTAGGTATAGTCAATCAAATTGTAGCTAAAGAAGCCGATACAGTTTGGCTGCTCTGTTCAGGCATCCCAGTTAAGATTAAGCCGCAATAAATCATTGCAATTTTATGGCCATTGCCATTGTTTCAAAACAGAATCTAATACTGGATTGTTTTTTAGTATGAGTGCTGTATTGACCCCGTCACTAGCTAGGTGATCTACCATGCTGTGCCTGGTTTCATCATTCGCTTGCACCCAAGCAATTTTAAATTTAGACCAACTAAGAGAAAAATTTGCCATTGCTTGTTTAGCAGCTATCGACGGCGCATTTTGAAATTTCTCTCTTATTACTGTAGCAAAAACAAGTCGGTTATCATCGGCATCAATTGTTTTTCCTGGATGTTTTTGTTCATACAAAAAACAAGCCATATCAGCATAACTATTAATACTATCTTCTGTCAAAGCTGGATTGCCGGCAATAGCAATTCTAACAGGACCTAATACTTGGACTATAACATCAGTTATTATGTCTTCGCCATCTGAAGAAGAAGTATTACTCTTGTTTGCATCATTACTCATACGCAATAATGACTTAAATAGATCTCGATAATTTGCTTTTTGCTCTTCGTTTTTAGTTATTACATCTTTTACTTTTGGCCAATAAGTATTGATAGACAAAACTGCTTGCATGGAGGCAGGAGACTGTTTTGCTTTATTAGACAAATACTGTTTGATCTTTTGTTTATTAGGAACATCGAGCGAATTATCACTAATCAAATCAAAAAGTTCTAACCAATAACTTGATGCTTGCAAAAAATTATCTATCTTACGTTCATAAGTTTCAATTTTGGTTTTAGTGATGACAGGTTTTTTATTATTGGGCAACACAGTCTTTTTTGCCGGTTCTATAGCAGGTTTTTTTGCAGGTTCTATATTAGAATCTCTAGCAAAAAGCGAAGGACGCGACAAGGAAGATCGCTTTTCATTCTCTTCATTATCATATCCCCAGTCAGCTGCTTGAGCTGTGCTTGCCAAAATGCTTACACAAACACCAATAAATAAAATAATTAAAGACTTATATCCTTTATGCATTACTTTATATTAGCTTGTTTTTTCAACCAGTCTACTACTGCCGCCATTAAGCTTTGATCGTTCATTAACATATCAGTACCATGTCCAGCATTGTCTAATGCTTTTAGAGTAAAAAGTTTGTTGTCTATTGATTTGAGTTTATTAGATGAGTCAAAAGAATACTCATCATCTTTTGAGGCAACAATAAAAGCTGGTTTTTTAAATTGAGCCAAGGCTGCCTCAGTTTTTAGTCCTTTATAGTCAAGTCCTGGAGATAATAGTATTACAGCAGGTACAGAAGCACACTTAGCTCCTACAATTGCTGCCGTATTAGCTCCAATAGAAGCACCAATTATATAAATTTTTGTATTTTGTCCGTCACGCTCAATAATTTGATCAATCACTTTTTCTATATCGTTTGGCAGTTTTGCCCATGCTGATTGATCAAAAGTTTTATAGTCAATCGAAGTTGCATCAAGTCTTTTTGTTGATTGCCCATGTCCACGCAAATCAAGCGCAATTACTTCAAAACCTAAAGATGTAAGTGGAGAAATAAGAGCATCATAATCTCGTCGATTGTGACCTAACATATGTAATAAAAGGACAACTTTTTTATCAGAGCCAATATTTATGGGCGAATAAATATCAGATTTGAGTATCACAGAATCTTTTGTGTTTACAGAGAATAATTGTGGTTTTAATTGCACTGCCCACAAAGGACTTACAAATAAAATAGTTAAGATTAGAGGAGTCAATAAAGCCGGTACTAAAGCCAAAGGAAATCTCATTAATTACACTCCTTACTTCTGGTTTTCAATATATATATCCCAAATTTGTCTTTCATCTTCATATATTACGGTCTTGACCTTAGTAAAATTGCCAAGAGTATGCTAATATCGGTCAAGAACCACATATGAGGCTGCTCTTAAAGTATGGCAAACCTTGAGCTTAAATATTATCCAGCTGAAGTATTGCGGCAAAAAGCCAAAAAGATTACCCGTATTGATTCATCAATTCGGAAATTAGCACAGGATATGCTCGATACTATGTACACAAATAATGGAGTTGGTCTTGCAGCTCCACAAGTTGGTGTTAGCAAACAAATTATGGTAATTGACACTAGCACTGATGAAGAGCCAGCCAAACCAATTATTTTTATCAATCCAGAAATAATTGAAGCAAGCGGTGAAATAATTGGTTCTGAAGGATGCCTAAGTTTTCCTGGTGTTTATTTTGAAGTTAAACGTGCCCACGACATAGTGGTTAAATATCAAAATCTTAGCGGAAAAACAATTAAATTAAAGGCTTCAGGTGATTTGCTCTGTCGAGCCATTCAACATGAAATGGACCATTTGGAAGGCGAATTATTCATTGATAAAGCTGTATCAAAATTAGCAGCAGATATTGAGCTTAGCAAGCATGGATTTATGGGACAAAATGTAGACATTCCTATTAATACAAATACCCACACATCTATAAGCGTGCCTGGGCAAAAACAATTAATTGGTTAGAAATGGAGCTGCCAATTGCCTTTTGATTTCAAAGAAACTATACAAGGACTAGCCCATTTAGGGATAGGACTAGAAAAACGCTTACTAAAAAAACCTATTGATTTTTATATTAAACAGTTCAATACTGATTCATTATCGGCAAAAATTGCAAATGATGCTAATGAAACAAAAACTTGTTATGTATGTGGATACGCTTTAATAGATATATCTTTAAAAGATAGAGTTTTACTTAGAACATGTTCTGCCATGCCAATCATTAATTCTTTTGATAATGAACAATTTCAAGATTGGTTATCATCCACATATAAAGTGAATATGCTGCCATGAAAACAAAAGAAAAAGAAAACGAACAACTCTCTGTCACGATTATATCTTTTGGCTACAAAGAAGGTCCGCCACCCAATGCCAATGTTCTCTTTGATGTACGTTTCTTGAAAAATCCTTATTGGGTAGACGAATTACGTCCTCTTACTGGCTTAGATAAAGCAGTACAAGATTATGTTCTTGAACAAGAAGCAGCAAAAGATTTTTTACAATCAATAATTGCTATGATGAAATCACTTTTACCGCAACTTACCGAACTTAATATTTACGAATTTACAATTGCTTTTGGTTGCACTGGTGGACAACACAGATCAACTGCTTTAGCTGAAAGTCTATCAAAAGAGCTAAAATCCATATTTCCTAAATATGAATTTGCTTGTAAACATAGAGAATTAAGTGGTACACGCAAAAAAACTACCAACAAAGATAATTTGGTGTCGAAGCAATGAGAAAACAATCCTGGCAATATAAATTACAAGCACTGATGCTTCCAGGCTTAAAGCGATGGATATTGGTTATTTTCTGCGGTATTGGAGTAATTGTATTTGGTGTTTTCTTGCTTTTAGGTTTTCACCCAGTAGATGCTTCTGGCAGATTTATTCGAGAAATGCTCGAACATGCAACAGAAGTATTACCCCATAGAATATCCGGACTAATTGCAATTTCAATTGGTATTATTGCTGTATCCATAGCCATGATTAGATTTACTCGCTCTATTCTCGGTGCTTATTTACCTGACGATAGAGAATCAATACCAGATGTTTTATATAGACAAAGACATTTAAATCGGGGGCCTAAAGTTGTCGTTGTCGGTGGTGGTACTGGTTTATCCAATTTACTTAATGGCTTAAAAGAATTTACAAATAATATAACCGCCATTGTCACAGTTGGTGATGATGGTGGCAGTTCTGGCAGATTACGGCAAGAGCTGGGAGTACTTCCTCCTGGAGATATTAGAAATTGCATTACTGCTTTAGCAGATGAAGATAAGCTTGTAACTGAATTATTTCGCTATCGTTTTCAACAAGGCGAAGGATTAGAAGGACATAGTTTTGGTAATTTATTTTTGACAGCTGTTTGTTCTATGACACAAGGTAATATGCTAGAGGCTGCTAAAGTGGCGAGCCGCATTTTAAATAGCTGCGGACAAGTTCTTCCTTCTACACTCACCAGCATGACGCTGGTTGCTCACTTACAAAACAATAATATAATTAGAGGCGAATCTAATATTGCTAATGCTACAGATAAGATTATTAAACTGAGCTGCGATCCTGTATCACCAGAAGCTACCCCAGCAGCTATTGAAGCTATTAATAATGCGGACTTTCTTATTTTAGGACCTGGTTCGCTTTATACATCAATTATTCCAAACTTATTAGTTAAGGGCATTCCGCAAGCAATAATGCAATCATCTGCTCGCAAAATATATGTATGCAATGTAATGACTCAAAAAGGTGAAACAATTAATTACACTGTTTCTGATCATGTCCTAGCGCTCTTCAATCATGCTGGTTTAGGTGAATCTTATAGCAAGCACGAAGATTTTATTCATTCTGTTATGGTAAACGTTGAATTACCAAATATTGATCAAAGTTTACCAGTATCCCCAGTATCTTATGATGCCGATAGACTTAAACAACTTGGTATTAAAACAATTGCTCGTAATTTAGCAAGTAAGGAATTACTAGGGCATCATGACGCAAAACGTTTAGCTGCTGCCCTTATGTCATGGTATCTTGGTAAAACTGTCAAAAGTGATTCAAATATTAGCAAAAAACAAAATGAAAATGAGCCATTAGCTGCACTATAGCCTATATTATTTTGGCAACCAAATATCAATTGTCCAAGCACTACAAAATATTTTCTTTTCTTTTTTATAATTATTTTCTAGAGCTTCAATAACTTCTTTCGGCCACCAAACAGTAATATTTTTTTCTAAGCTATGAGTATTAATCATCACAGCAGCATATGATTTTTTTTCAATTTGATTAACCAAATGCAAATAATCTGAGTTAGTAAATTTCCATACGTTTAAAAAAGTAACGCTATCTATTATCACTGGTCTAGAATCAGTAATAAAATTCAAATTTGGATCATCAGTCAAAACAAGTTTATCTTTCAAATTTAAGCTTTTCAAATAGACAATATCTGATTTTGCAAAGGGCAAAACTTTTGGGCCATTTTCAAACAATATTGTATGCCCAGTAAAACCTATTGCACTAATTACTATCAAAACAACTGTGAGCGACTTAGGCATATATTTTAGAGCAATAGCAAAAAACCAGCTAAGTGCAAAGGCAGCTGATATGGCGTGATTTATACTGCTACCAGCAATTCCCATTGAATAACACAACAAGGCAAAAGAGACGAAAAATAAAATTAGTGGTAATTGTTCTAAATCATTTAGCTTCTTTACTACAAACAATATAATGGGCACTGTTATTAAAGCAAAAAAAACTTTTGGCCAGTCTGCACCTAAATCATTTAAATTTATAGCCAAAATTTCCATACTTGATTTAACCGGTGCCAAAAAAGTTAAATGCTGAATAAATCCACCAGTAATTAATTGCAAAATATATACAACGGCTAAAACAGATAAGAGCCAAGTCAAGAAAAATTTGAGAGCAAGCTTATAGAGCTTTTGCTCCAATAAAAACACAATAATAGATAAAATAAACACTATTGCTTGTTGTTTAGCTAATATTGCTAAAACTGATAAGAAAAGAACTGGCAAATAAGATTTAAATGAATGATTTCCTTTCTTATATATATGTACAAATCTTTCTATCATAAAAACGCTAATTAGCATCACTGTAATATCAGGACGTGCTTCATAACTTTGTAATAAGACAAAAGAAAAACTAAAGAAAAAAATTAAACAAGCGCCAATTAAAAAATAAGGACATTTAAAAGCACGAAATAAGCGGGTGATTATAATCGCTAGTAAAATAGTGGCGAGCATATTGTAAATACGCATAACAAAATAAACAGGACCAAAAAGTTTTACTAAAATACTTAAAATGGTCAAATACAAAGGCGGATAAATAGTAACAATCCAAGGCTCGCTGATAAACCCAGAAACTGGATAAATGTTTTTATAATCAGACAGTGTGTTTGCAGCCCAAAGAATAGGTCCTTCGTAACCTAATGAATAAGGTACAGACAAAGCAAATGACCAATTACAAAAATACAGTGCTGCTAAAATTAAAACAAATAAAAAACAAAATCCATTATAAATGTATTTGCTCATTGACTATCAAGATGCTTTAGCTTCAGTTTTTTGATAAAGGCGCATGAGATGATCCATTGCATCCTCATAACCTTGTTGAATTAATCGTTTTGATCTATCAGGATCAATTTCCAACAAAGTTGTATTAACTGGTTTTCTCGGCTGTATGACTTCAATGCGCACACTGCGCATTCCAACTGCCTCTTGAGCCCCTTCAGCAATCAAACGATTATAAAGTTGCGCTAGTTCTAATTCTTTGCGAGCAGATGCATCAAGTACTATGTCTAAACATCTGGCAATTAATTGCCACATATTTGTTGGGCATACATTTACAGTTTCTGGATGCAATAAAACCATAAATATTTCTTCTGCACCCATATCTATAGCCGCTTGCATAGGCGTATTTCTTACTAGCCCACCATCCACCCATAGACCAGAACCATGAATTTGTCGAGGCGGGAAAGCAATAGGAAGAGCAGATGTAGCCATTAAAACGTCTATCAATTCACTTGTCGACATAATGCTATCTGTCATTATCAAACGAGTTTCAAGACAACATAAATCAGTCGTAATTAGTCCAACTTTAGTTTTGCTAGCTTTTAATTTTTGCAAATCAGCTTCTCGAAGCATTACTTGCTCTAACGGAGAATTATCCAATAAACCAAGCTTTCTACCTAAAAATATCCTACCTATTTGAGAAGCAGAAGGTAGTTTGAAAATATCCCAAGGTTTAATTGAACACCAAAGTTCTTCCAAACGTTTGATACCACCTTGAGCTATCAAAGCAGCATTTAAAGCTCCAATTGATGTACCAAAAGCCATTTCAAATTCAAGGCCTACTTCTTGCATTGCTTTAGCAACACCAACTTGATAGGCACCGCGACCACCACCACCTGGTAATATTAAAGCCCGTTTTTTTGCTGGGATTGATTTAGCCCAAGAGAGGTCTTGGCTCATAAATTAACTCCTGATTTAGTCTTTGACTTTTCATACTTTGGCATTAATATAATTAGTAAGTATAAGCTCCCATAACCAGTCTAACTCAAATGTGCTAAACAAGCGAGTTATTTATAGTTATCAAGAATAAATCTCTTGTGCAAATTTTATTTTTTTACTAGCTGAGTCCGTAATTTTTTTACCTTTTCAGCTACTTCAGAAGGAGTAAGTGCAACTTCAATACCTGCTTCTCTCATAGCTTGCATTTTTGACTCAGCTGTACCTTTACCACCAGAAATAATAGCACCAGCATGTCCCATTCTTTTTCCAGGTGGAGCAGTTTGACCAGCAATATATGCAACTACTGGTTTGTTTACATTTTGTTTGACAAATTGAGCAGCTTCTTCTTCTGCATTACCACCAATTTCGCCAATCAAAACAATAACTTCAGTATCATTATCATTATTGAACGCTGTTAAAACTTCTGGATATTCCATGCCTTTTACAGGATCTCCACCAATACCTACACATGTAGATTGTCCTTGATCAGCATCTGTTAATGCCAATGCTATTTCATAAGTAAGTGTTCCACTTCTACTTACCATACCAACAGGACCTGGTTTAAAAATCATTCCTGGCAATATTCCAAGCAACGTTTCACCTGGCGTAATAACTCCAGGGCAATTTGGCCCAATCATGCGTATGCCTTTAAGGCGTGCATAAGAAACTAATTTGGCTGTATCTTGTGGCGGTATACCTTCAGTTATAACAACTAACAAACTAATACCAGCCTCTATTGCCTCCACACCAGCATCCAAGGCTAAATAAGGTGGAACAAATAAAACTGAGCAAGTTGCACCAGTTGCATCTTTTGCTTCTTTGACAGTGTCATATACTTTTATTTTAGTATCAGGCACTAAAGTTCCACCTTTGCCAGGTGTAACACCGCCCACCACTTGTGTGCCATAGGCAATCATTCTTTTTGTATGTGCCGCACCCATTTTTCCGGTGGCACCTTGGACAAGTACTTTTGTATTTTTGTTTACGAAAATCACTTTTTGTATTCTCCGTGAAAATTCTAGACTGCTACTTTTGATTTGCTAACTGCTTCTTTTACAGCATTTTCCAGATCTGGAAATAATTTCAAACCAGAATCAGCTAGCATTTTTTCTGCTTTATCCTGATTATTGCCTCTTAAGCGAACCACCATACTGCGCTTTGGATTCTTTTTCATAAATTCAACTAAAGCGTGAGCAACTTCATCGCAAGCTGTAATTCCACCTAAAATATTAAGCAATATTACTTTTACATTTGGGTTTTCATTTACAAGCTCAATTGCTGCCAACGTTTTTTCTTGGTCAGAACCACCGCCAGCATCCAAGAAATTACCTGGGTTGCCACCAAAATTTTTCACCATATCCATAGTAGCCATAGTCAGTCCAGCACCATTGCAAATAATGCCGATATTTCCATCCAATTCAACAAGGTTTAGTCCTTGTTTTTTAGCTTTGCGTTCACGCTCTGGCAAATCAGCCATATGTTTTTCTTGCCAACCATCAAACATTTTTTGTCTGCCTAAAGCATCGTCATTGACAATGATTTTGCCATCAAGAGCAATAACTTCATCACTTTGTGTAATTACAAGCGGATTTATCTCAGCTAAATCTAAATCTAATTGATCAAATAGCTTATACAAACGCTCAGCAATACTAGCAACTTTATTTAATAGCGCTCCGCTTAAACCCATTTTTTTTGCCAAATTGCGAGCTACATAAGGTTGAAACGGATAAGGAATTGGTTCGGTGATAATAGACTTATTGGATTCAATTTCTATACCACCTTCTTTAGCAGCAATATAAACAGGGCAACCACGTGCTCTATCCATTGTTACTGACAAATACATTTCATGCTTAATTGCTACTTTTGGTTCGATAAGAAGACTTTCAGTTTTGGAACCGCCAATAGTCATAGCCATTAGCTTGCCAACAAGACTTTGTGCTTCTTTCAAATCTTTTGCAAATTGAATGCCGCCAGCTTTACCACGCCCACCAGACAAAACCTGACACTTTATGGTTAAGGGAAAATCAAAATTGACTTTACTTAATTCTTCTTCCCTTGTAATCCTAATTGATTGTGGAACACTAATTCCCCAATCAGCAAAAATTCGCTTGGCTTCCCATTCGTACAGGTTCATATTTGTTTCCGCTCCATCGCTTTCAATATGTGAAGTAACCATTTGCATTTTAAACTGTTTTTGGATTTTACAGCTTATGATCAGCTTTTCTTCCAAATAATGTATACTTGGCGACTTTAAAAATAATGAGGCAATAAAGGATATGAGAATTGGCATGTTAACAGGCGGCGGCGATTGCCCCGGCTTAAATGCAGTTATAAGAGCTGTTGTTCGGCACAGTATAAAAAACTACAAATCAGAATTAGTAGGCTTTTTAGAAGGCTGGCGCGGTCCAATTGAAAATAAAGTAATGCCTTTAAATTTAGACAATACATCGGGAATTTTGCACAAAGGCGGCACAATTCTCAAATCATCAAGAACAAACCCTTTTAAAGTCGACAAAGGTCCAGAAAAAATCATGGAAAACATGAAACAAAATAATCTGGATGCTTTAATTGCAATTGGCGGCGAAGATACATGTGGGGTAGCTCACAAAATGTTTACTCAGTATCAACTAAATGTAGTCTGTGTACCTAAAACAATTGATAACGATTTAAGTGCCACTGATTTTACTTTTGGTTTTGACACGGCAGTAAATATAGTTATGGAATGCGTTGATAGACTACATTCTACTGCTGAATCACACGATCGAATATTAGTCTGCGAAGTAATGGGACGACATGCCGGTTGGATTGCTTGTTATGGTGGCATAGCTGGTGGTGCTGATTTTATTTGTGTTCCAGAAAAACCAATAAACTTAAGCGAATTAGTTAAAGCAGTAAAAAACAGACATGCCAATGGCAAAAAATTCTCAATCATTGTTGCTGCCGAAGGAGCCAAACTTGCTGAAGCTGAAATACTTAAAGACAAAGAATTAGATGCTTTTGGGCACGTAAAGCTTGGCGGAATCGGTGAACAATTAGCTAAGTTAATTGAAAAAGAAACTGGTTTTGAAACTAGATCTACTACTTTAGGACATATCCAAAGAGGTGGGTCACCAACAGCTTTTGATCGTGTATTAGGTACTCGATTTGGTGTTAAAGCAACTGATTTGGTTCATACGAAAAAATTTGGCACCATGGTCGCTTTAAATGGCAATCAAATAGTTGATGTTCCGGTTGAAGCAGGTGTTGGCACACTAAAAACTTTAGATATGGATTTATATAAAACAGCAAGCATTTTCTTTGGCTAACATAGAAATAATGCAATTAGACGCAGATAAAAAACATATGCAAAAATGCCTTGAGCTAGCTCAATTAGCTCAAGGCCGTACTCAGCCAAATCCAATGGTTGGATCTATTATTGTCGATGAATCAGGTGAAATTGTTTCTCAAGGCTATCATCAAAAAGCTGGTCATGCTCATGCAGAAGTAATTGCACTAGATAGAGCTAACACAAAAGCTAAAGGTCAAACTTTATATGTCAATTTAGAACCATGCTGTCATCATGGGCGTACTGGCCCATGTACCGATAAAATAATTGCCTCTGGTATAAAAAAAGTAATTATCGGTATGAAAGATCCAAATCCAAAAGTAGCTGGCAATGGCATAAAAAAATTACAAGAAGCTGGGCTTGAAGTAAAAGTAGGCATACTAGAAGATGAGTGTTTTTATTTAAATCGTAGTTTCATTAAGTATATTACGACAGGCAAACCATGGGTAGTTTTAAAAATGGCCACTACTCTAGATGGTCGCATTGCAGATAGATATGGCAAAAGTCAATGGATTACAGGGCAAGCAGCCAGACTCTTCGTTCAACAACTAAGAAATACACATGATGCTATTTTAGTTGGTCCATCAACTGTAATAATAGACAATCCCAGCCTCACCGTAAAAGAATTGGACAATATTATTCATCCAATTAGAATTAGCCTAGATCCAAGCTTAGAAATTGATTTAAGTATGCAAATATTTAAAAAACTTGATGGACATTGTCGTCTTATAGACGATCATGCACAAGTAGTTTTATTTACAAGCAAAAACACTTTAGCAAAAAACAAAATTACTTATCCAAAACACGTAAAAATAATAGGTGTTGAAGAAAAAGATTCAAAACTAGATTTAGCATCTGTTTTTAATTGGCTTGGTAAAAAACAAATATCTTCTGTTTTGTGTGAAGGCGGCGGCAAATTAGCCGCAAATTTAATTTTTCACAAACTCGTCGATGAAATCCATTGGCTAGTTGCACCAAAATTATTGCTTGATAGCAAAGCTATGCTCGCTACTCATTTGAGTAGCGCCATCGCTTTAGACCAGTCAATAAAACTAAAGAAAGTTAATTACCAAATGTTCGATGAGGATATTTTGTTGACTTATTTAATAAGTTATCAATAGAACACAGTAATCACTTACTAAATGTAACAGAATTAGAATCAACTAACATCATGTATTTGACCAAATAAAAACTAAAATTTCCAATGAGAAAATCATGTCATAAGTTATTTCTTATACTAACAAAGCAAAGATTGTGTACCCTATAACAACTATCTGAATCGCTATAGATGAAAGAAACTAAAGATGGCTTCCACACAAGAAGAAAGACTAAAAATAAAAATAGGCTCTGACTTAGACGGTCAGCCAGTCATTAAGTATTTAAATACACCCAATGAGTTAAATTTGCCCCAAGAGCATGGCGAAAGACTTGAATGGGTAAGGCAATCCTATGAATGTTTTAACGAAAAAGCAGAAGACTACGAAGTCGTGGATATAGTTAAAAACTAAATTGAAACAGCAAAATGTCTATATAGAAACTTTTGGCTGTCAGATGAATAAGTCTGACTCCGAACATATGCTTGGTCTATTAGATGAAATTGGCTATAAAACAACTGATGATATTCAACTAGCAGATTTGATGATTCTAAATACGTGCGCTATTCGCGCTGGTGCTGAAGAAAAAATCTATAGTTATTTAGGACGTTGGCGCCAATTAAAAGAAAAATATCCAGGTCGCCTTATTGCAGTCGGTGGTTGTGTTGCTCAAGATGCTGGAGAAAGTTTAATTACTAGATCACCAGGAGTCGATATTGTTTTTGGCACACATAATCTACATCGACTACCCGATCTTGTACAACAAGCAAAAACAACTAAAGCTCCTGTAGTAGAAATATTTCAAGAATTACCAGAAGATTTACCAGAAGTGCCTGTAATTCGTCAAAATAGTATTAGTGCCTGGGTAACAATAATATATGGCTGCGATTATAACTGCACTTATTGCATTGTGCCATATGTACGTGGTCGTGAAAAAAGCCGTACCGTGACAGAAATCACAAAAGAAATGAAAGAACTTGGACAAGCTGGCTATAAAGAAATAACTTTATTAGGACAAAATGTTACTGCCTACGGACATGACTTAAATCCTGCTTTGCATTTAGGACATTTATTAGAAGAGGCTGGCAAAATTGAAGAAATAAAGCGCGTGCGTTTTCTAACAGGACATCCACGTGATTTAAAACCAGAAATAATTGAGGCAGTAGCTAATGTTGAAAATGCTTGTGAATATTTCCATATTCCTATACAAGCAGGTGACAATCGTACACTAAGGCGTATGGCACGCGGATATACTGTTGATTTTTATAAGAAGTTAGTTGAACAAATTAGAAATAAAATCCCTGATGCTGTTATTACTTCCGATTTAATTGTTGGTTTTCCTGGTGAAACCGAAGAAGAATTTTTAAATACTGTCAATTTAGTACAAGACATTTGTTTTGATGCTGTAAATACAGCTGCTTATTCCCCACGCCCACATACACCATCAGCTAATTGGGAAGAACAAATTCCCGAGCCTGAAAAATATGAACGCTTGCGTTTTTTAAATACAGCAGTAAGTGAAGTATCACATCGTTTAAATAAACGCCTTTTAGGTAAAACAATTGAAGTATTGGTAGAAGGCAAAAGCAGTCGCAACCCCGAAAGACTGACTGGTCGCACTAGAGGCAATAAAATAGTTAATTTTGAAGGCAAAGAAGACCTTATTGGCGAGCTCGTCAATGTCTCTATCGAATCAGCTAATCCTTGGGCATTACGTGGAACTTTAGTAAATTAATTATTCTGCTATACCGTCAATTGCCATTTTTAGTTTTGGTAATGCTTGTGTTATCTCATCAATTTTATTTTTTGAAATTTTTTCTCCAGACATCCACAAAGATTGAAGGTTAGGCATCTGATGCAACACATCAAGTCCTTCATCTGTAATTTGACTATTTAATACATGCACTGTTCTCAACTCTGGCAACATTGCTAATTGAGCCAATCCAATATTTGTTATATTCTTAGCATTGCCAATATGAACGATTCCTAAATGACTAGCGTTAGAAAGATTTTTTAGCCCTTCATCAGTTATTGTCTCCGGCAAACATATGAAATCTAGAGAAGATGAGCTTTGTAAAGCCGTGATTGTATCTGAAGTCATTGGTTGATCATTTAAATCTAAAGACCTTAAATTGGGAAGATTTTTTAACAGCTCTGTTAATTTTTCTTTGTCGAGACTACATCCACTAAGTCCTAAATTAGCAATTCTAGAATTAGATAATACATTTAAGTTTTTTGCTTCAATAGAGCATCCATGCAATGAAACAGTCTCTAAGTTTTCAAATTTTGAAATTTGCTCAGCCATTTCTTCCGATAAAGAAACACCTACTAGCGTTATCCTTTTTATTCCTTTTAATTTAGCAAAATCAGCAATTACATTACCATCTATATTTTCACCTTGTAATTTTATAGCCTCTATTTCACTATCACATTCAATAGCAGTCTGTAAATATTCTTGTGCTTTTTTTCTATCACCAAAAGTATATTCAAGGGCAGCACGATGAACACATGTAAGCGTGGTTGCTTCTCGAGCCCGACTATCTAAATCATCAATAGATTGATTTAAATATTTAGTAAGTCCCCAATCATCACCATGTTCTTCAATTTCTTCAAATACTTTTATATATCCACCTAATTCTTCAGCTTCTTTAATAGCCCTATCAAAAGTAGCAATTTCTTCTTTCTCATACGGATCGTTAGAATAAACAACAGATGGTAAATGTAAAAACCATTCATTGTAATGTCTTAAAGCTGGTATTACCTTATTATATGCATTTATATTATTGGCATTATCTTCTGTCCATTCCACTATTTGTCCATTAGGCATTCGCAAAGCAGCTGGATGATTACCGCGTGGAGAATGACGATGATTGATATCCATTTGATCGTCACGAGCCACTAAATCATAAAGTGCTGGGCTTTTCATGGCTAGCTTTGCCCTTTTTTCACCACCAAATCTATATGCTGCCATTGCTTCAGCAAACATTTCACATGGATTATCAAAATAATGACTGACAGGCTTAACCAGTGCAAGGTCAGCCACTTCATAGGATAAAAGTATCCTTTCTCCGTTATCTCCAACTTGTTCAGAAAGATAAAATCCGGGTTGCGCAGTTCTTATTTGGTCATCTAGCTTTTTATTACTGGGAACAGGTTGACCTTCGCTATTACAAAAAGTCCAGGAAGATGATCGATCATCTCTCTCGTTAAAACGAAAATATTGATTACTCTCTCCTCTTAAAAGCCAATCATTAATAGGTGCGCATTTTTGCCAACCCATTGCCGAAGCATGCGCAGTATCATTATGCATATCAGTCCAAAACATATATTGATGGTGATGAGCTAATTCATGCAAGGCATATATTTCCAATTTATTTTTTTGTTCTTTTGCTTTCAGAGCATCATTTGGTTCCTTAACCCACTGACTATCATAAAATCCAATAGTTTCATTCTCACCAAAATACCTACCAGCATAGATATCTCTACCGACAAAAAATCCTATTTTTAAAGGATCTTCATTTTCACCTGGTATTGTTGTTTTTGATTTTTCTAATGCTTTTTCCAGGCTAGCCAATTCATATAAATTTGGATGTCTTGGCGTTTCAAATACTGTAATTCTTGGACCTTTACCTAAAGCTTGCTCGGTTCTTGCAAGTTCTTCATGCGCACCCATAAATTTTACATTGTACTTTTGTTCAATCTCACTCATTCTAGTATTTAGCAAAGGATATAATTGCTGTTCTATATTTAAAGATAGATCAATTGGCAAATATTCTTTTTTACCTTCATCTGTAAAAATAAATGGTGATGGCATCTCTTCATTTGTGTCTTTATACTCAAGCCCTATCCAATTTTTCTCTAAAAATTTGACTAGGTCTGAATATGGAGAATACCAATCTTGATTTAGATCTTGAAGTAAATCATGCTCTGATATTTCAAAAAATTTCCAATCGGACAAGTCGTTATTAGCCAGTTGTACATGACATTGAATGGCTCGTTTTTTGCCGTCTAAAAACAGGCTATGATTTTCTTTTTGGTTAGGTTCATTATTAGAACCAAGCATTACCAATAGAGGAGACTTAAGAATATCCTCAATCTTGTCATTTACTTGAGCCAGCTCTGGACTAATGGCATTGATTTTAGCCTTTAAAGATTCTATTTCTTGATCATCTTTAGAAAGAGATAAAGCTAGTCTGTATTGTTTCAGCTCTAGTTTTTGCTCTGGTGTGAGATTTTCTACTATCACATCCCGGTTTGCCATCTCGTCTTTTATAGCAATTTGCTCAGGTATATCCCCTCTAGGAGACACTGAAGCATTATCTGCCGGCAGAAGAGACAATAATGAAATTACATCATCTTCTTTTGATGTATCCTTTTCCTGTTTTTCGCTCACATTATCATAAGGAGCCATTATTAAATATTTCCCTCAAGGCGTTAAATGACCTTATTTAATATATGGATAATTTTGGCTTTTTGCCAGTCTTAAGTATATCTGTGTTAATGTTGGCAGGCTGTAGTAAAACTACGTAAAATAGCCAAAACAGTGCAGCATTTTCTTAAAATATAAGCCTTAAGTAGCTGCTTCTACGATAGAAACAAATTGTTTTAGCCTATCGGTGCGAGGATTTTTCAATATAGCCGGAGCGCCAGATTCAATAACTTGTCCCTTGTCCATAAAAACAATTTGATCGGCTCCTTCTGAGGCAAAATGCAATAAATGAGTAATGATTAGAATGCCGATGCCGCGATCGCGCATAGCCTTTAACTCATTCAAAATCAATCCTACTTGTTCAACATCAAGCGATGATGTAATTTCATCAAGCAATATAAATTTTGGTTTTAGGGCCAATGCTCTTACTAAGGCGGCGCGTTGACGTTGTCCCAAAGAAGTCTCATCTGGATAACGATCGATAAATAAACGCATATTGAAAAGATCAATCAACGATTCCAAATGTTCCAATTCCTGCTCCCTACCTGTTCGCTTTAAAGGCAAAGTGATATTTTCGCGAAGTGTCAAATGCGGCCACAAAAACAATTGCTGAAAAACGACAGTTAAATCTGGCCATGGTGGAATAATTTTATCTCCAGCGTCCAAGGGAAATCTGTATGTCTTGTTGTCAAAATTTATTTCACCAGCATTTGGTGCTTCAAGCATTGATAAACAACGCAATAGAGTAGTCTTGCCACTACCGCTAGGTCCAATTAAGGCTGTAATTTTGCCAGGCTTAACTCTCAAACCAATTCCTTTTAGAATTTGGTTCTGTCCATAGCTTTTGTATATATTTTCAGCAGTAAGCATTATCTTTCAAAAACCCTACGTGTAAACCGATTTTTCAACCAAAGAGCCAGACCATTTAAAGGCAGACATATAATCAAAAATAAAATGGCTAAAGCAGTAAAAACTTCTACTGGGCGATAAACGATTGAATTTATTCTTTGTGCTACCCGAAATATTTCGTCCACTGAAATTAAACTAGCAAATAAAGTTGCTTGCAACATATTTACCTGAATCATTAATAGCCCTGGAATACTTTGTCGCAATATCAATGGTAATTGAATATCAAATAAAGTTTGCATTGGACTTAATCCGCAAACTTTGGCTGCCGTAATGTATTGATCAGGAAATTCAGCCAATACATTACGAATTAGATCGGCAACCATAAACATATTTACTATAGTTAAAGCTACTACAGCAGTAATAAATGGGTCGATAACAACATTTAAAATAGCTTGCATCGGGTAATGAAACCAGAATAAAAAAACCAAAATGGGAATTCCAGATAACAAAAATGAGCACAGTCTAGCTGGAACACCAATGGATTTTTTCCAACGAGCACTGGCACAACCCAATACACCACCTAATAACAGACCAAAAAACCATATAATCATTGCCAATTTGAAAGTAACTATCAGACCTTGAATAAGTCCAACATGATATTGGGCAATAATGTCAAAAACGCTCATTTGCTAGTTTTGTCACTGGTTTTTGAGAGTTTATAAGGTAAAGCCACTCGATAAAATGCATTAGGTGCTGGCTCATATTTAGCAATTATTTGATCGATGATACCCATATTAGATAGTTCATCAATTGTATTATTCAACATTGATTTAAAGTCGCCTTCACCTTTTTTAAAAGCTATGGAATTACCAAATACAGCTACTGGCGTTTGAGCAGCATTTTTTAGAGTATTGGGATTTGTTTTTAAGAATTGAATTGCAATAGCTGGCTCAGCAAAAGCAATATCTGCTTTATTTTGAACAACATTCAATAACATTTGTGAAACATCTGATAATTGCGGCAAAGAAACACGCTTTGCTTTAGGAAAAAGAGAACGTGAAATAAAATCAGCTGTTTCGCCATCGACTGTAGCAATTCTAATTTCAGGTGAATTTATTGCCTGCAAGTTTTTGGAAAAACGATTGTCATTTTTACGTACATAAGCACAAACTCCGCTGTAATAGAGAGGTGTTGAAAAATCAATTACTTTTCCTCTATCACTATTAGTCCAGAGCAAACTACCAACAACATCATAGCGGTTAGCTCTAAGCCCTTCGACAGCAGTACCCCAGCCAACTTCTTCTGACCAATCTATTTTAAGTCCTAAATGTTTTCCTGCTGCCTCTAAAATATCAACAGCAATACCAGATAATTTCCCTGTATTTGGATCTTTAATGCACACAGGTGGATAAGATATATAACTTGCTCTTATTTTTCCATCACGAATTACGCGACTGTATAAAGTACTTGAACTTATATTAGAAGCTGTCTTATCTGAACAAACACAACTTGATAGAACAAAACATAAGGCAATAAAACAAGCTGCAAATACAATCGGATCCCTCTTACTTGTCATATTACGTTATTCCATCCATGCTCTATAACCATCACATAATGATAACACTTCAACAAATTATGGATAATGACTTACTCTTTTACCAATATACGTCTTGACAATACAGGCATTATTTACATCATAGAAAACCATTCTTGGATAAAAATGACTTTAATGAAAAAATCTTAGATTGAAGTTAAATTATATGCTGTCTATTGCTTAATTGCAGTCATAAGAAATGAACATACTCAACAATCTCACTGACAGAATTTTGTTATTGCTTTTAGCTTTATTTTGTTTACTTTCTGTACAAATACCAGCTGAATCATGGACCACTGCACCTTTGTCCCCAGCACAATCCCGCTGTTTAAAAGCCTATGGTCATCCAAGTCAATTCTTCATCCAATTCTCTTGTCCTGGCTTCCCAAAACGAAGAATTGAAAAATGGCTTTATCCTGATCAAGGAATAAGTATTATGTTTGACAATGGTTTTTTTGTTAAACGGTCCACCATTAGCAAAAACCTCGCTCAAGCATGCGCAACAAATGCAAAAAGCAAACCAGAACATTTTGTTAGTACCTTAACCAGAAAAAACATTATTAACTGGCTAGGACAACCAGATCAAACCGAAGAAATTTATTTAGGTAAACACACCATAAGTGCAATTCGTTATATTAAACTTGGCAAAGAAATGACAAGTGTGACTTTTTATGATGACAATATAGTTGGTGTATTATCTGGCTTTGTATTGAAAGCTCAGTCAGCCAAATAGATAGAATAAATAGGTTAATTATGCATCAAAGTAAGATAAGAAATCAAAAAGGATTAGGACCGCTGGCATATTTAGGCTTGGTTAGTATTGTGACTATTGGGTTAACTTCTATGATTGGCTTTGGCACCATGTGTGGTATTGTCTCTAGTCCTTCTGCTCACTCAAGCTTAGATAGAATCGATCGAGGCAGAGCTACTGCTAAAGATTGGCAAAATGTTCAAAATGCCACCCGTGAAATGGCCTTTAAATTTGAAGTAGCCTCTAAAGGTGCCGAAATGATTGGCAGTGATGGTCCAATCCCTAATGTACCAGATCTAATCAAATCACAACTAATAGATGATATGGCCGTTGCCGCCACTGAACCAGCGCCAACAAAAGACAACCCAGATCCTGAAGGTATAGTTAGTGATCAAATTCCAAAACAAAATAATGTCGAATCAGATAAATTACCTAGCTATGAAAATAATAATCAAGAACAAATTGTCAGCCTTGAACAACCAATTCCTATAAACACTTCTCGATTGCCTATGGAGGGTGATATAACAAATAGCGAATGGAAAGTAATAGTCAATTGGGGTCCACATATTTGCAAAGTTAAAGGACGTTGTCTAGTAGAAGATTATATTGGCAATGTTCAATACCATGCAAAGATTTTACATGGAAAACCTGGCAATCAAATGCAAATTAGAGTCGTTCGTATAACACCATATCGTTCACCCAAAACGAAACCACAAATTGCTACTTACTCAGGTGCCTATAACGGAAAGAGTTTCAAATTACAGCTCGATCATGATCTTAAGCAAGGCAAATGGTTAGTCTCGGGAACCATGGTCGGGAACTGGAACAAAGTTCAGGGCTATTTGAAAGCAGTAGGAGTAAAGGGCAATCGCTCATTTCCCTTCCAAGCAATCAAACAATAAGATTTGTCATCTATTGTCTATTGTTGTATATCGCCACCGCAAGCAGCAGCTGTCCCTAAAATTTTGCTTTGTCCACCACCGGCTGCACCAAGCCCAGTTGCTATATTAGCTCTTAATTCTATTTGTACAGCCGAGCGCAAATTATCTTCTGGTGCAGCAACATAAACATTAGCTAAAATTACTCGACCAGGTGAAACTATTTTTTCTACCGGAGCAGCTAATGATGTAATTTTAAAATTGAGATCGTTATCTGAACCAGGTAATTTAGCATTAATATTTTTCTTGTACAATTTGCTAGCCGTAAATATATAACCCATACTTAAGTCATAACTTTCTAAGTCATCAAAACCTGTTAGCATGGTGATATTAGACTCAATGTCTTTCACTTGCCCAATTTTAGGCGTTGGCATACTTGGTACACTGGCTTTAAACCAAGGCAAATTGATAGCATATCTATTTTTTTCGCTATTAAATTTAGTTTGCATTGCATTATTTGCTTCAGTTATAGCTAAATTTTTTAAATATTGACGTTCTATTTCTAAATCATGCGCACCGTCACGAGCTTCATCTAATAATTGTGATGCCAAATTATTCAAATGAGGATAATGAGTATTTACTTCTTCATATGTATCACGTGATGAGTATACTAATTGCCGACAACGCGCAATCATATTATTCATTTGCCCAAGACGATCACGTTCGTTTAGTTTTCGTGCTCCCGATAAAGCAATTTCATCAGCAAATGTCTGCAATCTGTTATGTTGAAAGAAAATTGCACTAAATGAACCGGCAAGCATAAGCGCTAGAACAATAGTACTCATAAACACAGAAACCAAAACAAGCATATTGCCACGTGGAGATCTAAGCGCATGTTTTACTATCATAAAAAATAATCCTTATAAGAAATATAGAGTTTGCGTAGGACCATCTGTACCTGATTGAAGAAAAATATTAACTACACTTTCCAGCGGATGATCAGCATCATGAGGAGGAGCATCAACAGCGTTTTGATTACGCAATTCACTTATTATTGGTGAATACGAACCATCTGGCAATGTAACTATCGCCACAGAATTATGATTTAAATTAGCATCAAGAATTATTCTTAAAATAGCGTTCGCTGCTGCTTTATACTCACCTTCAGTTGGTGAGTCAGTTTTATGTTTAATTTTTATGGCTATACCATCGCCTGGTCTAATAGTTAAATTACCTAACCTTTCTAAACCACATGGTTTGCCATTGTGATACCAAATGTCTTCATAAGATTTTTTATCTGCTTCATCGACAGTTGCATAAAATACAATATGGGTTTTTACAATTGGCTTTAAATGAGAACCTGTATATTCAAATTGTTTTGCTAATTCTTTGGTTTCTATTTCTACTACCCAATCAAAAGGACGTGTTATACGATCTTCAGCAAAACTACTATTTACAAAAACTATATTTGTTAACACAAATAAAATAGAAATGATAAAGAGAGACGATACTCTACTCATTGACATAATACTCCTTCGTTACTGGATCACGTCCAAAATTCTCCCAATTCGATCGGCTAGCAAATTTCATAGTTACTGGTCCGGCTAGTCCGGGTAAACCGTTATTTACTGTATATAACGGATTTATATCAGCATCAACACTTAATTCCATACTATAAAGGCATGGACCTTTACTGCCATTAGGTAGCCATTCAGATGCAATATGTTCACCTGATTCCACAGAAATTTTATCGCTATCATTATTACCACAGACAATTAATTTCAATGTTGGCTCACGCAATGTAATACCACACTGAGTTAAAAATTGACGCCAAAAATTATCAGTGGCAAGTATTTCATATGACTGACTACGTTTTTCTGCTAATGAGAGTCTATGTACATATTCATTAATAACACCTTGAGCAATTAAATATCTCACTGGAATAAAACCAAGATCTATTAATGGCGTAAAAATAAAACAAATAAAAACTACAAAAGCAGGTCCAAGCTCTGCAATATTGCCTCGTTTATTTCTCCTAACTTTCATACTATCTCCAATGCAAAAATAATTGTTCCAGTAAATTCATGACTATCAAATCCGAAGAAATAGGCGGAAAAATGCAGATAATATTTATTTTCACAAAGGGAAAGGCACGTGCTTACCATGCATGTGCCTTTTTTGGGGTAAAAATCAATTGGTTATTTTATAGTCCACGAGCCATTCGTACAGCGCGTTCTGCGTCTGGCATACCATATCCATAATATGGCGTCCAAGGAGCAGCTCCTGCTCTAAAACAGCTTGCTTTCAAAATATGTTGCACCCATACATTTGGCAAACTTGGATTAGCATTCCAAACTAAAGCAGCAGTAGAAGCTACTATTGGGCTAGAGAAAGAAGTACCATCTACAGTTCTTACATTGCCAGCTCTATCAGTACAAACTATATCTTTACCAGGACCAGTAAATGTTATACATGTACCCCAATTAGAAAAATTGGCTAATGACATACTAGGATCAATTGCTGATACTACATTTAAATATGGCATTAGTGGATCTGGATCAAATGCACCATCGTTGCCTGAAGATATAAATATCAAGCCTCCTTTTATGTAATAAAATTCTTGGAAATATAAATGTAATGGTGCATGCAGAGCAGCATTGGTAAAACCAAATGGAGGGTATGCACCATAGCTAATATTTACAATACGATTGCCAGAAGCCATCATATTAAGCATGCCAGCCATAATAGCAATATCATCAGTCATACCACTGCTACCTGCTATTTGTACTGGATAGACAGTAGCTCCAGGGGCCACACCAGCTACATTTACCATATTATTAGCAGTAGCAGCAGCAGTTGTTGCCACCAATGTTCCATGTCCTTGTACATCATTTTGTGCCCCACCTGATAAAGCACCACCTATGCCACCAAGCAAATCACCCAATAGTCCAGGTCCACCTAATACAGTTAACCTCGCCCAAAATGTTGTCGCATCATAACCTTTTTGAGTTTTACCAGTTAAATCAGCTACCGATGCCTGACAGCCACTATCAAAAATAGCAACTTTTGTGCCATTACCCATAGTAGAATCCCAAGCTCGTGGACAATTTATGGCACCAAGATGCCATTGACCAGTGAAATTAGGATCATTGGGAATAAGCTGAGCACGAAAACGATAATTTCTACTTATTGCTTTAAAATGTTTATCTTTGCCTAAAGTTTTTTCAGTAGATTCAAGCTTGCCACGTTCAGTTTTTACAATGTAAACTTTGAGCTTGCCTTCACCCATAGTATCAACAACCGTACCATGCGCTTCTTTTAAGGCTTTATCTATATCTTCCTGTTCGGTATTAGCAGCTGGCATTACTAAAAGCAAATCTGGAGAATATTCCATTTTTGGTCTAGCTTTTGGTGTAGGCAATGCTCTCGGCATTTTTAATTGATGATTAGATTGTGCTAGAGCTGGAAAGATTCCAAAAGAAACTAAACTCATCATCACTGCTAAAGTAATGCTGCCTAGTTTTTTGCTTAGCGATAATTGCTTATACATTTTGATTAACCTCACTTATCAAATATAGATAAAAATTGAAAAACTTATTTAGTTAGTTGATTGGATGAATGATTGAATGAACTCAACGCTTCTAAAAACGGAGGCGGATTTAAATTTAGGAAAAACTAGCAATAATTTAATAAAAAACTAGCTGGTGCTTGGCAACCAGCATTAAACCTTGATTGATATTCATAGAGATAATTACACCGAAACAGAATCAAGGAGCCGATAAAGATCTACTAGTTTTTGTCTTCCTTTAACAGAAACTTTTCCTAAAGATTCAGTCGTAAATAAATCTTCAACCAATTTATAAGTACTGCCGTCCATAATAATATCGCCAGCTCTATCTTCAGCAATTAACTTTTCAAGGCGAAAAGCTAAATTAGCGGTATCCCCCAATAAATGAGGATTAGCACGTACCTCTCCTGACACTCCACTTGCAACAGGTCCAGTAGCTATAGCTATATCAAAGCATAATTTATGCTTTTTAAATGGCCAATATTCAGGGTTGCCACCACAATCTGCAATCAACCGCTTCAATTTAATAGCACTTAAACATGCCTCATATGCAGAGAATTTCCCTTTATCTAATTGTTCAATTTCAGAATGCCAATAAGCCATAACCGCATCCCCTGCAATCTTTTCTATTTGCCCATGATGTTGAAATATAATTTCATTCATAGCTTTAAATACTTTTTGTGTTGCTTGCATAACTAAGTCGGGTGTATCAGAATAATCTTCCAATAAAGCAGTAAAAGATCGAAAATCACCAACCAAAATAGTAGCGTTGATTTTTTTTACTTGAAAGCGCGTTTTTTCATGCCCATCAGCAACCGTATCTTTTTTTGGCATATTTTGATTTTTATTTAATTTCACCAAAAGTTTTATTTCAGCAATTTGAATTAAATCATCGTCTTTAAGCAAATATTCTTGCCCAGGTGTAATCCAATTACCATTTAAGCGAGTACCATTTGTACTCCCTGTATCTCTAAGTGTCCAGCCATAATGCGATTGTTTTAGTTCAGCATGATGCCCGGATACTTCTGGTTGATTTAAAACCAATCTGCATTTATCACCATTAGCTGGTAATCGCCCTATAGCAAAAACACTGCAGTCTGTCAGTTCAAATTTAAAAGAATCTTCTCGATCTGGATTGATAATTAAATATCCAGCATCAGAATCTATTTCCATTTATTAATGAGCTACCTTAGTTAAGCTTTTAGACAAAATTGATGCTTTATCTAGTTTTTCCCATGGTAATTCCAAATCAGTTCGTCCAAAATGTCCATAAGCTGCTACTCTTTGATAAAATTTCCCACCACATTGTTTTGGTAAATTATTTAAACCTAAATGTTGGATGATAGCAGCTGGACGTAAATCAAAATGTTTTTGAACTAATTCAGTTATCTCATTGTCAGCAATCTTACCAGTACCAAAAGTAGTAACATGAACAGATACAGGTTTTGCTACACCAATAGCATAAGCAATTTGCACTTCAGCACGTGTGGCTAGTCCAGATGCAACAATATTTTTTGCTACATAACGAGCAGCATAAGCAGCTGAGCGATCAACTTTAGTTGGATCTTTTCCTGAAAACGCTCCACCACCATGCCTAGCATAGCCACCATAAGTATCAACAATAATTTTACGCCCAGTAAGTCCAGCATCTCCTTGTGGTCCGCCCACTACAAAGCGACCAGATGGATTTATTAAATAACGTGTTTGATTATCAGGCTTAATAGATAAATCTTGGAAAACAGGATCAATAACATATTTTTTTAAATCTTGAGCAATTCGTTTTTGAATTTGGTCGTTATCAGAAATTCCATCAATAGTAGGATCATGTTGGGTTGAAATAACAATAGAATCTACTCGGCAAGGAATATCACCTTCGTACTCAATTGAAACTTGCGACTTACCATCTGGACGTAAATATTTTAAAACACCCAATTTACGAACTTCAGAAAGACGTCTGGCTATGCGATGAGCAACAGAAATTGGCATAGGCATAAATTCTGGAGTTTCATTGCAAGCAAAACCAAACATCATTCCTTGATCGCCAGCGCCAATTTGATCGGCACTATCCCCTGAGCCATTTTTTCTTTGTTCTAAGGCTTTGCTAACCCCATGAGCAATATCTGGTGATTGTTTGTTTAAAGACACAATTACACCACATGTATTAGCATCAAAACCCCCTCCACTTTCGCCTTCATAGCCTATTTCACGAATTGTCTTGCGACAAATATCTGGTACATCCAATTGGCAATCAGCAGTAATTTCCCCAGAAACAACCACTAGACCAGTGGTTACCATGCATTCTGCAGCTACTCGCCCTTTAGGATCTTCTGTCAAAACCGCATCTAATATCGCATCAGAAATTTGATCACAAATTTTGTCTGGATGCCCTTCTGTAACAGATTCTGATGTAAACAAATAACGATTTGGCAAGACAAGTACTCCTTTGAGGTCTAAATAATATAAATAAGGTCAGTCCCTTAATTAATGCTACCATCTTTATTTTGGACACATTTTAAAGTGATCAAAGAATTGATCTATATATATGATTGTAGAATTGATTTTTAATAAAAAATATCAACATGCTAGGATATAGCCGTACAGATGTATTTGTTCTAATATCAAATTTAAGGACCAAATCAAATAAGAAGGGGTTTTTATGACAATTGCATATAGTCAAAAAAGTGACCGTGACTTAGTCATAGCTTGTCAAAAGCGTGAACCCCAAGCTTTTGAGGAATTAGTTAAACGACATCAGCGGACAGTTTATGGCTTACTTTATCAATTAGCTCCAGATTGGATTGATACATCAGATTTAGCACAAGAAGTTTTTATTAGGGTATGGCGCTCTATTAATAATTTGCGCAATCCTTCTTCTTTCCGTTCTTGGTTAACCCAAATTATTACTAATTTGTTCTATGACGAGCTCCGGAAACGCCCGCGGCGCTTGCCAACTATATCCATGGATGAATCTTTAGATGATGACTCTGAGGGTGATTCCGTCACTAGAGATATAAAAGATACATCTGCTCCCCCGGATGAAACCCTTTTAACCAGTGAACTTTCTGATGTAATTAGGGGAGCAATGGTCAAATTGCCGGAACAGTTTCGCACGGCCATCGTCTTGCGTGAAATAGAAGGTTTGAGCTATGAGGAAATTGCAATTTTAACGAAAACAGAAATGGGTACTGTAAAGTCCCGTATCGCGCGTGCTCGCTTAAAACTACAAGAATTACTCAAGCCTTATTTACATAATCCAGAGACAGTTTCCGAGGTTTCTCACTAATGTCAGCACCATGTAATGATTTAAGAGAAGATCTTTCACTTTATATAGACAGTGAATTAGATCAAAACCAGAAAGCTAAACTGGCAGACCATCTTAACTCTTGTGTTGGCTGTAAGGCATATATCAATAATTTGACCTCCATGAGACAGCTTTTCAATCAAGCTAAAGAAAATTCAGGAAAAGATATAGATATTTGGCAATCTCTTTCTACAAAATTACCCTCTGTATGTGATGGCATACAAGAAGATTTATCAGCTTATTTAGATGGTGAATTAACACCTCCTGCTCAAGAAGGTATATCCAATCATTTACAAAAATGTGATCCTTGTTTAAATGCATTCCAATCATTAACAAAAGTTAACAACCTATTATCCCAAGGATTAAAGCTCCCTGAAAGTCAAAGTATTGATATATGGTCTAAAGTTAAATCACGTATCAATGAAGATTGCGTACTAATCAAAGATGAATTATCTGCTTATATAGATAAAGAAGTAACTACATTGAGACATCGTACTATTACAGCTCATTTGTTGACTTGTTCAAATTGTAGGCAACGTTTTACATTACTTTCAAATACAAGCGAATTATTGCGTAATTCATATCAAGCTAATTTTCCAGATAATTTTGATTTATGGCCAGAATTACAAAGGAAAATGAAAGTAATACCTTTTGCAGCCAGAGAGAAAAAGTCTACTCTAAAAAATAACAGATTTTATGTAGCTGCAGCTGGTGTAGCACTCGGCTTATTAGCTTCAGTTATTTTCTTTGCTAAAACACAATCTATTTCAAATATTGAACCAGTTAGTGCTGAAGCATACTTAATCGAATCAACCTTAGGAGAACCAGCTAGTGGGGTGGAATCAGTTGTCTATGAATACCCATAAATTAACATACACATTATCAATGCTTTTGATAAGTTTATTGTTATCGGCAATACCTGCCCAGGCTGATGAACGCTCTTGCAGTGTTGACTGGCATAAATTAAGTTTGTCAGCTAACCAAAATCAACAAATCCACTCTTTAGAACAAGATTGGAATACTAAATATATGCAATTACAGCCACAAATAGTTGACTTACAACATAAATTAGTCAAGCTTTTAGCTGATCCAAAATCAGATCCAGTGGAAATTATGACTTGCCAGCAATCATTATCAAGGCTAAAAGAGCAATTAAGAAATTTAGCAACAGCAAATTATTTGCGTAAACGAGCTATTTTAACCAATAACCAACAGCATCAATTGGAATTCATGTTGCAACAAGCAATAGCAGAAAAACAACGATCTCAAATCCCTAATCTGCCAAATGAAGAACAAAGTGGCATAGGAGGCATAATGCATAAAGTTAGATGGGCTATTCAACAGCACTAATTTCATAGCTTTTCTTCTAAATGCTAATATAATTACTCCTAAACACAAGATATGTAAGGAGATTGGCAATGGCTGACAAGAAGTTGGCAAACTTAAATGTATTAATGATTATTGCACCAAAAGATTTTAGAGATGAAGAATTACTAGAACCAAAAAAACTATTAGAAGACTCTGGTGCTAACGTAACTATTGCCTCCACAGAACTCACTGAAGCACAAGGCATGCTTGGCGCTAAAGTAAAACCAGATATTTTAATTGATAATGTAAACGCCTCATCATTTGCTGCAGCAATAGTTGTTGGTGGTATGGGTTCACCTGAATATTTATGGAACAATAAAAAAATCCATAGCATATTACAAGAGCTATATAAAGCTAATAAAGTAGTAGCTGGCATTTGTTTATCTGGAGCAGTATTGGCTAAAGCACAAGTGCTAAAAGGTAAAAAAGCAACTGTATGGGCTACAGATGAATCTCTGCAGGCTCTTAGTGAAGGACAAGCTACTTATTTAAAAGAACATGTTGTTGAAGATGGCAATATAATTACAGCTGATGGGCCAGAAGCAGCCGAAAAATTTGGCACCACTCTCATTAATGCTATTTGCAAATTAACTTCTCGCGTTTAAATATTGATGATAAAAGACCAGCTAGAAAAGCTAATTAATCAATCAATTGAACAAGCAATTGCAAGTAAAAAGCTTGGTCAGCTTACTACATTCAATGCTAAAGCAGAATTAGAACGCCCACGTCTACCAGAACATGGTGATTTTGCCCTGGGCATAGCCTTAAAATTAGCTGGTCTTGCTAAAATGGCTCCGCTTAAAATTGCCGAAGCAATAATGTCCGAACTAAAACCAAAACTGACAGATATTGCCGATATAGAAGCTGTTCCACCAGGATATATAAATTTTCGTCTGAAGACAAAATTGCTTGAAGAAGTGCTTTTATCAATTCATAAAGAAGGAAATAATTATGGACAAAGCAATATTGGTCAAAACCAAAAAGTTTTAATAGAATATGTATCTGCCAATCCAACTGGTGATTTACATATAGGACATGCACGTAATGCTGTATTTGGTAGTTGCCTTACCAATCTATTTAAATTTGCTGGTTTTGATGTCGAACAAGAATTTTATATCAATGATGCTGGCGAACAAATTGTAAAATTTGGACGTTGCATTTGGTCTCTTTATCTTAAGCTTGCAAGCCCAAACAAACAATATCCATATCCAGAAGAAGGCTATCCGGAAGATTCGCTTATTCAATACGTGGAAGAAATTATTAGCAAACACAATGACAAATATGTAAATCTCTCAGATGATGAAGGCATTAAAATTGTTGGCACAATTGGAAAAGATTTGATTCTAGAATCACAAAAGAAAGTTTTGCATAAATTAGGCATAGATTTCAATCGATGGTATTCCGAGCTTTCATTGCATGAAGATGATCGAGTAAATAAAACATTGAATCATTTTGCTCAAAAAAACATTTCTTACGAATCAGAAGGTGCTATTTGGCTCAAAACCAAAGAATTAGGAGATGAAAGAGATCGTGTACTTCAAAAAAGCACAGGCAACAAAACTTATTTAGCCGTTGATGCAGCTTATCACCTAGATAAATTACAACGTAATTACGACTTGTTGATAAATATATGGGGAGCTGATCATCACGGTCAAGTACCCAGTTTAAAAGCAACAATTCAAGCGCTTGGCGCCGATGCCAACAAACTCGAAATTATTTTGACTCAAATCGTCAATTTATCTAGCAATGGACAAATTGTAAGAATGTCTAAAAGAATGGGTACTGTTGTTTTATTATCTGATTTAATCGAAGAAGTAGGGGTAGATGCAGTTAGGTATTATCTAGCTGAATCTAATCCACAAAATCCAATTAGCTTTGACTTAGAACTAGCAAAAAAAACAAGCAAAGAAAATCCTGCTTTTTATATCCAATACGCTCATGCACGCTGCTCAGCTATTTTACGCAAAGCATTAGAGCCTAGTATCAACACAGAAACAAAGCAAGAAGAAAAACCACCTATTTCAGCTCTTGAATGGAAAAACTTTCAAGATGAATATAAAAATAATAGTGACGTTTTTAAAAGTTTATTCGATAATAAACCAGAAATATTTTTTCATCAAAAAGCGCTGATTATGCGCTTAGATGCCTTAAAAGAAGAAGTAGAAGAAGCAGTGCAGGCTCGATTACCAGGGCGCCTTGCTCGCTATGCTTATGAACTAGCTAATGATTTGCAAAAATTTTACGAGACCTGTCGAGTAATAACAGATGATCTATCGGTTACAAAAGCACGTCTTGGCTTAATTTTAGCTACCAAACAAGTTTTAGCAAATGTTTTAGCAATTATAGGCATATCAGCACCGGAAAAAATGTAGTGTAGTCTTAAATGCTCTTTAAAAACATACTAATTGCCCCCACTGCCTTTAAAGGTACTCTATCGCCCGTCACTGTCGCTGAGTCAATCGCCTTAGGGCTTAAATCATCCAATAATAAAAATATCAATATTGACTTGATGCCGCTAGCCGATGGCGGAGACGGCACAATTGAATCTGTTCACTTTATAAAAGGCGGTATTTTACACGAAGTAAATACTTTAAATGCAGTTGGAAAGTCTATAAAATCTTATTGGCTTGAGCTAAATAAAACTGCAATTATTGAATTAGCTTCTGTTTGCGGCATTGGCATGCTGCACGAAAACGAAATTGATCCTATGAATACATCCACGTATGGCTTAGGACAAATAATTCTTGACTGTCTACAAAAAAATAAAATGGAAGAAATAATAATCGCTGTTGGTGGCAGTGCATCCACCGATGGTGGCTCTGGAGCATTAGAGGCTCTTGGTGCTTTATTTTATGACTTAAACAATCAAGAATTTCAAGTAAGGGGTGGAGAGTCATTATTACAAATATCAAAAATAGATTTATCTTCTCTCAAAAAAAATTCAAAAATCAAATTTCGTATAGCTTCTGATATAAATAATCCTCTTGCCGGTTTAACTGGAGCAGCTTATGTATTTGCGCCACAAAAAGGAGCTAATGAAAAACAAGTAGAAATTTTAGACCAATCTTTATTACATTATGCCAATATTCTAGAATCTGTATGCAATAAATCCAAGCGAAATGAATCTGGCAGTGGTGCTGCTGGCGGTACTGCTTTTGGATTAGCTTGCGCATTAGACGCGGATATTATATCCGGGTATGAATGGATAGCTAATTTGTTCAATCTAGAAGAGCATATAACCATAAGTGATTTAGTTATTACAGGAGAAGGACGCCTTGATAAAACGTCTCTAGAAGGAAAATTAGTGGGGAAATTAGCAGAAAAATGCAAAAAGTATAAAAAAGAATTATGGGTAATAACAGCTTGTGTTGACCAAACCATTGATTATCAGCTAGCTGGCATCACTAAATTAATCTGTCCTTCTGCATGCAAAAATTACCTTTTGCCTGAAGATATAACCAAAAATATAGAAAAAGAGTTTAAATTGTCACATAATTTTCACACTTAATGTATATATTAAGTGTATGTCTGACAAGATAACAGAACCAGTTAAACCAGAATCAGATAATGCGCCACAAGAAGGAAGCGGCGAAGATAATCATGCTGCCTCAAAAGAAGTCTTAAACAATTGGGAAAATTTTGCTACGACTAAAAGTTCATCTTCATCAGATAATCTTCCTAATATTAACCAGAATATGTTATTGCTTACTCCAGCTGATTCTCCTTTGCGTCCAAGAGAATTAGAGCTATTAACCAGGCAACAAGCTGGTGATAGTCTAAGCAAAGAAGAAAAAGCTGAATTGTCAGGAATTTGGCAATTTCCAGATAATGCAAGAGGAGCAGAATTAGTAAAAAGACAAGAACTAGGCGAAAGTTTATCTAACAAAGAATCTGCAGAATTATTTGGACTGATGAGTTATCCTCATGATCCAAAAGGTGCTGAATTATTGATGCAACAAGCTCTCAATGGTAGGCTATTTTCAAATTGGGATCAAAAAGTTTGGGACAATTTACAAAAATTTCCTATTCATTCAGAACGACAACAATTAATTGATGCATTAAAAAGCGACAAATTATCTCCACCAGAAAGAACAAATTTACAAGCACAACTTAATGGTATTTACTTATTTCCAGATCGCACAGAAACTGATATGCGTGGTAGGCAATTAGTAGCAAAATATGGAGATGGCACTATAACCCAGAGAGAAAGAATTGAGCTCAATGGCTTAGTTGAGCCAGAAAGAAAAGAATCGATAGATTTGCAAGTAAAAAACGAATTTCCTGACGATCCAAAAACTCAAAAAATAAGAGAAAAAGATTTATGGGGTGAAGATCTAACAAAAGAAGAATCAGCAGAGCTTTATGCCCTAGAAAGATGGCCTGGCACATCAGAGGCAGATAAAGAAACAAGAGAATTATTCAAAAAAGTACATCTAGATACGATAAGCGAGGCTGAAAAGAAAGAATTAAACATGCGCTGTGAATTACCTTATCCAGAACATTGGGATGCAATGCGTAAGCGTATGAATAATGAGCCCCTGACAGAGGCTGAAAATACAGCTTTAGATAAAGCAATTGAAGAACATGAATATAAACTTCTTAATCCCTCACCAGATATCGCTCACGAAATAACTCCTGAACCCGAATAATTTAATTACCTTTTTTGTCTTGTAAAAAAGATAAATCAGGAGCTAAATTTGACGAAACTACTGAATTATTTGAACTTGTATTATTTGCAGTATTCACAGGATCAATATTTGGAATTGTCGAAGAATTAAGAGATGTCTCTATGAATCCTGTGTCGGAAGCTGGAAGAGAATTCATGCCCATTGTATTGCCTTTAGTAGCAAAATTATTTGTTTGATTTTCTATAGGACTACCAGTGTAGCCATTTTGAGTAGCATTACCTAAATCAAAATTAGGATCATTATTTGGCAGAGATGATAAAGGACTATTATTTGCCGTTGCAGTAGCAGTACTTGCTCCATCTATGTTTAAATTCAATTCTTGTCCAGGCATAATTAAGCGTGGATTATCACCAATAATACTAGCATTGGCTTTATATATATCACCCCATTTAGTACCATCACCTAAATGTTTAGAAGCTATATCCCATAAATTATCACCTGGTTGTACTACATAATTACCAGCAGCATCAGCAGTTAAATTAGCCTGCCCTGGCATATCTAGCGTGGTTCCAGAATAAATCAAATTAGGATCAGAACCAATCTTATCTACGTTTAAATCATATATTTCTCGCCAACGTAAAGGATCACCTAATTGGTTTTGTGCAATATCCCACAAACAATCACCACGCTGAACAGTATAAGACTGAGCAACTTGATCGTTTATTTGTGCTACTTCTCTATTTGTTTGAATTTGTACAGGATCACTAATTTCTCCTTGTTGAGGTTTCACCGAATGGGAAGGAGACACATTTTTTGTATATTCAACTTTAGGTATGTTGCGATGTGAAATACCATCTACCGTTTTATTGCTTATTGCTTTGCTGGCTGCCATGTCATTACCAGCATGCGGTGCTGCACTATGTCCTGCTTTTGCCTGACGTCCAATATGATCAACAACATTATTGCTCGTTGGTGCTTTTAATTTTTTAAAGGCATCCATAGATAAAGGCTTTGCTTTCAATGCCTCCATTGAATTACCTATACTAGATTGTGTACCTGCCCAGGTATTTCCAGATGTTGTGGCTGGACTACCAAAACTAGATGAAGGCGGCTGCATACCGCCAGTAGAACTGTAATAGCCTCCCATTGTTGGACGATATGCAGGTGGATCTGCTGCTAATAAAGTATCAGATAATTGTCCATGTTGAGAGATTGGTGCTTGCCCTAAATCTGACGATGTTTGAGATGAATCTTTTAAATAATTTTCTGCTTTAAGCCCTTCAAATTGTGGATTTTGTAAATCAGCCGTTCCTGATGTTAATAATTTATCTCTACCAAATGAACTAAATTGATCAAAAGATGAATTAAGGTGCAATCCTGTTTTCATATCAGACAAAGTAAGATTAAATGCATTTTGATGAAATAAATGACCAAAATTAGAAAAAAATGGTGCATTGCCTGGCAATAGTGACAGATTAATAGGAAAATGTTCTAAACCAATACTTGCTGGCAAATGAGCAATTGCACCGGGTAAATTAAAAAGTGTATGGGTAAATTGAGAAAGTAAGTCTTGTCCAGGTAAAAATAAAGCAGCTAACGCCTCAAAAAATGAAGAAGTCACTCCCATAGCCCCAGGTAGACGCATAATCAATTGAATCATAGGAGAAATTGTTTCTTGTCCTGGTACTATTGGCGCTGCTAAACCAGCCACTTCTAGACCTTTTACTGGCGGCACATTCAAAAAGCCTTTATCCGAGACAATATTGAGCTTAAAATCATGGGCAGCTTGCGTAATATGCTGAGTACTAGTTTCTACATTTTGTCCAAACTGTGACTGTACTTCAGCCGATAGTCCTGAATATGAAAGTTCTTTTGTGCCGCTGCCAGTGCTACCTAAGCCAGTGTCCCCGCCGGCTCCTTGATGGTCAGATGGTCTGTAATTAATTGGCATGGCCTTAAAATAAATACCTCTTACTTATCAAAGATTAAATATTTGATAAGTAAGAATACTCTACTGATGTCAACTACCTAAGTCAAACTAATAATGGGGAAAATCCCCCTTAAATGGAAAATATTAATGAATTACTCTCTATTAACTAGAAAAGCTCTCTAATCAGCAAATAAAATGAGAAATCTTGCTATAATAAACCGCCTATATAAACCTTTCCCTTGCCTTAAAGTAAGGACATTTTGACCACGGGGGATATTATTTTGACCAATAAAAATATCAAATACGAATCTGTTTTTATAATCCGGCCTAATATTGACGATGAAGCAGCAGATCGTGCTGTAGCATCTGTTGAAGAATATATTAAAGGCTTAGGGGGCAATATAATTGCAACAGAAAAGAAAGGACGTCGCCGCTTAGCTTATGAAGTTAAAAAGATGCGCGATGGCTTTTTTGTTTTAATGCGATTTTCCATAGCTCCAGAATCTGTTTCAGCAGTAAAAAAGATGATGACTTTATCCGAAGATATAATTCGTTCAATTATTGTTGTATTAGATGAAGCAGCAGTTGGAACAACATTATAGAAATTGTCTTTCGGTCTTATCTTTCTAAGAGGATTATTGTGTGAGTATAAGCAAAATTGTAGTATCAGGACGAGTTGTTCGTCAGCCAGAAAAACGATTTACACCAAACACAAATGTTGCTGTAACAGAATTTGCTATTGCCGTAGAGTCCCCAGCAAAGGCTGACGGCACAGTAGAAACACAAACTGTAAAAGTAGTTACATGGCGTGAATTAGCAGAACGCTGTGCAACACAAATTAAAAAAGGTGATTTGGTGGCTGTTGATGGCAGAATACAAATAAGCAATTACACAAATACCGAAGGACAAAAAAGAAGAGATGCTGAAATTGATGCTAGTTATGTAGAAAATCTAAGTCAAACAACATCTCAAGGAAATAGTGAGGGTGATTTTGCTCATGCAGCTAGTAAAACTAGTGCTCGAGCTAAAACTACTCAAAAAGAAGATATTGATGCAATTTTTGCTAATGAAGATGAAATTCCATTTTAGGAATAGGAGAGAAGTATAAATGGCTTACAATCAAATGGATAATGCAGGTTCACCTCCACGCAGACGCAAAACATGTAATTTTTGCGCTGACAAGGTAGATTTTATTGATTACAAAGATCCAAATCGCTTAAAAAAATATGTGACCGAAAGAGGCAAAATATTGCCAAGACGTATTTCCGGTAATTGTGCTGGACATCAACGTGCTTTAACAGTTGCAATAAAAAGATCTAGAGAAATAGCTTTAATGCCATTCACGGCAGATGGTTAGATTATCAATAGTGGAATACAGCCAAATATGAGTTACAATTTACTTTGTGCTAAACTTTGTGCTACTCGAAATGTGGGAGCTATTGATATTAGAACCATGCCGAAGTGGTGAAATGGCAAACACGCTACGTTCAGAGCGTAGTGAGCACTAGCTCTTGTGGGTTCAAGTCCCACCTTCGGCAAATGATTGATAATTGAATTAGATTTAGATAGAAAATTAGGAGAAATAGTTACAGCTTGAACACACCAGATAAACCAGAATTACGTAAACCAGAGCCAAAAAAAGAATTACCTTTACTTAACGAACGAATTAGAGAAAGAGAAGTTCGTTTGATAGATGAAGAAGGCACACAACTCGGAATTGTGGCAACCAGGGAAGCCTTAGCCACAGCCAAAGAAAGAGGTCTTGATTTATTCTTAGTTCAGCCAGATGCCAGTCCTCCTGTCGCTCGCATTATGGATTATGGACGTTTTAAATTTGAACAGGACAAACGGGCTCGTGAAGCTAAGAAAAAGCATCACATTATAGATGTCAAAGAAGTCAAGATGGGCTACCAAATCAAAGAGCATGACTACCAAGTAAGAGTAAGAAATACTCAAAAATTTCTTACTGATGGTGATAAGACCAAAGTACTAATTATGCTTAGAGGTCGTGAAATTCAGCATGCGCAGATGGCTATGGATTTAGCCGAACGTTTTTTTAATGATCTAAAAGATTATGCAATCATTGACAGAGAGCCAAAAATAGAAGGTAAAAGTGTTATTATGATTCTTGCTCCAAATCCGCAAAGAAAAACATAAAGAGCACATTAAGCATAATGGAGAGAATCTATGCCTAAGATGAAAACAAATAAAGCTGCTGCCAGGCGTTTTAAAATAACCGCCACCGGCAAAGTTTTACGTAAAAAAGGCGGTCGACGCCATCTTAATGAGTGGAAGTCAGCTGATAAAAAGCGTAATTTGCGCGGTTGGAGAGAAGTAGCCCCAGAATTCACTAAACATGTTCTGGAAATGTTTCCTTATAAGAAATACCTTCGTTAATATAAATCATTCAAAAAACATGTCTCAAGCGTCTAAGGGAACTCCTCCCCGACGACCAGGGCATAAACAAATAAATTCACTAATGAATAAGTAGGAGATTCAAAATGGCAAGAGTAAAACGTGGCAATGTTCTCCAAAAGAGACACAAAAAGATACTAAAGTTCGCCAAAGGTTTTCGCGGTTCTAAATCAACTTTATTTATTGCAGCAAACCAAGCAGTTATTTCAGCTTTTCGCAATGCTTATCGCGATCGCAGAAAACGCAAACGTGATTTCCGTAGACTCTGGATTACACGTATCAATGCAGCTTGCCGTGAACACAATATGAGCTACAGCTTTTTCATGAATAAATTGAACAAAGCACAAATCAACCTCAATCGTAAAGCACTAGCTGAAATGGCTATTCACGACAATAACGCCTTTACACAATTGATTGAGATAGCCAAAAAAGGCTAAATAAAAATACGTGATGCAAAACAACTATTTGGAGTGGATTTATTGATATGAAACCACTGTCAAATACTCTTGCAAAAAAAATCAAGTCCTTACATACACAAAAAGCACGCGAAGAGCAAAGCTTGTTTTTGATTGAAGGGCAAAAGTGCTTGCATGAGGCGATTAAATACAATATTGAAATAGAACAAGTTGTTTGTAGCAATTCATTTTGTAAAACAAATAATTTACCATCAGGAATCTCGACACAAGAAATATTCACAACCAATGATAAGCAGTTAGAACAACTAGCTACGACAGACACTTCATGTGAAATAATTGCTGTAGCAAAAATTCCAACAAATTCTATTCAGGCAATATTTGAATCAAATCACACTCCATTTATTGTTATAGCTGAATCAATTCAAGATCCAGGCAATATAGGTACTATTATTCGCACAGCACTTGCTACATCTGCCACTGGTATAGTTTTAACCAAAGGATGCGCCAGTCTTTATAACCCAAAAGTGGTTCGCTCAGCAATGGGCACATTATTTGGTTTGCCAATTGCATTTGATATTGAAATTGAAACCTTATTGGATTTACTTAAAAAGCAAAATATAAAAATTATTGCAGCCGATGCTAGTGCTAAAACACCCTACAATAAAGCTAATTTAAAAGGAGCTAGTGCATTTATATTTGGTAGTGAAGGGCAAGGATTATCCAAACTTGCCATCTCATCTGCCCACGAAAAAATCAGCATTCCCATGAATGAAAATGTCGAATCTTTAAATGTAGCAATTTCTGCTGGTATTATTTTGTACGAAGCATATCAACAACGTCTTAGTGAGAAAAAATAAGCTAATACAATGAACAATGAAACATCTGAAAATCCAATAGAAAACAGAGATTCGACAATGAGCCTTATCGATCATTTAGATGAACTCAGGAATCGGGTTTTAAGAAGTGCTCTCTATTTAGCCATTGCTTTTTCTATTGCTTTATTATTTGCCAACCATGTCATTGTCTTTTTAGAAAAACCAGCTACCAATATCCAATTTCAAGCTCTTTCTTTAGAAGAGCCATTATTTGTATTTTTCAAAGTTGCTTTTTATATAGCAATTATCTTAGCTTCTCCACTCATTCTTTTTGAAATAACTCAATTTGTTTTACCAGGATTAAAGCGCAACGAAAAACAAATCTTAATTCCTATTATTATTGGAGCACCATTACTATTTTTATCTGGCAGTGCTTTTGCTTATTATCTTGTACTACCACCAATGCTTTCATTTTTTGGCAATTTTGGACAAAGCATGGCTCCTATTCATCAAAGGCTTGATTTCTACATATCATTAGTTATCACAGTAATTTTATACATGGGATTATGTTTTCAATTACCACTTATTTTGTTTGCATTATCTTTTACAGATTTGATAAGTTCAAAACAAATGTTGTCAGCTTCTCGCTATGCCATATTGGGGTCAGCTATTGTGGCAGCTGTAGTCACTCCAGATCCAACAGTATTTTCAATGTTGATTGTTATGGCAGCATTAGTTTGTTTATATTTTGCTTCTGTATTATTAATTAGAATTTTTGGACACTAATTAGGTCTTGAGCCTGAATTGTCTTGATTAACATTGCCAATCATTCCTAATTCTGGATCAAGCCTTCGCCTAGTTGATACAGTCCAACCCAATTCATCTAAAGCATCATCTAATGAACACTGTAGTCTCTGACAATAATGCAAAGCAATAATTGCTTGTTCTTGTTTCAAAAAACCTTCTCTCAACAAAAACTGACAGCGCAGTGCTGCATGCAATGTATGTTCATCGATGAGTCCAGATATAAGTAGAATTTTTCCAACCAGTGATGAATTTTTCAAACTCAGTCTAAGAGCTTCTTGAATATCAGGTTCGGTAATAAGACCTGCTAATTTCAATAATTCACCTAAACGAACTGTCTCATGCGACCTTTGCGGTAACAAACCAAGTTCTGCTACAGCTTGTACAATCGATAGTCCATTGATATGAATCTGTTTTAAAACTTCTGCTGATCCAACTGGTGACAAAGTTCCATTGTCCACCATTTCTTGTAATCTCAGTGCTGAAGCCAGAGTATCTTTATTTATCAATTTTTTTTCTGTCAAAACTTGCCCTAAAGGCTTATTGTGGAGTATGCCCAGTTCAAGCGCATCCATAATATCGCTTTCTTTCAAGACAGAAGACATTACTAACAATTCGCCCAGTTTTATCTTATTGTGAGAGCCTGGTCTTAATATGCCATGTTCATCTAGAGCTTGTTCAATACTTAAATGACGACGAAGAGCTGATTTTAATCCAGCAATTGCTTGCTGACGAGTAATTTTTCCATCTCTAATTAATACTTGTGCATTTAAAGCCGCCCATAAAATTTCTTCTTTCAGATGCCCAGTTAAAACTAATACTCTTCCTAAGGGCAGTCCCGTATCAGCTGTCGATTTCAAAGCATCATTAATTTGTTCATAGCTAACGATACCGGAGTCTAATAAAAGTTCTCCTAATTTATTGGTTGTTTGGGTTTCGTGTGGAACAAATCCTAACCTAACTAAAGCAACATCAAGTGGTATTCCTTCATTAGCAACAACCTTAATAGCATCGCGAGCCATACTCATAGTAATAAGCTGATCTTTTACCATTGATTGAGCTTGAATTACCTTTTGTAATAGCACCTCACCAATAAAACCCGACATAACCAAAACTTTGCCCAATGGCAAAGATATCTCAATAGCCAATTGCGCAGCTTCATGTAAGTCTTGCTCAGATAATAAGCCAGCATCTAAGAGCATATCGCCTAAACGAATTGGTTTAGACTCGGATGTCATGTAGTACTTTCTCCCTCCTATTTAAACTTAACATTCCCAATTTCGTGAGTATTAATCTATAAAGAGTTTATCAATAACTTTCTTTCAGGCTAAAACCTGCTTTCATCTCTATAATGACTTCTCTACACATGTCAGAATTAGTTATGCCTAAGCTTTATCTATCAATAATAGGTGCAGTTGTTATATTAGTAACAATTAGTACTTTATATAATATTTGGACTAATCGAGAACGTTTAAAACAAGAAGATCTAAATGACGAAGATAGAGCATTTATTTTCCGTCTAACACTATTTGTTATTTATCCATTAATTCAATATGCCAGTCTAAAAACTACAACAACCATTTGTGGGTATTTGGGTGGGCATGTTCAGAGTTCATTTTATAGCTTGCTCTGGTATAGCTTGAATATTGTTGATCTAAATACTGAAAGTATTTTGATTTCATTTTTAGCTGGATTTCTTGTGCAGATTTTTATTGCGCTAATAATTTTACCTGCTCTTATTTTTCGTCCACATCCATATCTTGCAACTTTAATTGGTTATTCGTCAGTATTTATTTTGTTTGCATGTTTAATTATAGAACCCACAATTGCCTTTTTAGGACTACCTAGTTCATTGTGGCATCTAACAGCATTGCTACCAAACGATACGTGTATAACAATTTTTATATCCACTAGCATTGCAGCAATATTATTCTTACTTACAATAAGAAGCGAAAAACTTCGTCTTATTTTTGCTGGTTTGAGTCGTCCACAAATTGCCCTAAAACTAAAACAAACATTGGATATATTGCAAGACAGTCCAAACAATCTAAAGCTCATATCTACTTTAGCAATACTATACAGTCAAGCTGGTTTACCTGATAAGGCACAAGCTCAACTAAATAAATTACGTTCAATTTCATCAGAATCATTGCATTGTCGTTTCCTGTTTGCTTATTTAAGTTATTTCAAACGTAATTTTAAAGATGCACAAAAATCTTTTATTGCTTTAAGCGACCATATACATTCAGATGCAATATTGAAAGCTATTTTCTTGAGTGCTGCAGCGTTATCTGCTGTAGCTGATAAAGATCTAGAAGGTGCTCTTAACGCCTCAGATCGTGCTCTAGAATTTGATGATTCTTCTGTTATTGCTCGCATAGTAAAAGTTGATGTATTTATGCAAAGAGGCAAAAAGAAAGCAGCTCAAGAAGAAATATTATTAGCCTTGGGGAAAGGGCTAGACATGGACTTAGAAAACAAAATTCCACTAGATTTTGAGCAAGTATTAGCCTTAGTCGAAAAACAAGAACAAATTGCAAAAAAACCAACAAAGCACACTTATTCAAAAGTTTAATAGAATAAGCCAAATAAATAATGACTTCCTTGCACAATTTGATCTTTAGCTAGTAAAAGTGGCAGCAACAAAACCAAAGTTCCCAAGCCAGTAAGTGTTTTGTTACCTTTTTGTGCTAATGCTGGCATAGTAAAAAAACCAAAATAAGAACCAAGTAAATATAGCTCTAGTACAAAAGGCACCAACCACAGTCCATTTAAGAAGCTCACATGATAATCAAACAATATTTTAAACAATTCAATTACAGTTACTTGATTTAAACAAAGAAGAATAATTCCTAGCCATTGACCAACTTTAGCCATTGCTCCCCAATTATTAATGGCACAAATAAAAACAATAAGCCAAGCACCACCTATAAGTCCAAACAAATCAAAAAAAAATTTTTCTTGCTGCTCATTAGCAAAAACAGATTGGCATACCGAATTAGCAAATAAAATAGGCATCAAACATAAGCCAACCGTACAAAGACCGGACACTAACATTGCGGCCCCAAAAACTTTGAGCCGAATTTGAATAAGGGATTGTTTGAGACTTTGTACCATTCTAAGCTTTTACTAATAATTGCATTGATCTTATTCTAAGGTTTTCTTATTAAGTTACACAATGACAAAAAGCCCCTTTGATTCTCTAATAAATCAATTATAATTTGAGGATCTAGGATCGTTTGCACATTATTTTCTAAGCAGTATAAAAGGCAAATACCTCTTGTGAATAACCTTTATTCATCAAACTTAAATATTCGCGCTAGGCTATTTCTACTTTGTTTAGCTACTGCTACTCCATTAGTGCTGATGTTTGCTTTGATTATTGCCAAAGAATATCAAAACCTAACTCATACAGCATCCAAAACAATTTTATGGCAAAACAAAATTGCTGCCAAAAGTCTAAACCAATGGGTTAAACATCAAGAGCAAAAATTAGAAGCGCTAGCACTGTTACCAGTTTTAACCTTAGAAAAATTACCACAAATAAATACATTGCTTGCAACAGAAGCCCATCTCGAGCCAGACTGGAATTTATTAGCCCTAGTAGACACAAAAGGTAATGTTTTAGTCACAAGTAGAAATAAAAGCACAAAAATACCTTATTCTCAGTTATTACCAATCATAAGTAATGTCATTGTAACAGGTAAGCCTAGCATTTCAGACTATATGCTTTGTCCTTTTACTAAAACTCCTTGTGTTTTAATTACGGCTCCCGTTTTTCAAAAAAAGAAAATCAAAAATATACTTGTTGCTTCAGTTAAACCAAAATCTATCTTGAAATTATTTATGGGACTAGGCGAACAAGAAGGATCTGTTGTTGCCGTTCTCGATAGCAATAGCCGAGTACTAGCAAGAACTCTAGAAAATGAAAGGTGGTTGGGAAAAGATTTTTCTAACGCACATACTGTTCAAGCTGCTAAGAAGTCAAAACCTGGCACAATTGAAACAATAGGAATAGCTGATTCTATATTACGCACTTATGCATTTGATGAAATTCCAAATGTTGGCTGGTTAGTAATAGTTGGCGTGCCTACACATATCTTGCATGGCTCGTCTTATGACCGCTTGGTTATGCTTACAATTTTGATTTTATTGGCGATAACATTTTCAATAATATTGGCATACACTGTCACAAGTCATTTTACCGGACCTATAAAACAATTGGTAAAAGAAGCAATTGCAATTGGCAGAGGAGATTTAACCAAGCGCGTAAGCTCTAACGCAGGTGGAGAGCTCGGACTTTTGGCAAGAGCATTCAATCAAATGGCTATAAATCTTGAGCTCAATCAAGAACACAAATATATGGTTGAAAAAATCTCTGAATCAATTAGACAATCTCTTGATTTAGACCAAATACTTAACACTACCGTATCTGAATTAGGTAGAGCGTTATCAGCAAGTAGATGTTGTTTAGCTTTGCTTGATAGACATACTAAAAGTATAAACGAAAATCTTGAATTCAACTATGTCTGGTGGAATCCTAACAAAGCTGGTACATCTTTAAAAAATCGTTCTATTATTATTACTGAAAATAGTATTCTCAAACTAATTCTCAAGCAATCTGCAATATTGTCTTTAGATATTGTGGACGATAATACATTAGGTCCTTTATTTGAACAAGAAGAAAGCCTACATACTGACTGGCAGTCAATAAAATCTTTAATTGCCTGTCCGATTATTTTGCAAGAAGAACCAGTCGGTATGATATTAGTTCATCAATGTGATGCACGAAGAACATGGTTAGATCCAGAGTTAGAGCTTGTAGAAGCGATAGCACGCCATGTGGCTTTAGCCATGAGCAATGCCAATTTGTTTGCTAGGACAAAAACACTTGCTGAGCAAGAATTTCTTATTAATCGCATTGTGCAATCAATAAGAAGCTCCCTTGATGCCGATACAATATTGAGTACCGTTACTTCAGAGCTAGGACGAGCACTTTCAGTGGATTATTGCCAAATAGCTCAACCACATCAAGCTGGCCCACTTATAATTACCCATGAATATTATGGCAGCGGTTTTGATTCTAAAAAAGGCTTAAGTCTTTACGGTGGCAAATTAGACTTCAATCCTGATTCTATAAACTTTAAAGAATACAATTCAATACTAGGCATTGATTTGACTGCTTTAAAAGAATTTGGTCACAACAAAAGAAATATTCTTCTTAGAGAACCTCCTATTGCTGTCGTTACTGATATAAAAACAGACAAGCGCACGTTTGCTTATCGCCAATTTTTAGATGTTGTTGGAAGTAAATCTTTGATTGCCGCACCACTGTTAAGAGATGATCGCTTATTGGGTATTTTGATTATTCATCAATGTACAAATAAAAGAGATTGGACTCCATCAGAAGTACATTTAATTGCTGCTGTAGCCGATCAACTGGCAGTTGCTATTTCACATGCAGAACTGTTTGCTCAAGTACGTCAACAAGCTATTACCGATGGATTGACTGGTTTGTACAATCATGTTTATTTCAAAAATCGTTTACACGAAGAATTAAGCAGAGCACAGCGTAAATCAGCACTATGTGGCTTATTAATGATTGACTTAGATCATCTAAAACAAATTAATGACACTCTTGGTCATCCAATTGGAGATGCTGCTATTAGAGAAATTGCCAGTGTTCTAAAGAGCATTTTAAGAAGTGGGGATACAGCCAGCCGATATGGCGGAGAAGAATTTGCTGTTATTTTGCCTGATACTTCATTATTGGAAGTATCCCGTATCGCCGAACGTTTAAGAACAAGTATTAACCGTACCCCAGTTCCACATTTAGGGTTCATTTCTGCTTCTATTGGAGCTGCAATTTTTCCTAATCATGCAAAGAATTCAGCAGAGTTAATTGAAGTAGCTGATCAAGCACTTTATATTGCCAAGCGCTTAGGACGCAATCGAGTGCATATGTGTGATCAACCCATTTCAAGCACACATAATGAAACTGCAAAAAACAGCAAAGACAACGTAATTTTATAGTAAGCTTAACAGCAAACCATTTTTGATTGAGGATTTGGCATGCGTATATATTTATCTGTAGATTTAGAAGGTATACATGGCATTGTACATTCAAGCCAAACGCAACCTGGCGAACCTGGATACGCTCGAGCAACCGAACTTATGCATCTAGAAACTAATGCTGTCGTTGAAGGACTTTTGGCAGGGGGAGCAAGTGAGATTCTCGTCAATGATTCCCATTGGAGTATGCTCAATTTAAAAACAGAAATGTTGCATCCTAAATGCAAATTGATCTCTGGTTGGCACAAATCACATTCAATGGTAACTGGTGTCAATGACAACTTTGATGCTGCTTGCTTTGTTGGTTACCATGCTAAAGCAGGAACAGCAAAAGGCGTATTAAGTCATACATATAGAGCACAAGTATTTTTAGATGTAAAACTAAATAACGTATCGGTAGGGGAAGCTGGGCTAAATGCTGCTCTAGCTGGCTGGTTTGGTACTCCTGTAGCTCTTATTACTGGCGACGATACCGTCTGCAAAGAATTATCAGATTTAATAGGAACAATTCCACACGTAGCAGTAAAACAATCAATTTCTAGATATGCAGCTAATTTATTTCCTAGCTCACAAATTCTACAACAAGTAAAAGCCAAAGCAGAAGAAGCTCTTAAAAATCCAAAGTCGTGGCGTCTCTTCAAACCCCCTAGCCCATCCACAATTACATTATCTTTTGTAGATCCATGTATGGCCGACGGAGCAGAGCTTCTACCAATTGTAAAAAGAATTTCCGATCGTGATATTGAAATATCAAATAGCGATTACAGCAAATTATTTCAGACAATGTTAGCTATTGGCGCTATTGGCGCTAGTCGTCGCGATCCTTATTTTTCTTGATGATTAATGTCGGCATTACACGAAAGACGAATAGCTCCCATATATATTTGATTGAAATATTCGTCTGAACACGAATCTATTCTCACGCCAAAACCACCTTTTGAATGGATAAAACGACCATCTGCTAATGTTAAGCCAGTATGGGTTATTTGATTATTTTTTTTGTCACCAAATACAACTATGTCACCTCGAACAAATTGAGCTTGCTCAAAAGTTTTTCCTTCTTCAATGCGAAGAAAGCGCTTATCACAAAACTGTATATCAGCATCGCGTAGTAATTGCAAACCAGATAATTTAAAACACAATTGCACTAGTCCCGAACAATCAATACCAAAAGGAGTACATCCACCCCACAAATAAGGAACACCAATTAAGCGCCTTGCGTTAAAAACAACTTTTTCACCAAGTTCACTAATGAATAATTGCCGTTCAGCAGTAGACATTTTACCCCAATTTTTTTCATTCATAAGAGATCGATATTGAAAAAAACCATTACCAGTCACATCAAAACATGCCTTATTAACATAGCCAATTTTTTTGTCCGGCAAAACTATTTGATAAAAATGCTTGTCCTTAAAATCCAAATCCAAAAATAATTCAGTTGAAACGACTACTTTAGTGAGTAAATCAGAAAATTCATTTGGTTGGGTATATACCTCTACAAATAATTTTGTTACTGTTTTGCGCTCTAATTTATCTGTATGCCAAGCTGGAAATAAAACTGCTTTTCGAATCCAGCCGCTATAATTATCTTCTCCTTTTACTAAAACAAAATCTGATTCTTCATGCGAAGAAAAAAACTTAGCTCCTAGAATTGCCTGCGTTGCAACAGGCGAAGAGGAATCCGCTTTAGTATAAAGATTAGTCACATTTTGAGCTAAAAAATATTGAGACATATAATGAATTTTGTAAAACCTAAGAGCCTTTGCTTGGCATATATCGTACAATTATATACTGTATTCTTTAAAAGAAAAATATGAAAAGACTAGTATTATTTGATATTGATGAAACTCTTATTCACTCCGATGGAGCTGGCAAAAGAGCAATAGAATTTTCATTAGCTAAATTTTTTGGACACCCAGTGGATTTGACAGGACACAGTTTTTCTGGCAAAACCGATCCGCAAATTTTCAATGAAGCTCTTAATAAGCTAAATTACAGTCTTTCAGAAATAGAAAGCTTTTTTGATCAAATTTATCCTCTATATTTAGGACAATTAGAAATAGAAATAAACAAAGCCAATACTTACAAATTACATATTGGCGTTTTAGAATTGCTTGAATCACTGGAATTAGCAGATTGGGCACATTTAGGCTTATTAACAGGCAATATTGAAAATGGCGCCCGGCTAAAACTTAAACAATTTTCTTTATATGAAAAATTCGAAATTGGTGCTTTTGGATCAGATTCAGCAAACCGCTTGGATTTACCAGAAATAGCTCATAAACGAGCGAATACTCATTTTCAAAAACCTTTTGTTAATTCAGAAATAGTTATTATCGGAGATGCTATTAACGATATTCTTTGTGCAAAACATTATCAAGCTAAGTCTATTGCTGTAAATACTGGCGTCACCAAAAAATCCGATCTAATGAAACACGAACCACACTTTTTATTTGATTCACTTAAAGATACTAAGTCCATGATTGAAGCCATAATGGCATAAGAACTTATCAAGAATTATCTATACAAGTCATATTATCGCTATAATTTATGTCAAAAGCATATTTAATAGGGCAATAGTATTGGATAAAGAAGCAAAATCAAATAACCCCTGGCTACCTGCCTTTATTGGGCTAGGTTCTAATTATGGCGAGCGTCTTACATTTGTTCAGCAAGCCATGCAATTGCTTAAAGATTATCCAGGCATTGAAGTTGTCGAGTGCTCAAGTTTATATGAAACAGAACCAGTTGGTTCTGAATACATTGAATGGTTTGTTAATGCTGTTAGTCATATTGAAACAAATTTAAGCGCTAAAGAACTTTTAAATGTCTGCCAAGAAATTGAAAAAAGACTTGCTCAATTATCTGGTAATGAAAGCTTTGCAATTTATAAAGACACATCCGAAGGTACTATCAAAAGTCGAATAATTGATTTAGATATTTTGTTTTATGGTGAAGAAGAAATAGAAACTTCGTATTTAAAAATACCTCATCCTTACATAGAACGCCGGGCCTATGCCTTAGTACCATTACTTGAAATTGCCCCAGACTTGAGGCATCCTGGTTTAAATAAAACAGTTGCCGAAATACATGATGAGCTTGTTGCTCCCGAGCAAGTATTTTTATATGGCACTCGTGATATATGTATTGATTTATAGGTTTCTAAAACATGGTAAAAATTGGCACTGATATTTCATCCATTGCTAGAATTTCTTCTGTTTATAAAAAATATGGTATACGTTTTTTAAAACGTATTTTGACCGACACTGAAATTGCTTACGTTTCAAGCAGTGACAAACATTTGATTAGTCGTCTTGCTGGCCGATTTGCTGCTAAAGAAGCAGCGTCCAAAGCTTTGGGTACTGGTTGGTATGGACTAAGTTTTCGAGAAATAGAAGTATTAAAAAAAGAAAGTGGCGAACCAGTATTAAAATTGCACGGTAGAGCTAATAAGCGAGCCAGTGAATTAGGCTGTACTGATTGGCAAATTAGTATTAGCCATGAAAGAGAATTTGCTATTGCTTTTGTTATTGGCTCCAATAGTCAAAGTATTAAATAATGGTATCCAATCCAATTCAATTATTACTTTAACTAACGCCATAACTAAACACTTTCAGTTTTTTTGTTTTCAAATTCTGGAAAGGATTGTTTATCAACTTCATCTTGTCGCACCGGACGACCAATAGATAAAGCTACCATTAGACACATATCTATGCGTTCCATTGTTTCATTTGGAAAAGCACCAATTTTGCTCACTAATAATGTTCTGGGAATTGTGGCAATAACCGTGCAATCAATTACACTATCTAGCCTTAGCCCACCAGCTTTACCTTCCTCACTATTCATTTCAATTACAACTTGTGTTGGCTCACGAGTAGCTCTAGTTGTATTGCTAGTTAAAGGAACTAATAACACATCATCCAAACGGGCATTATTATAGTCATTAGAGATAATCACAGCTGGACGACGCTTTGTTTGTGTCGTGCCCTCATCTGTTGTATATGGAAAAGAAACCAATACAACATCACCTTTTCTAAATTGTTGTGGCTTGGAAGACATTCACACTTAACTTCTTTCAGAAACCACTAGTAAATAAGGAGGCAAAAATAAGCCAGCCCAATTTTAACAACATTAATATTATCCCCTGACCAGCGATGAGATAACACTATCATTTAATAAAAAATACGCTTAACTTAAGTTTCAGCGTATATTTCGTCGTAATTAATACTTTCGTCTTTTAAAGCTACTCTAGCTAAAGCTTCTGTGCCACTTAAATGGCCAATGGAATGAGCTTCTTTACCTGTGCAAAGCCAGTCTTTTAGTTCTTGTCCCCATGCCTCTAGCGCAATACGAGAAACTTCAACTATCCCTTGTCCGAAGGGTAGTATATTTCTTTCTTTATCTTCAAAGGACTTGCGGCTCAACGGTAGAAACCTCTACGAATCCATGATATTGGCTGAGTATAACATAAAACTTTACAAATTTTTGTACAAATTTAATCTTCCAAGACTCAATTTTATCTTTGCAAGGGTATGAGTTTAGCCTTCTTATACCCTCACCTTACATCAAAACCATCATCAAAAGACCAATTATTGCAATAGATTTCAAGCGATTTTTATATGCCTGGTAATGTCGCTTTATTAGTTAATTTCTCAGGGGTAGATTTGTATTTTTTTTCAAAATGAGCTCTTAAAAATTCAATTGTTCTCTGTGTAGCTCCACCTGGAATGAAAACTTCAGCTACTCCAGCTTTTAAGAGTTGTTCTCTGTCTTCCTCAGGAATAATTCCGCCACCAAAAACCAATATATCTTGAGCATTTTGCTCTTTTAATAACTGAATAACCTTAGGAAATAAGGTCATATGGGCACCAGATAAAATACTAAGCCCAATAGCGTCTACGTCTTCTTGAATTGCTGTTTCTACAATTTCTTCAGGCGAACGGTGCAGTCCTGTATAAACTACTTCCATACCAGCATCTCTTAAGGCACGAGCAATAATTTTAGCTCCTCGATCATGCCCATCTAAGCCCGGTTTTCCAATAAGTACACGTAATCTTGTTTTTGGCATATCTATAAAATAATTATGACTCCATAAACAGTATAAGACCTTATTTTAGATTCTTAGCTTTTTGATAGATTGTTTTCATTAGCTCATCAAAATTTCCTAGATCTCGCTTATTTATGAGATATATAAACTTACTACCCCGTAAAATAGCAAATTTTAGATATATAGGGCTATAGACACTGATTAGATTTTCCCATTTTTCTTTTGTGCTAAAGAGCAAGTTCTTGAAAATCATGCCATCTGATTCAATGACTATACTATCAATTTCAAAAACAATTGATGGAATGACAAGGGCATTGAGCAAAAGTATGATTAAGTAAGAAAGTAATTCTTTGACTGAAAGCAATACACCTAAGCTTTGATGAGAGCGGACAGATGATCCAATTAAGGCACTGTCTAATACGATAATCATTATAAAAGCAAGCCAACGTGTAATGTTTTTCCAAGCTGGTCGCCTATATACGTTATGTAGAGAATTTGACCCTTTTTTCTTAGATTCTGTCATTTCTAAGTATATTACTTGATTAACGCTTTTAATATAAGTGCTTTCAGTCAGCAAAAACAATCATTGTCTCTGCTATATTACACTAATGCCAAGCTCCAATTTATCAAAAACCGCCAGCATGCCATTGGTTGAAGGCAATCTGTGGAATGCCATTTGGATCATGTCATGGCCATTATTATTAACTACATTGGCAGGTTCTACAGTCGGTATTGTAGATGTACAAGTTGCTGGCATGCTTGGTCCATCCGTTCAAGCTGCTGTTGGTTTGTCTGAACAAATCATTTTTATATTTTCAATTTTTGCTTTATCAATTGGCGTTGGTACAACTGCAATTGTTTCTCGTGCTTACGGAGAAGAAAATACCGAAAAGGCTAGCTTTGCTTGTGCTCAATCTCTCTTATTATCTGTATTGTCAGGCATAGCATTATCAATACTTTCGCTTTTTTTTGCTAAATTTATGCTGCCATTATTTTCTCGCTCACCTGATGTAATAAATCAAGGAGCATTTTATTTAGGCGTGTATGGAATTTATTTGATACCTTTTAGCGTTATTTGTATCTCTAATGCTAGTTTTAGAGCAATAGGCAATGCAAAAATTCCATTATTAGTAATTAGTTTAGAAGTAATTATCAATGTGCTTGGTGATTACCTAACCATTGTTTATAATTGGCCAATACCAAATTTAGGTGTGCGAGGCATTGCTTATTCTGCTATTTTTGGCGCAACTTTAGGTGCAATTTTATCGATTTATCAAATATACAAATCATCACTTAAAGACAGTCTAAAAAAACTTTGGCCAGCTTCATTATCTGAATTAAATCGCATATTAAACATTGGACTTCCTGCTGCTATGCAAAGGCTGAGCTGGGCAGCTTCTACTTTAGTTTTGTTTTTTATTCTAGCCAAATTAGAAAATTCAACGGCAGCTCTTGCTTCATGGACAATTGGCATTCGCGTAGAAGCATTATTATTCATGCCACTTATGGCACTCAGCCTTGCTGTTGCTTCTATAGTAGGACAGAATATTGGTGCCAATCAAACAGATAGAGCTTTTAAAGCTGGTTGGCGAGTAACCTATATTGGTATATGGCTCATGATTATTTTATCTACTTTGTTATTTTTTGGCGCTAAATCCATTGCTTCATTTATGAGTCATGATCCAAAAACTATTGAATACACAATGACTTATTTGCAAATCAATGCTTTTTCTGAACCATTTTTTGCTCTAAACACAATTTTAAGTGGCGGACTGCAAGGGGCAGGCGACACAAAATTACCAATGTGGGTTTCATTATTTTCAAATTGGATTGTTAGACTGCCACTCGCTTGGCTCTTAGCTTTAGTTATGAATTTAGGACCAAATGGTGTCTGGTTAGCTATGTTGTCTTCAACCATCATATCGGCAATCATAATTGTAATTAGATATCAATCAAAAACTTGGCTTACCATTAAAGTTTAATATTGGCACAATATAATGATTTTTCTTCAGTAAATAAAAATTTAGAGATAGCAGTAAAACATGCACTAAAACATGGTGGACTCGAATTGGTACGAACACTTCCACCATCTATGTCCCAAGGTTTTCAAAAGAAGAAACTCATTTTCTCTTATCATTAGTAAGCAATATTTTCATCACCTTATAGCCTAGCCATAAGAAAGATATGAAGCAGCTATATCAGAAGAATGTAAAGCATGCCAACTATGTAGTGTTTTAGTTGTCAGAATAGGTATTGTCCATTATTAACTTTGCCTCTTTCTTGCAAAAATATACAAATAAAGATTGGATTCCAATCCGCTTTCATCGTATTCTTAATATAGAGACTAATACACATCTTGCCAGATATAAAGGATGAATTAGATGTGCGGATTAATAGGCATTGCCAGGACACCTGAGGCAGCTTACGAAGCCTTTCTTGGCTTGATGAACTTGCAACACCGTGGACAAGATGGGGCAGGTATATTAACCGTTGACAGTATAAAAGGCCAATTTAGCTTGCAAAAAGGCAGCGGATTGGTTGAAAATATTTTTTCAGAACGTACATTTCGTAATTTAAAAGGTTTGTCTGCTATCGGACATACTAGATATGCAACCATTGGTCGGCGTGATCCAAATTTGTTGCAGCCGTTTATTAATGATCATTTTGGTATTGGCATTGGACACAATGGCAATATAGTGAATTGTTACGAACTTAAAGAAGAACTATTGAAAAATGACAAAAATTGTCATTTTGCTACCGAATCTGATTCAGAAGTAATTCTCAATCTCATTACTTATTACCTGAAAACTAAACCAAAAGACTTTTCTCATTTATTTTCTGCTATTGAAAAAACAATGAAAGATTTAATTGGTAGTTATTCAGTTGTAGGCTTACTTAAAGATGGCAGTCTTTTTGGCTTTCGTGATCCAAACGGCATAAGACCAATGGTTCTAGGCAAACGCAAAAATAATGCAGGCGAAATTGCTTTTGCCATCTCAAGTGAAAGTGCTGCTTTGAATTATCTAGGTTATAACGATTTGGAAGAAATTCAACCTGCCGAAGCCATATATATATCAGCAAAAGGCGAAATGCATCGCAAAATATTGACAAAACAATCAAATTATCCCTGCATGTTTGAATGGGTATATTTTGCTCGCGTAGAATCACAAATGGGCAACACAGAAGTTTATAAGGCACGCTTCCAACTAGGAGCAATATTAGCTGAATATCTAAAAAACAAAAATATTACTGCTGATGTTGTCCTACCTGTACCAGAGACAAGTAGAATTGCTGCTATTGCTATTGCAGAATCAATGAATATTCCATTTAGAGAATTATTGATAAAAAACCGTTATGTTAATCGCACATTTATTTTAGATGATCAACAGTCAAGAAAAGAAGCGATCAAACGTAAGCTTTATCCTGTTGCCTCTGAAATTGCTGGCAAAAGATGTTTAGTTGTAGACGATAGCATTGTAAGGGGCAACACAGCTATTCAAATAGTTAAGCTCATTAAACAAGCTGGTGCAAAAGAAGTAATATTAGTCTCCACTTGTCCCCCTATTATAAGCCCTTGTTATTACGGTATAGACTTTCCTAGTACCAACGAGCTTATTGCTCATGGTCATAACGAAGAAGAAATTGCTCGCATCATGGGAGCCGATAAAGTCATTTATCAAACTGTGGAAGGACTAAAAAAAGCTCTCGAACAGAATTCATTATGCACAGGTTGCCTTACACAAGAATATCCAACTGATATTGTCCATGCAATTACATTTGAAAATAAAAGAACTGAAGATAGAAAAAACAATGGCGATTGTATGCCACAAGTTAATAGCATCAAAAATAAAAATTAGGAGTTAGGTTTTTGTCTTTGCCACAGCTTACATCTCTAAATCTAATATACGAAGGCTCTGTGAAACGGGTATGGCAAAAAGCACAAACATCCGACAATCACCTCTGGTTTGAATTTACTGATGATTATTCTGTATTTGATTGGGGCAAAATGCCCGATCAAATTGAAAATAAAGGCAAAGCATTAGCAATTATGGGAGCATATTTATTTAATGTTTTAGCTAAAAATGATATCTGGCAAAAAACTTTTAAAAACCCTCATCCCAGCCTAAAAATTGACAAATCATGGTTAAATGAATTTGCAAAAAATGACATAGTAAAAGAATTACAAACAAATGGGCTCAGTCATCATTTTACAAGAATTGTTAGCCAAAATGACAAAACATTAGCTGATGTTGAAGCTATTAACTGCAAAGATCCTATCTATTTAGAAGTCTTGAAAGCAAATGTTATTCGCCCACAAATCGAGGAAGTATTTGGTCAAAAGATCTTTTATTACCCACAAATAAATACAGATATAAAACAACGGTTAATACCGTTGGAAGTTGTATTTAGATTTGGCATGCCTGAAGGCAGCTCACTAAAAAACAGATTGGCAAAAGATCCAAATTACTATAAACAAATTGGGCTCTCACGCTGCCCAAAAGAAAATGAATGGTTTGGACAACCAACAATTGAATTTTTTACTAAGCTTGAACCAAAAGATAGACTACTTGGTTTACAAGAAGCAATTTTAATTTCACAGCTTACAAATGATCAGTTCCAAACTTTAATTGCTTTATCACAAAGCATTGCCATTTGCTTAGGAAACATTTTTGCTCACGCAAATATAGAATTATGGGATGGCAAATTTGAATTCATATTAAATAATGACCAAATATTACTTGCCGATAGTATTGGTCCTGATGAATTACGATTGATATACAAAAATTGTCATTTATCTAAAGAAACAATTCGTAAATATTATCGAAAAACACAATGGTATCAATCCATGCTTAAAGCTCAAGAAATGGCCGTCAATGATAATTCACTTGATTGGAAAGATATATGTGTAAATAGATTGAAAGAAAAACCAGAAAGTTTACCTCATAACTTTAAGCAAGCTATAAACTATCTTTATGGAAGCTTAACCAATCACCTGGTTGGCAAAAAACTTTTTCCTAATCAGTTGGAATTAAACAAATTAGCTGAAGAATTAACCAATGCATTCACTTAGATAGGTAATTATGGTTACAACAAACACTAAATCAAAAATATTAGTTGTAGGCTCAGGTGGCAGAGAACATGCTATAGCTTGGAAATTAGGTCAAAGTTCTAATGTCGAAAAAATATTTGTTGCACCAGGCAATGGCGGCACAGCAAATCTTCACAAAACAGAAAATGTAGAAATTGATGTTATGAATTTTTCTCAACTGGCAAAATTTGGTAATAAAGAAAAAATTGATTTAGTTGTTGTTGGCCCGGATAATCCGCTTGCTGAAGGTATAACAGATTACCTTAATAAAGAAGGATTGAAAGTTTTTGGTCCAGATCAAAAAGCAGCCAAACTAGAATCCAGTAAAGCATTTGCTAAAGATTTTATGTCCGAGAATCGTATCCCAACAGCTCGTTATCAAGTTTGCACTGCTTTATCTCAAGCAGCTGATTTTGTTTCAGAACATCCATGGGCAAGGGTAATTAAAGTAGACGGCTTGGCACTCGGCAAAGGTGTCTTTGTGACAGATTCAAAAGAGGAAGCACTGGAAGCCCTGTATTCGATATTTAAAAAACGGCAATTTGGTGCTGCTGGTGCTAAAGTAGTTATCGAAGAAAAATTAACTGGGCAAGAAGCATCACTATTATTATTTGTCGATGGTTCTAATTTTGTCCCTATGCCTATATCTCAAGATCATAAACAAAGATTTGATTTTGATAAAGGACCCAATACTGGTGGCATGGGTGCATATTCACCAGTTGATATTTATAGTTGTGCTTATGAGCAAATTTCTACACAAGTTTTAACCCCTTTAACTCAAGCTCTGCGCACCCGTAAACTGCAATACAAAGGTATTTTATACATAGGACTTATGATTGATACCATTAAACTAGAAAATGGAGAAACAACATATCAACCATACGTCTTAGAATTCAATTGTCGTTTTGGTGACCCTGAAGCACAGACATTATTACCTCTTTTAGAATCAGATTTGTTGCCAATTTTATTGGCAACAACAGAGGGTAAATTAAAAGAGGTAGATATTCAATGGTCAAAAAATGCAAGCTGTTGTGTTGTTGCTGTTGGAAATGATTATCCCGAAAAATCATCAAAAGATAAACCCATAACCATAAATTCAATACCAGAAAATGTTTATTTATTTCATTCTGGCACAAAATTAAATAACGATACTTTGCTTACAAATGGTGGACGTATATTATCTGTTACTGCTATAGCTCCAACTCTTGCAGAAGCTATTGATAAAGCTTATCAAAGCATAGATGCAATAACATTTTCCAATATGGCATATCGAAAAGATATAGGCAGGAGGGCTGCTTCGCTTTGTCAATCAAGATAGCCATATTAGTTTCTGGCAGAGGCTCATTAATGACCTCTATTATTGAAGCTGCTCAAACAGGTTCATTAGATGCTGAAATTGCAGCAGTCATATCAAACAATCCAGATGCACCAGCTATTGAAAAAGCAAAAAATAGAGGTATTAAAACTTATGTTATTGATCATAGAGGTATGAGCCGCCAAGATCATGAAAATGCAGTTTTAAAAATTTTACTACCTCATAATCTAGACTACGTAATATTAGCTGGTTATATGCGCATTTTAAGCAAAACTTTTTTAGAACCTTTTGCAGATAAAGCTGGTTATTATCGTATCATTAACATTCACCCTTCCTTATTGCCATTATTTCCTGGCACCAGTGGTTATGAAGATGCCTTTGCTTCTGGGGCAAAATCTTCTGGCATTACAATACATTTAGTTGATGATCAACTTGATCATGGTCCAATTATTGCTCAAGAAACTTTTCCACGCCTAGAAAATGATAGTCTTGAAACTTTCAAATCAAGAGGACTAGCTTTGGAAAATAAGTTTTATCCTAAAGTGTTACAAAGCATTGCTTTAAATGGCATCAAATTACCCTCACAGATAAATGTAAAGCAAGGAAATAAATAGTCCAATGACATTTTTCACCTCATCTAAAGAATTTGAAACTGTTAACACTAATGAGCCTGGAAATAATACTTTGTGTTTAGCAGTAATGCCAAAGCATGGACTGAAAAATACTCATACTATATCTTTACCTATTTACTGGTTGAAGACAGACGACAAAACTTTAGAAGAAACAGCTGACAATATTGAAAGAACTGAATTAGGCCTAGCTTTAAAAGAAATATTATTAGATACATTGCAAGAAGAATTATGGTGCACAGAAATAAATTGTTTGCACAAATGGACAAAAGCATTTAAAGAAATGGGCTTTGCTTACATGGCCTTACGTCAATATTTACCTGGAGTAACAGATAATTTAGCTCATACAGTAAAAGAAGCATTGGTGCTCAAAGGGCTACCTGAGTTTGTGCAAGTAGCCTCCGGCACACTTTTTCTTTTCAATAGTCAAAATTCAGAAGAGGATATTAAAGAAAAGAACAAATACATTTTCTTCCATCCTATAACCGATAAATTTGTTACATATGATTTAACAAAAACATATAAAGGTTATTTAGATTTTCCTTCCGTATATCTTCCCAGCCCAAAAGCTCCACAAATAGTGTCTCTCAATGTAAGCGATAAGGAATTGGAAGATATAAGTAAAACTAGATTGCTTGCATTAAATCTAGAAGAAATGAAAGCAATAAAAAATTATTTCCAGAATGCACAAGTAAAAGCAGCCCGTGAATTACATAAATTACCAAATGAACCTCTAGATATAGAATTAGAAATAATTGCCCAAACCTGGTCGGAACATTGCAAACATAAAATATTTAACTGTGACATTGTTTATAAAGATTTAGAAAAAGGACACACATCTGAAATTAATAGTTTATACAAAACATATATAAAGTCTCCCACCTACAAGTTAATGGAAAATAGAACAGATTTACTATCTGTTTTTGAAGACAATGCTGGCATAGTACGCTGGAATAATGAATGGGCGTTTTGTTTTAAAGTTGAAACTCATAATTCTCCTTCTGCTTTAGAGCCTTATGGAGGCGCGCTTACCGGCATATTAGGTGTAAACCGAGATATACTAGGTACTGGTTTAGGTGCCAAACCTATCTTTAATACAGACATTTTTTGTTTCGCTTATCCAAGCCAAAATCTACCTGTTCATCCAAAATTATTGCCAGCAAAAACTATTCTGGATGGTGTTAGAAAAGGTGTTCAGGATGGCGGCAATAAAAGTGGTATTGCTACAGTCAATGGAGCAATTTATTTTCATCCTGGTTATCGTGCTAAACCCCTTGTATTTTGTGGCACTGGTGGAATATTGCCGATTACCGTACATAGAAAACAAGGTTTTGCTAAACACACTCAAATTAGCGACATTATTATTATGGCTGGTGGCAGAGTTGGTAAAGATGGCATTCATGGTGCAACATTTTCATCAGAAGCATTGCACGAAGGCTCTCCAAATTCTGCTGTCCAAATAGGAGATCCTTTTACACAAAAAAGATTATTAGATTTTGTCATAGAAGCACGCGATCGAGGCTTAATCAGTGGTATTACCGATAACGGCGCTGGTGGATTATCATCTTCGGTAGGTGAAATGGCTCAATTAACAAACGGTGCCACCATTGAATTAGACAATGTACCAACAAAATATCCTGGTTTAGCTGATTACGAAATAGTCATCTCTGAATCACAAGAAAGAATGACTATATCCACTTCTGCCCATAATTATCATGAATTAAAAAGACTAGCTGAAAGATATAATATTGAAGCAACTGCCATTGGCACTTTCCATAGTAGAGGCTATTTTGAAATAACTAGAAATAACAAAACAATTGCCTTATTAGATTTAGAATTTTTACATAAAGGTACACCAAAATTAAGATTAGAAGCTGAGTGGAAAAAACCAAATATAAATGACAGCCTAGGACCTCAAAATAATGATTTGGATAAACAATTATTATCTTTACTTGCTCATCATAATATTTGTAGCCGGGAAACAATTATTCGGCAATATGATCATGAAGTACAAGGATTAAGTGTAATAAAGCCATTAATGGGTCCAAAACAGCAAGCGCCATGTGATGCTGCTGTCATTCAACCTCTTTATGAAGAAGACACTTGTTTGGCCATTTCTAATGGACTAGCGCCACAATTAAGTGAATATGATACATATACTATGTCCATAATTGCTGTTGATGAAGCTATACGCAATGCAGTTTGTGTTGGCTGTGATCCTAAAACTATAACTTTGTTGGATAATTTCTGTTGGCCAGATCCAGTTTATACACCTTCCAATAGCGATGGTAAATATAAGCTTGCTCAGTTAGTAAGGTCCTGCCAAGGTTTAGAAGAAGCAGTTCTAGCTTTCCGCACACCACTAATTTCAGGCAAAGATAGTATGAAAAATGATTTTGCCGATGGTAATTTACGTTTATCCATTCCACCTACTCTCTTAATTTCAGCAACTGGCAAAATTCCTCACGCACAATCTGCTATTTCTATGGAATTCAAATCACGAGAGGATTTGATTTATTTATTAAAAGCAGGTGACTTAAGTTTTACTGGAAGCCAATATGCATCGATGAATAATTGGCAAATTAATCATTTACCATCTTTAGATTTAAAATTAGCAGCTAAATTATATGCGAAATTGCATGAGGCTATTTTATTGCAATGGGTAAAATCTGCTCATGATGTTTCAGATGGTGGCATTGCTTGTGCCATAGCTGAATGTGTTATCGGCAGTGAATTAGGCGCTGACATTAATTTAGATAGCATGAAAAATTTGCCAATAGAGAGAGCTTATGTCAGCCGTCATGACTTTATTTTATTTGCAGAAGGTCCTGGACATATTATTGTCACTATTGCACGAGAACTTCAATTGGAATGGGAAGATTTTTGGAGGGAATATTCTTGTACTTTAATTGGCACTGTAAATCATAGTGGTATCCTCTCTTTCACATCTGCCGAAACAAAAACTTCTACCAAAATAAAAATTTCGGAATTATTTAAAGCATGGCAAACCCCTTTACCCTTTGACTAAAAAAATGATAAAACCAAAAGCACTAGTATTATATGGAGATGGCATCAATTGTGATAATGAAACAATGTGGGCATTATTGCAGGCGGGTTTTGCACCAACAAGACTACATGTTTCAGAACTATTAGAAACACCAAAAAAACTTTTAACTGTTCAATTATTAGCATTGCCTGGTGGATTTTCATTTGGCGACGAAATTGCTAGCGGTAAAGTCTTAGCAGTAAAATTAAAAGAAAAACTACAAACAGCTTTAATGGAATTTATTGAAAAAGATTATTTGGTAATTGGAATTTGCAATGGATTTCAAGTTTTAGTACAACTTGGACTATTACCTTCAACTGAGCCAAACGCAAAAAAATCAGTTAGCTTATGCCAAAACGAAAACAATAAATTTGTCAACAAATGGGTAGAATTAGAAACATCCTCTTCTAACAAATCTCCTTTCTTTGAAGGACTAACCACTATTCATTTACCTATTAGGCATGGTGAAGGACGTTTGACGATACCAAAAAATGCTGACTTAAGTACAATAAAAACTATAAAAAAACAAAGTGTTCTCAGATACAGCTCAGATATAAACGGTAGCTTCGATCGTATTGCTGCTCTAACCAATGAAAAAGGTAATGTATTGGGCTTAATGCCACATCCAGAAGCTTTTATAAGATGGACCCAACATCCAGCATGGACTTTATCAAAATATCCAAATCCAAGTTATGAATCTGATTTGAAAATTACTGTTTCACCATCTTTTGCAGTACCACACGGACTTTCTATACTTATGAATGCAGCTAAAATAGTCAGATAAAAGGAGATAATAAATGCCAACAGCTCTAATTAGCGTTTCAGACAAAACTGGTCTTACCGAGTTTTTAACTGAGCTAAATAAGTTTCAAACATATAAATTAGTAGCTACAGGCAGTACAGCACAATATTTAAAAAACCATGGATTCACTTGCCAAAAAGTAGAGGAATTAACAAAATTTCCTGAAATATTGTCTGGTCGAGTTAAAACTCTTCACCCTAAAGTTTTAGCTGGCATTCTTGCTCGTCCTTCGGTAGAAGATAGATCATGTTTAGCTGAAATGGACATTCAAGAAATTGATCTTGTTATTGTTAATTTATATCCATTTGAAGAAAAGCTCAAACAATCTCTATCTGAATCCGAAATGATTGAAGAAATAGATATAGGTGGGGTTACACTTTTAAGAGCTGCTGCTAAAAATTTCATCCGTGTTGCCATTGTCTCTAGCATTAACCAATACTCAATGGTTATAGACTCCTTAAAAGCCAATAGCGGCAAATTTTCTGAAACACTCAAAAAACAATTGGCTTTAGCATCTTTTGAAAGAACTGCTCAGTATGATACCCATATTGCAAGCTATTTACGCAATCAAGAGTCTAATTCTCTCGATATACAAATAACTCTCAATTTATCCAAACAATTTGATTTAAGATTTGGAGAAAATCCTCATCAATCATCAGCTTGGTATCAAAATACAGACGAAAAATCAGCTAGTTTCCCTCCTTTTGAACAATTGCAAGGCAAAGAGCTTTCTGCCAATAATATTACCGATGTTTATGCACTGGTAAATATTTTGCGTGATATTAATGGCAACAGTAGATCCGGTAAAGAATCAGTTTGTATTATCAAACATAATAATCCTTGCGGAATTGCTCAAGATAAAAATATGAGCACAGCATTTAAAATAGCTTATGCTTGCGATCCTATTTCTGCCTTTGGGGGAATTTATGGATTTACATCTGAGCTTAACGAAGAATTAGCAAATAAAATAATTGAAAATTTTGTTGAAATTGTATTAGCACCAGCATTTTCAACTCAAGCACTTTCCATATTTTCCAAGAAAAAAAATCTACGTGTATTAAAAATCAAGCCAGACTTTCTCATTGCTAAAGACAACAGACAATTACATTTTAAAGATCTAGCAGATTTTGGTTTTTTAGTTGAAAAACAAAATGAAGCATGGGTAGATGTAAACAAATTTCAATGTGTTACCAAAAGCCAATTATCCAATGAAGCAAAGGACGACGTCTCTTTTGCTTGGTCAGTGGTAAAAAATCTTACTTCTAATGCTATATTTGTTACATCCAAATGTATTTCATTAGGATTTGGTATTGGACAAACCAATAGAGTTGGTTCTGTTAAATTAGCCTTGCAACAAGCAGGGGATAAAGCCAATGGAGCAATTTTAGCTTCCGATGGATTTTTCCCTTTGCCAGATAGTATTGAAGAAGCAAAACAAGCAGGCATCAAAATTATTTTGCAACCTGGCGGCAGCATTAAAGATAAAGAAGTCATTGAAGCATGTGATAAAGCTGGTATTACTATGCTCTTTACTGGACAGCGTTGCTTCAAACACTAGTTAATAATCTTACTTAAAATCTGGGTATAGAGAATGTGAATTGGTCCATTTTAAAGGCTCTTCTTGGCAACCTATATTTAATTCAGTTCTGGTTTAATAAATGCCTAAAATTTTAGTAGTTGAAGACGATTTAGATTTAAGTGCAATGATTAGTGATTGGCTAAGCTATGAACATCATTTAGTTGAATGCGTTCATGACGGACAAGAAGGACTTGATAGGCTGAAATCATGTAAATACGATGCAGTAATTCTTGATTGGCAATTACCTAATTTATGCGGTGTGGATATCTGTAAAAAGTTTCGCCAAAACGGCGGTGCTACACCAGTTATTATGTTAACTGGTAAAGATACAATTTCTGATAAAGAATTTGGCTTAGATGCAGGTGCCGATGATTATCTAACAAAACCTTTTCACATCAAAGAATTAGCAGCACGTATTCGGGCATTATTGAGACGTGCCTCACAAGCTACAGAAAATGTTTTAAAAATTGGTGATTTAGTTCTTGAGCCTCAGACATTTAATGTAAAAAAGGGTGATACTGATATTCAGTTATTACCAAAAGAATTTGCTTTACTAGAATTCTTGATGCGTCACCCTAATCAAGTTTTTAGCGCAGAAGCTCTTTTAGACAGAGTTTGGGATTCAGGTACTGAAGCATCACAAGAAGCAATCAGAACTTGTCTGAAAAGACTAAGAAAAAAAGTTGATGGCAATAAAGACAATTCAATGATAAAAACCGTTCACGGTGTCGGTTACAAACTAGAAGCATAATTATATTTGGACAAGCGCCATGCCACTTAAGTTTAAATTATCGCATCAAGGCTTAATTCTAGTTGCAGTACCGCTTATTTTCGAATTGATTTTCGTAGCCATTTTATATAGTGCTTTACAGCAAGCAGAAGCAGAAATTAAAAGAGAAGCACATATAAAAGCTGTAGTTAAACAAATCAATTTAGCCAACAAACGCTTTGTCGACTCACTTAGTTTTGTAGCTGGATATTGCGTTACAGGCAAAAAGTTTTTTGCTGACAAATACAAAGAAACAATAGCTAAACTTCCCCAAGATTTCGACACCATGAAATCTTTAGTTGCTCAGTATCCTAAAGAATTAGCAAGTATTGAAAAGCTTTCTAATACTGTAGATAAGTGTATACTTGCTTTAAAACGTGCCGAAGAATTACAAGAAGCAGGACATAGGGCAAAAGCGTATACAGAACTTGCTGCATCAAAAGAAATATTTCAAGACTTGATGAGGGAAACAAATGATTTAAGCTCAGAATTAGAGCGTCTAGAAAAAAGAAGCCCTATTATTCAAGAAATATCAAGGCAACAAATAAAACAATTACTTTTTGTTGGCATCATACTCAATATATTTATTGCTATTTTTCTAGCACTATATTTTAACAAATGGACTACTCAGCGCTTAAAAATACTTATGGACAATACAACTCGACTTGCCAGAGAAATGCCATTAAACCCTCCCATAAAAGGCTCTGATGAAATTGCTCAACTCGATAAAGTATTTAATAGCATGGCTCTTGCTCTAGCCGAGTCAACTCACAAAGAAAGAGAAATAACTAAAAATGCAATAGCAGCAGAAGCTAGTATCCGTCATATTATTGAGAGCATGCCAGTTGGGCTGATTATTATTTCTGAAACTGGCATTATTGAACAAATTAATCCCAAAACAGAAGAAATGTTTGGTTGTCAATTTCAAAGTATAGAAGGGCAGAATTTAGAAATATTATTTAAAGAAGAAAGCGGTAATAAAAAATCATTTGTATCAGAACTTACACAAAAAGCTCTTGGGCATATTATTTCCAAAACAGCTTTAGATAAAGATGGAAAAACCTTTCCCGTTGATCTGTCAATTACCGAATTTAATAGCCCTAATAAACAAAGTTATTTAGCAGTAATTATTGATGTTTCAGAAAGACACGCAATTGAAAAATTGAAACAAGAATTTGTAGCAATGGTAAGTCACGAATTAAGAACCCCACTTACATCAGTGCAAGGATTCCTGGGACTGTTGAAAGAAGGACTGTATGGCAATTTAAATGATAGAGGACAAAAAACATTGCTAATGGCAGACCGAAACATAGGTCGATTAATGAATCTCATTAAAGATTTGCTTGATGCTGAAAGATTAGAATCCGGAATAATTGCCATGCAGCAAAGTGAAATTGAAATCTCCTCAATTATTGAAAAAGCAATCGAATCAGTACGCAATGTTGCTGACAAACATAAAATATCAATAGAATTTTCTTCTGACAAAATAAATTTATTTGCCGACGGCGATCGCTTAGTACAAGTATTAATCAATTTTTTGAGCAATGCTATAAAGTTTTCACCAGAAGAAAGAAAAATAACTATTAATACTTGCAAAATTGAAAATAAACTTGAAGTGAGAGTAACTGATCAAGGAAGGGGCATTCCTAACAAATATCACGATTCTATATTTGAACGGTTTCAACAAGTTGATTTTAATGATTCAAAACAAAAAGGTGGAACTGGGCTAGGTCTTGCTATTTGCAAAGCAATTATTACCCAGCATAATGGCATAATTGGGGTGGATAGCACTGAAGGTAAAGGTGCCAGTTTCTGGTTTCAAATTCCACTGGCTCTGGAGACTGTTTCAAAAACAACTTAAACCTGCATAAACGCTATATTTAAGCGCTTTTATACACAGTTTCGTTAATCCTTAACTGTGCATTTACACTCTTGCTTAGTCTTCTTATGATACTGCCTATGCTTGAATCAATCACAAAAACCAATTTACTTGATAAAGACACAAATCCAGTGAAAGTTTTATTAAATGCTATTGCTGGCAATATCTCCCAAAACGCAAAAACTTTTGCTACAGGACGTATATTTATTGTTGACTATAAAAAAAGAAGCAAAAATAATAAAATTAATTCTCGATTTTAGATTCAGTATTTATGGCGAGCATTCCCAGTACAAACCAATGAACTAATTGAACTTGGCTTGTACCAAAATTATATTCAAAAACACCAGAAATCATAAGAGCAATAATGCTACCAAATATGCCCAGTGCCAATCCTGGTATATTTTGTACATTATTATTGTATTGAAAAACTTTTGCTTTATTATAAATAAACACACTTTCAAATGTAAGTGCGATAAAAAACCATAAATAAGTAATTAGTCCAAATAAACCAGTAGTTGCTGCAATTTGCATATAATTACTATGAGCGTGATTAATATCTTTAGACCGCCCTGGCACGATAGCATATGGCATATCAAAATGTTTAAAATTACGAAAACCAATACCTAAAGCTGGTGACTTCACAAAATCAAGCATTGCTTGTTTCCAAACAACACATCTAACTTGTAAGCTAATATCGACATTTGGTGAAAACAATTGTTCTGTTCTTATTTTAACCAATGGGACAGTAGCATAAAACAATCCAGATCCAAATACAATTAGAATTAGACTGATTAATGCTGTTTTTTTTGACTTTAAAATACACTCGCCTAATAAGCCCGAAATTGCCCCCAGCCAGGCACTACGTTCACCAGCAAAGACAACACCTAATAAATTACAAAGAGCAATAATAATGCTATAAATTTTTTCTTTTATTTGCCTCGATGTACAGAGTAATATGCCAACAGATAGCATACTAAATATTTGCATTTGTCCAGCATAAGGCATTGGTCCACCTAAAAATCCTGTTCCTTGCAAATATTTATATCCAAATGGATGAAAATTAAATACTTGTTGAATTGCACCAAAAATCCCAGCAATAGCTGAGACAAATAATAACGCTTTTAAACTTTTAAAAATAAGATTGTTCTTTCTTGCAAATAAAAAATAAGCCCAAATAAAAACCATCATGGTCTTCAATGCAAATACCGAGGCTAGCGCTTCACTTATCAAACCTGCTTTCAGTCCTGACAATGCTACAGCCAGTACAAACAATAACATTGGTACAAAAATATATTTTGGCAATAATTTAAATACAATATGCCTCAGATTTTTTCCATTTACCAATATTGAAAGTACAGATACGAAAAGAGCACATATAAATGTAATCCAAGAAAGAGTTAAAGACAAAGGCAAACTAATAGCATAAATTATTGCCATAGCAGATTCAGTTTTATCTAGCCATTGTTTTAGCATTAAAAGCTTTACTGCCAGTTTTGCAGTCCCATTATTTCTCTAACTTCACTTAAAGTTTCTTTGGCAAAAGCTCTAGCTTTATTATTGCCATATTCCAATATTTCTTGTACACGTTTTGGGTTATCAGCTAATTTATTACGTTTCTCACGAATAGGCCTCAAAAAATCATTAATGATTTCAGCTAAACGTGTTTTACATTCAACACATCCTATTTTTGCTGACTCACATTCTTCTTTAACTTTTTCTTTGATATCTTTAGCAAAAATATTATACATAGGCCAAGGCACTTCACATAAATCCGTATGTCCAGGATCTGTTTTTGCGATGCGTGTTCTATCTGTAATCATTTTTTTTACTTTGTTTAAAGTATCTGCCTCAGTATCAGCTAGTTTAATATCATTGCCATATGATTTCCCCATCTTTTGTCCATCAATACCTTTGAGCAATGGTGTAGCGGTAAATTTAGGATTAGGTTCAGGGAAATAATCTACATTATAAAGTCCATTAAATTTGCGCACAATGTCTCTTGCAAATTCAAGGTGTGATTCTTGATCTTTGCCAACTGGAATTAAATTAGCTTTGAAAGCCAAAATATCAGCAGTCATTAAAACAGGATAGCCAATTAATCCATAAGTAACTTTCTTTTCAGCTTCGCTTTCATTAGCGTCCAGCATTTTTACCATATCTTTCAATGTTGGCTCTCGTTCAACCCAATTTTGGGGAGTAATCATAGATAATAAAAGATGTAATTCAGCAATTTCTTTTACTGCTGATTGCACATATATAGTTGCTTTTTCTGGATCAACGCCTACAGCTAACCAATCTAAAGCTATTTCACGAATATTTTGACTAATTTCTTGTGGATTTTGATATTTAGTTGTTAAAGCATGCCAGTCAACAATAGCAAAATATGATTGATATGAATTTTGAAACTCTATCCAATTCATTAGAGCGCCAAAATAATGCCCTAAATGCAAGCGTCCTGTTGGACGCATTCCAGACATTATGCGTTTTTCTGGCACGATTATTTTAGTCCTTGTCTTTGGCTGCAGCTATTAATTTACGTACTTTAGCTCTTTGACGATTAACTTTAGCTTTACGGCGCTGACGCTTTACCCTGGCATTATATTGTTTGGTCATATATTCCTCATAAAAAACAAGAGTTTGAATATAACAGATTCGTGGCTATTAGGCATTTATATCCTTTTTGTTTGATAAATTTACAAAACTTAATATTACCCTTGACTGCTAGGAATTTCTGTGAAGTGGGTAAAAAGCCAATAGAAGATTGATTTAAATACTGGAGAAAAAAAGTGGCATCTCGACTTGCACAAGATATAGCAGATGATTGGTCGGAATTGACCCTATTTGATAATGGGGTAGTAGTACATGAGGAAGAAGAGGAAATAGCTCCGACAGCTACTAAAGAAGCTTCATTTAACGAAGATTCTGTCCGTCTTTATTTAAGAGAAATTGGTCGGGTAAAGATGATCAAACCTGACGAAGAAATTGAATTAGCAAGATTAATTGCAAAAGGTGATCGTGAAGCAAAGAAAAAGCTAATTCAAGCCAATTTACGATTAGTAATATCAATTGCCAAGAAATATGTTAATCGTGGTCTACCCTTCCAAGATTTAATTCAAGAAGGCAATTTAGGCTTAATTAGAGCCGCTGAAAAATTTGATTATACAAAAGGATTTAAATTTTCTACTTATGCCACCTGGTGGATAAGACAAGCTATCTCTCGTGGCTTAGCAGATAAATCTAGAACTATCCGTGTGCCTGTACACATGGTGGAATCTATTAATAAGTTAAAAAAGGCAAGTGCTAAATTATCACAAGAATATGGCCGAAAACCAACTGAGATTGAATTATCAGGTGCTTTAGACTTATCTGTAACTAAAATTCAAGAAATTATCCAAGCAGATAGAGAACCTATTTCAATGGAAATGCCATTAAATAGAGACGAAGAAACTTATCTAGGCGATTTAATTGAAGATAGTGATTCAGCCAGACCAGATTCCAATACCGAAGAAGAGCTAATGCGTCAAGATTTAAATCGCATGCTCAGTCAACTTACACCACGCGAACGTGACATTATGCATTTACGTTATGGATTAGCTGATGGACGCCAACGTACTTTAGAAGAAGTAGGCAGACTATTTAACATTACCCGTGAACGTGTAAGACAAATAGAACATAAAGCTTTCCGTAAACTAAGACAACCAGCTTGGTCATCTAAACTTTCTGGCTATTTAGAAGATTAGCAAGCAAATAAGTTCAAACAAAATATATTGTTATTGGCAATTTTTCTCTCACCAATAACAAATATTTTTGCTCGCGCTTGAAGGCTATCTATTTAACCTCATTTTGGTACATAATTGTTATGCTCAAAGTCATGACAAAATTAGTTTGGGAGACAATATGTCAAGCGCCAATCAAATTACTGCGCTAGATATAGATCATTTGATTTCTCTTATCGATCAAGGCGATAAGCATCAATTAAGACTAATTCTCAATGAGCAGTATCCGCAAGATATAGCCGAACTATTACCAGAGCTTGATGAAAACCAACAATTGTTTTGTTTTCGGCTCCTTGATTTAGATCATGCATCTGAAACTTTAGCTGAATTAGACCCTGAAATTCAAAAAAGATTATTAGGTCATTTAGGAAATATTGGTATTGTGCCAATTGTAAGCAAAATGTCTCCTGATGATGCTGCTGACTTGTTGTCAGAATTACCAGATGAGACAGCTGAGTCAATTATTAGCCAAATGACAGACAATGAGGCCGCAGGGGACTTATATGAACTCATGTCATTTAAAGATGATTCAGCTGGCGGCATTATGTCTACTGATTTTTTATCTTTGCCAACAAATATGACAGTTGAACAAGTGCTTGCCAAAATCAAAGATGAATATGAAGAAGTTGAAGAAGAGCTCTACGATATATTTGTCATAGATGAAGAAGAGCATCTGGTTGGGCACATTTCAGTTAAAGATTTATTGACAGCACCACTTGAAGCACAATTATCGAGCATCATGGACACAAATGTCATTAAAGTATCAACTGATACAGATCAAGAAGAAGCTGCTGAAAAACTAAAACATTATGATTTACTTTCATTGCCAGTTGTAGATAACGAAGGAAAATTAAGAGGAGTTATTACAGCTGACGATGCTATTGATGTATTGGCTGAGGAAGCAACAGAGGATATTTATCAATCTTCTGGTATTGATGTCACTGATACCGAAGCTAGTGAAAGTTTAAAATCAAGCGTAAGACAGGCTGTGCGAGCTAGATTGCCATGGCTAGTGATTACTTTATTAATTGAATCAGTAGCAGCAATGGTAATTACTCAATTTGATCACGTCATTAAACAAACAATTATTGCTGCATCTTTTATGCCTCTATTAACAAGTGTTACTGGAAGTGTCGCCATGCAAAGCACATGTATTGTTATTAGAGGTTCTCGTAAACAATTTAATTTTCGTACTGCCGTAAAAAATATTTTCCATGAAATTAGAGTGGGCATGCTACTTGGTACAGTTTGTGGTACTATCACTGCTCTTGTTTGTTTGGCAGTTTTACATGATCATAATAATCTTGGTTTAGTAGTTGGTGTTTCTTTATTTTTAACCATGTCCATTGGTGTTTTAATTGGTACTCTTATACCAATTATTTTTGACCGTTTGGGTTTTGAGCCTGCACATGCTAGTGGTCCCTTAATTACAAGCTTATTAGATGTTTGTACGATGACGATTTATTTGTACATCGTACATGCATTTTTATTGCATATAATTTAGAAAATATAGAAAACAAAAGGTAAGTAGAAATATATGAGTACAACAAAACTTGGTCCTAACGATGAGCTGGAGCGCCGTTTAACAGAAGCAAAAGTAATTGAAGATGCAAATTGCAAGTTGCGTAATGAAAAGGGACTTTTAACAGCTAGGCAGCGTATCGAGAAATTAGTAGATCCAAATTCGTTTGTTGAAATAGATCGTTGGGCATTACACAATTGCCATCATTTTGGCATTGATAAAAAGAAAGTTGCTGGAGATGGAGTTATTACAGGCTATGCTACTATCGACAATCGCCCCGTATATTTATTTGCTCACGACGCTACCTTTTTAGGGGGAGCATTAGGGGAAGTTTTTGCAAAAAAAGTGTGCAAAGTTATGGATTTAGCCAAAGAAGCAGGATGCCCTATTATTGGTTTAAACGAAAGTGGTGGAGCACGCATTCAAGAAGGAGTAAATAGCCTTGCTGGCTATGCTGATATATTTTATAGAAACGTCAATTCATCTGGTGTAATACCACAAATTTCTGCCATTTTTGGACCCTGCGCAGGCGGTGCTGTTTATAGCCCAGCTGTGACTGATTTTACAATTATGGTCAAAAATCAAAGCTATATGTTTATTACGGGACCAGAAATAGTACGCACAGTCACTGGTGAAGAAGTGACTTTTGAAGAACTTGGTGGTGCTGAAATTCACAATGTAAAATCTGGTGTTGCACAATTTTTAGCAGAAAATGAAGAAGAAGCTATCTCAACAATTAAAGCACTTCTCTCATATCTGCCAAGCAATAATTTAGACAGCGCACCTGAGAATAATCTGTCAAAAGCACATCCTAAAATAGCTGAGCTAGATAATATAGTGCCAATAGATCCAATAAAGCCATATAATATGTATGATGTACTGGAAAGAATATTTGATCAAAACTCTATCTTTGAAGTTTCGCGTTATCATGCAAAAAATATTATTATTGGTTTTGCCAGATTACAAGGTCGCTCTGTAGGTTTTGTTGCTAACCAGCCAAAAGTGTTGGCTGGTGTTTTGGATATTGATGCATCAGTAAAAGCAGCAAGATTTATTAGATTCTTGGATGCATTCAATATTCCCTTAATTACATTTGTTGATGTTCCAGGTTATTTGCCTGGCAAATTGCAAGAATATGGCGGCATAATAAGAAATGGTGCCAAACTTTTATACGCTTATTGTGAAGCTACTGTACCAAAACTAACTGTAATTACCCGCAAAGCTTATGGTGGGGCGTTCGACGTCATGGGCTCCAAGAATGTCGGTGGTGACTTAAACCTAGCTTGGCCAACTGGTGAAATTGCTGTCATGGGAGCAGAAGGTGCTGTCAATCTTTTATACAGAAAAGAAATTGGTAAGGAAGGTAATAAGGAAAAAATACAAAATCTAGTCAGTGAATACAAAAACAGGTTTGCCAATCCATATATAGCTGCCGAACAAGGTTATATAGACGACGTCATCAAACCATCTACAACTCGCGATCGTTTCATATCGTTTTTATCTGTTCAAGAAAATAAACGAATACAAACACCACCTCGCAAACATGGCAATATTCCTTTATAGTCCATATATTACTATAATAATTTGCGTTTGGATAAATCAGGATAAACTAAACTAACAGGCTCTGATTCCCCTACGTATAATTGATCAGTCATACTAAGCAAATTTAGTGGTGCTCCAATATTAGGCAAAAATGCTTCAAAGTGAGCTACTGGATCAGCTCCATTTGTTGCTTTAAGCACATAATTATATACATCCGATGGAAACGGGTGAGGAAAAGCAGCAAACAAACCATTAACTTTACCTTGATTGCGTACTCTAATTAAAAAATTCATGATGCATGATAATAAATTTTGTCCGTTAATAGCCTCAATATCTTTTTCCACCAATGTTGCCATAATCAAAGCTTTTTTCTTATAGTCACAAAACAATAAATCAAATATTGGCACTGCTTTCTTTTTGAACAGTCCTTCTTCTACTTGAAAGATTTCAATACTACTAATTTTTGCTAGTGATTCCCATAGCATCCTTTGACGATTATACAAACCAGTACGATGTGCAAAATAAAAATAGTCACTGATTATATATTTAGCTAAATTGAAAATAGCTTGGGGCAAATTTCCGCTATTGGCTGTGATACTGATATTGCTTGAAGCAATTAAAACATCTTGTGGTTTAAAGATTCTAGGCTGTCTGATAACTAAATCATGCGTAAAAGCTTCTTGGTTTACAATTTTGACATCCAGGGTAAAGTTAGGTTTTCTGGGCATAAAAGGTTATAGCGTTACGTTAAAAATTAAAGGAAGGAGTCGACATAATATAGCCAAAAATTGGGTTTTGTTTATTCAGTTAAATAGAAATTGTGTAAACTAAAGCTATAAAGTTGTATTTAATCTTTTAATACAAAACAAGACTAGCTTACCATTTAAGTTTAATATTATAAAAATGAGCTTACTACAACCCCGCAAATATTCCGATTTAGGTGTATCCACCTTTCTTCTTGACGTCAAAAAAGGCAATAAACAAGCCTTAGGAGAGTTTATTTGGCAAAATCAAGAAAGGTTTTATAGCATTGCTTTCATAGCTACTAATGATGCTGAAGCCGCCTCTAAACTAACAATTGAAGCCTTCAAACTAGCTTATACTGCCCTCAAACAAATGAATATCAAACAATTGGCAGCTGAGTCTTTAAGCGATTGGTTAAGTCAATTCATTGTCAATGTGATTGTTGACTATCATGGACGTACAAGTACTCCAAGCGCTATGCAACCACAAACAGATCCAACTATTGATGGTTCAGCTCAAATGGACTGGGAAACCACAGTAATCTTGGGTACACAAAGAGTAAAACGGTGTATTAATTCACTAGCTGAAGAACAAAAGAAAGTATTTATCCTTAGACATCAATTAGGCTTAAACATGAAGCAAGTAACAGCAGTATTACATCAGAATCCAGAAAACGTAATGGCTTGGTTGCATAGATCACGAGTTCAAGTAGTCAAGTGTCTCGGGCGGGGTTAATAACAAGGTAATTATTGGACAAATTATATGAACTGTAGTCGTTTCAGATTTTTGATACAACAAAGCTTTGATCTAAGTCTCTCAGCTCAAGATGAACGTATGCTTTTAGCTCACTTAGATACATGTGATTCATGTGCTCGCTTCCACCATCAATTGGAACAAGTTATTCAGGGTGCACCAGAAGTAACATTACCTGACGAATATATTCCAAACAATATTGAAGCATTAGCGAGGCAAATTATGGAAGAATTGCCTCAAGGCGGAGGTGGTTTCTTAGGATTTTTCACTAATTTATTTGCTTCTCTAACCATGAAAAAGCAAGAAGCTAAAGTTCAAAAAGTTGGCGAGGACATAGAAGAAACTGGTGGAAATTATCCTCACATTAGGCGTGGCGGTAAAAATGCCGAAGAAACGGTAAGACCTCCTAAAGGTCGACAAGATTTAGAAGATGATTTAAGAGCAACAAGTGCCAGACTTAAAAGTTTAGTTCGCCTACAACAAAATAGCGAACAAAAAATATCTCGATCGTCTTTATCTGACAAATTTGGCATGTCCACACCTCAGCCAATAAAAGAAGACTCTGAAACTCCACTAACACTAGCTGAATCTATTAGAAGAAAAGTTGTTGAAGAAAAACAACCAAAAGAACAGGTGCAAGAAGAAGAATGGACTCAAACAACAAGCGAGACTTCTCAAGCTGATATTCAGCAAGCTACAACAACAGATAATCAGAATTTTGGTACGTGGGGTGGTCCTAGCCAAGCTGCGCCAGATCAAAGTACAAACGTGGAAAATTCAGCTTGGGGATCTGGAGAAGCACAACCAACAACTGATAAAAAACAAACTTGGTCTGACGAAGCAGAACAAATTCAAACTGGTATTTGGAGTGCATTTCAATTAGATGATTCTGGTTTAGGCACACCAAAAACATCTGGCGAGTCGGCAGTAAAATTACCACCACGTCAAACTGGTTCTACACCTACACCTAAAATTGAACCTTTTGGTCCACCAGCTGTGGGAGAACAGCCGGCAGCAAGCGATTCTTCAATGAGTGAACGTCTAACAAATATATTAGGCAATGATTTGACTTCTATGGCAGAAGAAAATCAAACAGTTGATAAAGGTGGTGGCTTATTTAGAAATTTAGATGATAAAACCATTGATAAAGTTTTCAGAGATAATTTAGGCATTAATGAAGCAATAGCTAAGCCTTCTCAAACGCCTCCTCCCTTGCCAGGACAAAGCGCTGCCAAAGAACCTACTCCAGCTGAGAGCCCAGCTCAACCTCAAATAAGCAGTACTAAAAATGCTGGCTTGTTTAATTTAGATGATTCAGCAATGGATAATATTTTCACTGGCAATTTAGGTATCAATCCAAATATTGTGCAATCAACACCTGCAACACCAGATGCACAGTCCGCTCCCGTTCCTCCTCTACCAGTTGTGCCACCGGTTCCACCATTACCTCAAAAAATTCAACAAGCACCTCCGGCTATTCCTCCTGTGCCAGCTTTTCCACAAGCTAATACCAGACCAGCGTCAGCTCCTGATGAAACAGCAAAACCAGAAACTAAAACAAGTACAGAAGGAAAAAGTGGCATATTTCAAATTGATGATGATGCTATGGATAAAATATTTGCTGATAATTTAGGTGTACAAGACGATAGCATTTCTCACATCAGCATGAAAAGCGCAGTACAGACGATTCGAGAAGCTTCTGATACACCTGGCACACCGCTTAAAATAGAAGGCATCGGCAAGCTTGATAGCAAGCCAGATACAGCTAATGAAGCTGCTCCAGGTAAAATTGCTGCTATTGGTAAATTCTTACTGGATCAACAAGATCTAACAAGAATTGGCACAATTGCTAAAGAAGATTTAAGTGATAGCAAAGTGAGAGTACTTACTTTAGAAGCTGCTGAAGAAATAAACAAATTATTGCAGCACATATCGACCTTACCATATGTTGTTGGCTCTGTAATTGTTGGACATGATGGCATTTTAATTGCTAACAATATGCCTAAAGAATTAGATGCAGAATCAATTGGTATATGGTCATTAGCAATTTATGTTGGTACAACCAATGCTATTAAAAAAATTGGTGGGCACAATCATTTGCACCAATTAGTTGGCACCAGCCCACAAGGTTATTTAGTAATTGCTGATTTTGGTGGTGGGATTTTAGTTACTGTCAGCAATGGTACTGGCACAGATAAATTAATTCCATTGATGCGTACAATTACTCAACTTGTTGCCCAATAAATTTTTCATTTATTTTATTAGCGATAAAAGATAATAGCTAAGGGTTCTAACTCCAAACGCTGTTCCACCTTTATTGCATTCATCTTTTTCTTTCTCGCGCCAAGCAGGACCAGCAATATCTAAATGAGCCCATGGCTTGCTATCAACAAATTCTTTTAAGAACATACCAGCACAAGAGCTTGGTGCAGCTCCTTTAGAGCCTGCATTTTTTAAATCAGCAATATCACTTTTCAGACTCTCTTCATATTCTTCCAGCAAAGGTAATTGCCAGTATTTTTCACCAGCGAGAGTTCCCGCGGAAATAATATTTTCTATCAATTCATCATTATTACCCATAATACCAGCACATACACGCCCTAAAGCGGTTACAACTGCTCCTGTCAGCGTTGCTATATCAATAATTTCATCCGGCTTTTCTTTGGCTATATAAGAAAGAACATCCGCTAAAATCAATCTACCTTCAGCATCTGTATTGTTGACTTCAATAGTTTTGCCATTTGCCGCTATTACCACATCACCTGGATGTAATGCATTAGGTCCAGGCATATTTTCAGTAGCACCAATTGCTCCAATTATATTTAAGGGTAATTTTAAGGCAGAAGCTATCTTAATAACTGCTATAACAACTGCTGCACCAGTCATATCATATTTCATGGTTTCCATTGATTGAGGGTTTTTTAGCGATAGTCCACCTGAATCAAAAGTGACACCTTTGCCAACAATAGCAATTTTTCTTTTTGCATTGTCGCCTTTATATTTTAAAACTATAAATTTAGGTGGTTCACTTGCACCTCTTGCTACTCCTAAGAAAGCTCCCATTTTCAATTTTTCCATGTGAGAGCGATCCATAATTTCACAACTCAAATTATTACCTTTTAGCTCGCTAGCTATTTGCGCTAATTTCGTTGGCGTCATATCAGCTGGTGGTTCTGCTACTAATTCGCGAGCAAAATTTGTTGCACTAGCTATAGTTTCTGCCAAAGAAACATTATATGAAAAATCATTTTTAGCTATTTGGTCTTTAGAATCAATAATAGAAAAACTCAAACATTTAGTATCAGCTTGTTTTAATTCATCAGGTTTTGACTTGTATTTTTGAAAAGAATAAGAAGCTAACAGCCATCCTTCTATCACACAGCGAATAGCATCAACATTTGCCTTAGGCATAACAAAACAAATATTTTTTTTACCATTATTATTCGATGGCATATAACGTCTGCAAACTTGTGCAGACAATCTTCGCATGAAAGTGTCAGTATACTCATCTGATTTACCAATGCCAACAATAACCAGCCAGCTTGGCTTTATATGCCCAAATGTGGGTAACTTTAATAATTGAGCTGTTTTACCTTTAAAGCCATCACTATTTGCCGCTTTCACTACTTCTTCTATAAATTTAGCCGGCAATTGAGAGTCAATCTTTTTTAAAGTCTCATCTAATTTTTGGTCCTGAAATAGAAATACAACTACTGCATCTGCTTCAATATTGCTTAGATTATTTAATTCTTGTTTGAATTCCATTAGATTTTACTCCACTCCACGTTTAGTCGTTGCCGCCCTTAACTACGCGGGACAATAAAGCGTCAACTATTTGAGGATCTACTTGTCTGCGTACATATGCTAAATATGCTTCCATCCAGCGACGCAATTCTAACAGCACCACGGACACTGGTGTTCCTGAATTTTTTACTTCATTGAGATTAACACTAATTCTACCTTCTACATCAATATTGAAACGGCGGGCAGCAGCAGATTCTCCATGCACATAATGCGAACTAACCAACAATAAATTTTTATTTTCTTCTTTACCAATTAAAGCTTGTATTTCTCCAGACACACGTTGAAACAATGTCAACGGTCTAAACAAACTAGTTTGCTGGCTCACGATTAGTTTGTTATCCAACATCAACTGAATAGACTTCAATATCTTATTAGTTGTCCAATCATCAGTAGAATTAATCACCTCATCTATGATTGTCAGCCCATCAATCTTTTTTGCCACCTGGTATATTTTTGCTTTTTCTTTTTCAGCAACAATGGTTTCATCAAAATAATGTAAATCTTTTTGAGAAAATTCAATCCACAATTCATCAAAATTCCAGACTCTTTCTAGCACAGCATTTCTTCCCTCTGGTATTTGTGCAAGTATAGTGTTTACTTGATCTTGATACAGTGCCCCATCAAGAAGCATTCTATCTAATGATTGATTCAACAAACAGTCAGCAGTAATTTCAGGAGACATGCCCTTATCTCGAAACACAAAAATTCCTTCATTCCAAGTTACAAGATATTCAGTTACAGCCTCCATTCCTGACAATTTGCCTAATCGAGCATGCGTTGGCTTTCCTTCGCTAAACAAAACAATAATTGTCTTATCTCTATTTTCTATAGTCAAAAGTCCAGTTTTTTTAGCTGTAGAAATTGATTGCAATAATCCAGCAGAATCAATTGCGCCAAGACTACCAATCATAGAATCACGAACAGTTTCTATACTACGCTTTTTCTCCGCTCGCATTTCATCAGCTTCAGCAGCTTTATGATAACCACCATAAAGATATTGGTCATTTAAAAGCAATTCTAATTCTCTGGTATTGATATAACCACGCCTTATCGCTAAAAGTCCTAAGAAAGTTTTTTGATTTCTTCCCCAACCTTCTTCTTGTTGCATTTCAAGCAATTCTTCTAGCTGAGAAGGAGTAATAATACTTGAGGCAACCATGTATCTACCTAGTCGAAATGGCTTATGGTTATGATAACAATTTGCTAAAAACTGAATGCGAGCAAAAATTGGGAAAATAATTCCCTCTGATTCCAATTCTTGCAAAAGAGCAAATGTTTCATCTGAATGCACATGGTGCCTAGCTTCCATTAAACGAGCAATAGCCTCACACGAAGAATAATCATCAATTAACTGCAACAACCAATTTTGTGGCGGTGGTATTTCAAATCTATTTTTTAGTTCAGTACCTTTACTAGTTAAAACTGGGATAGAAGTATAAAGAATATGATTAGCTAATGTGCTACCTCCACCACGCAGGCGTCTACGATCAACACCAGAGACTGTGGCGCATAAATAATCAGCTAACATTGGATAACGTGTAAAAATTCCAAATGGACTATCGTAAATATTAAGAGTTAGTCCACCACCTGGGTCGTCTTTAGTAAGAGTAATCGCCCCATCAGGCTTTACAAATAACATTACTCCTTCTGGCTTTAGTAAACGTTTGCCATAATTAAAAAACTTGACAATCATTTCCATTGGCAATGAAAATCCTGTTTGCATTAAATCAATAATTAGCCCATCAAACTTTTTCCCCTCACCAATTAGCCCCTCGAATTCTGCAAAAATATTTTCGCGATAAGAGTAAGTTCTAAAGGTAAGCGGAGATGTAATGAGATTTGAATCGTCTAATTGTTCTTCAAAAGACATATAACTTGTGATGCCTCTACACACACTTTACCCAAAAACTAGCCATTGGTCCTACAAGTGTGTAGCTATGCTTCCTTTAGATTCAGTCATCTATCTATTTACTTTCTCTTGACAAAACAAAAGAGAAAAACAAATAAATCTATCTATGGTTATGGCTGAGTCTTTATTGTTTTTACTGAAACCGCTTGTGGACGACTCTCATGGCTAGAATTAGCATCATGAAGCTCGACAACCGCTAAGTTTGCCTGAGGTAAATTTTCAGCTATCGTTTGCAAGAATTTATCAGCAGGCGCAACAAAAATTGCTTTTATCAGCCAGTCATATCTAAATGGCTCTATTTTATTTGCTGGAATACTTTTAATTGATACAACATCAATAATCAAATCATCTTTTAGTCCAGTAAGCAGCCTATATCGATAAGTACCCGAGGGAGATGCTGCCATTTGTGTAACTTTATAGTTATGAGAATAATTAGCGTTTAGTCCAATATATTTAGGTATGCTCATGAGCTTACTGTCAATTACATGTGCTTTCGCTATGTCAGCTCTTCCTTGCTTTATCGCTTGAACAAATTGACACAGCACCGAATATGGTGCAACATCCACAATTCCAGATTCAAGAACATAACCAGCCTGACTTATGCGCAAACAAAATTTGTAAGTAGATCGCTCTGATTCTGGTAAACTAGCTACAGAAGCATTACTTGCTGGAGAAGATTTCATTGGCGAAACTGTACATATAAGATCATTGCCATGAAAAGATACCCATCCAGAAACATCATCAAGTAAAAAAGATGGTACAGAAGCAAAGTATTGGCTAGATTCTTTGAAATGCCCATCTATCATCCGATATGCTTTCAACCAAATAGTGCCATTGGTTTTGTCTCCAGCAAGAACTAATAAACGAAAACCATCTTTACCATTTATCAATTTACCTTCACGTATCACAACTGCATTTGGCAAACCAATACTCTCAATGTGTGAAACTTGATCATGAACTACCTTTTTACGTCTACCTACTTTTATTACTCGTGATTTTGTATCCAGGCACTGAACAATTGCTTCATGATTGTCACCAACTTTGGTAAATACCCATAATCGACCGCCAGAAATATCAATTGCTTTTGTTCCTATTTGCGACAAACTAGGATAATTAGCCAATATTGCAGCTGCCGGTAATTTTGTATTTGGAGAACTAAGCAATATATTTCTAAATGTTTTTGTAAATTCTCTAAAAGTGTCAGAACTTGGTGTTTGCATGTAATTATTTACTGCTTTCACCAAAGTTTCATTATTTAAGTTTTGAACTTCCTCAATGGTTTTCTCTGGTGCTTTTTCAATTGCACAAACATTAACCGAAGTAAAAAGGAAGACATTAATTAAAATGATTACAAAACCGAGAAAAAACCTTTCTTGCATTTTAAATCTCCATCAAAATCAAAATTGTCCCACTTGTTCTACTTGGGAACCATTACTATTACCAAGGTACTTGTTCTTCATTCTCTGGACAAGTACTTTTCTTGATAACTAATAATTTTATTACCGTTCTTTACCCATTTTAATTAAAGATCAGGTTCTGTCATCTTAAATGGGTCAAGTAATTTATTAAGTTCTTCCTCTGAAAGCTTGGTCTGTTTTCTGGCAACTTCACGAATTGTTGCTCCAGAATGAGATGCCTCATGGGAAATTTGTGCCGACAAATCATAACCAATGGCTGGAACCAAAGCAGTACACAAAGCAAGCCCTCTTTCAACCATCTCAGGACCTTTGTGAGTAGCTTTAACGCCATCAATGCATTGGCGAGCAAAATTATGGCAAGCAGCAGCTAGCAATGAGATAGACTGCAATAAATTAAATGCAGCTACAGGTTGCATAACATTAAGTTCAAAATTTCCTGATTGCCCAGCTAAAGTAACTGTCAAATCATTTCCGATTACCTGCGCTGTTACTTGTAATAATGATTCAGCAATAACAGGATTTACTTTGCCTGGCATTATTGAACTTCCTGGTTGAACTTCAGGCAGTGCTATTTCACCAAAACCAGCTCTTGGTCCTGATCCTAGCCAACGTATGTCATTTGCAATTTTAGTTAAACTAACTGCAATTGTTTTCAGCACACCAGAAGCATCAACCATTTCATCTAAAGTACTTTGTGCTTGAAAATGGTTAGTTGTTTCTTTTATTTTTACTTGTGTTAATTTAGATAATTTTTCTAAAACCCGTTTGGCAAAATCAGGACGACTATTAATACCAGTGCCAACGGCAGTTCCGCCTAAAGCTACTTGAGATAAACGATCTTCTGCGTATGTTAAACGCTCTAAGGCTCTCTCTAATTGTCCAGTGTAGCCTAAAAATTCTTGTCCTAGTCTAATTGGTGTTGCATCTTGCAAATGCGTGCGACCAGTTTTTATTACATCCATAAATTCTTTAGATTTTTTGCTCAAACTATTTCTTAAAGTTTCAAGAGCAGGTCTTAGACTTTCTTTCATTTCAATCAAACATGCTACATGGATAGCAGTCGGTATTGCATCATTTGATGACATGCCATTATTTACATGATCATTAGGATGAACAAGTTTTCTATCTCCACGCTTTCCACCCAAAATTTCAATTGCTCTATTTGCAATTACTTCATTAGCATTCATATTAGTTGAAGTACCAGAGCCAGTTTGAAAAATATCTACTACAAACTGATTATCAAATTTGCCTTGAGCAACTTCTTTAGCTGCTTGTTTTATTGCTTGAGCAATTTTGTCATCAAGCTCGCCATATTCTTTGTTGACTTCAGCTGCTGCGTATTTTATTAATGCAAGTGCTTTGATAAATGAACGAGAAAATCTCAAATTACTAATTGGGAAATTTAAAACTGCTCTTTGTGTACTGGCACCATAATAAGCATCTTCTGGAACTTCCATTTCTCCCATTGAATCGCACTCTACTCTTGTTAACTGCTTAACAGCCATTATTACACTCCTTGCCAAGTGAATATTAATTGCACTTTTTTGCACAAAATACGTTCTAAATTATATAAGCTCTCAAAGCTTTAGAGATAAGCATTTCTAATTCCTAATCTTATTTCGTTTGAAAATAAAACCAAAAAACTGAAAGCACAATTACTACTAATAAAAACTTTCCAAAAGGCAAAGTATAAAATGCTATTTCTTCTATTATCTTTATTAGTATATCTAAAGTTGTCCGCATATTTGCTACACCCAATTGGTCGCTAATAAAATTGACAGTAATTCCAAGCGTTAAACTACATCTTCGCTTTTTTCTAAATTGGTTGTTTTATCTAATTGTGTATCTGCATTATTAGCTGTATAAGTCAATCCATCAATTTGCTGATCAATTTCTACAATCAAATCAGCAATCAAATTTTGATTCACGCCTTCTTTTTTAGCTAAACTAATTAAACTATCTTTTCTTGATTCCAACATTTGTTTACTAGCTTGATAAACTTGCATGTGTTCAATAGAAGCATTTGCTAAATGTAAGTCTTCAATATCTGCCTTAATTTTGTCTTGTTCTTCTAAAGCTTGTTTTTTCAATTTTTCATAAACATGATGGGAAATACTATTGCCATGATGTAATGATTCAAGAGCACTCAGAGATGCTTTTATTGCAATTAGTTTAGCTCGTAAAAGTTGATATTCATTGACCTTAGGGCTAATTTTTTTCAGACCCAATAAATTAATCAGTGGCTCTATAGTAAGACCAGGTATAAGCAAAGTAAATAATACAACACCAAATATAAGAATAACAATTTGTTCTTTCATATCTAAATTTGCTGGCAAACTTAGCGCCAACGCCATAGATAAAGACCCACGCAATGCTCCCCAAAATAGTATATGTCGCCAGGCATATGAGATAGGTAATTGTTTTGTTGATAAAAATGGTGACAAACCATAAACAACAACTAAACGTGCCAATAAAATTGCGCCAATTGCAATACCAATTAATGGGAGATTTTCAACTAACAATTCCCATTTTACTTGTAGACCTATTAATAAAAAAACCAGTGACTCTACTATAAAAGCAGCATATTCCCAAAACGAATTAACCGCTAATCGTGTTGACGCGGACATATGGTTATAAGAACCATAATTTCCAATTACAATACCAGCAGCTACAACCGACAAAACTGGAGAAACATGCATTTGTTCAGCTAGAATAAAAGCACCATAGGCAGCTATAGTAGTAAGCATAATTTCCAGCAAATGATCTTCAAAATATTTAGTTATGTTTGAAGCTAAATAACCAATTAAACAGCCAATTAAAATTCCACCTACAATTACTTTTACAAAATCAAAAGCAAGTAATGAGTAGGAATTTACAGCCCCTGCCAAAACTACCATCAGTACTAATTTAAACAAAACTACAGCTGTGCCGTCGTTAAATAAACTTTCTCCCTCTAATAAAATAGTTAGACGTTTACTTACACCCATTTTTTTAAAAACAGCCAATACTGAAATTGGATCTGTAGCTGCTATCATAGCACCAAATAAAAAAGCATATTGCAAACTGACATGAGCAAAATAATGCAATATACAAGCAGTAACTGACATAGAAATAATTACACCAATTGTTGCAAGTACTGCTATTGGTTTCCAATTTTGTTTCAACAAATCTAAGTTTAAGTTCCAAGATGCTTCAAACAATAGTGGTGGCAAACAAACAAGTAGAATTAGCTCTGGTGTCATCTCCACTCTTGGTATTATTTGAAATACACCAATAAGCAATCCAACTATGACCAAAGCAATAGAATATGGCACTTTAATCCATTTCACAGCCATAGCAACTGCTGTTGCTATCAACAATAAAACTGTAATAACTTCAACTGAATCCAAGATCCATGAATTCCTTTCGCGCTACTTTTACATTATTGTGCCATATTTGTATAGATACTTAAACAAATCGACTTAGTGCCGATTTATCAGACAAACAAATTATAAACTTTACTTATACCAGTCCCTGACGCATTGCTTTCACCGCAGCTTGAGTACGGTCTGATACTGCCAATTTTTCCATAATGTGGCGCATATGTGTTTTTATTGTCTCTACACTTAAACCTAATCTATTGGCAATTTCTTGATTACTTAATCCTTCTACAACCAAGGCTAAAACTTCCATTTCTCTTTGCGAAAGTCTACCTATTGATGACGATTGTGTTATCGGGATTAAATTTTCACTTGTATGAATTTGTCCTGTTTGAGCACTAGCTTTTAAAACACGACTTGCTATAGCTGGATCTAACCAAGCTGCACCATCGGCAACGGTTCTAATTGCTAAAGATAATTGTGTCCCCGAAACCTCTTTTAAACAATAACCATCAGCTCCAGCTGCCAATGCTGCAAAAATATCTCGATCGTTGTCGTGTGAAGTTAACATTACAATTCTCATGTCCGGCATTTGTGTTTTTATTGTAAGTGTTGCTTCAATACCATCCATTGATGGCAACCCAATATCCATAAGAATAACGTTTGGCTTTAATTCTAAAGCACGACTTATCGCAGATTGCCCATCTTCAGCCTCGCCAATCACTTTTAACAAAGGCATTTGCGACAATGTAAGCTTTAAGCCAACACGTGTAATTTCATGATCTTCAACAATAAGAACATTAATTACTTGATTTGAATTGTTTTCTTCCCAATCCATGATACCTAAATCTATTAATTCATCAGATTCTGCGCACACAAAATTACTTCCAAAAACTATATACCCTCTTTATCAATTGTTAACATGTGTAATGATCGAATGTGAATCCCCCAAAAGTATGATAGCCACTAGACTTTAGGAAGAATCTTTTTTAGTTCTTTGACAATTACTTGTTCTCCAGAAAAACCAATCGAATAACCAACAACTTCATTATCCGAAGTAAGAAAAATAATTGTTGGTATTGGGCTTACTTCATATTGATTGATAAACTCTTCATTCTTAGCATCATCAACATTGTAACTAACAAATTCAATTTGCCCAGCATATTGCTCTTTTGCTTTAGCTAAAACAGGCTTCAATAGCTTACATGGCTGACACCAATCTGCATAAAATTCAAACACTTTTGGTTTAGCACCACCAGGACCTCTATCAAGCCCTGAAATACCAAGCAAAGCTGCAATCATTTGAGTGCCTTCACCAAGTTTCGGTTTCAGTATGCTGTGCGGTATTTTAGTAATCATTATTTGATTTGCTTTTTGAGCATTGGCCGAACCTTTACCTAGCCTTATAGCCATACGCAGTTCTTGTTTGGCTTTAACATAATTTTTTTGACTACAATATGCTTGTCCTAAACATAAATGGCAATCACAATTATTTTTAAATTCTGGTGTTTGTGCAGCTAGTTCTAAAAGTTTAATTGCTTCTGCATACTTGCCTTGAGAAAGCTTTGTTTTACCTAAAGAATAAGTATTACTTACTGTTGTCGCTGCTTTGGCAAAAAAACTATTTGTAAAAAATGCATCTATTGTAACCAAAAGCATATACACAGATATCGCTACAACCTTATGTTGCATCGTCCAAGCCATCATATATAGAACCCCCTGAATTATGGTTTTAATTTTAAACTGGTTTCCTGAACAGCTGGCGCTTGAGATATATTTGTCCTTTGTAAGTGACTGTTAAGCCAAGCGCTAATTGTTTTAATCACATCATTACTAAACTGATTTTCTTCAAAAATTAGGTGTTGTCCATCCTTAATTAAAACTAGTTCTTTATCAGGAGTGGTTAATTCATTAAACAGTTCTACTGTACCTTCTTTTTTGACTAGTTTATCTTCGCAACCTTGTACCATTAAGACTGGACAGGCTTTTATCTGTTTAGCACTGTCATGATTTTCATTCATAAAGCGTTGAAATTGCATTAATTCTCTTGGGCTTAAATTCATACGAGCTAAAGGATCCGATTGCCAAGCTTCTTTTAGCTTTAAATTGTCACCAGCTGCTTGCTCAACAATTTGCGAGCCAATATCAAATTTTTTATTTGGACCTTCTAAAAAATGCAAAGCCACTTTCAATTCAGTTTTCTTTTGTTTAAACCTATCTCCTGATGGCACAGACGATATAAGTCCATCAACTAAATCAGGATGCAGAGCAGTAACTCTAATTGCTATTGCTCCCCCCATAGACTCTCCTAATAGAAATACAGGCAATTTAGGATGGACTCTATGAATTACTTTCAATGTCCGATAGACATCATCAAGACAGCCATTAAAATCAATGTTTTCTCTACCTTCTGCTTCTTGCCACGAACCAAACCCTCTTACATCAACAGCATATGTAGCAAAACCTTCCGAAGCCATAGCCATACCAAAATCTTGGTATGTGCCATTATGAAGTCCTAGCCCATGTACACAAAGCAAGACAGCTTTTGGCTCTACATTGGCATTAATCCAGGAAAGACATGGTGGTGTAGATAAATATTTCTTTTTTTGTTTTTTATTAGATTTGCTAACGGTAGGAGCATTATCTCGATATTTAGCTGTTTCAGTAATTTCATCCCGCTCATTAGAAGGACGTATTTCTTTAGCTATATCAGATTTATCAGAATCTGCTATCGGCTGAGCATCAACACCTGCCCACGTCCAAAAAACCAATAGACTTGTCACCAAAAAGACAAAGCCTTTGTGGAGGTAAATACGTGGCAACTTCCATTTCATACGCATAAACAAATTATGCCCCATATATAGTCCTATCCTTATTCTAATATAATTTCTTTAATTTATTTTTCTAACCACTTGTCAAACTAATCACCTTTATATATTTTGCCTTAAGTAATAAGGAGCGGTCCTTTTTACAGTATCTTTAAACGCTATTGGCTGTAAACCAAGCTCAGCAATTGCTTTATCAAAAGTAAAGAAAATTTTTCTAGCGCTTAGCCAAGCAACCTGGCGAGTCAAAGTAGGAGTTAGCCCAAATAAGGGCAGTACAGATTCTGATATATATCCAGCACTTTCGGCAAGCCAAGGCGGAATTGCAAATTTAGGTGGTCTAGAACCAATTAATTTAGATAAAGTGATTGCAGCATCATAAAAGCTAACATTTTCACTTCCTAATACATAACGTTCACCGATGCGTCCTCGGTGAATAGAATTTAGACAAACATCAACTACGTTTTCTATATCGGTAAACATTACTCCGCCTTTCGGATATCCAATACTAGAGCCTCTAGCCATAGAAGCAAAAATAGTATGGTGATGTGGATGCGTGTCTCCCTCACCGAATGTGATACCAGGAGCAAGCATAAGAGCAGGCAAACCTTGTTTGACAAATTTTAAAACTTCTAGTTCAGCACCATGTTTTGTATCACAATAGTGAAGTCCCAACCCTTTCAAATTATATTCAATCGTTTCATCAGCCAACATACCTTCATTGGGAATTCCCATTCCAGCAATCGAGCTCATATGAATAACACGAGAAACAGATGCTTTCATAGCAGCAGTCATCATATTTCTTGTACCAATAACATTGTTTTGATAAAGCTTCTCATAGTCACATCGACGATATGAAACTAATCCTGCCAAATGGAAAACAACATCAATATCTTTCATTGCTTGATGAATAGTATTAATATCAGCAATATTTCCTCTATAGTGTTTATTCACTAAAGGCAAAAGACTATTAGGTAAATCATTGCGACCAAATGTATTTACTTTATAACCGGAATTAACTAATTTCGGAATTAAACGCTTGCCAAAAAAACCACTTGCACCCGTAACTAGTACTTGCAATTATTATTCTCCTAGCATCTATTAGCGATTTTGTCTGCTGTACCACCAGTACAAGCTGGTGTAATATATGTTTTCAATGCTTCATCAATTTTATGAGGCAAAATACCAAATTCATTTGTAAGTGCATTGCACTTACAAATATTGTCACTATTAGTCATAACTACTTGATCAACACTTAAAGTCGGTTGCTCTTGTACCAATTCTAATAATTGAGCAATAGACTTAGCAATAAAAAATGGAATTGCAAATGTTTTTTTTGATTGAGCACAAACAAACATAAGGCGTTCAACAAATTGTTTGAGCGAAACAATTTCATCTCCACCAATTTCCAATACCTGTCCATTATGCTTACTATTTGTAATTGCTAGTACAAGGGCATTAACCAGATCATCAATAAATACTGGTTGAAGTTTATTATTACCACCACCAACAAGTGGAACCATGGACTTGGTTTGAATCAAACGTATATATCTGTCAACTAATTTACTATTTCTTCTTCCACATGTTTTGCCAATAATCAAAGATGGACGAATAATAACATAATCTATTCCACTATTAATCAAATATTTTTCCGCATGCCATTTTGTTCTATGATAAGTGCTAGGAGCATTTTCGTCAGTCCCTAATGCAGTAACCATAACAATTTTCTCTATGTTTGCTTTTTTTGCTAAATCTATCAGTGAATTGGTCTGTTCAACATGCAAATGAGAAAGCGAAATTCCTCTTTTAGGAGCAATACTGCCAATTAAATGCACAATTACACTTACATTTGATAATTGATTTTTCCCTTCCATTTTTTTAGAAGTCAAATCTAATTCAACAACATCTGCTCCTGTATTTTGAAGAAATTGCCTATCTTCAGTTTTTGCTTTTGGATGAACTAATGCAACAACATCAAATCCCTGCTCTTTTAAGCGTGCCACTAAATGGCTACCTAAATATCCAGTTGCCCCATCAACTGCAACTTTAAGACTACTCATGGCGCAATTTCCTCGTTTTTATTTAACTTACGCCATACTGATTTTATTAGTGTCACTTCTCCAACTTCATTTCCTTGAGCTTTATGTCCTAAATATTGAAGAATATATCCCATAACGATAAAGGACACCCCGGCAGGGAATCTGCCACAGGTAAGTTTAAATATTCCCCAAAAAGCCATAGGAACTCCAAGTATATGTAGACTAGCATTCACTGGATGAGCATGCCTTTGAATGTAATCAACAACAAATGCTTTGGTTTTCAATGCTATTCTTTCTAGGATAGCCATATTATTTTCAGCTCCTTTTAATTAAACAGGTGAAGTCATTTTTTCTTTTGCATGAATATTCTCTTGGCTGGAAAACCACTTCAAAGTTTCATGCATGCCATCATGAAAAGCAACACGATTGGTGTAATCAAGCTCATCTACGGCCTTGCTAATATCAAAACCTTGATTGACACCAGCTAGACGAAAAGCGGCTCTAGAAAAACGCGACATTTTTTTTCTTACATTTTCAGGTAATAGTGGTGCAATTAAAGAAACTGTTTCACAAACCAAATAAACTATTGGTCTAGGTATTGATTTTTGAACACGTGGTAAATACAGACCATCACAAATAGCATCAAATAATTCTTTCTTGGAAGGTACATTGCCATCAGTTAAATTATATACTTGTCCATATGCCCTATCATTGCCCAAACAAAGTTCCATTGCTTTGCACAAATTACCAACATAAATAACATTTGTTTGCCTATATCCTCCATCAATAAGCATGGCTTTGCCAGATTGAAGAGATGCAATAAGTTTCGGCATCCAGGCCTTTTCCATTGGTCCATAAATAAAACCTGGGCGCAATATAGTAATTTCCGTCATATTTTCTTGACCTTGATGCTTAGACTTTTCCATAATCAATTTTTCGGCTTCAACTTTTGAATCAGCATAAGATTCTCCACAATATTTAAGAGGAGCGGTTTCATTTACCTGAAATTGATCTTTTTGCCCAGTAACCACTGATAAGCTGCTTATATGAATAAATTGCTTTACACCAGCGCTTATAGCCGCTTCAATACAATTTTTTGTACCTTCAACATTAGTTTTAAAAATGTCTTCTCGGCGAGCATGAGGATCAACCGATCCAGCACAATGTATGACAGCAAAACAACCAATCATTACTTGTTTCAAAAAATTTTTATTTTCAATAGAGCCTTCCACAATTGATAAATTTGGCGACAATAAGGACTCCAACATATATCTTTTACTATTTGATCTAATTAAAGCAATAACGTGATATCCCTGCTCAACAAAATATTTAACAGCATGAAAACCAACCATGCCGCTAGATCCAGTAATAAATATTTTTCTTTCCATTTTTAGTAACCTTATCTTTATTGAGTCAGTTTTAATTAACAATTAGACTGTGCGATAAATCACTTAACGTAGCTAATGTTTCTCTAAAATCATATCCGGAATTAAGAAGCGGAATTTTCACTTGCGCTTCTGGAGCCCCTTCTGAAACTCTTTTTTGTCTCAGTTTTGTAAATGTGCCAGGTGGTACTATTTGCAATACTGGCGAACCCAAACGTTTACTTAAACGTTTATCCTTATATTCTATATTTTGCATTTGCAAAGACAATTCAAATATACGTAAAAACTCTTCCATTACCGAATCAGGTAAATGCAAATCTTTTTTTAGTTCTGCATAGCAAGCATAGCGTGGTGGTGTTCCTAATTCTATGGCAAAAGTAAAATGATCAATTTCAGTTAAATGCAATTGTCTAACCGCATAGCTTAAAGCAATATGCACTTGTTCTTCGGTTAATTTTTCTCCTGTAATTGAGCTAACACCCATGCCTTTTTGTACAAATCGAATTAATGGTGTATTGTGACTAAAGCCAACTACTTCAATCAAATCATTTATATTGTAGCGATACAAACCAGCAGCTGTCGTAAAATGAATATAATAGCGTTTGTTCAATTGCAATTGATCAACTGTAAAAAAGCGTGGCATTGCATGTTCAATGTCCTCCTCAGCAACAAATTCAAAGAAATGGCTGGTAATAGCTATTACACCATTAGCTCCTTCATTGCCCAATGGAATTGTTCCTCTACCTTCAGAAGCCATATAACCAAAATCCCTTATTGGAACATTGCCATAATATTCCGGTAATTTTTCAAGATAAAAAGGCATTGGTCCACCTTTCCAGCAGGAAATTATCCCTATATTTGCCCATACGTTTTTAGGCAACAATTTACCATCTTTGTTTAGCAACAATTCTAATTCACGGGCACGTTTACGATCAAAAACAATATATGGTTCTAATTGTTCCATTAATTCCCGAGGAGGACTATAACTCTTTCTTACTGTACCATCGAATATATCAGCAATCAGATCTTGCGCGTGCTCTTGCATTTGATCACCCAACAAAAGTAAGCTTGACGGATTACAAGCCATAAGTGCAGTTACATTTTGACAAAGTGCTAAACGCAACATCATATAATATTTCACTTCAACATCTTTTATTTGACTAATTACATGAGGCAAACAAAAATATTTTTCTAAAACAGCGGGCTGACGACGCCTAAGCATTCCAGAAACTGCACCATAAGGAATTCCCGCGCTCGTAAAACCTTCAGTATCATTACTTGCAAAAATAAGAAATCTACCCAAAGCTGCTTTTGGATAATCACGAATTATACTGTAATTATGTATTTGGAAAGCATGAGCATAGTCTTTCAAATGAGAAGGTGTGATTGGAATATATTTTGGTTTACCGGTGGTGCCACTGGTTGTAGCAAACATAACCGGATCTTCATCAGTAAGTTGCCCACGTCTGCCGTCCATAGATGATTCTATATACGGTAAATGATCTTCATATGTACCAGGTGGTACATATCTTTGAAAATCTTCAATTGATTGGATTTTGTCAAAATTATGTTTTTTACCAAATACAGTTTTTTCATTAGCTCTGACAATTTGCATTAATTTATCAAATTGTACTTGGCGAGGAGAATGCATCGCATTAGCAAAACGTCTATAGTGCTTATACTTTCTATATGTTTGCCCTAAAGCTAACTCTATCTTTCTATAAAACACATTTACCTCTTTAGCTAATCTCGCTTAAAATTTTATTGGGAATAATTTGCTGTTGAATCAGCCCTTTGTCAACGCTTAATTTAGTCAAACGATTTTCAATCAAGCTAACACCCAGCCCATATATTTGCTTACAGTATGAAAAATCACCATAACCACCTTTTTTCCAAGTTAAATCTTCATGCGTTATATCTTGAGCCAATAAAAACTTATTTGCTGAACCCTCATAATTACTAAATGGAGCATGCAAAGCTGCAAACAATCGAGCAGCGCTACTTAAAATACCGCTTTCACCAACTTGCGCTCCTAAATGTACTTTAATTCCATTATTAATAGCAATCTCGGTTATTTCTAGCGCTGGTAACAAACCACCAACTTTGGAAATACGAACATTGAATCCAGAACACAACTTATGTAAGGCTAAATATTCTGCTTGTTCAATAGTACAAAGTGATTCATCAACTATCAATTCCACATCCAAATATGATTGCAATTCTTTCAAGCCATGAAAATCATTAGCCATAATCGGCTGCTCAATGGAAGCTATATTGAATGGAGCAAGTGCTTTATTTGCTTTAATTGTTTCACTAACTGTCCAAGCACAATTAGCATCTAAACGAATAATTGCCTTTGGTCCCATTATTTGCCTAGTTAAACGAACACAAGCAATATCATCTTCTAAATTTTTACCTACTTTTATTTTTACTGTTTCAAAACCATATAACTTATAAAATAGCAGCAAGACTAAAAGTGCTTTTTTATTGCTAAATGGAACAACGCCGCCATAACGTATAGCTTTTGTTGTAACTGAACCAAGTAGTTGAGTTAGGGGAGCTTTAATAGCTTGAGCACAAGCATCTAAAACCGCCATTTCAAAAGCACACCAAGAAGCACCTTCTGCATTGCGATGAAGTTTATGCTCATAAAATTCTTTTTTTAAATAGTCTTTTACATCTTCAGATTTTTCCATATCTAAATTTTGAGCCAGTATTCTTGGCGCGTAATTTAGTCTGACTTTGGACTCAGCGGTATCAACATTTTCACCGGTCACATAATCACGAGGAACACTTTCTCCTACACCATATGTGCCATCATCTAAAATCACTTTCACTAATAAATTAGTTGAAGATGAGCGCGATGCCAAACTATGTCCAAAAGAAAATCTAAATGGCAGCACTACCTTATATGTTTCTATAGCTCTGATTTTCACTTAGATGTCACCATTTGTTTATTATGTGCACAAAGCCAATTCAATAAAATCTGCCTATATTCGCTAGGGTCAGCACTAAAATCAAGGCTGTGGCAAACATTTTCAAAAACATGCATTGCTTTATCTTTCGACTCAACTAAATCAAACCAGCATTTGATTTTATTTACAGATACGATACTATCTAATCCTGCTTGCAATACTAATAAAGGTAATTTTAACTTTTTAGCTTTAGATAAGGCTAAAAAACTAAGCTTTGTACTTTCAATAAAAAATTGAGCTGTAGCTTGCCTTAGACGCAATGTATCATGCAAAATGTAGTCTATATAATACGGATTATCAGTAAAATCACTTTCGCTCAATGGAATATCTATTGCTTTTTTAGAGCCAAAAATAAAACGCCAAAGTATTTCTAATTTTGTCCATAGTTTCACATCTGCTTTTACATAAAGAGCTGGTGAAGTCAAAATCAAACCTGAAATAATTGACTTAACTGATTCACTTTCATTTGCCAATATCACTGCTGCTTTTGCTGACCAACAATTAGCAACAAGGAATATATTGTCTAGGGGGTGATCTTTTTTTATTTTTGTAATTACAATTTCAATATCATGCAAAAGTTGTTTATATGAATCAAGATGTCCTGATATGCCTTCGCTTAGTCCAGATCCACGTCTATCAATAGCATAAGTTGTTATTCCATGGTTAGACAGCCACAATGCTGTATCTTCAAACCAATTTCCATGCCCTTCGATACCAGGCAAATACACCACAACATTATTCACTTGATTCTGTGAATGAGTTTTAGCATTTGCTACCCAGACACGACACAATAATTTGATACCGTGAAAAGCTTCAATATGCATAAAATGAGCTGTTTCTTCTCTTTGATTATTAATAGTTTTAACGGCAATATTCACAATAAGTTACCACCGGCTCATTTAGCTTATTTTTGCGCTTACAAAGTCGTTTAACATAAGATAATTAGCAATGCTTTGGCTTCATACATAGCCAAAATCTCATTGATGTGTCAAACTAGGTCAAAACTATGATAAGTTTAGCAGCCTGTCTACTATACGTGAAGGCAATGTGGCAAATCATTTACTTCAATCCTAGGATTTTACATTATTAAGGAACAAAAATATGTCTCGCTTGCCTGGTTGGATGCCAATTTTACTTGACCGCATAAGTTGGGGATGCTCAACAAGTCCTTGGTTTGCCAATTTAGCTGATGAAGAAAAAGTTCTTGAAACAGGTAGAACAATTTGCCTTGATTTATGGCCATTCATTAAAGATTTACCGGAAAATATTGGTGTAGTAAGAGACAGATTACCAAAGGATATGGTAGCTGCAGCTAATTTGTTAGGACAATTAGCTGATGACGAAAGACATTATCAGCAACTCTTCTTAAAACAATGTCTATTAGCTGGAGTTAGCCAAGATGATTTGAATAAACATACTTCTTCATCTGCCACTATAGAAATGTGTCAGATCATGGAAAAAATATGTAAGCATTCTTCATACATAGAAGGCATTTATGCCATTGTTGCTGCTGAATTTGCTGCTACTTTATTTTCTCGTTCATGTCTTCCAGGTTACGAACATTATTTTGAAAGAAAATCGGACAAATATTCAGCAAGCTTAGTAAATGATGGATTAGCTTGGTTACGCTTGCATGCAAAAACTCATGCTCGCCATGCAATATGGATGAAAAGAATGTTAGGAGACATTAATGATAATGCTGGTGACGAAATACCAGAGGCTGCAGAAAAAGTATTAGTAGCATTACTTAAATTATGGCAATGTCCAAGTGAAGAAACACGGCAATTAAGCTCATTAGTTGATGTAAAGTAACTTTAACGGCATTTAGTCCAGATTATTAGAGATAATCCATTTTTTATATGCCATAATTTCCAATCGGCTGTCAAGAAACAAATCAAGTGCAAATTAGTCTAGCTATAAATCATCCTAATAGTTTAAAGTATCGCGTATAAAGCAAGGTCATCAATCCTTAAAGTGGCAAAAGTGTCAATACTAATTCCAATCAAGATATTTTTTTCTTACAGCAATTCTGTCTTTTCAGTTGCGCTCATCATACTTGCCATCGTTTTTTCCACTGTATGTGCTCAAGCAAAAGAAAATAAATTATTGAGTGCAGTCACAAGCCCACAATTTGATTTTTCCATGGAAAGCAAAGTGGACGGTAAAGAATTTATTGATGATATGAAAAGTACTCTCGACTCATACAATACTTACTCATTCCAATATGAAATGACGGTATTTAAAGGTAAAAAGGTTACTGAAGAAAAAGGGAACTTTTATTTTAAAAAACCCAATTTAATGAGAGCTGAAGAAATAGGCAATTATAAAAAAGGGGCGATTGCTGTTGTCGACAAAAATGGAAAAATAAAAGGACATCTAGGTGGAGCACTGAGCGCATTTACAGTTACTTTGCAAAAAGATTCGGACATGCTCCGCTCTGCTAATGGTTATTCGCTTTTAGATTCAGATTTTTCTTCCATGGCACAAGTAATGCAAAATTTCGTCAAAAAAGGCATGCAAAGTAAATTAAGTAATCGTCCTATTAATATTGAAGGAATTAGTAGCAAAGTTTATGTATTGGAATTATACAAAGGCTCACAAAACCCAGAATTATTCAAAAGAGCTTACGTAGATCCTAAAACCTTAACACCAGTAGAATGGTTCGATTATATTAATGGTCAGCTTTTTGCTCATACCATTTGGAAAAATCTCCAAATCAACATTAACTTAAAAGATGATATATTCACAATTTGAGGTCTAAAAAATGTGTTTTAACGTTCAAACTTTAACAACAATTGCATTAGTTGCTGGCGGAGCAATTATTGCTACTCCTGTTTTGTATAAAGGTTTTGGTCGGCGAGGTAAGGGAGTTTTTTATGAAAACAATTTCCTTATTCAAAGAGCACCACAACTTGCCACACTAATTAACGTTGCTTTAATAGCGTTTGGATTTTTTGCTAGCAATAACTTGATTAATACTCCTATTAACTTTATTACTTCTTCTCAACAAAGTTTACCAATTGAAATTTCTAATTTCATATCTTGGTTAGGCATTGCTATTTTAGTAAGTGGGCTTGTATTTATGATTGGTGGTTGGTATTCGTTAGGAGAATGTTTTTCTACAGATGCAGAAGTATTAGATGGTCATACTGTAAGAAAAAATGGCTTGCTTAAATACGTTATGCATCCAGCTTATTCAGGCATTATTCAATCTTTAATAGGCTCATCATTAGCTGCAGTTTCAGCTCCGGCAGCCCTATTTGCTATTTTCGTCGTTGCCCCATTATGGCTAAAAAGAGCTAAATATGAAGAAGGTTTATTAATGGAAAGCCTTGGTCCAGACTACAAGCAATATGCCGAAGAACTTAAATGGCGTCGTTTAGTTCCTCCATTTATCCCAATTGGCGTCTAAGTATAGGAACAAAATAAGCATTTTATGTCTGTTTATAATAGTCAACAAGCCTCTTTTGAAAAAGGGGATAACGTGTCATACTGTAAGTGCTGGGTTATTGAAAAATGGAGATTACTTTGAAAACTGCCTTTCGACAGCCAATATTTATACTCTTTTTTACGCTCCTTGGCTTAGTGCTTATGCCTGTTATGTCAATAGCAGAAGAAGCTCCAAAAAAAAATGATGAAACCCAGCTTGGTATCGCTAATGATAAAAAAGTAAATCAAAATAAACGTGTACGCGCCAAAGTATCCATTAAAGCTTCTCCTCATATAGTTTGGGAAACAGTTCATGAAGAGAGAAAACATGATCCGGACTTGGAATATAGCAAAGTATTAGAACAAGGAAAAAACCAAGCTGTATTAGAACAAAAGTTTATTCTTATTCCTATTATTGGTACGGCTGTTTGCAAAATGCATAACAATGAAATTCCATTGGAAAGAATTGACTATAAATTAATTGAATCTGATCGTTTTAAAGCTATGGAAGGCAGTTGGATCCTAACTGCTAATTCCGATGGTACTACAATTTTAGAGCTTTCTTCTTATGTTGATATGGGTACACCAATTCCTCGTTTTCTTTTAGATAATGTCACTGTCCGTAAATTACAAAGACGTTTAAGCAATGTCAAAAAAATGGCTGAAGCTGCGCAATTAAAATTAGCTCAAACTGCAGAAAAACAAGCTAATAAATAATTGATTTATTTAGCAGAAAGACGAGAGCGACTTTCTACTCTTACTTCAAAACCTAAACGTACTTGAAATTGTTTTTCAAATAATGATTTCTTTTCTTTTAATGCCCACGTCTCTGGTTCCCAACTTTCGCCAGGTTTGACATAAATCAGAAGAGATATCGGTACTTTATTATCTTTAGATTTAGAATTAGATTCAAAATCAAATTCAATACGTTGGACAACTTGTCTATGACTTCTGTCTAGCGCTTCTGCTAAGCGTAAAATGGCAGCCATATCGGTAACCATTTTTTTCTGACTAGGTAAAAGCGTATTATACGCTTCATGAGATTCTTTCGGTTCACTACCCCTATGATAACGAGCAATACCTGCTATTACGTTCACTTCTTCTTCTGAATGTCCAATTAATCCACCATGCTTAATTAAATAGTATGAGTGTTTATGGTGTCCATTACGCCCAATAAACATACCCACATCATGCAACATGGCAGAAGACCATAACAAATACATATAATCATCAGGATAATTATGCAAATAAGTTCTTGTTTTTAAGAAAATTTCTGAGGCTATTCTTGCTACTTGTTCAGCGTGTTCAACACTAGCATCATATTTTTCCAACAAAGCATGAACGTTTGCTGAGCGAGGATTTTGATGATGTTCCAAAGCACCTTTAAGCCAACCTGTTTGCAAAAATCGATCAACAGCTATTCCTTCTCTTAAAGCTGCCGTACAAACGGTAATATTAGATGCTTTCAAAGAACGCATTATTTCAAGTAATACAATTGCTCCAGCTAAAATAGTACGATTGCGATCAGAGCTTACTTCTTTTAATTTATCACCAGCAATAAAAACTTCTTCTAATTCACTAACAATATCTTCTAAATTAGTCAAAGACAGTTTATAACCATGTGAATCAACATGGGTTTTCTTATTAAAAATACGATCTAGCTTAGCCAATGTTTGGATAGTGCCAGAAGTACCTATGAGTTGACTAAAACCATATTCAGCAATAGCAGCAGAGGCTGGGCGTAAAACACCTCTTATTTCGTCATGCAATTCACGAATTTCTTGTTCAGTTGGATATTCCTTGCGGAAAAACCTTTGTGTAAGGCGTGCTGCACCTAATTTATATGATTCGGCATATTTTATATTGGAGCGATCAGAAACAATAATTTCAGTACTACCACCACCAATATCGACAATGGAAAAATTACCTTTTAAATTAGGCATGCTCCATAAAACACCAAGATAAATCAAGCGAGCTTCTTCTCTACCTGAAATCATTTTTGCATCAATATTTAATTCTTGTCGAATTTTATCTAAAACTTCCTCACCATTATTAGCTTCACGCACAGCTGAAGTTGCTACAGCAATAATATGCTTGGCTCCTTTATTATTTGCCTTGTTTTTCATATCGCGCAAAATAGCAATAGCAGCACTCATTGCCGAATTATCAATATAATGAGCAGTAAGAGCACGCCTAAAAAAGGGCACTGACTCTTTTACTTTCATAACTATTTCAAAATGGTCTTTTTCTTCAGTAGCCTGACAAACAATCATATGAAATGAATTGGTTCCCATATCAATGCACGCAATTAATGGCCCACCATATACTTGTGTAAATGACTTACTGGATTTTGATTTAGTTTTAGTCGAGGATTGAGGCACTTAATTAAACCATTTATTTATTGTCAGTTTCTTTCTTACATAGTAAATCTTGTTTCTCTAAATATTCAAGTACACAAGTTACAAAGGTGGCATGACTCCATGTTAAAGGTGAAACAGATAAGGGTTCATTAGTATACGGATTTACTTGTTCGGCTAATACCCCTGATTTTAAAGCATGATTTGAGACCCATTCTAAAATTGGTATAGCCTCAGCCAATTCGCTTAAATTATTAGCTTTAGCAATTTTATATTGTGCTAGCCACATTGTACAAATAAACCAAGGATTACCGGGAATGTTAAGGGTGTCTGATGAGATTTTATGATAATAATCCTCTTGATAGCGTGCTACCCCACCAACTTGGCTTTTAACCCATAAATTATCATAAATAGCCTGCATGGTTGCTTTTACCCGTTCGTCATTAGCTGGTAATGCACCAAAAGCAAAAATACCATAAGCAGATGAATCAACTGTCATATCTTTAATATACTTGCCATTTTCAACTGTAAGCATACGGCAAAAACGCTTATCCTTTTCACTCCACATATGTTCAATCATGGCTTCTCTCATCTTATTTGCAATTGAAAGCCAATAATCTCTTTGTTCATATTCACCAAAAGCATTAGCAAAACTGGCAGCAGCATTAAGACCGGCAATTACTGAAGCTACAGTAAATATATGAATACCTCTTCGCTCTTCCCAAAGATCATAAGAAGGTAATGGTAGGCTATTATCATCACGATACGATACTAAAAAATCAGCAGCATTTACAATTAATCGCCTATATAGAGGCTTAAGAAATTCAATATCATGGAAAATATTGAAATGCTGCCACAAGGACCATAAAACAAGAGCCGTTTCGTCTTCTTGTATAGGCAAGTCGACTTTCCCATTTTGATACCAGGGATGCCAACTACTAGCCACAGTACCATCTGGATTGTATTTATGCAAAAAATAACCATCTTCTTTAATTAGTCCAAGACAAAATTGAAAAAACTTCTGGCTAACTTCAATATAACCAGCTTTACTTAAAGCGTAGGCAGTAAGAGCTCCATCGCGAGGCCACATGTATGAATAAGTATCTTTACCATATTGAGCAATATCAAAATCATTAGCAGCAATAATGGCACCATTATCATCTATCTGACTTCTAAGAATAAGTAAACTGCGCTTATACAGACTTTCTATATTTTTTGAAAAACCACTAAAATTATGTGTTTCTTTATTTACCCATAAATGCCAGTATTTTTTAGTACGTTCAATCAATTTATGTGGTGTTTTTTGTTTGACAATATCATTAAGCTTCACAACTTTTTCATAAGCTAAACCAAAACATAACCATTGATAAAATTTTTGTTCACCATTTGCTTTTAATAAACTAGAAATACCAATAACAGAATCAACAGATCCTTGTGCAATAGAATTACCACTTAATTGTCCATCTTCTGCATCTTTCCATGTTCCGACTAATCCTTTTGCTTCTTTTGTACCTGCAGCCCATTGTTCAAGCCCATACTGATTATCACAAGCTACATTGATAAGAAACCAGCGTTCATCTTTATAATGAATCATTGAATTTGTACGCGGATCATAAAAAGCAGTATCGCCAACATCATTGCCAGAAATATGAAAATCGTATGCAAAGAAAAGTTTAACTTGCCTATCTCTTCCCGATAAGTCATAAACAATTACTTCTTTCAAAAATACCCATAGATAAAAATCTACAGCATCATGAATTACTAGTTTTATACCTAACCTATTATTTGTAAGCGTTACATCGGTAACCAGTGTTTCAGGAATGTATTTGAGTTCTCTTTCCCAATCATCACCAACCCAAGAAAATTGCCCATCAATAAAAATACCAAAACGGCACAAATGTCCAACTGTATGATTTTCCTTGCCAACATGTGGGAAATATATATCCCTTAGATAGTATTGCTCATCAAAATTGACAAGAACTACGCCATTTCCCACTGGCAAATTACGCGGCATCAATACTTCCTCTGATTTTACTCAATCTCTTACAACTTGAGACTCAAGCCAACAGAATACACTGTTAGCTGCTTGTTCGCCACTTAAAATGCAATTTGGAATCCCAACACCATTATAACTATTGCCGGCTACTGCTAAGCCTTGTCTTTCTCTTACCATTGCCTCTATTGAGGCAACTATTTCTTGATGTCCAACATTATATTGAGGCATAGAATTAGGATAACGATTAATGAAACTGTATATAGGCAAATCATTTACACCAAGATATTTATTTAAATCTTGCCAAACAAGACATTCCATTTGAATATCAGATAGCTCATATATATCCTTTTGCAATACACCACCAACAAAAACTCTAAGCAATACCTTGTCAGAAGGTACACGATTAGCAAACTTTATACTGCTAAAACTACAAGCTAAAATTGCTCCCCCTTCCATTTTGGGAACAACAAAACCAAAACCATTTAAACGATGCTCAATATCTGAGCGATCAAAAACCATATTAACTATTGCCGTTGACGAATATGGAATTTTTTTCAAATAACTAGCAATATTATTGTGATTATCATTTAGAATTTCTGCGGCTTTATAGGCAGGTGTGGCAATGATTAATGCATCAACCACTATTTCTTCTGCATTTTTTAAGGTTATTAGCCATTTTGATTTATTGCCTGATGTAATTTGCTTTGCTTTTTTTACTGCAGTCACTAACCTCACACTATCTGGAGGTAATTTATTTAAAATTGTTTTTGGTAAAAGCTCTAGTCCTTCATCCAAACTAACAAATAGTCCATAACGGGCGCCACTTGTATTTTGCAGATTATGGATATTGTCCTTTTGCATGCCACGAATAATGCTGCCATGCGTATGTTCTAAATTCCAAAAATAAGGCAAAGCTGATTTAGCGCTCAATTTATTGCCATCACCTGTATATATTCCAGATACCATAGGCTCAGCAATTGTTGCATACAACTCATTACCAAAACGTCTTGTAATAAATTGAGCCAAACTTTCATCAAATAAATTATTGCTGGGCTTAACAAACATTTCTCTAAGAGCACGCCATTTGCCAGACCATGATAATAAATTTGATTTAGCAAAAGGAATTAATTTTGTCGGTGTGAGCATAAAAAATCCATCTGGCAGAGCTTGCAATTTCCCTCTATGGGCAATGAAAGTTCTTCTTTCTTTTTGTGTTTGAATAATATGATCACTTAATCCTAAGCGCTGACACAAACTCAGAGCATCTTTTTGTTTTGTTATAAATGAATCAGGACCGGATTCAATAACATAATTTTCAAATCTATGTGTTTGAATCACCCCGCCAACTCGATTACTCGATTCAAGAATAGTAATTTTTATTTTGCGTCCTTTTTCATCACTTAATTCTCTTAGCTTATTTGCTGCAGCTAAGCCAGAGATTCCAGCACCAACAATTGCTACAGAATATTCATAGCCAGAGTTAATTTCGCTATTTTGCTCTATGAGCATAAGAAGACAACGCCTTATCTAATGTCATTTTTGCTAATAATTCGATAAATAATGGATTATTACTTACTGTTGGTACTCTAAATACCGCAAGCCCAATTTCACGTGCTTTATTTACAGCTAAAATATCCAGATCATAAAGAACTTCTACATGATCAACTACAAAACCAATTGGTATAAGTATAACTGTCTTTTTGCCTTTGGAATTTATATTTTCTAGTGTAGACAATACATCCGGTTCTAGCCATGCATCATTCAAGTCGCCACTTCTACTTTGATAAGCCACTGACCAATTATCATTAGTTATACTAAGCTGTGAAGCAACAAGATAAGCCGTTTTATTTACTTGTTCGTCATATGTGCTAGCGTCCGATACTTTTATTGGAATACTATGCGCAGTAAAGATATAATGCACTAAATTATTATCAACTTGTACATTATTTGCTGCCAAATATTTTGTAATCTGGTCACAAATGGCTTTAATAAAAAGTGGCTCACAGTACCAAGGATCTATGTAATCAATTTTAATTTTATTTTTCAAAGAGGAAGAATTGATAAGGGTCTCAAAACGTTGTTTATAGCGTTCAAAACTAATTTCAGTTCTTTGTGGTGCCATAACAAGTACAATAACGTGATCAATACCATCTACTTGTAGCTCACCAATTGCATTTTCTATAGACGGCTCTGAGTGCAACATTCCACAATATATTTTTATATCATTATTTTTTTGCTGCAATATCTCTTCAATTGCTTTTGCTTGTCTAAAAGTCAATTCAACATAAGGCGATTTACCACCAATAATATTATATTGTTCAACGACTGTATCAATTCGTTCTTTTGGAACATTTCGCCCAGATACTATTTTTTCAATAAATGGTCTTATTTCATCTTTTTGTTGTGGGCCACCAAAACCTAGCATAAGTAAAGCTGCCTTGGAAAAAGACATATTATTTATTGCCTCCAAGATCATGCACTATTTCAACTAGATATTTAACATTATCAACGCTTGTTGCTGGTAATACTCCATGCCCAAGATTGAAGATATGTCCGTGTTTGTCTTTGGTTGCCCGAAGAATTTCTTTTGTCTTTTCTAGAATCATCTTTTTATCGGCAAATAAAACATGTGGATCCAAATTTCCTTGAATTGCTCTATCATGACCAATTTTTTGCCACGCATTATCAATTGGCGCACGCCAATCTACACCAAATACATCTCCTCCAGCTTCTCTCATTAATTCAAGTAAGCCATAAGACGATGTAGCAAAATGAATAGCAGGAATATGGGAAATAGAAGTAGTAGATTTTTTTACATTATCAAAGATTTTTTTACTATAAGGTAAAACAAATTGTTTATAATCGCTAGGACTTAAACAACCAACCCAACTGTCAAATAATTGTATTGCCTGCACACCAGCATTTATTTGCTCGTTTAAATAACGCCAAGTAAATTCACTAATCGTCTCCATTAATGCATGAAAAACATCACTTTGTTTGTACATAAATAATTTTGTTTTTTTAAAATCACGTGTCGAACCACCCTCTACTAAATAAGAGACCAGTGTAAATGGTGCACCAGCAAAACCTATTAAAGGAATATCTGCTTTAAGATTTTGCCTTGTTAATTTAATTGCATCCATCACATAATTTAAATCATTAGGCTCAATTGTTTTTAAATTAGCCATGTCCGCTAACGAAGATACGGCGTTTTCAATTACAGGTCCTTTGCCTTCTACATATGATAGACCTGCTCCCATAGCATCAAGCGGCAATAAAATATCAGCAAAAATAATTGCAGCATCAACATTTAATTGTTGCACCGGCAAAAGTGTTACTTCACTAACTAAATCTGGTCTTTTACAAAGTTCTAGTAGGCTAACTTTTTTGCGAATGTTTTGAAATTCTTTTTGATAACGTCCAGCTTGACGCATTAGCCATATTGGTTTGTGATCTGTAGATTCGCCTCGACAAGACTTAAGAAAAGCACTATTAGCTAAAGATGTTTTTTGGTTATTATCAAGCTCACTTAAATTAATCATTGTTCTATCCAGATAATCAAATAAACAATAAGACCGGGTGATTGCCAAGAGATGGCAATATAAATTACCTCTTTTTGCCTAATTCTTGACCCTTAAAATACAAGCGCTAATCGTAACCTAGTCATAGGAAATTGTCATGATAAAAGGTCAATTGTTACTTCCTAACTAACAAACTTGCTTGCAAAAACCATAGAGGCAAATGTCATAGAGATACAATATTATTTTTGGCACTACTTTGGCGGCATCCCCTGCCAAGAGAAAATGCAATAAATAATGGAGCAAGAACATTGAAAATACAATTTTATTCGAATAATAAAAGCAATAAAAACAACAAATTATTTAAGTCATTCATGGCGACACTTTGTCTTTCAGCATTTGTTTTTACTCCTGCCTTTTCTCAAGAAGACATTGAAAGTCAAATCAAAAAAGGTGATACCTTAATGGCACGAGCAAAATATAAAGATGCCTCTGAACTCTTTAGAGAAATAATTAGACAAAATCCAGATAGTGCAAAAGCTCATGAACGACTTGGAGCGTCGCTGGCTGCTTTAAATGATTATGACACAGCAATTTTAGAAGAAAAAACAGCAATTAAACTAGATCCTAGTTATTTTCTGAGCCACGTTATTCTTGGCCAAATTTATGCCAATCAGGGTAAATTTGATGAGGCGATTGCTGAATTTCAACAAGCAGTTAAATTGAAACCAACCAGTTTTGGTTCACATCTTGATTTAGGTATTGCTTATCTAAATGCTGGAAAGCTCGACGAAGCTATAGCTGCTTTTACAAAAGCACAAGAAATTAAGCCAGACAATCCGGTTGTTCACTTAAATTTAGGTATATTGCTTGCTAAAAAAGGTAATTACAAACAAGCTGTAGCTGAAGAAGAAAAAGCTCTAGAAATAAATAAAAATATTCCTGAGGCTTGGGTAAACTTGGGCAACATTCATCTAGATAATGGCAATATAGATGAAGCACTGGAAGCTTTCAAACATGCCTTGAAATTATCCCCCAATCATCCAAACGCATTAAGTGGCTTAGGTTGGGCACGAGCACAAAAAGGTTTTGTTAATGAAGGAATATCAATGCAACAAAAAGCTATTAAGATATTTCCTCAATTTACACCAGCTCATATTCGACTTGCAGATTTGCTAGCAAAAGCTGGCAATAAAACTGAAGCAGAAGCTCATTACAAAGAAACTCTAAAAATGAATCCAAAAGATGTATTAGTGATTTCAGCTTACGCTAAGTTTTTGGAAACAGCAGGGCGCAAGGATGATGCTCGTATTCAATACAAAAAAGCTTTAGAAATCAATCCAAAATTTAAAACTGCATCTGATAATTTGAATACTTTAGAAAGTGCAAAATAATCTTAATTTTGAATTCTTAGTTCTTGTTCAGCGCTAAGCCAATCTTGCCAATCATTACCATGATTGCCACCTCTAGCCAGCCATAACTGATGGGCTCTTTCAGCAATTTTTTCATTATCAACTTCTGTAAAAACAGAAAAAGATTCTTTCTTTTGTCGCGATAATAGTTTTTCATTAATTGTTTTCAGTAATTTTTTCATTGCCTTCACCTGTCCAATTAAAGTAAGCAAACAAAACTATACTATGATTTAAATTTATTATTGCTCTTTTATTTCCAATGTAACATCAAGTTTGATAATCCAAACTAAGTAGGCAGCAAACAAAAAATACATTTCCGCTTGATAACACTTGACTAAAACCAATAGCCCTGAGATATGGTTTAATCAATACATTAGCTTTTAACTAATTCTTGTCATTTCATTAAGGAATATTTGCCAATGCCATTAACAAAAAGTTTGTCTTTATTGATATTGTCTTTCGGTTTTATCGCCAATACAACTTATGCTCAAACAGGAAGTACTGATAATGGCGGCTATATCAAAACAGTGCCTGTTGAGACTAAAGATATTCCAACGCCTTTAAACGAAACAAAAGATATTCCAACTCCTATTGAAGAAACTAAAAATATCCCAACACCTTTAAACGAAACAAAAGATATTCCAACTCCTATTGAAGAAACTAAAAATATCCCAACACCTTTAAATGAAACAAAAGATATTCCAACTCCTATTGAAGAAACTAAAGATATCCCAACTCCTTTAAATGAAACAAAAGATATTCCAACTCCTATTGAAGAAACTAAAGATATCCCAACTCCTTTAAACGAAACTAAAGATATCCCAACTCCTATTGAAGAAACTAAAGATATCCCAACTCCTTTAAATGAAACAAAAGATATTCCAACTCCTATTGAAGAAACTAAAGATATTAAAACAGTTCCTTTACAATAATTTGCCTCACAGCGATTTAATCGTATCTTGTCTCACACGAACAAGATGATCACCACCATCAACAAATAAAGATTGTCCGGTAACATGTTTATTAACAAGCAAATATTCCATTGCCAATAATACATAGTCTACAGAAGCTGTGTGTTGCAATAAATTATCTTTGCGATCCAAACGGTCTTCCCTACCAGCAGGCGGCATAATTAAACCTGGTGCAATAGCATTTACCCGTATATTTGGTGCTAATTCACAAGCAGCCATCATTGTAAATTCAGATAGAACTTTTTTCGTCAATAAATAAGGAAAATAATTAGTTTGGTAATGCACTATATTTGCATCAATTATATTAATCACTTGCCCATCTCGACAATACTTAGCAAAATCACGCGTTAAAATATATGGTGTTTTTACATGAATATTGAAATTATGTTCAAAATCATCAATAGTAGAATCTAAAAAATTGATTCTTTTAAATACAGAAGCATTATTTATAAGTAGGCTAATATTAGGCATCTTATTAGTAATACTTTCAATTAATTTGGATGTCTCATGCGAATCATTTAAATTTGCTTGAAACAACAAACAAGTTCTTCCTTTATTTTCTATATCACGCTTTGTTAATTCAGCTTCTTTATTCGATGAATTAAAGTGTAAAGCAATATCAAAACCTAAATCTGCCAATTTTAGAGCAATGGCTCTGCCAATTCGTTTAGCACCGGCAGTAACAAGAGCAGTACCATTTTTATCGCCTTGAGCCAATTTGTTGATTACTCCCTAGCTTCCATAATGCGTTCTATTACTCCTGCAATTACTTGATCGGGAGTAGATGCACCAGCTGTAATACCAACAGTTATTTCGCCTTTCGGCAACCAGGGAGAAGTACTTATTCTTTCTTTGCTATCAATAGGTTTATGCCATAAAGTATTATTTGCCGCAATACAACCTGGACCATCAATATGATATGCAGTCAGTCCTTTTTTTATAGCTATTTCGTGCAAATGCCCGGTATTTGAAGAATTATATCCACCAATTACTAAGACAACATCTAAATGTTCTTCAACCAAATTAAGCATCGCGTCCTGACGTTCTTGAGTAGCATCACATATCGTATCGCCTGGACTTAAAAAATGATCATTTAAAGACATTGGTCCAAATTTTTTGAGCATTGTTTGCTCAATTAATTTACCAATTTGTTCAGTCTCACCTTTAAGCATTGTAGTTTGATTGGCTACACCTAAATGATTCAAATGAATATCAGGATCAAAACCTTTAGAGCATGCGTCTTTAAATTTCGTCAAAAACTCTTCTTTTTTTCCACCATTTAAAATATAGTTTGCCACCCACTCAGCTTCTTCCAAATTTTGTACTATCAAATAATGTTCTGCCCTAGACGATGTAGCAATTGTTTCTTCATGATTATATTTGCCATGAATAATAGCTGTAAAATCAGCTTTTTTGTATTTATCTACACGATTCCAAACACGCGATACCCAAGGGCAAGTTGTATCAACAATTTCACAATTCTTTGACTCAAGAAGTTTCATTTCTTCAATAGAAGCACCAAAAGCAGGAAGAATTACAACGTCCCCATCTCCAATACAAGAAAAATCTTTTATATCGTTATTGATAATTGGCACAAAAGAAATATTCATTTGCCGCAAATTGACATTGACTAGCGGATTATGAATAATTTCGTTTGTAATCCAAATATTCCTATCAGGAAATTGTTTGCGTGTTTCATAAGCCATAGAAACAGCACGATCCACACCCCAACAAAATCCAAATGCTTGCGCTAATTTGATAGTTACATCTTCTAATTTAAAACTACCACCATTTTTTCTGATATCAGCAATAAGTTGAGAATCATACTCTTGGGATAATTCTTCTTGGATAAGTTCCTTTAGTCCGAAACCTTTGCGATGATATTTTGAGTTGACTTTGAGCATTGAGTTGAGAATATCCAAATGGCACAATTGATATCAATTAAATGAACTCTGATTTTACCCAAGAAAGTAGTTCGAATCTAGCTAAACAGTATTATTATGACGTTTGGTTTAAGTTTCATAACGACCAAATGAGTTTCAGGTCATAGCTTTTGGTCGTTATAGTGTTATTTCAAATACCTCTTGACAATCTTTTAAATTCAAATTTTATGTAATCCAATAAGCATGTAATTGCTAACAAGCGGGTATAAGGCAAAAAGACTGTGTCAAACATAAGCCATATTTACTAAAGGTGAAACAATGAAGACTTTATCTAAAGAACAAGTATTAAGGATTAATTGCCCGGGTTTTGGAATTTCTTCGACCATTAAACCTGGTCAAACCAAACCCCTGTCACAGTTTGATGTAGCAGTTATTAATCCGGTAAGCATTTTACATTTATTTGATGAACAGTCTGACATTTTACGACAAATTGAAGTCTTACAAGTAGATGGAATGACTTCTTATAAGGCAGATGATGATTTAATTCAATCTATTTCCAATGATTTAAATTCAGTAAAAGATGAACTTGATAATTTCATTAATAAAGGTGGCTTATTAATTTATTTCTTAGCACCACCTTTTTCGATTATTAATGGCTCTATAAATTTGGATAATTATTCCTGGCTTAATAAATGGGTACCAGACAAGTCTCACAATTCCGATAGTCGCAATATGAGTGCAACGATTAGAGGCAAAGTAATAGAACCAACAAATGCTGGCGAAGAATCCCCTTTCTACGAATTTTTTAAATTGCCTAACTTAGAATGGAGTACAATCATTCGCGTTGACAATTTATCTGAAGGTTATACTCCTTTAGCTACAGCTGGTTCAAATAAATGCACATCTGCTTGGTTGGATACTAAAACCAATGGTGGTGGCATTGTTTTCTTACCATTTCCTTTTGAAGCTCGTTATGAAGAAGCTTTGGAAGAATGTATCCAAAAATGGTGGAGTTCTCGCAAAAAAGGCAAGAAAAAAGCTGAAGAAACATCATTTGCTAAAGAAGATGTTTCCAACCAATCTTCATTTTCTAATTTGTTAAATAATATAGCGCCAAATATGCCTATTAATAAAAAGAGTAGCCCTCAAAGTTTGCCTAATACAGAGCTTACCGACGGACTTAATATAGACTTTGGGCAAAACCCTGAACCTAATACATTATTAAGTGAATCAATTACTGCCTCTTATGGCAATGGTCAATCTCCAGCCGAGGACTTAATGAAAAAGATGGAAAATAAAGTAAGCAACATGATAGTACCAGATTGGTGTGAAAAATATTCTTTTGAAGAATTGGATCAATTAAGGTCAAGACTAAGCGATCTAAATGAAGAAGTTAGACAAGCACAAATTAGAATTACTGATTTGTCAAAACAAATTGAGTCCATGGAAGATATAAAGAATGCTCTTGTGTCGGCAGATGGAAAATATTTGTCTGAAGCTTGTACAAGAGTATTTGAACTCTTAGGATGGCAAGTTACCAAAGCCGGCCTTGAAGCTCAAAATATAGATGAATTCTGGCTTCTCGATAGCGATAAGATTGAAGCCATTGTGCAGACTGTTTACACTCAAACACAAGCTAGACCATCAGAATTAGCTAAGTTAGCAGCATCTGTCAGCTCATATTGGGGCACCCACGAAATAGAGCCTAAAGGTGTATTAATAGTAAGCACTTGGGCGGACCGTCCACCAGCAAGTCGTAATGAAGATGATTTTTCAGAATCAATGAATGAATTTGCTCAACGAAAAGGTCTAAGTTTATTGACGACAAGTCAATTACTCTGGATTTACACTGATCTCACAACAAATAATGCTGATAAAGATGCTATTCGTCGAAATATTCTTTCTAACAATGGCTGTTTCAACGCTTATCCAACTAGCTTGAACAAAACAGATAAAATAAAAGGTGCAGAAAAGAAGATTGAAGAAAAGAAAGTCGAAGAAACACCTGCTCAAGCAAGCACAGGCTATGGTACAACTAAAAGTTGGTTTAACGACTAGTATCTAAACTACAGCTTATTGAGCATTTAACGCATCTATTTTGGCAGCCAGTATAAAATCTGCTTCTGTCAGCCCATTAATCTTATGCGTCCAAATGTCTACTTTCAATTCACCATAACGTATAAGCAAATCAGGATGATGACCTTGCTCTTCAGAAATAGCGCCAATTTTATTTGCTAGATCTAGTGATTGAACAAAATTTTTCAAACGATATGTTTTTGTAAGTAGCTTATCGTCTTTAACTTGCCAATTATCAATTTCAGCCAATAAAGGCTCAAATTCTTGCCTGGTAAGCGCTGGAATATTTCCTTTACATGGTTTACATGTTCTTTTTGCTAAAGACATAATTATCGTGCTCTTTTTTATTGCACAGTAAAAACATCAGCTTTACCAGAAGATTTTTCTTCTTGAGGTTCTATTTGGGCCAAAATAATCTCAATATTGTATGTCATATTGAAATTCACCAATGACATTTGAAATAAATTAAATGCCTCGTAAAGCGAAATAAGAAATGGTATTAAAGTCCAGCACCATAATAAATATAAAACACCAGTAATTCTTTCACCCAAATAAAACTTATGAATACCAATAAATCCTAAAAACAAGGCCAATAATGCTGCTTTTGTTTTATTTTTTCCTTGAGGCAAAACTTTGGAAGCTGCCGCTACTGCTTTTGTCCTTTGTCCACCAGTTGATTTGGCCTTTTCTAAAGCTAAATTATGCTTAGCATCTTGCTTAGCTAGAGGTATTCCTTCTGCACCACACCAACATTTGATCTCATGCAACATTCCTCTTCTAAAACCATATACTTCTGCTTCTGCAAAAAGACGCCTACAACCAACACAATAAAGGGGTACGTACTTATGCTCATGAGCACTTAAAGCCCTAAAATTCTCTTTCTGAAACAAAAAATCGTATGAAGACGAGGCAGAAAAATTGTTTTTATTGGAAAGTGAGCCTGCATTGTCCAACGAAGAGCTAAATGAGTTTGTCTCAGGTGCTATATTATTAGCTGCCTCAGGTGACTTATTATGCTTATCGTAAGTATCAGCCAAGAGCTTTAGACTCCTATTAATTATCTTCTGACAGCCTTAAGTAAACTTTCTTGCTTCTTCAAAATTATCATGATTTTGGGCTTTTTACCTATATTCATTATGTTTTAGGGATGTTTTAGGTTATCAGACACCATAAAGTTATAGAATAGCTATGTATTTAATATTCCCGCAATTATCAGCCCTTAAAAGTCATTCCTTTGCATCAAACAAAATCTCTACCTTATATTCAGCGCCTAGCACCAATATTTATTTTGCTGCCAGCGGCAATTGCTTATATCCCAGCCCTTATTGCCAAACCTTTATTAGATGAGCAGTTTTTATTAGCTTGGCTCAATTACTTAAATTTAGCGCCCACAAGCGAAATAAATAAATATCTTGCTTTTCATGGTTTTAACCAGATTGATATGTGGGGCCCTTTAACTTTATTTTCTCTTAAAAGCTTTGGCTTGTTTGGTCCCAATCTTTTTATCGTTCTTAAATTAACAAAGCTTGCCATTCATCTTGCTAATGCTTTTTTTGTTTTTATTTTGGTCTATTACATTTGTGCTGATTACATAATTGCCTTAGTATCAGAACTGATTTTTTCGCTTTATCCTTTAAATGCTGAAGCGGTAGCTTGGCTGGGAGGATATGGAGCTGAACTAAGTGTCTGTTTTTTCTTAATTAGCTTCATTTTTTATTTAAAAGCACAAAATCAATTTGCAAAAATAAACTGGTATTGGTTAATAGCAGCAATTTTTTCTCTTGCTTTAGCTATCGCTTGTAACGCTATGATTTGCCTAAACGTCTTTATTTTTGTCTTATATGAAATAGCTTACTTTTTACATACAAAGCCAAAACCAAAAGTTGAGAATTTTTGTACTCGTTTAGCTTTGTCGCTCTTAATGGTTTTCATCCCAATAATATATTTAATTGCTACCAACTCGTTATCAACTGTTTTTATAAAAAGTATCCAGCCACATCTGACTGGACAATATATAATGCCTCTAATAAAACATTTAGTAATACCAATTAATGAAGTCAACTGGCATGGTTATGCACCAGAGTATAGATTTTTATATTTCCTATCAGCCATCCCTATTTGCTCATTGATAATTACTCTGATTAAAAGAAAAGATATTCGTTGTTTGTTTTCTTTTGCTTTTATTGCCACTTTTTTAGCTGCTTTGCCTTATGTTGGGCATGCTATGACACAAAGCAATTTATATGGTAGTCGTTATTTATATTTTGCTATTTTCCCCCTATCAATATTAATTGCAATTTTATTTTGCAGTATTTATTATGCAAGCAAAATGCATTCGTTTTTCCAAAACAAACACAAAGCACTTACAGCAATTACAGTGTTATTTTTACTTGCTGCAAATATCTTTTATTTTAGACATTTATTTAACGAAACCAGTGCTAAAAGAGTAGCAGGGAAAGTATTATCAAATATACAAAAATCTCTTAGCATAGTAGCCTCTAAAGAAGGATCACCATATTTATTTGTACGCGACATTCCGGAATATACATCTCATGCACCAGCATTCAATACACAAGGCATGATTTGTTTGAATGCTGGTGCCGAGGCTGACAAAGGTTTATTATCTGCAAAAATAATTCCAGATGGTAGATTGCAAAAAGCTCTTCATAAAGGACAATACACAGGTAGTGTTTTGCGCTGGGATAAAGATTTCCAGAGCCTTTTGCCTATAGATATTACCCTTAAAACAAATTTGTATCCCGAACATTCAAGTGCTCAAGCTATGCAAGCCTTTTTTGTCCCTGGATTTGTTTTTTATAAAAACGCATCATATGACGCTAGCAACGATTGCATTTATGTAGAAACCAATTCCAATTTAGGACCAATAATAAGTTTAAACACAGAAGGGCTAAGCCCAATTACAGGCAATTTTCTCTACCTCGACTTAAACATAGAAACAGGTAATGACAATAAAAAAGCACCAGTAGAAATGTATTGGCAAACCAGACTTCATACTGACTATGATAATAAAGAGCGTAAACTTACAGTAGAAGCTAATGTCAATGACAAAATATTTCATCGCTTATACTTTCCATTAAGAACAATAGGCTGGTCTACAAATAGCGCTGCCACGGTCATTACACTTGGATTTCCTGCTCATGCTAAAGTAGCCATTAAGTCAATGGGATTAATTGCAAGCGACAAACTTATACCTGATTTTTCAATAGCAGAAGAAAACAAACAAGCAATAAACAATAAAATTATTAAAACTGGTTTTGATTATCCATATGCAAATTACCCAAATATTGACGATTTAGGACTCTTATCGCTCAATGAAGAAGCAGATGGTATGACTGTTTCACATAATGCACAAAATATTATCGGTGCAACCGGTGTGGTTATGGAAATTTCCAAGGCTGATAAGCCCTTCAATAATATAAATGGTAATACATTATCAAATGTAACTGGTCGTACTGTAGCGCTTAACGGCTCACTTGGTAAATATAAAATTTCTTTTGCTGATTTTCCAAGCAAAGGGGTTTATAGTTTTAGAGTTATTGCTATCGATAAAAATGGTGAATTTATTGGTAATTTTAGCGATGCAATAGTGACACTAATAAGGAATTCCAATATTGTCCATGCCCAATCTCGCAATTGATATCAACTACTTACTATTTGCTTGGCAAGATAGCTCTGAAGACAGTCAATATTATTTAGATATAGAAACAGGCTCTGTGCTACTTTTGCAACCAGATTTAGATGATATAAATGAATTGATGAAAGAAATAGAGTTTCATCCCAATCGATATCTCTATATACCAAAACCAAATGTAGAACAGTCTGAATTAGACCTCTTTGATTTTATCCATACGGTGGAAGACGGTCATTTAAAATCATTGCTTTTAATAGCTGCTGAAACCAAGGATAAGATTTATTCTTGTAGGAATTTGTTAGCAAAATATCCACATGAGCTTAAGCGTTGGCAAGACTTCGTATCACTACAAACTATTAGTCGGATAAAAAAGTGGCTTAAAGCTAATAATATTCAGTTTGAATCTTGAAGTGTTTCGTATACCATATTACTATGGTATAAAGATGCCAAGCAAGGTGGCAATAAAATGGAAAGACTAATGAATAAAAGCATTATCCATATTTTTGGTTTAAGTTTGTTATGTATTTTTGTACTAAATTCATGTTCTAAAATAAGCCTAAGTCCTAGTCCTAAAGCTAATGAAAAAATGCCTCCTTTAAAAGGCGAATGGAACGTTGATTTTACATACAACGATGAGGTTTTAAATTCTTATGTTGAATTTAACCAATCTGGCAATCAAGTCACAGGCGAAGGAAAAGACTTATCTAACGGCAAACGATTTACTCTTGTACAGGGCGAAATAAATGGTGATCAAATAAGATTTCAAAAACGATATATAACTTCTGATCCTTCCATTCAACCTCTAAAATACAGTGGCAAAATAGAATATTTATCTATTCCAGAATATAAAGGCTGGGCTATGTCTGGCAGTTATTCAGGCATAAGCAGTGGACAACAAATAACAGGTAATTGGGAAGCTACCCCAAAACATGCTGGAAACTCTGCTCCAGATACACCACCTGTTGCTCAAACTCCACAAACAAATATTTCTGCTGAAACAATAGAGAATAATCAAATAACTAATGAAAATGAATCGTTAGCTCCAAATGATGATACAGCAGGTCCAGATTTATCCGGACGTTATGATGCTTCTTATACCTTTAATTTCAAAATTGTTCATTCAAAAATGTGGTTAGAACAAGATGGACATAATATAGCTGGACATGGTGTGGACACTAATACCAATGAGAAATTTACAATAGAAAAAGGCTGGTATCACTTCCCTAATCTCACTCTTGTACGTAAATATATAAAAGGAAAAGATGCTGCTTCTACTCGCACTGTAATCTTTAAAGCAACTGTTTCAGTAAATTCCCATGGTCCTCATTTAAAAGGTGAGACACAATACGGTGGCGGTTGGGAAGCTCAAATTATTAGATAAAGACTATAAGAAAGCTTTTAGCTACAAATCATTAGCTAGATCATAAAGATCGCTTGTAATCTGATAAGCTTTGCTGCTTATCAAGTATATTGACAAACAGAGACAGTAATCAAGAGATTTATGTATTTACCACCAAATAAGCAATTGGGCATATTAGCCTTATTTCTGTATATTTTTACGCTTTTGTTATCTGCGGCTCAGGCAAGCAATGAATTATCAATAAATTCATTTCAAATGCCAAACGAAAAAGCGATTTTATACATTCCATCATCACCACAATTAAATTGGTCTTTACCAATAAATGGACGTATAAGTCAAAATCAAAATTCAAAAAATATAAAAAGACTGGATGCATCGATTAATTTATCCGATTCGGACAACGTAATTAGTCATGCAATAAATAATTTGTTGGATACAGCTGTCGAAAATAATCAAACTGCTAAATTAGCCAATAATGCAGTTATGCATTATCGCAAACCAGCACAAATTATATTTGCCGAAGGAAAAGATGCTGGTAATTATTTGATTCCTTATAGAGGATTTGGTCCATCAAAAGAAGCCTCAGATATTATTCTTGGCGAAAAATTAAAACTAAAAAGTAAAGCTTCTGCAGAATTAGCAAAACAAAAAATAATTGATGAAACTCATATCAAAATTGCCTCTAGCATGATGCAAATTGCTATGGGTGTCGGCATGAAAGATGATTTAAGTGGAGAGCAAATAACAAGCTCTGGTGTAAATAGTCTAAAAGAATTAGTTGGTCAGCAAGAAGCAGAAAAAACACTACAAATGTTTTCTACATTAAGCAAAGAAATAAATATTCCAGATGCGGTATTCGCGCAACGTGCCTGGGATGTTACTAAACGCCAAGACAAATTAAAAACAGTTTTGCAAACAGCTATCGAAAATGATCCTGTCATTCACGAAATAGTAAAAAGGTTACATAAATACAATCAAAAAAGTAAATTTAGCCAAGTATCAGCAAATGTAATTCAAACAACATTGGGTGCAGCCTCTTTAACACCTTCTTTTATTGGTCCTGCTGCTAAACTTGCTTTACTTTCATACATAATGGCTACCGGTGGTCCAGAGCAATGCAAATTGCTCAAACAACTTTATTTAGATAAACGTTTTGAATCACGCTGGAAAGCACTTAATGAAGAAAGCCATTTAGCCTTAGAAAATTACCAAATTGCTGTATTAACTAAAAACCCAGTATTACTTGCTTGTTCAGAAGCAATAATAAGTGAAATTTCTGACTCATTAACTGCCAAAGAAGTTTTAGGAACATTAGTCATGCCAGATAAGCAAAAAATAGCTAAAAATGAGCAATCAACATTAAATTAATTGCTCAAATAAGATAGTTTTTGTTAGTATGGCTCAATCCAATCTATATTGATATTAGATTAAGCGAGTAGTTTAAATGGCTGACACTAATGACGTTGATGTAAAAAGAGAAACGGATAAACCGGAAGAAAAAGATACTAGTTTTAATGCTTATGAACTATTATCTGAAAGCCGCAACCAAATTGCCTTTGCTGAGCCTACACCAGAGGCTGATCCATTTGGTTTAGGCGATATAACAATTGGTAAATCTAAACCAGCTGACAAATTGCCACAGGGTAAAGAACAAATATTAGAGGATGGCTCCAAATTAGTTACATACAAAGAAATTGGTGTGACTGTACATTTTAATACTGCCAACCTACCTGATCAAGTAACTGACAAAAATGGTATAAGGCGTATTTCTTATACTCAAGATCCCAATAGCCAAGAAATACTTATGCGCGGTATTCGTTGTTTTAACAACGAAAGACAATTAGTAGGAAGTTTTACTAAAGTAAATGATATTCGTACACCAGATAATACTGGCAAAATTCAAAATGCAGCCATATGGAAAGATGGTGAAGAAGTAATTAGTGGTGGTGGACCACCTATTCCTCTATCAGTAAAAGTTGATAATTATGGCAATATACATTTCACTAATGTACGTAATCCTGAAAAATCTATGGTCTTAAAAGTAAATGGTCCTACAAAAAACATAGAAGGAAGAAGAAATCTACCTGTTTTAGAACCAGAGAATGTGACACCCAATCCAGGAGCAGGCGCTCCAGATAGTCCACCAGATATACCACCGGACAGACCACCACCTACACGTAAAAGAGTAAGATTGTAAGTTTATTTATTTAGCACTTTAAGCTTTTTGCCAGCTTTTTCAAAAGCAGCTAATGAACGATCCAAATCTTCTTTATTGTGTGCAGCAGATATTTGCACACGCAATCGAGCTTCACCTTTAGGCACAACTGGATACCAAAGCCCTCTTACATAAACTCCTAAATCTAAAAGTTCTTTACTCATATCCATAGCTATTGCTGCCTCACCTAACATCACAGGCACAATTGGATGGCTACCTTCGATGATTTTAAAACCAATATTTACTATTTCTTTGCGGAAATATTGAGTATTTACATGTAATTTTTCAACTAATGAATTGTCTTCATCTAATATATTTAAAGCTTCAATGGCAGCACACACTACCATTGGTGGCACTGTATTGGAAAATGTATATGGTCTTGATTTTTGTCTTAAATAATCAACAATAGTCTTTTTACCAGCAATAAATCCACCAATAGCTCCACCTAATGCTTTACCTAAAGTACCGGATATAACATCAATTTTGCCATGCACTCCTAAAGCTTCAGGTGTACCTCGTCCTGTTTTTCCGAGTGCCCCGGTTGCATGTGATTCATCTACAAATAATAATGCTTCGTATTTTTGAGCTAGATCAATTAATTCTTTCAGTGGTGCTAAATCACCTTCCATACTAAAAACACCATCTGTAGCAATTATTTTAATACGATAATTTTTTGCTTTATCTTCCTCAAGCCAATTAGCTAACTCATTTACTTGATTATGTTTATACGCACGTGCATCAGTAGTTTTTACTGCTATACGAGATAATCTAATACCATCAATGATGCTGGCATGATTTAATTGATCGCTATATATAACGTCTCGATAGTCTTTTTGCCCCAAGTCTCCGGCTAATATACCTGTAAAAAATGCTTCGTTAGCAGCAAAACAAGAAGAATGTAATATGGCATCTTCTAGTCCAAAGAATGCTGCCAATCTTTCTTCCAATTCTCTATGAATTGGTTGTGTTCCACATATAAAACGAACAGAAGCTAGTCCATAACCATATTTTGTGAGACCTTTTTTTGCTGCTTCCCTTATTTTTGGATGATTCGCTAAACCTAAATAATTATTTGAGGCAAGCATAACAACTTGCTTACCATTTACAATAACATTGCCACCTTGCTCACTTTCAATTGGTACTTCCCATTTGTAAGTTTTTTCCAGCTTGGCTTTTTCCAACTCATTATCTATATCACCATAGAGTTTCGCCAAATGAGAGGTAACAATCATTTATTTTTTCCTCGTTATATTAGTGAAGTCCATTGGGAGTAAATACTAGCTTCATTTCTTTACCCGATGAAAGTGTTTCAAATGCTTCTTTATATTCATCCAATTTGTATATTTTAGAAGCTAAAATTTTATCTAATTTGGGAATTAAATTTAAATGTTTAGTTCTTACCAGCTCTAACATAGTCTCCCATGTGCTAAACATTTTGCGACCAAATATTCCTTTGACAGTTGCTCCTTTCCAAATTACACCATTTGCAATATCAAATTGTGCTAAAGGCTCACGAGCAATACCTACTAAAATAACAGTGCCACCATTGCGAATTATTTTAAAAGCATCATTATAAGCAGACGGCGCACCAGACATCTCTAACACTACATCGACACCATTTGCACCAGTTGCATTTTTGGCAACTGTTTTATATAAAACTTCAGAACCTTTTGAAACATCTATGCAATAATCCGCACCAAATTCTTTACCGAGGGCAAATCTTCTTTCAATATCTTGTGCTTCAGTTAAATAAATATGTGTTGCGCCATAAGCCCGACACAAAAAACAAGTCATAAGCCCTAGTGGTCCAGCTCCTAAAATAGCAACTGATTTACCAGCAACATCAGCTTCACAAACGGTATGCACAGCGTTGCCAAATGCATCTAACATTGCCCCAATGCGAATTGGTATGTCTTTTTCTACATTTGCTTTGCTGAGCAATATAACATTTTTATATGGCACGACTACATATTGTGCAAAGCAGCCATCTAAATGTACACCTTTTACTTGCACACTTGTACATATGTGTTCATTTCCTGTGCGACACAACAAACAATGTCCACACGAAATATGCATTTCAGCAGTAACATAATCACCTATTTCAATGCGTAAATTTTGATTGATCCTATTATCGGCAATAATACCTGGACCTAATTCTTCGACAATTCCACAAAATTCATGACCAACAATTATTGGTTGATAATTATTAGAATCACCTAAATAACGCTGCATTTCATGGCGGATACCAGCATTATTTGCACTGTTGTATATACTTTTATCGGTGCCACACACAGAAGTAGCAAGCACTCTTATCTTGACTTCGCCAAATTTTGGACTAGGTTCGCCAACGCCTTCCTCTAAATCTAAGCCATTCTTTTTGAGATCTTTTTTAATAAGGCATTTCATTGTTTTGTGAGCCTGCTCTTCATATTTGACTGCTTTAATCGTATTGATACTTTGTACATTTGTATTCATAACGGTATTTGTCCATATTTCTTGCTAATCACTGCATTGTCATAAGTGTAATTTTGTTACAAATGAAAATGTACTTCAAATCAGGATAAAACTACAAGCTGACAAGCTTTACGCTCACTCTTGGCAGCGATATATATTTATTTAGAAGTCTAAGCGAATGTTTAGTTGCCAAGGAAATGCTTACTCGTATAAATTTGCATCTGTTAGGTTGAATGAAAACAACCATTTCTTCATTAGGTCAATTAAATTATGGGACACGACACCGGATCATTTGAACTCAATTTTCAGCCACATTCTTCATCATCTGATATTTTCTTTTCACTCATTGCCGAACATTCAATAGCACGAACAATAATTGAAGGTAGCGGTGGTCCTAATAACGAAGAAATGACCGAAGAAGGCTTGCGGTTTATCCGTTATTTATTATCTATTTCACGCTCAGCGCGTTTTGGTTTTATACCAAATTTCAAAGATCCAGAAATTGTTGCACATATAGCAAAACAATTTATTAGCTATTGTGGCGGAGCAGCTAAAGCTGTTCAGACTATGAACCGCATCATTATGACTTAAATCGCCATTAGAAGGCATCCTGAAGACAAGCTTCAGTAAAATGCCTGATAAAGCATCCATCCACCAAGGATAATAATAGTTGCAGAGACCACTCGCTTAAACACGCGCTCATCAATACTTTTCAAAAGACACATTCCAGCTATTGTGCCAACTACAACACCGATAGATGCAACAATAACAAATGTCCAGACACGATTAATAGAGTCTATCTGAAATAGGAGATAGATAGGTATACGTACTATGTCGACAAGTAGTCCAATTGCCGTAGCAGTAGCAATAAATGCACTCTTTTTTAGATCGAATCCAAGCAAAGCAGCACTTCTAATACCACCTTGGTTCCCAACCAGTCCTCCCAAACCACCTGAAACCGCACCAGCCATCCAAGCGGACAATCCATGAAATCGCAGCTTATCGATTGACCCTGTAACACCCATTGTTCCAGCAAATACAAGGATAATGCCAAATATTAATTTCAGAGGCGGTGATTTGATCCAACTGTAAATTGCTGCACCAATTAGTCCACCCACCGCGCTTGTTACACCAAAGCTTAGTAAGATCTTTCGATCTATTTCCTTCCTAAGAGTCCAACAACGAATAGCACTACCAATAAAATGTGGAATCGAAACAGCAGCAATTGCAAGCTTCGTATCAATATACAAGCTCAAAACTGGTGTGACAATGCTGCCTATACCAAAACCAGCTACTGATGCCACTACCCCAGCTATTGCTGCTACAACTCCAACTATTAATATGAAGGTATTATCCACTACGCTATAAATTGGATCACAATAAAATTTTAGTCTTGTGTATCACCAGTTTTTGAATATTACATTCCCATTATCGAATAGCCACAGTCAACATGGATGACTTCACCGGTAACTCCAGATGACAAATCGCTAATAAAATACAAAGCTGTTTTACCAACTTCATCAGCTTGTATATTTCGCTTTAGTGGTGTTTTATCGGCTACATATTTGAGCATATCTCTAAATCCAGCAATTCCCATAGCAGCAAGTGTTCTTACTGGACCAGCTGATATTGCATTTACTCGAATATTTTTGTCACCTAAATCAGCAGCCAAATACCTGACACTAGCTTCTAGTGCTGCTTTAGCAACACCCATTACATTGTAGTTTGGTATTACCTTTTCAGCACCATAATAAGTAAGAGTGACAATACTTCCACCTTCAGTCATAAGTGGTGCAGCAGCTTTTGCAACAGCAGTAAGTGTATACGCGCTCACATCTAAAGCTAATTTAAATCCATCACGAGTGGTATCGACAAAATGTCCTTCTAAATCTTGTTTGTTAGCAAATGCAACAGCGTGCACAATAAAATCAATAGACTGCCAATGTTTTTTGAGTTTAGCAAAAACTGCTTCAATATTATCGTCTTTGCTCAAATCACAAGGCTCAACAAAAGTAGAACCAACGCTTTCCGCTAATGGCTTTACACGTCTTTCTAAAACTTCACCTTGGTAAGTAAATGCTAGCTGGGCTCCTTGATTATGAAGTGCTTGAGCGCATGCCCAGGCTAAGCTGTGATCATTTGCAACACCAAATATAATGCCTTTTTTGCCTTCCAACATTTTCATATTTGCTCCGCTCATTTCTTGCTTAGTTTTTGGACTTTCTGTGCGTTCAGCTGTTATTTCATTACCTTTCATATTTACTCCATAGCCTCTGTACTTCTATATCATAGCCATATGATTATTGCACAGATAATTAGCAAGAATGTTCAAACATTACCAGGCATGTAGCCTTAGTTAGCGTTAATATTGACTTTTGATAATTAGCGAATATTATTTGCTTGTTTAAAATTTGACATCACTTTCATAAATTGGCTTGCAGTCAAATAGCCAGTATGACGAGCTTTTGGTTTGCCTTCCGGATCAAAAATTACAATAGTAGGAAAGCCAGTGACTTGGCAGTCCTTAGCTAATCGCTCACCCAAACCTTTATCTTCTGCATTCACTCTTATACAAACAAATGATTGAGATAGCATTTCCTCAACTGTCGGATCTTCAAATGTTTCGCGCTCCATTCTTTTACACCAGCCACACCAATTTGTATAAATATCTGCCACTACCCAGCGATTTAGTCTACGTGCGTTAGCAAAACCTGATTGAACGTCATACCAAGTAACCAGTGGTCCAGAATTAGCGATTAAATTGGTAAAACTTAGAATAACTAGAAGCGTCAATACCAATAAATATGTTTTTTGAGATTTTTGAATCATTTCTAGCAAAGAACGCATGTAAATTATCCTTATTTATGAATAAACAATTTGTTTGTGACTATTTTTTCGGACGCAATAAAACTTGCTTGATTATTTTTATTGGTGGCACTCCTTGAGCTAAGAAATTATTGTGAAACTCTTTCAAGCTAAAACTATCTCCTTTTTGCTTTTTATAGTCATCTAATAAAGAAAGAATTTGTAGCTTACCTAAAGTATAAACCAAATAAGTCGGGTCAGAAGTGCCGCGCTTAGTTTCACGTTCAGCATTTGCCTTTTCTACATAGCCTTCTTTCATGAAAAACTGGATGCCTTCGTCTACAGTCATCCCTTGTGTATGCATTTTTATGCCTACAATATATCTACAACAACGAAGTAACGCATCATGCAATTGCACCAATTTTAACTTTTTATCGTAATTAGAAAGTCCTTGTTGAACCATCATTTCTTCGCAATAATGTGCCCATCCTTCTGCATTAGAAGATGCATGGATAAATTTACGAGTTTTAGAAGGGGCAGTTTTGACCCACAAACCTTGCAAATAATGTCCAGGATATGCTTCATGTACACTTGTATTTAATAAGTCCTGATAACAAAAAGTACGCATATGTTCTTCTGCTTTTTCTGGACTCCAATTAGCTTCTGGTAATGTCACATTGTAATAAGCTTCTTTAGCCTTAGTCTCAAAAGGTCCAGGCATATCCATTGAAGCAAATGTCAGTGCCCTCATAAACGGAGGTGTTTCTTCTACAGTAAGTTGCTCTTCTTTTGGAATAGTGACAATGTTTTTGCTTATACAAAACTCACGTATATCAGAAAGCAAATTTTTCACTGAGACAATTAATTCATTTGGTTTTGGATGATTTGATGAAATTCCAACAAAAACTTCTTCTTGCGTTTTATTTGGATCAATTTCATGGGCTGTAAGAGCAAATTCTTTTTGCAATCTTCTTAGCTCTGCATATCCTTTTTCTAGCAAACTATCAATGTTTTCATCCACCATTTCTTCATACAAAAGTTTTTTAGCATATTTATCCGCTCCTAAAGCAAAATTGCCATTTGATTTAGCCAGAAGTGTGTTTTTTAAATATGATTGATATGATTTAAGCTCGGCTGTGAGCTCTGCATTTGTGGTTTTAAAATTTGTTTTTAATTTGTCATCATTAGTATCTTCAATGCTCACAAAAGTTTCAGGCATGGACTTTTCAAAAAATTCAATTATTCCTGGCATTTGTTCTAAAGCAATTTCTGTATAAATTTTTGGTGGATTAGTGACATTTTCTTTGCCTTGCTTCAGAAGTAATATAGATAGTTTTTCACGTTCAATTACTGATTTAAGTCTATCTTTAAGAGGAGCAAAATTTCTTTTAACTAAAGAAAAAATGGCTGTATTAACAGTAGAAGGGTAAAAATCTGGATTATTGCGCCAAGACTGAACAGATTGAAGCTCATGAAGTTTGCCTTGGATATCAGCAATAATAAGTTCACGATCTCCTTGCGAAAATGAATCTAAACTTGATGGCTTAATTAATTGAAATTGCTTGAGGTAATCATTAAGCAAGGATATTTGCCCATTGACACTTTCGACAGAATAATTTGGCATGAAAGCATCATATTCGTGAAAACCCATCTCTGTAGCCATGATTGGTTCTTGTTTCATAGCATCTTCAAAATAACGATCAACTAAGCTCATAAATGCTTTTTTAGTTTTACTTTGTTTTGGCTGCCAGGGAGTCAAAGTTTTTGCTATCTGTATACTTGCCAACTTACGTTTAGCTATATCATTTTTTTTATGGACTTGCCCATATGAAAAACTTGTCGAGCTAACTGAGCATATCAATGAAAAAACAATGAATGCTTTTAAACCCAAAGTATTCTTTAATTGAGTATCCATACCCTTTTCCCCTTGTAAGCCAATTAATTTAGAAGTAAATTATTGCAGACTTTGATTATTAACACCAAAGCTGATTTTAGGACCAATTTTTGATGATTTTGGCTATCAAGATGCAAAGTTATGCAAATCAAATACAAAGAAAGCATTAGTGATATGGCACTAAATGGTAAAAAGCGCTTCAATGATAGAAAATACTAGGTATATAAGTACAAAATGTACAAGCCAAATATAAGTGGCAATTCATTAGGAATCCGGAGCTATGTCGTCATCAAATCCCAAAGACATTTTTGTTTTAGTGAAACAAGTACCTGACCAAGGCAGCAAAGCAGGACTAAATCCAGATGGGACTATTGATAGAGCCAGGGCTAAGCGCATGCTTAATCCATTTGACAGATATGCTTTACAGGCTGCTTTGCATACAAAAAAAGCATATGGCGGCAGAGTAACATGTATATCTATGGGTCCACCACCAGCTGTGGAAGTTTTGTTAGAAGCCTTAGAACATGGCGTCGATAGAGGGGTTTTATTATCTGATAAGCGTTTAGCTGCCTCAGACACTTTAGCAACAGCTTATGCACTCTATAAAACCATTCTTTATTGTGGACACTTTGATTTGATATTTTGTGGATTGCAAACAACCGATGGCGATACTGCTCAGGTAGGTCCACAACTAGCTGAACGCTTGAATTTACCACAAGTTACATATTGCGAAGACTTTAGTTTAGAAGGTGACAAAGTTAAAGCTCGACGTATTATTGAAGGTGGATGCCAACATATAATAAGTGATATGCCTATCTTGATTACAGTTGCTAATTCATATCACCCTCTTGAATACAAATCATTTCGTGGCACCTGGAAAGTTCAATGGTTGCAACGGCACCCAGAAGATCTCAAGAAGGTTATTACCACAGTAGATTTAGATACAGTAGGTGCTGATCCTGAAAAGTGTGGATTGAAAGGATCACCTACAATTGTTGCTCATACTGAAAAAGTTGGTGAAATTGGCGGCAATTGCAAAATGTTTGAAGGGCAAGCAATTTCCGATATGGTTGTAAACATAATAGAAAAAAGCAATGTTAAAGAGTATTTGAAAATATCATGACAGACAAAGAAATCAAAAATTCAAATACTTCTCAAAATACGCAAAACACAGAGAGTGCGCTGCCCATCCATGAAACACCTCGTGGCAATGTGATGGTTATTGCTGAGCAAATTCTAGGAGAATTACAACCAGTAACACTTGAACTTTTAGGAGCTGGACGCCTTTTAACAGATAAGCTTGGTACCAAACTTGTTTGTCTTTTATTAGGACATAATATGGCTGAAACAACTAAAAAACTTATTCAATATGGTGCAGATATTGTTTATGTTGCCGATCACCCAGAATTACATACTTATCGGACTTTACCATTTAGAAGAGTAGTCTGTGATTTTTTAGAATCATTATCAGAGCCACCACATGTCACATTGCTTGGTTCCACAACTACAGGACGTGACTTAGCACCGCGCATCGCTGCTCATTTTGAAACTGGTTTAACAGCTGACTGTACAGAACTAGATATTGGTCCATACGAACACAAAAGTAAAATTGACCCAAGCAAACTTGGGCTTTATCCAGATTGTTTATATGCAATCAGACCAAGTTTTGGTGAGAGCTTAAAGGCTCGCATTTTAGGTCCATGGAAAAATCCACAAATGGCAACTACTCGTCCTGGGGTTATGATACCTTTAAGGGCTGACCCAAATAGACAGGGTGAAATAATTACTGTTCCTGTAAATCTAAAACCAGAAGATTTTCGCCTTAATGTTGCTGAAACCGTAAGAGAAATAGCATCAGCTTTAAAATTAACTGAAGCAGATGTAATTATTAGTGGTGGCTTTGGCTTAGGTACACCTGAAGGTTTTGCCTTATTAAGAGAATTGGCTAGCTGCTTTCCTAATTCAGCTATTGGTGCCTCTAGAAAAGTTGTAGATTTAGGCTGGATACCTTATGAACATCAAGTAGGACAAACTGGTAAAACTGTTCGTCCAAAGCTTTATATAGCTTGCGGCATATCCGGTGCTATTCAACATAGAGTAGGCATGTCTAAATCAAGCACAATTATTGCTATCAACAAAGATCCAGATGCACCAATTTTTAAATTTGCCCATTATGGAATTGTTGGTGATGTATATCAAATCATTCCGGAAATGATTAAACAGTTAAAATGTGTAGAAAAAGAGCAAGGAGAAAAAACAATTGTCCACTCGCATTGAGTACGATCTTTTATTAGTTGGCGGCAGCCCTTCCAATTTAGCATTGGCTTATTGTTTGCTTGAATTAGCAAAAACAAGTGGCAAAGAAATGACTGTGGCCATTTTAGAAAAGGGCAAAGATTTTGGATCACACATTGTTAGTGGCGCTGTTAGCCATCCTCATGTTTTAGAAAAAATCTGGCCAAACTACAAAGAATTAGGTTTTCCAATAGAAGCTGTTTGCAATGATAGTAATTTTTCTGTTTTAGGCGTTGAAAAAAAATGGGATTTGCCTCCCAAGTTATATCCTAAAACATTTGATAAAACAGGATATTTAGTCCTTACTCTTAGCTTTGTTACTGCTTGGATGGCAAGACAAGTACAAGAAAAAGCTAAAGAAGTTCCAAACGTTGCTATAGATTTATTTACTGGTTTTGCTGCTCATAAAGTAGTTTTTGAAGATGGTCGTATAGCTGGGGTGTCTGTAGTTGAGAATCCCAAATCTGATGAAGATTATGTTTATGCCAAATTTACTGCTTTTGGCGATAAAGGTTTTATTTCTCGCGATGTAATAGATTACTACAAACTACGCGATTGCCCACAAATATGGTCAGTAGGTGTAAAAGAAGTATGGCAGTGTAATCAAGATTATGCTGGCAAAGTATGGCATACACTTGGCTGGCCTTTACTAGAAGGAACATTTGGCGGCGGATTTGTCTATGGCATGAAAGACAATAAAATCACTATCGGCATGGTAATAAGCTTAGACAGCAAAGATCCAAATTTAAATCCACAGCTTAAATTACAAGAATACAAAAAACATCCTTGGATACAATCAATTATTAAGGGTGGAAAATTGCTTAAATATGGCGCAGCAGTTTTACCAGAAGGTGGCTATTACAGCTTACCGAAAAAATTTGTTGTTCCTGGCGGATTATTACTTGGCGATGCACTTGGAGTTTTAAATGTAAAAAACTTAGCAGGCATTGATAGGGCAATGGAATGTGGTCGCATAGCTGCTAATGTATTACATGAGGCCATTGTGAAAGGTGATTATAGTGAAGCTGCTTTAATACCTTATCAACAACAATTGGAAAATAGCTTTGTCATTAAAGAATCATATAAAGATCGTTATTTCCGCTGGACATTTATGGAAAACGATCGCTTATTAAATAGCTATATCCCAAAAATTGCTCAAGGTGTAGATAGCGGACATCCAATTTTAGGAGCAATTAAACTTGGACTGTCTAATCCTATTCAAGCTACACAAGATGGCTTGCGTGCGCTTGGACTTATGGAAATGGGTAAAGATATAGGTCCTATTAAATATATTGCTGATTACAAACACATAGTGCCATCTTTTATTGCCCCTAAATATGACGAACCTCCTTATGAAAAGAGCACAATCTACTCACGGCCAGATGCTGTATTTTATGCCTCTACTAAATATCATGAAGGCAATAAACATATTGATGAATTTAACGCCAATGTTTGCATGAAATGTATTCAGTCCTATTATTCATTAGGTAAAACTGTACCTTGTGTTGCTGACTGTACCGCAGAAGTTCATCGTGTAGACATTATCGATGATTTGCAAAAACATGGTATGTCGTTGGAAAATTGTATCCATTGCCGCACATGTGAAATTGTTTGTCCAGAAGTAAATTTACGCGTCAAGCCAACAGAACAAGGCAGTGGTCCAGATTTTATGGGCCTCTAAATTTAGTTTCATATTTTATTTAATCTATGCCGTCAAATTGACATATCCATTTCACAAATTTGTCAGATTAATTAGGCATATTGTCTCCCACAAGATGCGTTTTAAGCACAATTTGGCAAAGGAGATAATTATGGATGCCCGCAAGAGAACTTTAGCATTAAGACCTGAAGAAAGAATGATGCAAGAACTATTGGAACATAGCGGTACAGTTATTTTTTTTATGGTTATAACGTTAGTATTAGTATGTTTGAACAATCAAAATATATCGCAAGGGCTCTCACAATCATTCACCGAAACTGTTTTGCAATTTTCTAAAACTAAAAATCAAACAAAATTAGTAGAGAACAAACATAAATCTCATCTATAAAAAGATTTAAAATTATGCTGTATATCTTTGTCTTTCTGGACAAACTTCTTGAACCAAAGCCTGGATTCTCTCAAGCAATCTTTTTAAACCAGTACGTTCTTTAGCAGAAACAATAACAGGATTTGGCAATTGACTAGCTAGCCAAACAAGATCTTCTGGACGTGTTTTATCTGCTTTATTTAAAACTGTAATCATTGGCTTATCTACAGCATGGAGCTCACTTAAAACATCATGCACCGATGAAATATGTTCCATAACTGAAGGATGAGAAGCATCGATCACATGAATTAAACAATCAGCAACCACTACCTCTTCTAAAGTAGCACCAAAGGCAGCAATCAATGATAAAGGTAATTTTTTGATAAATCCAACAGTATCTGTAATTAAGACAGGACTATGATCAGGCAACATGGTTCTGCGTGTAGCTGGATCTAATGTAGAAAATAGCTTATCTTCCACAACAGCATTTGCCTTAGTCAATACGCTTAGCAAAGTAGATTTACCTGAATTTGTATAACCAGTTAAAGCAACAACTGGCATGTGTTCAAAAATACGGCTTCGACGCTGGGTATCGCGATAATTTCTAATACGTGATGTTTCCCGCTCTAGCATATTGATCCGATCACGCAAACGTCTACGATCAATTTCTAATTTTGTTTCTCCAGGACCTCTAGTAGCAATACCAGCTCCCAAACGGCTTAAAGTTAGTCCTTTTCCTGTCAAACGCGGGTATAAATATTTAAGTTGAGCCAATTCAACTTGTAATTTTCCTTCCTTCGTATTTGCTCTTTGAGCAAAAATATCTAAAATCAATTCAGTACGGTCGATTACTTTTACACCAAGAGCATCTTCTAAATTTCTTTGTTGATTGGCATTTAGTTCTTGATAAACAATTACTAAATTAGCTCCAAATTCTTCTACCTGTAAAGCAAGTTCTTGCACTTTGCCAGAACCAAAAAACAAACGAGCATCTGGCTGCAGTCGAGCTTGTGTCAATCGCCCACAAACAGTAGCACCAGCTGTGCGAGCTAATTGAGCTAATTCATCTAAATCATCTTCAATTTGCCAAGCATCAAGCCCTTCTGTTATTAAAGCCACTAAAATAGCTCTTTCTTCCCCTTGAGCTACAGGCAAGCGAGGAGCAATTCTCACGAATTCACCTTCTAATGACGAAATTATCTTTTGAAAATTTTCTTCTTGAATTTTGCGAGTGGTAAACCCATTTGATACTTTCCATATTTTGCCTTCATTATCTCGAGTGGGCAATAAATGTGCATGATATATAACATCGGCTAGCCTTGCTTGTTCACCTTTACTTTTACTGAAAGAAAGTTCTGTGTCTATTTCAATTAAAACAAGCATATCTAATCTATTGCGAGCTAAACATTGCAAATCTTCTTTGTTAAAGCCAGTTTTAGCATGACCATTTTTATGCATATGAGTATAAATAACGCGATGTCCGGAAAGACGTCCAGGACCAACTCTCACACCTTTAAGCTCTGGCATATTAACGTCTTTTGGCTGCCCGGCAGTTACATTAACTACTTGTCCACGCCTGTTGATAACAACAGATATTGGTATGCCTATTGCATACGAGATCTCAGCAATTGTTTCTGCAAGTTCGGCCGTGAGAATTACATGATCGGGGATTCTTTGTTGAAGCAAACGATTTAATTTTTGAATTTCAGATTTTTTTAGGCCTTTTGCTTTTGCAAGATCAAGTTTTGCGTGCAAGTGATAATTTCCTCGTTGGGGATAGACTAATTTTATAAACCTAATTGTTGGACGTTCTATACAGGCATCATACCCCTTATTTAACCCTTTAGCACAAAAAATTTAACTCCAAAACACAAATTAGATTTGCTATTTGACAATATTTATAAGTGTTTTGTTCCCACAAAAAACTTAAGCCTTATCTCTATGTGTGGTCAAGACCAAATACAAATATTAACTGAGTTCAGACAATTTATGCCGCAATAAAGGGCGCATACCTGATTCCCCACATGATTTTGGCTGAGGAACAACTTTACCTGGATTGCATAAATTTTTGGGATTAAAAACGCTGCGCAATTGCCTCATAGCTTCTAATTCATCTTCATTGAAAGCAAAGCTCATTTCTCTCAATTTTTCTACACCGATGCCATGTTCGCCAGACAAAGTACCGCCTAAACTAACACAGAGCTCTAAGATTTCATGAGCAGCTAAAAGGACACGCCTGACTTGATTATGATCATCTCGGTTATACAAAAGACAAGGATGTAAATTACCATCACCAGCATGATATACATTGGCTATTTGAATATTATGCTCTTCACCAATTCTTCTTATTTTAGAAATAGCTTCTTTTAACTTAGATCTAGGAATAACTCCATCCAAAACATAACCATGTGGAGCTATTCTGCCTAATGCACCAAAAGATGATTTTCTAGCTTTCCATATTTTTTGTCTTTCTTTACTATTTTCTGCCCATTTTATAGAGAGGACTCCATTTTTACGCACACAATTTTCTACTATTTCTTTAGCTTCAGCAATTTCAATTGCATTTCCATCTAATTCAATTATTAACATAGCCCCAGCATTTATATCTAGTCCTAAATGTAATGAATCTTCCACACATTTAAGGGTAAGCTTATCAATCATTTCCATGGCAGCAGGAATTACACCGTGGGCTACTATATCTGAAACTGTTTGTCCACCAGCTTCCAAAGTTTCAAAATAAGCAATCATTGTTTCCACTTTAGAAGCTCGCGGTATCAGGCGCAAATAAGCTTCAACTGCAATTCCTAAAGTACCCTCAGAGCCTATAAATAATCCAGCAAAATCAACCCCTAAATGAGTCCTTGTTTTGCCCGCAAATTGAACAATATTACCGTCTGGCAAAATTACTTTTAGACCCAGCACATTATTTTCAGTCAATCCATATTTAAGTGTATGTGCACCACCAGCATTCTCTGCAATATTTCCACCAATGGTAGAGGCCATTTGGCTAGAAGGATCAGGTGCAAAATAAAGATTGTATGGTAAAGCTGCCTCAGATACAGATAAATTAGTCGCCCCTACTTCAACATGAGCTAACATATTTACCGGATCAATTTCCAATACACGATTCATGCGCGTAAGCACTAAACTTATGCCACCCATAACCGTAGTTGCTCCACCAGATAAACCAGTACCGGCTCCTCTGGGTGTAAAAGGTATATTATATTCATTGGCTAATTTTATAACTTCTTGCACTTCGTCAGTCGTGGCTGGCAGCACTACTAAATCAGGTAAAGCTTTATCTAAAGTTTCTCCATCAGAATCATAAACAGCTAAATCTACCGGCGAGCTTAAAACATAATACTTACCAATTAGACTTTCCAATTTTTCTTTAAGCTTTAAAAGATTACTCAATTAATTGCGTCCAACTGTTTCCCGATCGCCTACAGTATATCTAAATCCTTCATCACCATAATTTTGTGTGAATGTACCGTATTTTTGTACAACCTGACGACGAGATCCTTGAGGAAACTGCAATAAATTCATATCACCATCTAATGATTTTACTGTTTGAAAAACCAAAACATTAAAGAGAACATTATTGCTTTTTTGTCCCATTTGCAGATTTTGAATATGACCATCACGTGTTACTACATAACTAACATGCGATAAAAGTGGCGGGCTATGGCGAAAAGCTGCCCTGGCAAAAAAATTGAATCGCTCAAATATAGCTGCTGCTACTCTTTTATGCCACATATCCCAAGCTAATTGCATATCGGGCGAACTATCTGGATCTTGCGGATTAAAGGCTGGTTTTGCTTGTGGCTGAACTGGCAAATTATCATTTAACCCATCAAAAGGCATAGCATTATTAGCAGGCATTCCTCTCATAGGTTGCCCCATAAAACCTTGTTGCATAGCCTGTAAATTAAAAGGTTGTTTGGGCTTAGCTGGTGGTGGCTGCACCTTAAATGCCTCAGGTGGAACATCTAAGACTTCTTGAGCCGGCTGAGCTGATTCCCCACTAAAAGGGTCAATAACACCCACATCTTTGCGAGTTAGCCCTGGTGAGCCTTGTTGCATACGCCCTTCTTCGCTTACTCTACCTTTAAGATATTGGGCTTCTGCATAAGAATATAGCTGCAGACTAAATAGCGACAAAAGCAAAACAATAAGTTTAAGATTACGATAAATTCTCATATTTGTTCATTATGGAGCTGATAACCTTACTTTAACTAATCTCTTTAAAAAGTAAAGGTGGATATTACTATATCTTAGTTTCTAGAATCACTTAAATGGTTAAAATCATAGAACTCCTTTATTATAACCAGATGTATGAATAAGATTATTGATAGTCATGCTCATTTAGGTTGGGAATCATTTGCTGACGACCAAGATGAGGTAATAAAAAGAGCTTTTGACAAGGGCGTTGTACAAATTGTGCAAGCTGGCGTTGATCTAAAAACAATTCCCGATATGCTTAGTCTTTGTGATAAATATGCAGATATATATACTGGAATTGGTTTACATCCTCATGATGCAAAATTATGGGATGAAAATTCTCTTGATGTCTTAAAGTCTCATGCCAAGCATCCAAAAGTTGTAGCAATTGGCGAATGTGGTCTTGATTTTCACTATAATTTTAGTGAGCGAGAAACACAAATTGCAGTTTTCGTTGAACAAATTAAATTAGCAAAAGAGCTTAATTTACCACTTATCATCCACACTAGAAATGCTTGGGAGGACACATTTCATTGCTTAAATAAATATGGGCAAGGACAAATTCGTGGTGTATTTCATTGTTTTACAGGCACAATAAACGAATTACCACAAATTCAAGCACTAGATTTTTATATTTCATTTTCAGGCATACTTACTTTTGCTAAATCAAGTGAAATACAAGAAGTAGCAAAAATTGCTCCCGGCAAACGCATACTTGTTGAAACAGATTGCCCATATTTAGCTCCACAAGGATTTCGTGGTAAACGTAATGAACCATCATATATTTGGACAACTGCTGAAAAGCTAGCATTACTTAGAAATGAAAGCATAGAAAATATTGCTGCAATTACAGTCAATAACACTAGAGAGCTGTTCAAACTACCCGAGCTGACAAAAATTGAAAATTGAATTTCACCCAATTACTATAAAAACAATTGTGCTCATATCTATAGCAACATTACTGCTTAGAGATTTACCAATCATAAATAATTTATTCCAACCATTTCGTACTTTTGATTTTTTCTTGCATGAATTAAGTCACGCCATTGCTTGCTTAGCTACAGGTGGAACTGTGAAATGGATGAAATTAACCGGTGGTGGCATAACAGATGTGCACGGTGGCAATGAATTTATTGTTGGACAAGCAGGATATATTGGACAAGCTTTTTTAGGTTCTTGTTTGATATTTTTTGCTAATCAAAAAAAATCTTCCAATTATATTCTTATTTTAATTGGGCTTTCTATTGGCTTAGTAAATTTATTTTTCCTCAAAGATCGAGGCAGCATTACCTGGGCATGCTTAACAGGGGCGGCTCTTGTTTATGCTGGTTTTAAAGCAAAAGAACAATGGGCACAATTTATAGTGCTAATATTGGCCATACAAACTACTCTGTATGTTTTTGCTGATGTTGAATTATTAATTGAACATTCATTAGGTTTTGTGCCAAGCATTCATCAATCCGATGCTACTCATATGGAACAAATTACAGGTGTCCCTGCTTACGTATGGAGCTTATTATGGTGCGTCATTGCAATTATTTTCCTAAGCATTGCCTTTATATTAAGGCGTCAGACGATTAATATCGCGCGGAAATAATGACGCAAGTTTTACACTCGATAAATTTAAAAGTTGTTTGGCTAGTCTTTCTAAACCAATTGCCAATCCTCCGTGCGGTGGCATGCCATATTTAAAGCATTGCAAATAATCAGTAAATTTTTCCACTTCTAAATTACGCTCACGCATAATATCTACCAATTCATCATATTTATGAATTCTTTGTCCACCAGTTGTTACTTCTAAGCCCCTAAACAACAAATCAAAGCTTTTGCTTAGTTCGTCTTCAGGCATAGCATAAAAAGGCCTAATGGCTCGAGGGTATTTTGTTATATAGACAAATTCTGAATTTTCATATTTATAAAAATGTTCAGATAAAAGTTTTTCAGCATCTGGATCTAAGTCTACAACTACATTCCCTAACTTATTTTTTTCATTACTGGTCCACTTATATTTATTTTCTAAAAGTAAAATAGCATCTTTATGTGTAATTTGTGGAATTGTTGTAATCTCAGGTACGATAGCTTCATAAAGCGCTATTTCTTCTAAGCATGTTTTTGATAAATATTGAAAAATATATTGTAATAATTTTGTTTGTAGATTTATTAAATCTTGCTCGCTTTCAATAAAGCCCATTTCAAAATCCATGCTTATATATTCATTTAAATGCCTAGTTGTATCATGTTCTTCCGCTCTATAGACAGGTCCTATTTCAAAAACGCGCTCAAATGCTCCTACCATCATCTGTTTATAAAATTGTGGACTCTGTGCTAAATATGCCTTACGCCCAAAATAATTTACAGCAAATAATTGCGCGCCACCTTCTGTACCAGTAGAAACAATTTTGGGTGAATGAATTTCAACAAATTCATTTTCACTAAGAAATGATCTAAAGGCATGACAAATTGCCGCTTCAATTTTAAATATGGCTTTTGTTTTTTCTGCTCTATGTGTTATCGTCCGATAATCAAGCATGGTTGACAATGCTAAATCATCAACTCTACTAGACTTGTTTATTTCAATGGGCAGAGTATCCGCTACATATGACAAAGTTTCAATTACCTGCGCTTCTAGCTCAATTTGATTGTTATGAGGCTGCGTTTGCAAAACACCTACGACAGATATAGCTGTTTCTAAAGTTAACCCACTAATTTTTGTCAGCAGCTCTTTATCTCTTACAAGTACTTGTATTAATCCAGATCTATCCCTTAAAACAATAAAGGCAATTTTTCCCATTTTTCTAAGAGCATGTATATGCCCTCTCATACATACTTTTCCCCCAATCTTCTGAGCAATCTCTTTTGTAAGCGTATACTTAATTTCCATTTTGTACCTCATAACAAAAGAGCCGCAGATCTTATTACCTGCGGCTCTTATAAACTGAATTTTTTATCTATATAAAAATCTTCGCTTGCCGCAAGTAGTTTGAGCAATCATTATCATTAATAGCATTATTTGCAGCACAGCTTGCACCAGCAATAATAATTGATGGCTTCTCGGACGTCTTCAATAATTTTTGAACTAATAACAACTTAAACACTTAATTACCTATTTGCTAATACTTTAAATATTCTCAATTGAATAAAGTAAAGTCAAGCTTTTGTATCAAATAATCTGACCTTAAAGATTGAATATTCCCTGTCTGAAATTCATTTTATCGGTATAGATACCTTTCTTGAAGGGACAATATTTTTATGGTTTTGTAAACCAAGTCGTATTTTTATCTTTTCTTGGGGAAGCAGGCTTTACTCATTTTCGTATTTTTAGCTAGACCGACTTATTCAGGCTAGTGAGATACCTGGTTTAAATATCGAGTATCGATATCCGATATTCTTGTCGAGATACCTGCCACTCTGCTCCAATAACAAGTTTATGGAGATTGTTTATGTGGGAAACCATGCTGTTGACTTGAACTTTACAAAAATTCTAATCAATTAACGAGCAAAGAGAGCCAACTTCTAGAAGTTGATAATAGCGTGACATTTACAGCAAGTATATGATTATTTGCCTGGCACAAGAGATATAAAAAATCCTGCTGTTCTTGCTTATTTTTTAGATACTCGCTTCCAAACATTTGACCAAAACAAAGACAACAAAATAACTGAACAAGAAATACAATCTATATTTAGATAATCCAAATACTAATCAAAAGTTGGAAATTTTTTGATAACGATGACTACTCTGCCAATTGAATTATTCTAAATATGCTAAACAAGAAAAGTTTCCTTGGGTATACCTGATTGTCGAATAATAGATTGCAGTGTACCAATTTTTATAGTTTTGTGCATCGGAACCGGTACAGTAATTGTTCCATCGTCTAATTTCTTTTGCATAATCATGTGGCTGCCTTTTTGGCGAGCAGATACAAAACCCGCTTTTTCCATGATACGGATTATTTCCTCACCCGAAAATATACCTAGTTTAGGCACAGGTGACTTCAATATGTGTAAAAAGTGACGGTTTTTTTAGCCGTCGTTTGATTTCGTCTGGACTTGCAACTTCAAAGAAACCTTCCACAGCTTCTTTAAGATTAGACAAAGACTCTTCAATTGTGGAACCCTGACTTGCAATATCCAGTTCAGTACACAGCGATACATAAACATCGTCTTCCTGATTTATCACAGCACTTAATGGAATTGTCTTCATTAAAAAAATCCTGCTTTTCAACTGTAACCTAACTAAGAATTTTAGCACGTCTTGGTTAACTTAAAAGATGTTTTTTCTCAATCTTCTTTCGAATACAAATCTCCCTCGTGACGGGTAACTAATCTAGCTAATTCCAGCATAGTTAGTATTGCTGATAATTCTCCTGCTGGTATTCCTGATTGATGACATAAATGATCAAAATGCATTGGTTCATAAGACAACATTTCGTATACTTCTTTTTCTCTTCCTATTAATTCAATTACTACTGGCACTCCCTGTTCATCTTTTGTAGTTTGAAGAGCTAAATCTTTCAAAATTTGTTCAACACTTAAAGCTGGTGCTGCTTTATCTTTAAGTATAGCGTTTGATCCTTCAGACATTGGACTATCAATGCGTCCAGGAACAGAAAAAATAGGCTTAGATTGATTGAATCCAATATCAGCAGTAATTAATGCGCCTGATTCTTTTGGAGCTTCCACAACTACAACAGCTCTACTTAAACCACTAACAATACGATTACGAGCAGGAAAATGCCATTCTTGTGCTTTTGTACCAGGAAAAAACTCAGACAATACAATACCATTACCTTCATTTACTATAGAGTCATATAAAGGCCGATTGGAAGATGGGTAACATAAATCAGGTCCAGTAGCAAGTACCGCTACTGTTTTACCGCCTCCTTCTATTGCTCCCCAATGCGCATATGAATCAATTCCATAAGCCATACCGCTAATTATAGGAACGGCTCTTTGAGCAAATTCTCTAGCTAGTTTTTTAGCAATACTTTTGCCGTACGAAGTAGCACGTCTAGTTCCTACCATAGCGACAGCATTAATAAAATAATTGGATTGAAACTTGCCTCGCGTATAAAGAACAATAGGAGGTTGATAAATATGTCTAAGCTCAAGCGGATATCTTGGATCTCCATAGGCAATAGCTAAGACATCAGTTTTTTGCAAATCAGCCAATAAAGATGCTGGTTTAATTGTTTTGCGTTTTGAAAGAAATTTTTCAATCAAATCATTGCTAAAAGCTCTCATACTTCGCAAATCACTAGAGGATGATTCCCAAGCATAAATAATGCCGCCAAATCTCTCTAATAAACGACTAATTTTTTTAGTACCAAAGCCGATATTTAACTGATCAAAAGCCAGCCAATGAGCTAATTCATCTTTGCTAATACCGTCTTTATCTACACACACTATCTTTTCCTCAAATCTAAATTTATATCTCTATATCTATATACGTAATTCTCCCAGTTACAAGTTCACATTTTAAGCCTATATTTTAAAAACTAATGTAATGGCTAGGTCTATTTTGGCAATTAGCTTGGTTTTGGAGTTTAAATATGCGCTTTACAACTTTAGGCAAAACCAAATTAAGCTTGTTTTTTATTGCTTATCTTTTCATTTTTGGACAAACAATAATTGGTAAAGAAGTGAAAGCTGAAGAAAGTCATAGCTCAAAAAACAGTAAATCATTTCAACTAAATGCTACTTATGAAGAATTGCCGAAATTATCACGCCAAGAAATAATTGAAACAGAAAATAATGTCTCCACTAATCCTCGTCAAGTAGCATTCCTGTCGACAAACGAAGCTAGACCTAACAAAACAGTTAATCCAGACATGTTAATCTTCCAAAGAGAAGAAATTGATTGGTCCAATTGGATAGGTGTTTTAGCAGATCGTTGGTTTTATGTACTAAGAAATAAAGAACGAACCTTAGGGATTCAATTTTATACACAAGGACCTGCACTCATACAATTTACTTGCTATCCGAATGGGGAAATTGGTAATATTTCTCTTCGACAAAGCTCTGGTGTTGAAGAATACGATCGTATGCAAGTTGAGGCTCTCATGGAAATCACTCCTTTGCCACCTTTTCCCTCAGGCACAAGACGTACAAGTCTAACGCTTAGACAAGGTTGGGAATCTCATAAAAAACGCCCAGGAGAATTAGACTATCAACCAGGTAGCTTTGGCAAACAATATCCAATGGAGTATTCTGGCAAATGGGTCACCTGGCAATAAATTTCAAACTTTTTTCTAAACTTATTTCATTTATTACTATTTTTTCCTTATTGCTTCAATTTTGTATTGCAATACCTGTGATTGCGGCTACAAAAAAAAATGAAATAGCCCCTCCTGTAATAATCAAATTAGAATCACATTTATTTTTTCGCACATATGATGATGACAGTATAGAGTCGCGCCTGACAAGAATAGAGAAACAAGTTTTTGGTGAAAGTGGATCACAAACCATACAAGAGCGAATTGCTCGCCTGCAATCAGTATTGGAAGAACAGATTCGCAATTCTACACTTAGTCCTAGCTCCAATCCCAAAACGCAAAGCAATCAGGAAATGCAAGATAGCAATAACAATGCTCCTATCATAAACAATTCTTCTAATTCAGAACGTTCTCGAATTGCTGTGCAAGCAGCTAGAGAGGCTGAAATGAAAAAGCTCTTGTCTGAAGGAGTAGATTTATGGCGATCTAAAATGACGCAAGAAGCACAAACCAAATTCGAACAAGTATTAAGGCTAGACCCAACCAATAGTGAGGCTCATTATAGTCTTGGCATAATTTCAGAATCACAAAATAATTTAGTCCAAGCATTAGCTAGTTATGAAACCGCTTTGCAAAATACTTCTAATAATCGTGAATACAAAGAAGCAGTTGATTCTTTAAAAAAGAAATTGTCAAAAAACGAACAAATTTCTGCTAAACAAGCTGAATTAAGAAAACTTTCTGAGCTTGCCACTCAAGCTTTTAGAAGAGGTGAATATGTAAGCGCCTTAGATTTATACAAGCAATTAGATATTAAGGCACCAAACCAAGCTCTTATAAAATACAATATTGGCAGTATTTATCTGATGATGAAAGACCAAAATAATGCTCTTCCTTATTATAAACAAGCTTACAAACTATCGCCAAAAGAACCTCGCTATGCAAATGCTTATAATAATTTAGCTCAAGAATTACAAAGAGCAGAAATAATGCAAAAAGAAGAGTTTAGACAAGAAGAAGAAGGAAAAAGACAGCAAGCATATTTAAGTAAACAACAAAATAACCAAAATACTATGTGGCGCGCTAATCCAAATTCATTACCAGCTAATAATTTTCGTACACCTAATGCTGTTGCCGGCTATGGACAAAGTTTGCCAGTACAAGATGCAATGGCAATGTTAGGTTTCAGTGGCCGCGGGTCAAATGAAGGCATAATTATTACTAAAGTAATCACACAAAGTCGCGCAGCCCTTGCTGGATTAACACCAAAAGATGTGATTAGGGCTGTTGACGGATTTGAAGTAAATAAAATAGACCAAGTAAATAGTATTCTAAATAATAAGCAATTAAATCAACCAATTCAAATGCTTATCCAGCGCAATGGCAATTTAGCTGTAATTAGGATGTAAAACAACTAGATGAAAAGAAAAGTTCTTTTTATTTGTCATGGCGGCACTATTGGTATGCAATTGCATGATCGCAATGGCAAATTAGTTTTACTTGGTCCTAATAGCAATAAAGATTTTTCTGATTCATGTGAGTCGAGCCTAAAGAAGTTTAAAGAAAATGGTATTGAAATCACTTACGAATTTATTACTTCGAAAGACTCAACAAATGTAAATTTCGAAGATTGGATAAAATTGACAAAGAGAATTGAAAAAGCACGACAAGAAGGATTCGACGGAATTGCTATCACACACGGCACCGATACTCTTCCTCATACAGCTACTGCCTTAACACTTGCACTGACTGGCATAAATCCCGACAATAAATTATCTCATTTACCGATAGTAATAACTGGTGCTCAAAATTCTATTTATACAAGCGGTGGAGATGCTCGCTTTAATTTAGAAAATCTTTTTGCTACTTTAATAGCTGCTATAGAATTTAATTGCTCTGAAGTCCTGATAAGTTTTTATGATCGAATATTGCGCGGCTGCCGCACGATAAAAGTTAGTGAAAGACGATTTGATGCTATGGATAGTCCTGCCTTTCGCCCAGTTGGCATAATTGATGCTAATGGTGCAGAACTTTGGAAAGAGCGCTTAAGAACAAAAACAAACAATTTTCCCAACAGCCTAGACTCACTTGCAGCTCACTGGGGACAAGGTGTAGTAACAATTGCTGTTTCTCCAGGATTAGAGCCAAGCATAATAGAACATTTAATTGAAAGTAAAGATGTAAAAGCATTGATTCTAGAATGTTTTGGAGAAGGAAATGTCTGCAATGAAGGCAAATACAATTTAATTCCAATTATTAAAAAAGCTACAGAGGATAAAAAAATTCCTGTATTCTTATCTTCTCAATTTCCTGGAGGCAATATAATTGCAGCACATTACGAACCAGGACAAGATGCAGTCGCAGCTGGTGCAATACCGTGTTTTGATCATACGCACGTAGCTGTTGATGTAAAAGTCCGTTGGTTAATTGGCAATAAATTATGTGATTCCATATCAAGCTTTAAACAAGCAATGGCTACCAGTTATGCTGGCGAAGTAAGCCCACCCCAATAGTTTTATTTAGGTGGTTTGAAAAATATCATATTATGTTCATTATCAATAGTATATTGATAATCAGAAAAAAATGATTGTCCAAGCAATGGTCTATCCATATTTGAATTTTGTACCACTGCTACTTCAATGTCTTCTTTTACAATTGGTCCTAATTTTATTTTGCTAATTGGAAAATGTATTCCAGTTGTTTCACCACCAGTACCAATATGGCGTCTTACTGTGTAATCATCGGGCATTTCAATTCTCAGTTTTTTTATATCATTCATAGTAAAAGCAACACTATCGGCCCCTGTATCGAAAATCATTTCATATGGCTTACCACAAATTTCTGCATTGACAATCATATGTCCACCCACCCAGCGAAATGGTACGCTATATGAATTACGTCCAGTAACAGATGCTATGGAAGATGTGCCTTTTTTACGCAATATTACACTTTTAGAATCATCATCGATTGTTACATAAAAGGGCTTAAGAAAAGTTTGACCAAGCAATGGCTCTCCCGTCATATCGTCCTGAATAGTAATTGGGAAATTGCGTCTGTATATAGGACCCAATTTGATATCGGCACTAGCATTCCACTCTTGAACAGTTTTCCTATCTCCAACTCCAGATAATCCTTCTTCTATTTTACCTTGAGCAGGACGAGCAATACCTAATGCTACTAAATGATTATGTCCAAAATGTGTACTAGGAGCGCCGGTATCAAGATGCATACTAATAGACTGTCCATTCACTGTCGCCTCTACATACACACCATTTCCTCTTCTCGTGAATGGAATTCTCACTTCATTAGGTACAGATCCTAAATCACTAGTCGGAGTCATAGCATCTAAATAAGCATCTGAATTATTACTTGAGGCATAATTAGTTACATTTGCTTGTCCTGTATTTTGAGAGTTATAAGAACTGTTATTGCCCCCACCTCTTCTTTGATTAAGAGCCATATTAGCTAATTTTGCCTCACGAGCTTGAGGAAAATGAGCACTTATATATTCATATAATTGTCTAGCACGTGCCCAATTATTGCTCAATTGATTTGATAAAGCACAGTAATATAAAACACTTACATTTGTTGGCATTGATTTTAAACAGTTTTCAAAACTAATAGTTGCAGCTCTATAGTTTTTTTGATTGTATAGCTGAACTGCTTTGGCATACTCTGCGTTAGGCGCTAGAGCATAAACATAATTTGCACTTAGATTGTTAATGTAGAACAACAGAATAAATATAAAAACAAATTTTATTTTCATGGCTTTTTGCTCTCTTTAGCTATTTAAGTACAAAAGGACAATTTAAACAGAATGCTCGAGCAAAATAAGTCGAATTACCTTCAATATCTAGTGCATCTTGTATATTTGATTTTAAGCGTCCACCACAAGAAGGACATTCTAAATTTGCAGCACCAGCTAAAATAGATTTTGCTATTTGTTCGCAAATTTCTTGCATGTATTTTTCATCATCTATATTGTTGCGCACTTCAACTTCTTGCAAAACACTTGGTTCAATAACTAATGCCTTAGCAATTTTTTGTCTATCTACAGATGATAACCATGTTTCAATTCCTGACTCTATATCTTCAACTCGTTTGAGAGGCAAGCGACTGTATCGCGCCAAATCACGACAAGTCAAATTACGCATTTCTCTCAATTGTACCAATCGCTGCGCCAAAGTTGGAGCTAATGGAATAGGCTCTGATAAAGGCTTATATTGACGCATGTCTCTTTGAATCTCCTATTAAGCACACAAAAGAAAAATAATTATAACTTAACGCCATAAATAATAATCAAGACAGCGATAATAACTATGGGAGAAGAATTTGTGCTAAATCTTGAAAAACTAATAAAGCAAATCCAGAATATCAATAAAGATAGCTTGTTAGACAAAAGCTTAGAGCTCAAACAATTAACAAACGCACTGGAAGCACTTGAAAAAGCAAGTGAAAACGATGCGCAAATGTATAAGATTTTAAGTGAGAATGCTCCTTGGGTATTATGGCCAATAGCACTGCCTATTGAACCTTTTGGAAGTTCTTATGATCTAGCACCTGAAAAGCTTACTTATACAGCCGTTGGCATAGATGGTTCACAAATCATGCCTAGCCACCACGAAATTTATAATTGTTATTTGTTGAATATAGGCACAACAGTAATATCTTACGGTTTTGAACATGAAACCATTATGGATTCTGAACCTACTCTCTACCACCAAAAAGAAGATTTATATCCTTTAGTAGATAGACGGCGAATTCACATAGATGAATTATATGTATCACTTGAGAGATATTTGCATGAACTAGAAAGCGCTAAGAATATGGCAATTAAAGCTCTTGCCCGTAAATTGCCAGTCATTGCTTTTATTGATGGTTCACTCATTCCTTGGTCATTAGAAAAAATGCCTGAGTCTTATCAAAATAAATACCGCCAAACATTATCAAATATTTTGGATGAACTATATAAAGCAAAAATTCCTTTATTTGGTTATATAAGCCATTCCAGAGCCTCAGATCTGGTCAATGATTTACGAGTATGGCAATGCCCATATGACACTAGTCATTGTTATGAATATTGTGGACATCTCAATGAAGAAAATTTCCCTTGCTCGTCGGTATGGCCATTAACAGACAGAACTTTAATGATGTCTAAGTTATCGACCAATTCTCGCAGTGCAGCATATTTATCCGGTGCATCCGTTTCAAAAGTATTACCAAGCAATGTGCAAATTAGTTTTACTTATTTGAATATAGGCTCAGAAGTAGCTCGTTTAGAATTTCCCAATTGGCTCGTTAAAGATAAAGCCTTATTTGAATTATCTTTAAAGGCTGTAATTTCTCAGTGTGAAAAAGGCTTAGGTTATCCTATTTGTTTATCTGAAGCTCATAATTTAGCCATAATTCGTGCAAACGATCGTAAACAATTTTTTGATTTGTTTGGTAAGCGCTTAATTGAGCTAGGAGTAGGCAAATTACAGCTTAGTCCCAAGGAAACAAGCAAAAGGAAAAGCATTGTCTAGACCATTGTCACCAGGGCATTATGTTAAAATCATTGGATTCTATAGCACGATTAGCAAGGTTGCCAGGAGCCAAAAGTGTCAATACTACTGGAAAAAGCTTTAGCCAGTTCCAATTCTTTATCAGATATAGCTAATAAAGTAATAAGTAATACAAGGCTAACAAAAGAAGATGCTTTGAGACTTTATCAAAGCTCAGATATTTTAACGCTTGCAACATTGGCAGAACACCAGCGACAGATTAAAGCTGGTGCCGGCAAAGAAAAATACGTTTATTACATTCACAATATGCATCTTAACCCAACAAATTTTTGTGTTGAGACTTGCAGATTTTGTTCTTATTCCAATACTCTCAGTAAGTCTTATACATGGACAGTTGAACAAGTTTTAGAAAAAGCACGCACGCGCATAAAACTTGGCATTAATGAAATTCATATGGTCGGTGGTCTAAATCCAAAGTGTGATATCAATTATTATGAAACAGTTTTTCGCACAATAAAAAAAGAATTTCCACAAATACATTTAAAAGCAATGACGGCTGTGGAAATTGAATATTTATCCAATTTAGCTGGTATTGGCTATCAAGCAACTCTTGAACGTTTGATCGAAGCTGGGCTTGGCTCAATGCCTGGTGGCGGTGCTGAAATGTTTGCTGAAAGTGTAAGAGCAAAAATGCGTGTCAAAAAAACACCTGCTTCTACCTGGCTTGAAATTCACGGCTTAGCACATAAATTAGGACTAAACACTAATGCCACTATGCTCACAGGCATAGGCGAAAATATCGAAAATAAAGTTGATCATATGCTTTTACTGCGTGAGCAGCAAGATAAGAGCGGTGGATTTTTATGTTTTATTCCGCTCAAATGTTATTACGATGGCACAACTATACAAAATGAAGTAAGTGAACCAACAGGTTATGACGTATTGAAAGACATAGCTATCTCGCGTCTTATGCTCGATAATTTCCCTCATATCAAAGCTTATTGGATTCAACTGGGTGAGAATTTAGCTCAAGTTGCTCTATCATTTGGAGCCGATGATATGGATGGAACTATTGGCGAAGAAAAAATCACCCATGCTGCCGGTGCTAAAACACCTCTGGAATTAGCCAAAGAAAATATGGAATATTTAATTTCAGAAGCAGGATATATACCAGTTGAACGCGACACTTTATATAACATCATAAAAGTATCTAAAGAAAATTGTCAAACAACAAATGTTCCACTAGAGCCAGTATTGGCTTGACGATATTAGGCAGAAATAGATTTTTTAAAGAAACATTGTTTAAGTGTATCTTCAAGACGTGTTTTGAGCTTAGCCAAACGTTGCGAGATTTCCAATCTTCGCTTTTGCAAATTTAAGACATGTTTGCGTCTGTAATCATCCAAGGCTTCATCAAAGACTTCATTGAGCGCAATTTCTTCACTGTGAGTCCACCACAAATCTTCCAAAACACTACCGATTAAATCGTATTCTGCTTCACTAGGAATCTGATTAATCAGTCTAAATTCATGGCTCCACAAATATTCAATAGCTGCTCGTACTTCTTGGCGAACATTTTGTGCTGCCGTTGAAACAATTCCAGCTACCATTTCTTGATCAATTACACCAATACGTGCTTTTAACAATTCAAGCAATTGATCTAACAGATATCTCTGATAAGCCACTTGAATGACAAGAATATCGGGTAAATAAACAGTAGCAATCATCAGAACCAATTCACTGTAATTAGGCAATTTACCAATAGCGATGCCACTAGTTTTGGATAATTCAGAAATATTTTTTACATTCTCCAATTTGTCTTTTGCTAATTCTTTCAAGCCATTGATAATAATATGTTTGATTTGGCTGGCAGTATCAGATAAAGCCAAACAATCTTTTTGAGCAGTCAAAGCAAGAATTTTACGCTTCAAAAATGTAAGATTGGCTCCTAGTTCTTCTAATATTTTCAAAACAAGATCATCACTAAGATCAACCAAAGCAAGCAAAACATGTTCTGGCTCTATTTCTGACTTACCAAAAAAAATCCTTACTTCGTGCGCTAAGCAAAGCGCTTGTCTTGCCTGAGAGCTCAAAGCAAGCTCATTAGATGTGTTCACTAAAGGTAATTCTGTTTCTAGAAAAGAGCTAGATTCTTTCGTCTGAACATTCAATCGTTCAAGTTCTTTGTTGACATTTTTGTAATTGACATTCATTGACACTAGAGCTTGATGAGCTATATTGTCATGATTACCAAGCAAACCTAGCAAGAGATGCCCAGTAGATACCTCTTTTGCCTTTTGATTTAACGCATCTTTATAGGCGGCTTCAATCGAAGCATTCAAACTATTACTATATCTTGAAAATATTTGCATATATTTATTATATCGAGATAAACCAATGATTAGCGAGTGAAAAAATCCTTAGAAAATATAGATTATAAAAATGTTTAGCTGCCTTACAACAGCTTAAATACTGTAAAATATTGTTAGATAAGCCAATTCAGGCAAATGGAGCCAGATAAACGGAGAAAGGCATTTGAAAATATTAGTTAGTAATGATGGTGGTATACATGCCCGTGGCATCCAAGTATTAGCAAAAAGGCTAGCAGAAAACCCAGAAAATGAAGTATATGTAGTAGCTCCTGATAGAGAGCGAAGCGCAACTGGACATGCCCTTACTTTGCACAAGCCATTACGCGTAGAAGAATTTCCCCTAGAAGGCAATATCAAAGGATCTTGGCTAACAACCGGCACCCCTTCAGATTGTGTTAAATTTGCTGTTGGCACTCTTTTGCAAGAACCAATTGACTATGTTATTTCTGGTATCAATAGTGGACCTAATCTAGGTACTGAAATTTTGTATTCAGGGACAGTTTCTGCTGCCATGGAAGGTGCATTTTTAAATATCCCCAGCATTGCGGTAAGCCTAGCAGGCAAAGGTCCACGTAATTATAATGTCGCAGCTGACTTTATTCATCACTTAATCACTAATTTATCCAGCATAAAAAATCGACAAAAGTTTTTCCAAAAATTTTTATTGAACGTAAATGTACCAAATGCACCACTGTCTGAAATTAAGGGCATTTCTGCCACTAAACTTGGTGTGAGAGCTTACAATGATTATTTTGAAAAACGAGTAGATCCAAGAGGCAAAGTATATTATTGGTTGGCTGGTGAAGCTATAGAAGAAGGGGAAGAAGAAAATACTGATGCTTGGTGCATTACCCACAACATTATTTCTATTACTCCAATTGCATTCAACATGACTGATTTTAAAATGCAATCTGAATTAGCTACGTCTTTGGATTTAGAATCTTTTCTTAATACAAAACAAAGCATAATTCAGCCAGACATAGCTAAATCAAATACAGCTAAACACCAGTAAAACAGAAAGATAAGTCTAATATTGCTTATGGCAAAATCTAAATCTCGTACAACTCGTAGCACTGGATTACTTGATCCTGATTTAGCACTAAAAGCTTTTTTTCAAGACAATACTTGGATGGGAAAAGTCGGACTAGGCGGCATGCTTTATGTAATTGCCACAATTATTTTTTGCATCAATCCACTGCTTTTCCCTATAAGTGTGTCCATTGCTAGTTTCAATTACGGTTATTTACTTAAAATTATAAGAACAAAAGTAAATAACCCAGAAAGTAGCCTGCCCGATTTGAGCGATCCAATTAGCTTGTTATTCTCCGGTCTTAGCTGGCTAGCCATACAATCAATTTTATATTTAAGCATAGGGGCAATTTTTATTTTCATTGTTGTAGCAAGCATAAATATGCAAACATCCTTTTTAACAGCATTTCTTTTATCCGCTACTCTTTTCATGATCGTTTTTGGAATATTTATCAATTTTCTTTCTACCTATTTGATGGTCAATATGGCCGTTAGCGAAAATGTATCTTCCGGATTAGCTTTTAGACAGACGCTAAAAATTATCAAAAACAATAAAAATAATATGCTTTTAGCCTGGTTATTATCCTGTGCTTTGCAAATAGGAAGCATCGTTTTACTGACATTAACCATAATTGGTATATCTGTAGTGCCCTATGTTCTTTACACTACACAAATGATAAGTTGCATTTTTTTTGCACAAGTTTGGCTTGCAAGTGAAACAAAACCAGACTAATGAAAATAAAGATTTTTATTGGCTGGTGAAAACAAAGTAGAGCGATTTAGCTCAAACAAAAACTTTTGCATTAATAAAGACGATAAATTATGCGGACGTCCAACAACCAGATTAGTCAATCCTATTGAATAAGCTGAATAAACTGAATAAATGGCTACTGTATCAAAAGCCTCTGCCATTGCATCTATTAGCTTTTGTTGAAGCATTTGACTAGCGTTATTTTCATCACCTTTAACATGGTATTTTTCAACAGTATCCACACTGAACACCGTATCAACACTAGCCAATTTATATTTTTCTTTTGTCCCTTTGCTTATTTCAGCAGCAAAGACAAAACTAGAGTTTAATCCTAGAAACGTTACAGCTATAAACAAACAAAAACATTCTTTAACTAAATTCATTAAATTTGCCTACCCGCCAGATTAAATCAAGTCAGATTATCGCACATTATTATCAGCTCTCAAGTGGCTATGACCAGCTGTAAATAATATCTTGATAACCAGGGCTGATACTTAAAAGCTCCTAGATAAAGGAATTAGTTAAGCCGTTAATAGGGTTAAATTATGGTAGTATAATTTTGGAGGAAGCTGGCTTAAGCTCAAAATGTTCCAAAATGGATGAACCTCAGAGTAGTTGCCAATTAAGTTACCTAAAACGGCGTTCATATTGGCCGTCTCCTCAGCCTTACTATTTTAAGTACCATTTAGCTAATACAAAGACATATTGGCTAAGTGTGCGCACGATTTAATTTCACTATCAAAAGGAGCAAAGCATCGCTTAAGCGGTGTAGATACTGCCATACTACAAATATTATTTCTAATACTTTTAATAGCTATCAATGCCTTCTTCGTAGCCGCTGAAGCAGGTTTGTTTCGTATCAAGCGTATAAGAGTTGAACAATTAGCTGAAGGGGGCAATAAAGCAGCTGAATTAATTCGTAAAGAATTAGACGATCCAGATCGTTTTATATCAGCCTGTCAGCTTGGTATAACCATTGCTACCTTAGTTATGGGAGCAATAGCTGAAAAAGCTTTTGCAGAAGACTTAATTGCATTTGTCAAAGAACTTGGAGTTATTGCTACCCCTGTTTTACCGTTTGCACATGCTTTATGTTTTGGCGGTGCGTTTTTATTGACCACTTTCTTACAAACAACTTTTGGTGAAATATTGCCTAAAACACTTACTTTCCAAAGAGCAGAACAGGTACTTTTAGTTCTTATTTGGCCCATGAGTTGGTGGTGTACTCTTACTGCTTTTCCTCTTTATTTATTACGCAATTTTACTGCTCTTGTTTTACGCATATTAAATATTAAAGATCCACCGAGAAGACATTATGTGCATACTGGTGAAGAGTTAAGAATGCTTGTTTCCGAAAGCCAGGAAGAAGGCATTATTGAAGAAAAAGAAGAAGAGATGTTACATAGTGTATTTGATTTTGCTAACACGCAAGCACAAGAAGTGATGACACCACATACGGATATGGTTTGTGTCTCTGCCAATACCACTATTAAAGACTTCATTAAACTAGCACTAAAGCATGGGCATTCTCGTCTACCAGTGTACGAAGAAGATATTGATAGCATTTTTGGTGCTGTTCATATTCGCGATGGATTAAGAGCCATTATTGAGCATAAAGAAAATTCGCAAGTTAGAGAATTTGCTCGCAAAGTCTTGATAATACCTGAAAACAAAGACGCAGGAGATCTTTTAACTGAATTCAAAAAAACCAAAACTCATATGGCTATCATCGTAGATGAATACGGTGGCACCAGAGGGCTAGTCACTATTGAAGACTTAATTGAAGAGTTGGTAGGTGATATTGCCGACGAGCATGAAATAGTAGAAGAGTTTATTCAGCAACAAAAAGATGGAACTTATCTTTTGGATGCAAAAGTAGCTCTTGATGATTTAAATAAACAACTGGAAATAAATATTGAAGACGAAGAATTCAATACATTAGGTGGACATGTTTTTGGACTTTTAGGACGTGAGCCAAAAGTTGGTGATGAGGTTGAAGGAAAAGGATATGTCTTATGTGTAGAAGAAGCTGACAGGCACCGCATCCTCAAATTGCGTTTAACCAAAGTGGAAATTGAAGAAGCAGAAGAAACAGTTGAAAACGAAAACAAAGAAATAGAATCAGCAAATGGTGAATTAACCAAACTCAACGCTAATCCAAACAAAGACAATAAGGATAAGCTGCCTAAAAAAGTAGGCTCACGTGCGCGCAAGGCTGCCACCAACGAAGATGATGAAGTAGAAAAAGAAAACAAACCAAAATCTTCTCGGGTTACTAGAACTTAACAAGTGAAAACACGCTCGTCTCATATAAAATCATCTAATGAATCTAAGCCACATGCTCTCTTGCAAGAGGCAAAGTCATTTCATACCAAAAAAAAGCTTGGGCAAAATTTCCTTATTGATCAAGATAAACTCAATGAAATTGTAGAATGTCTTGAGCTAAAAGATGGCGATAATGTCATAGAAATTGGTTGTGGAATCGGTTTTCTCACTAAAGCATTAGCTAAACACAATATAAAAATCACTGCCATTGATTTGGACAGAGAATGTATTGAGCATATAGAAAAAATGCATCTAAAAAATGTCAAAATAGTACATGGCAATTTTCTCGATTTTGACTTAAGTCCGGTATCTAGTCACGGAAAGTTGAAAATTGTTGGCAATGTTCCTTATCAAATAACTGGCAGAATTATAGGACATTTACTTGGCGAAATCGGACAACCAAGTAAATGGATACCAGAAATTCAATCTATTGTTCTTACAGTACAAAAAGAAGTAGCTAAGCGTTTGATTGCCAAGCCTAATTCAGAAGATTATAGTAAAGTTTCTATTCTTATGAATTATTTTGGACAAGCAGATATAAAAGCATCTATTGATCCCAATAGTTTTTATCCAAAACCAGAAGTGCATTCTGCTATCGTTAAAATCACACCTAAATATCCAATATCATTACCTTGTAAAAATCACATTTTACTTAGACAAGTTATCGAAGCTGGTTTTAGGCAAAGACGTAAAATGTTAAAAAACAATCTTGCTTTTACCCATTTAAATCCTTCCGATATAAATAAAATTTTTCATGAATTGAGTCTAGATCTGCAAGTAAGAGCAGAGTCACTGTCCTTAGCAAAATTTGCTCAATTAGCTGATTTAATTGAGGTAAATAAGTAATGACTCAATTCATTGTGCATGCACCTGCCAAAATAAATCTTACTCTCGATATATTATCTACTATGCCTGACGGATACCATGAATTAGAAACGCTAATGCAAACTGTAGACTTGGAAGATGAGCTTACTTTTGACTTGAATAAATCCAATAATAATGAAAGCAAAATTACAATTCAATGTGTCAACAAAGATGAATATTCTGAATTTCCTGAAGACAATTCCAACTTAATTGCTAAGTCTTTTTACACTTTTTTAAATGCTTTGGACAAACCAATACCTATTACAGCATCAGTGAGCATAAAAAAAAATATCCCCATTAGCGCCGGCTTAGCTGGAGGAAGCAGCAATGCTGCAAGCACACTGATTGCTTTAAATAAGTATTTAGACAATCATTTTACGCAAGATAAATTAATGCAATTGGCAAGAGAATTAGGATCAGATATACCCTTTCTTTTAAAGGGTGGCACATGCATAGGTCGAGATCGTGGAGACAATTTGGAAGAAATTACCAATAGTAATACTTTTGTTTTTTGCCTAATCAAAATCAAAGAATTATCCTTGTCCACTGCGTATGTTTATAAAGCCTTTGATAATTACAAAGGCAAAATCACTAAACCCAATTTAAATAATGCCATTCAAGGACTACAAAAAAATAATTTAAATCAAACCATAAATTCATTGGCAAATGTTTTCGAACCAGTTGTTTGCAGTGAATTTCCACAAATTCAAGAATTAAAAAACAAACTTCTTAGCCTTAATGTATGGTGCTGCCATTTGACAGGCAGCGGTCCAACATTGTTTAGCATTGTCTCTAATAGAGAAATGGCACATTCTGTAAGACGTAACTTATTTGATCAATATGGATATAAGAATGAGGACAAATCAATGCTTGATTTTTGGATATGTGAATCTATAAAATATGGGACTTATATTGCGCAAAAAAAATAATTATGGCAATCAAAACACATTTTAAAAGCACTAAAAAGCTCACATCAATAAAGCCAATAAAAAAAGTTAGCAAAGCTAAAGCTCATGAAATAATGGAATTGTTGTGTAAAGAATATCCCGATGCTGACTGCGAACTAGTGTTTAAATCAGATTTTCAATTGCTTATTTCGGTAATTTTATCTGCTCAAACCACAGATAAACAAGTGAACAAAGTGACACCAGCATTATTTAAAAAATTTCCCACAGCCCAAAAATTGGCTGAAGCTGATTTGAATGAAATAAAAGAGATTATTCGTCCAACAGGTTATTACAACAGCAAAAGCACAAACATTCAACATTGTGCACAAGAACTAATTAAAAACTATCAAGGACAAGTCCCTAGTAATCTAGAAGAATTAACAAAATTACCTGGAGTGGGACGCAAAACAGCAAACGTTGTTTTAGGTATTGTTCATAAAATTCCTGGTTGGACTGTAGATACCCATGTTCAACGTTTATCAAAGCGCCTTGGCTTTACGCAAGAAAAAGATCCACACAAAATAGAGATTGCTTTGCAAAAACTTTTTCCTAATAGAGACTGGTCTAAATTATCAATTACACTTATCTGGCATGGAAGACGAGTATGCTTTGCAAAATCTCCCAATTGCAAAGGATGTCCTGTAAATCATCTCTGCCCAAGTTCTTTAATTTAACTGAGAACAACTAAGTCATTCAATATCTGAGTAATTCTTTGTGGAAATTCTCTAGGATTTATTGGCTTTATTATCACATCTAGAACGCCCATTTGACGATAAGATTCAATTTCGTCAACATTATCATTAGCAGTCATGAAAATCACTGGAATATCAATAGACAATTCCGTAAGCTTGCGATAGGTAGCAATTCCATCTAATTCTGGCATGATTACATCAAGCAATATCAAATCTGGTTTTTGCATCTGCGCAATATTTATACCTTCTAGTCCACTATTAGCTAATAAAAGCTCACAATTATCTAGCTGGCTTAAACTTATAGAACCTATCTTCAATAAGATCGGATCATCATCCACAAGTAAGATCTTATGCGTCTTCATAGTCATTTAAATGGCCTTAGAACAATTTGTTTGTCATTCCAATAGCAATAGCAACTAGACTCAACATAACAAACACAATCCAAAAAACAGCTCCTTGCCATTTTAAACTTTTTTCTTCAAAATCTTTGACTTTACTGAATCTTTTAGCAATGCCATCTGCCGGCGATGAATCTTTGTCAGCTTTATGTCTGCACCAGTTTTCACGCATTATCTGTTCTTTTTTGGCTTCATTTTCTCTCTCTGAACTCTTCACCGGCGGTGAATTAGCAAATTCATTGCCAATAGAAGCCTTGTCAAAGAGTGCTAACATATCGATTTTGGACTGATTAGAATCAGCAGCTAGGCTCTTTTCATTATCACAAGAATTGCCCATAAAAGTCTCCAATATATTTACTGACTAGACTTTTCATGCCACATTCAGACTAGAATTAATCATATTCAAATTGGATTAAAACTAAAATATAAGGTTAATAGTTGACTCAACCAACAGATTTAAAACAATGTCAGGAGGATTCATAGTGATATACAGATTAATCTCTACTTTAAGCCTAGCGATTTTAGTTGGTTGTTTAACATTGCAAGCATTTGCAGAAGACTCAAAAAACACAGCCAATAAGGTAGCAAATTCTACAAATAAAGTTACACAAACTCATTTTGGGCTTAAAGAGCTAGCTCGTACTAGCCAATTATTGCAACGTTCCGCTATGGATTTAATAGATGAAGTAGAACAAACTCAAGTTGTATACGGTACTGGACCACAAATGTTGGGAGCTATTATTAGACCTGTGGCAGATTTTCCTGATGAAAAACGGGAAGAAATGGCTGGGCTTGTACCCCCTAGCAAAAAATGGGTTAAATACATCGTAAAACAAATGGCTGATTTAATGCCTATGTTGGAAAACGATATAAATGGCATGAATTTACCTGAAAATGCATCAAGTGAAATTACTGGCGACATGCATGATATTCAAGATTCATTAGCTCAAATAAAAAGTCATTTTGACAATTTAAACACAGTCATAAAAGAAGATAAGCTTGATAATTTAAAAATTGGACGTGAAGCATTAGCAATTTATGACTCACTAACAAAAATCAACGGACTAACCAAAAGAATGTCCCACATATTAATAGACACATCTAGCTAGTCTAAATAATTATGGCAATAAAAAAGGAGCTCATATTGAGCTCCTTTTTTTGTAGAATCTGCTTAGTTAATAAGCACTATTTGGTTACTGCCGGTCTTGTACCGCTATCAGAAGCTGATCCACCACTTGGTTTAATTGTTTGTGGTTGCAATCTTTTAACAACAGCTTCAGTAATATCTTCTCCATCCTTAACGATTTTGTCGCCACCAGCAAAAATGCTAGCACCATCAACAACTAAATCTAGATTTCTATCTTTAGCTACTGAAGCTACTGCTTGGGCAATATTTTGATTAGCAATGGCAGCTTGAGTTTGCAACAATTGAATTAAAGCTTGTTGTTTAGCATTAATTTCAGCTTGCAAATCACGAGCCATTCTTTCAATTTCTTCTTTTGGCTTTTTGTCATCCTCTGCTTTACGTAGTCTCTTATTACCTTCATCAACATCTCTACGCAATTGATTTTCAGCTTGGGTCTTCAACATGTCAGAACCAGCTGCTTCAGGATAGGAAGCTTTTACCAAAGCCAAGTTAAAATAACCAACTTTAACTTGTAAAGGTTGAGCCATCTTTTGGGCAATGGTTGGAACATTCCCTGCTATTAGTAAAGCTGCAGAAAGAGCAACAGCATTAACTAGAAACCTTGTTCTCATGTTCGATCCTCTAAGTAGCTAAGACGAATTTGCATTGTACACTGATTATCATTCACTAGCTACGTCTTAAACCTAAACTCTCAACACTTATAAACCGTTTATGATGCCAAGAATATTTCAAGAATCTTTATAGATAACAAGCAAGGTAATAAGCTTATTATTGTCATTATTTAGTTTAGAAAAGTTAGAGCCGCCGGAAGTTGGTTAATCTTTCGCTCTCGGCCTATAAAGGCCGGCGGCTTCTAATATATAGACTATCTATTGGCGAGGCCAAAAAACACAGGGTTTACCCTAGTCTTTGATGCTTGACAGCTTAATCTATTGGTATTTCATGTTTTCATTAACTGATAAAATTACTGCCTCAAAATAAGCTCGGCAAATACCTTATGAATAAAATTGACTTATTTCAGTCTTCTTTTTATAAATATCATGCTCTGACTAAGCATACGGTAGAGAAATTATTGTCTAGCCAATATTCTCTCGATTGGAATAATGAACCAGATCCATTTCGAATTTACAAAGATACAAAAAAAATATTTTTGTCTAGTAATTGGCAATTAGCTAAACAAAATTACTTTTCAGTTTTAACACAATTATTATCAGATGAAAAAAACAAAAAAATCTCTCACAAGGCAAATTTGGAATTTATTTCCAAATTGCTTTATTTTAGTATGGCAATAAGTGCTATAAAACAAATTCTTGGTACAAATCATCGCTGGGCATTAAGAGTCAATCCTTCATCTGGTAATTTACACCCAACCGAAACAAATATTTTAGTGCAATCGATAGAGGGACTTGATGCAGGACTATATCATTATTCAGTAAAAGAACACGCACTAGAGCAAAGAAGTGATTGTAAATTAGTAAGTGAGTTTTGGGCAGCATTACAGACAGAGGCAGATACTCCACCAATTGCAATTTGTCTAACAAGTATTTTTGAAAGAGAAGCTTGGAAATATCGTCAAAGAGCCTTTCGTTATTGCATGCATGACATGGGACACGCACAGGCTGCCATTTCATTTGCCGCTTATGTATTTGGTTGGCAAACTAAAATTTATGCTCAATTTCCTGATGACAAAATAAAAGAATTGCTTGGCTTAACTGAAAGCGATGAAAAACCTATGCTGATTCTAGGTTTATATCCTAATGACAAAAAGTCAAACACTGAAAATATCCAATACAAAAACGAGCCATGCATTTATCACGGCAAGCCCAATATATTAACTCAAGAAAAAATTAAATACACTGAGATTGACAATGTTTATGAAAGTACTTGCATAACATCTTCCACATGGGAAAAAATAAAAAAGCAAAAGAATCAAAAAACAAATAGTGCTATGTCTTTATTGGTAGATAAAAACAGTATTTCAATTAAATTAGATGATTTGGCTTGTACTAACGATATTAGTCAAATAAGTGTTTATCATACAATTCGCAAACGTCGTTCTGCTGTGGATATGGACAGCAAGCAATATATGACTAAATCACATTTAGGAATAATATTGGCGTCAACCTTACAGGGAAATTCTATAGATGTGCAGTCAAATCTGATTGATTTATATTTATACATCCACAAAGTAAGTGATACAGAATCTGGGTTATATTATTTCGATAGAAATAATCACAGTATTGCTGCTCTAAAACAAAATGATGAGCAAGCAGCAGCTAAATTTGTCAGCTGTTTTCAGGATATTGCTGCCCATAGTTGTTTGACAATATCTATGATTGCAAATATGGATTTAGCTTACAATTTATATGGCAATCGTTGTTATCGTTATATGCATTTTGAAGCTGGTTATATAGGTCAATTTCTTTATTTAACTAGCTTTGCTTTAGGATATGATGCAACAGGAATTGGCTGTTTCATAGACGATGAAATAAATCATTACCTCAAGTTACCTAAAGGACAAGAAGTAATTTATAATTTTACTATTGGCAAAGCAATTATCGATAAAAGACTTACTGATTTACCAGCTTATAACTTTCCAGAACCTAATTTAAATCCTTAATTTGGTTTTGTTGGGGCAATGAACATGCTACAACAATAGCTACCATAAGCCAAAAAATAAATTGTACTTGCGGTCTATAGAAAACCGTATCTACAAGACCATGTGACATTATGCCAACAATAGCAGTAATTGCCCCAATAACCAACCAACGTTCATAAGCATTTTCTGTTAGCCAAGTAATTATGTGAGCTCTGGCAAAAATAACAATTAGCATAGCAAAAAAGGCTATCAAGCCAAAAATTCCAGTCTCTACTGCAATTTCTAGCGGCACACAATATGTACCTAATGCATCAAATCCACTTTCCATATAAAGACCATATATTAATCGGAAAGTCTTATTTCCTGGTCCAATACCAAACCACCAATTATCTAAAAACATAAGATAAGACGAATGCCAAACATTTAGTCTGTACGAATTAGAACTATGTTCACGTCCTACAAATATCGATGTAATACGATGTTCAAGTGATGGCATCGAGTGTATAGCAAATAAAGCAATTACTGGTAAAAGAATGCATATTAAAACCAAAAATATTCTTGTTTTTGGTTTCTTTTGCCAAAGCCACATCATACAAATGACAAAAAAACAAAACAAAGAACAAGCCAGTCCTATGTAAGCACCACGACTACCAGTCAATATAATTGCTAGAAAAATACTTATACTACTAATCAAAAAAAACAAACTAGCAATACGCCACATTTTATTACGTAAAAACGTTATTATCGTCATCACCATGCTAATTGGTAGTATAGGTAATAAATATCCAGCTAATAAATTGGGATTATTTAAAGTCGAATAAATACGAGTTACTTTATCTTCAATTGTTGGATCTTCCCACGTAGCCAGCGGTGCTACACCTATTTTGTATTGATACAATCCATAACAAGCAACTGCAAATCCACATAAAACCAGCCCTGCACAAATTGCAAATATTCTTTGTGTTCTATTTATTTGCATGATAGCAACAAAGAGAAAATAAGCTCCTATATAAACTGCAAGCTTCATAAGTCCATGCAAACTAGGCATAAGATAATGGGATGAAAATGCAGCAATTATATTTATAGCAAAAAATAAAAGAACCAGTCCATCTACTATTGAAAAAAAATACTTTTGTCTTCCACCTAAAATAGTGCCAACAAGTCTAAGTGTTAAAGCAAAAGCAATCACAATTGCTAATGCTTCTTTATCATTAGCAAATTGAGGAAATCCTAAAATAACAAATAATAAAATCACCACAAAACAAGCTGAATTTTGCAAGAAATTTCCCAGCCAAGCAAAATTGCCTATAAATTTATAGAGAATATCGTTTAGCTTTTGCCAAAGTAAAAACAAAAACGATTCACGAAAATATTTAGCATAAGTATCATCCCAATAAGAGAAAGACAAAGTATTGATCATGACATTTACTAAATTACAAATGGAATTAGCCATTATTTGTTATCTTTTGCCAAGTTTTTTTCAATATTTACAACAACTCCAGGTATACGATATTTGAATGACTCTAATTCAACTTGGTTAGCAACTTTAAGCTTATTACCTCTAACAACATAACCATCGGCAGTTATTTCAGCATCATCTCTTACCGTCACTAAAAAATCGTGCACTAATGGCTGGGCTGGATCATCAAGACTAATAGCCTTTTTGCCATCATTAGCCAAAAAAGATATTTGTTTTGGCCAGTGTTTTATAGCAACTATAGTCATTGGTGGATATACTGGCTGATTGCGAATAGTCAAAGAAGATGGTTGATCAACAGCAAATAAATTAGTATCTATTGTTTTTACACCAGCTAGATATATAGTAATATCTATTTTAGACATGCCTTTAATAATGTTATTTACTCCAGCATGCTGTGCTTTAGCCATACTAAAGCCTAAAATAGAAATTAAAATTACAAGTAAACAAGCAAAATCAATAATGTTAAATACGCCAAATACTTTCGATTGACCTTTCACAACTTTCTCCTCCTTCTGCCCTTAAGCATTTTAATAGATTAAACCATGTTTTCCACCTAAGCCCCTTATATACTTTGAAATAGGGAAATGGGGAAAATACGTATTAGCTTGTCCAAAACCAGCTAATTCACGGTAGAAACAAGCACAACTGGGCTCAGAGGAAACAATTTATGTCCGAAATAATTGAAAATAATGGTGATAAAAGCAATTTACCAGCTTTGGAGCTAAATTCTCTAGAAATAGAATTTGAACAAAGCTTAGAAGCTAATGCTACATCTACTGGTATTGATTTTAATGCACCAGAATTTAAAGACTTTATGTCAGAACATGTAAACCCATTTATATCCCGCTATGAAAATTTACCCTTAGAATTAGCATCATCTGTAGATCAATGGATAAATTTTTATGCTAAACAAGGCGATATATTTAGTGCTAGCTTGAAAGAAATGCTAAAGAAATAGCTTAGACTATTTTTTGTTTACTCGGGTAATTTGAGCATATCTAAAGTTTCAAGCATTTCTTTTTGATTTGTTGTCGCGGTCCCTGGCTTTTTAACAACAATACCAGCAGCTAAATTACCTAAAGCCATAGCTTCTAAATAAGTAGAGCCCGTCACTAACGCTAGTGCCATAGTTGCAACAACTGTGTCCCCTGCTCCGGTTACATCAAATACTTCACTTTTATTTAAAGCAGGTAATTCTATCATTGGCTTTTTATTTTGGAAAAGGGTCATGCCATCTTTTCCACGAGTAATTAAAATAGCTTCTGCTCCTGTTAGCAGTAATAATTCTTCGCCTGCTTTTTGCAAATCATCTTTTGATGTAATTGGAAATCCAACTGCCGCTTCCACATCTGGTTGATTTGGGGTAAGCAAAGAAACATTTTGAAAACGAGTAAAATCATCTTGCGCATCTACAATAATAAGCACATTATTTTCACGAGCTATAGCTCGACATTGTTGAATAATAGCATCAGCTATAACACCACCGCGATAATCAGATAAAACAATTGCTTTATATTTGCCGGCATTAGTTTTAAGTTTTTCAATTAACTTGGCTTGCACATCGGTGTCAACCGATTCATGAGAAATGCGATCTAGTCGAAGTAATTGTTGTTTAAACGAATGTGATTTGGATAATATGCGCGTTTTTACTGTAGTGGGGCGACTTGGATCTTGCACTAAGTCATATGTTATTTGAGCTTTGTCAAATAATTTAGCTAATTTATTGGCATATTCATCAACACCACAAACACCAATAGCATGGCAGGCACCGCCTAAATGAGCAATATTATTGGCAGTATTGGCTGCTCCACCAGGTATAAGCTCAGTATTTACATGTTCTAAAATAAGCACAGGCGCCTCACGTGAAATGCGTTCTGGCTTACCTTCCAATAATTCATCAATTAATAAATCACCAAGGACAATAATTCGTCCACCGGTTAAACTCAAAATTCTTTTGCGCAAATTTGACTTACTTAAAGGCTCAACAATCTCATTTTGTTGTTTAGTTGCTGAAACAGTGGCGTCAGCTGGATGCATTCTTTCAAGCTCCTTAAATACTTGTTTAACTGTATTATTTTCTGGATCAAGTCCTAAAGACAAATCAATAGCTTTTTTAGCTTCTTCAATATACCGCATATGTTGATATAAACGAGCTAAATGCAAAGCATTTGCTACAACTTCATCTTTACTTGCTGCATTATCTAAATTATTTCTAGAGCGTTCAATTTCTCTTTGTTCTAGCTCTGATATCGTCTCATCGGCAATAGATTTAGTGTCATTGAGGAAATTAGAAATTAATGGCTTCAATTCTGTTAAATGTTTTTCCCGCTCCATAAATGGAATTTCTGCTTTTCTTATGGCAAAAGGAGCTTTACCACCAAGCGTAAAAGTGAAATTAGCATGTGGCTTTAATTCTAGTTCTAGCTTTCCTAATTGCCTTTCAGCCTGCACATCGGTTTCTTTAGGCAAAGACTTTCCTTGAGCAAGACTAATATCGGAAAATGGCGTATTGCTTGAGGCGTCTTTATTCTCTTTTATTTCTTGCTTGTCAGGAGACTCTTTTATCTCGTCTGGCTGCCCTTTGAAAGGATCGCTCATATTTGTACTCCAGAGCTTCTATTCTTATTCTATATTCCATTTCTCTATTGCAGTATGATTTAATTAATAATGACTTATGTTAGAATCACTTTGAATTTAATATTTAGGAGCACTTGCAATGAATAAAGCCAAAATTTGCCTCTTTACGGCAGGGTTTAGCATTGTATTAGCTCTAATATTAGCCAATAATTTATCAGCAGCTGATGATGCTCAATTGAGAGATGGTATTTATAGTCCAAAGGGCAATGGCAACAGCAATTCTATGCCAGTAGCCCCTGTGCTTACCCCACAAACATTGCCTCCTGTTGAAAAAATTCGCAAAGATAAGTGGACAGCATACAAAATGGCAAAAGTAATTTGGCTGGATAAAGTAGCTCAAGCTAATCCACAAATTATTGAAGCTATATGTTCACATCCAGGTGCAGCAAAAATTTTAGCTCAACATAGACATTTAGACAAAATAGCTGAAGCTGATCATTATCTTTGTCGTCGTCTTTGTCGTTGGCGTGGCGCAACTGAAAAATTATTGCGCAATAAATATTGTGACAAAGTAATTGCCTTAGACCCACAAGGCATGTATTTAGATTTAAAAAATCATCCTAAAGATGCAAGACTCCTAACTAAAAGCACTATGTTTAATCAAATGATTGATGAAAACCCAGACTTAGGCAAAGAATTAAGCAAGCACATATATTAGAAATTGACTGTGCTATTTAGCTTTGAAATAAAGAATAATCATACCTAATGTGCCAATGACTATATTAGGCATCCAAGCAGCAACCAGTGGAGTTAAACGTCCAGATTCTCCTAATGCACCAGAACTTGATTGCAATACATAGTACAAAAATACTATGGCAGCACTATATATAAGTCCAAGATTTGATCTAGATCTGCGAGCCAATAATCCTAAAGGTGCACCAGCTAAAGCTACAATTAAACAGGCTAGTGGTTGTGAGAATTTTTGATAATATCTAACCAGTAAATCATTGCCTAGTGAATTTGAACTTCTCAGCAAGTCTATATATTTACCTAATTCACCTATGCTCATATCTTTTGGTGCAACTCTTTGCGTATCTAAAGCTGTTTGAGCATTTTTAATTCCTGGAATAACTAATTTATCAAATTGCAAAATACGAGTTATATCACTATCACCAGCAAGCGCATACGTGCGCCCTTTTTCCAAGACCCATTCACCATGATTCCATAGTCCTTGAGCCGCACAAACTATCTGTACTAATTTATTGCGTGTAAAATCAAGAATAATAATATTGTAAAGTTCTTTACCACTGTAATATCCAATATAAAATATCCGATTTAAAGCTAAATCTTTCCCTCGCTCCATGTAAGTAAAATTAGCTTGTCCACTCGGCAATTCACTTTTATATAAAGCTAAAAATTCAAGTTTTTTGGAAGTTCTATTAGCAGCTGGCACAACATATTCATTAATACCAAAACTAACAATACTAGTGATGAGCCCAAATAAAAGCGGTGCCATCATTATTCTATAAAAACTCACTCCACTAGTACGTAAAGCAATAATTTCAGAGTCACCGCTTAAGCGATTGAAAACAAGCAAAGTACCAAGCAATACACCAATTGGAATAGTCATAACGATAATTTCAGGCAAATGCAGACCTAAAATCGTAAATGCCAAATTCAATGGCACGCCAGCTTTCATAATTAAATTGAATATGGTTTTTAATTGGTCAGCACCAAACCAAACGCCAGTAACAATACCAATACCAAACAATAATGGCTGCCAAAACTCATTAGCTATATAACGATCTAATAGAGAAATACCGAATTTCATAGAGAGAAATCCTCACCTAAATAATGTTTCCGCGCTACTGGGCTTTCAGCTACTTCCTTTGAAGAACCGGCAACCAAAATTTTTCCTTGATCAATTAAATAAGCTCTGTCTGTAATTTTAAGAGTAGCTCGAGGATTATGGTCGGTTAGCAATACTCCTAAGCCCCATTCATCTCTTAATCGCCTAATCAGTCCTTGAATATCAGCAATTGAAATTGGGTCAATACCAGTAAAAGGTTCATCTAACAAAATAAATTTTGGTTCTGTGGCCAAACAACGAGCAATTTCAAGACGTCTTCTTTCACCGCCAGATAATTGTACGGCAGTAATGTTTTCTAAATGTTCCATGCCAAATTGTTTCAATAGTGACTTAATGCGAGTTTGTTGTTCCTTTTTAGATAAACCACGCAATTCCAAAATAAGTCTTATATTATCGACTACCGTTAGTTTACGAAATATGGAAGCTTCTTGAGGCAAATAGCCAACTCCATGGCGAGAACGCATATGAATAGGTAGGATTGCTAAATTAATATTTCCAAGAGTAATACGTCCTTTTTCTGGTTTCACTAAACCTAATACCATATCAAATGATGTTGTTTTACCAGCACCATTACGTCCAAGTAAACCTACTACTTCACCAGCATTGACATGGAAACTAACTCCGTCAACTACACGACGTCCACCATATGTTTTTTGAATTTGATCAACAACTAAACTCATTGTGGTCTTTCTATCCTTGTAATAGCCAATCTACTTGGTTCACTAACTGGTGGCACCAGTTTTGGTGGAGTTTTTAGAATAAATGCTTTTGTATTTCCTTGCGCCAACACTTTTTTATCTGCTAATGTCATAACTATGGTATCGGCTATCCAACGTCTTCCCGGTTGTGATATTTGAGATCGATTTGGGAAAATTACTTTATCTGCCTTTCCTTCATCATTACAATCAAGTATGACCTGTGGTCCATTGCCCACCATATCTTGATATATAACTTTGGCATGTCCAACAGCGTTTACACGCCCTGTTTCTCGGCTATAGTCTTGAGCATCAGAGATAACTGTAATAGTTTCTTCTTCAATTTCTTCAATATCATTATTAGCTATAGCTGATGGTAATAAATCATCTTTACCAACACCACTATTATCAACTTTTTTGCGAGGTGTTGATTTTTTCTTTTCTTGAATGACCTTTGAACAAACATGCCCAGTTGCTTGCAATCTTTTTGTTGAAAGCGAATATGTCATTGTATCCGCGTATGTACTATTTTTATTTTGTTTGGCAAGAACACTACCTGTAAAAAGTGCTGTTTCAGGCTTACCATTTGTGCCGTACACTAATTTAAGCTTATCAGAATGAACTAATATATCACCATGCTTAACCCGAACATTGCCAATTGCTTCAAATTTTTGTGAACTACGATCGTATTCTTGTTTATCTGAATCAGTAATTATTTTTTCACCACCATTAGAGCTTTTCTTATTAGCTGCATCTGCATCATTGCTAGATGTAACTTCAGAATGTGCATTACCTTCAGCAACTATTTTTTGATTAGCGATTTCAAATGTTAGTGTTTCCGCTTCAATCTTGCTGTCACCTTGTATAAGTTTTGGGTGTCCAGTAAAAACAGCTTTTTGAGGATTCCCACCAGCATCTCTATATAATGTGGCAACTGGTGCAATAACTGTACTATCTTTGTATTTTACTCTGACATTGCCGCGAGCAATCACTTCATTTTCACCAAAATCTTGCTCATTTGCCTGTATATCAATTGGTCCTTGGGTAGTGGCCATTTGAGAAGAAGATTCATTTGGATTTTGTGCCCAAGTATTATTTGTTGCAGACAACAAAAGAGTTGTAGCAATAAGAATTGCCGATATACTAATTTCAATTGATGGAGTTGTGATTTTCATTAGTAATTAAAAGCCTTATTGCACTGCAATTTCTGCATGAGTATTACCAATAATTTTAAAATTTTTAGGACCAGTCATATCGAGAGTGCCATTCGCCTGATCGCCAGTAACCTTAGCTTCTCCAGACTCGATAATAACACCACCTGAAGCCAAGAACTGATTCTTTTTTATTAATTCAATAACGGCCGCGCGAAACTTATTCTTTCCACCATCGCCTTCTGCCACCACACCTTTTCCATTTGCTGATAATAATTTCACATAATGAGTAGCTTCATTTGCTTCTCCGCGAGGCGCAACTAGCTTCATTTTTAATTGTCCAGCATCATAATATTCAACTTTAACTTCATCCAATTTTACGTCTTTATTATCAGGCGCTAATGAACCTTTTTTTGCTATTAATTGCCAGTGAATACGATTATGATCATCAACTTCTTTTAAGGCATAATTGTTAATCTCTATGCCAGAAGATGTTGGATTTGCCTTTTGTTCTTCTTTATATTTAGCTACTTCAACCGTTGCTTGTTGTTGTGAGTATATAAAAAACCAAGCTATAACAATTGGAATAGCTAAGGCGAGTATAAGTTTTAGGACACGACGATTCAACAATCTAAAACCACCAACTAGTTTCCTAATGCTCTTAAAGCAATTGCTTTAGATACATTATTTATTGATTCTTTCAAATTACCTTGTTTGAGATATCCTTCACCTAGGAAAAAATAAGGAGCAGGATTATTTGGATATTTTACCTGACACTGTTTCCACGTATTCATCGCTTCTTCTACATTGCCTGTATATTCAGCTTTTAAATGCGCCCGATAAACCGTTGCCCATACATCTTTAGGATTACGAGCAAGCAATTCATCTAATTTTAACAAAGCGAGTTCATAGTATTTTTTGATTTGCGGTATATCAGCTGGATCCGCTTTTTCTAAAGCACTAGGAATATGCGGTATGTTACTAGGATCAACTGGCTTATTAGATGCCATTGCTGTCAAAGTATTTGTTACTTGCGCCAACAAATTTTTAGAATTATTATTTGTTGCTTTCGGTAAAGCTGCCACTTGTTCATTATTAGCTGCTTCATTATTTTTTAAAGCTTCTTGTGGCAACTGTTGCTGTTGCAATTGCTTTAATTGTTGTTCGTGAATAGCTTTCCATGCTGCTACTTTTTTTGAATATCTAGACAGCAAATAAGCTTTCATATAATATGCCCATGCTAGTCCATAACGCACACGATTTTCATCAGGACAATATTTCAACATTTGTTCATAAGAAGCAATCATTTTGTCAAAATAAACAGGACCACCTTTAGCTTCAGCTAATTTACGTGCATGTCTTACTTGTTGCAATGCTTCTTCAACACGACTGGTGCGAGTAAGCGCTACAGCCAATATGAAGCTTGCTTCCGGACTATCTGGATAGGCAGCAACTTGACGCTTTGCTAATTCAATATCATCTGTCGGTACTAAATCTTCAGTATCTGTACCAACTGATAATGATTCACCTGGCTTCCAAATTACACTAGGAGCTTTATCAACATTTCCGCTCACAGCATCGTTTGTCTGAGAAGTTGGCTCAGTTTGCACATTCTCAGCCAATACAAATGAACTAAGTAAACAGTTCTGTAAAAAAGCCAATAATAATGCGCTCTTGAAAATATTGTTTCTCATTAGATCACCTTCACAATATGCAGCCAATATCTTATCAGTGCTGGCGAAATCATTCATTAGATCATAGGCAATTAGCTAATGAAAGACCTTATTTTTGCTTAGCACGCCCATTTAAAATGATTGGTAAAACTTCATGTAATCCGGCAGCAATATGTATTGGTTCTGACGCCTCAAGAATTTCATGGGTGTGAATGCCTGTTGTGACACCAATTGCATCAACACCAGCATTCGTTGCCATATCTAAATCAAATGTACTATCGCCAACAACAACAACATCTCTCAAATCAATTGCTAAATTTTGTACAGTAAGATGAACAGCTTCAGGATGAGGCTTGTGATTCTGCACATCTTGTGCTCCAAGGACCATCTTAAAATATGAAGAAAGATTATGATGCTCTAGAACAGCTTCTACCAAATGTCTTCTTTTAGATGTAACTATAGCCATTTGAACTTCTGCTTCCGAAAGTGCAGATAACATTTTATGTAATCCTGGGAAAAGAGGACAAATATCAATTACTCTAACATCGTAAATTTGTCTATATCTAGTAGACAATTCTTCATGAAAATCGGCCGTTCTATCTGGAAATACAATTTCCATTTGTTTTGGCAAGGGTATCCCGACTGCATGACTCCATTTGTCAAATAATGCCTTATCAATTTGATATTCATGAAATACTTCCGTCATCACATTAACTATGCCAGGGACGGAATCAACCAATGTGCCATCAAAATCAAATATTGCCAGTTTATACAATTTTATTTCTCTTTATTTACTGCAATTAAATCATAGAATCGTTTGAAAAGATAATTAGCATCTGTTGGTCCAGGGCTAGCTTCAGGATGATACTGAACACAAAAAACAGGCAAATTTTTATGGCAAAATCCTTCAACACTCTTATCATTTAAATTAACATGCGTTAGTTCCAAACATTCAGGCATAGTTTTTTGATCAACTGCAAAACCGTGATTTTGACATGTAATTTCTACTTTACCTGTTGTTAAATCTTTAACAGGCTGATTGCCTCCTCTATGACCAAATTTCAATTTATATGTTTTGGCACCAAAGGACAAAGCTAATAATTGATGCCCAAGGCATATACCAAAAGTAGGTAAACCAGTATTAACTAATTCAGGCAATTGAGCAATAATTTCTTTTGAGGCAGCTGGGTCTCCTGGACCATTCGACAAAAACAATCCATCTGGTTTCATAGACAAAATTTCTTTTGCTTTAGTCCAAGCTGGAAATACAGTTAATTCCATATCTTGCATTGCTAAATTATTCAATATGCTTTGTTTTACACCAAAATCCATCACTGCTATTTTGTACTTACCGGCACCCATTTTATAAGGTTTTTGTGTGGTAACTTCTGCTGTAAAATCGGCTCCCTCCATAGAAGCTGATAAGGACGCTATTTTGACTAATTCTTTTTCGTCTAAAATTTGATTTGAAATAGCACAACGCATTGCACCCTTATCACGAATATGGCAAGTAATAGCGCGTGTGTCTACACCAGAAATACCAATTATTCCCATATCAACTAGAAATTGTTCAAGAGAAGTTTTAGCGTGGCAAGAACTGTACTTAGTCGATAAATGACGAACGACCAATCCACGAGCATAAATCTTTTTAGATTCTACATCCTCATCATTGGCACCATAATTGCCAATTTCTGGATAAGTCATTGTAATAATTTGTCCAGCATAACTAGGATCAGTCAATATTTCTTGATAGCCCATCATGCTGGTATTAAAAACAAGTTCACCAGTAAATGTGCCTGAAGCTCCAAAATGTTCACCCGGGAAAACAAGACCATCTTCCAGCGCAATCAGAGAAGGAGACTTTACTGTTGGATAAGAGGCCGCATTTAATACATCAGTCATTAGCTAAATAATACTCTGGTTTACAAGTATTCATCAGTGTCATATCAATGTCATAACAAATATACCATATACCACTTGGCATTTGTTTGAGGACTGGAATTAAGTGAATGACATCTTTGACTTCTAAATGCATTGAGAAAGCTTAAGCCTTATTTCAAATGTTATCGACAAAAAGAGCAAATCCATTTGTAGAATTAACTAAGCATAGCTATCCGGAATTATCATCGAAAGAAACTTATGTCAGACAACAATTTTATTTTGAGCGCTGTTCAACACTTATGGCCTGAAATATATATAGTAATAGCCATTTTATTTGCATCTTTGTGGAATTTATTCTGTCCATCCCACAAAGAATTAACTCCCAGAGTCTGTCTGGTGGCATTGATTGCTGCTTTTATTCATTTATGGCAACAATTTGGTGGTCAACCTCAGCTTCTATTTGGTGGATTGTTTACTCTCGATAATCTGACAGTATGCTTCGGCTTGATTGCTTGCCTGGTCGGCATAATTGTCATACTGATGTCAATTGGCTTTGAAAGTAAGTTTCGAAGTAATAGAGGCGAATACTACACAGTACTTATGGCTGCCATACTTTCCGTTTTGTTTTTAGGTGGAACTACGGATTTAGTAATGTTATTTGTTAGCCTTGAAACTTTGACTATTTGTTGTGTGATGCTCTCAGGTTTTATGAAACAAGATCCAAAGAGCAACGAAGCATCTCTCAAATATTTGCTTTCTACTGCAGCAACAACAGCAACCTTTTTATACGGTCTATCATTTTTTTATGGTTTGACAGGACAAACCAATTACATGTTTATCCATCAAAGATTTATTGAATTAGGTCTTACTCCTGCTCCTTCATTTGTTTTAGTTTTTGCTATTGTTCTTGTTTTAAGTGCAATTGGTTTCAAATTATCTATGGTGCCATTTCATATGTGGACCCCTGATGTATATGAAGGTGCACCAACGCCAGTGACTGCATTTTTATCTGTTGGCGCCAAACTTGGTGGATTTGCTATTGCAGTACGCCTTTTATGGTTCTTGTTTGCTGATATGGCATTTGAATGGACAAATATTATTGGCGTATTAGCAATATTGTCTATGATCATAGGCAATATTGTGGCATTGTCACAAAACTCATTGAAGAGAATGTTAGCTTATTCATCAATTGCTCATGTTGGATATATATTAATCGGTATTACTGCATTCAACCAATTCAATCCACAAGGTTTAGCTGCTGTAATATTTTACTTAATCATTTACAGTTTCATGAACTTAGGCGCATTTACTGGCGCAATTTTAATTGGCAATGAATTAGGCACTGACAATATCAATGATCTATCTGGACTAATTCGCAAACGTCCTTGGCTTACATTAGGACTAACAGTTTGTCTACTGAACCTAGCTGGATTACCTATACCACCAGCTGGATTTTTTGCTAAATTATTTGTTTTCTGGGCAGGAATGAGTATGCATTCTACTCTTGGTAATTTCTTAGTTGGCACTGCTTTGTTAACATCAGTACCAGCCGTTTATTATTATTCACGTGTTGCAATTAAAATGATTGTCCGTGAGCCTTCTTATGTAGTAAATAATTTACCAAACAAAAGAATTCGTCAAACAGATCCACAAAACAATCCTATCTGGGCATTAACTATTAGTATCATTGGACTAATCATTGGCAGCATTGCTGTAAATCAACTGATGGCATTTTCAAATAGCTCAGTGCCTTACTCTTTAGCACAACCAATTACTGGTTCACTCAATAGACCAATCAATTAGTTAGCTCAATTTGAGACTAAATAATGATATTGCCTAAAATACTATCTGCTGGGAAATATAATGGCAGCAATTTGTTTTATGTTGGACTTTTGCTTGCCGTAATTTTAATAGGCTATTATTCTCCTTGGCTATTTCAAGCTAAAACATTTTATTTTTCCGATCTTACTTATTATTTTGAGCCTCTAATACATTTTATAAATAATTCCGATAACAAAGAATTGATACCACTCTGGAATCCTTTTACTCATTGCGGCATGTCTCAAATTGCTATCCCGTCACCAAATATTCTTTATCCAGTCATGCTTGTTTTTAAATTATTACCCTTTAGCCAAGCTTTAGCGGTTTTTATGATTATTCATCAAGTGATTGCCGGGCTTGGTACTTATTTATTTATAAACAGTCTAGGCTTCGGCAGATGGGCAGCCGTAATTTCAGCCATCGCTTTTTCTCTTTCCGGATATATGTTTTCCCTTACTTACAATTTTACTTTACCAGCTACAGCTAGTTGGTTACCAACTAGCTTGTTTTTAATTGACAAAATCAAATTGCCTTTTAATTTAACAACTATAAAATGGATAGCCTTCACAGCAATATCCATCTGCATGTTATGTCTAGCTGGACGTCCTGAATTATCTGTGCCAGCAGTTATGCTAAGCGCTATTTATAGCTTGCTAAATAAATCCACCTACAAAACTATATTTTTAAAGCTATTAGCTATCATTGCCGGTCTTATAATTGCTTCCCCAGTAATATTGCCAGCTATTGAATGGGCACGACTATCTCCACGAGCACACGGACTAGATTTACAATATGTATTTCTTTGGAGTGTTAATTGGTACGATTGTTTGTCGATAATAGTCTCTCAACCACTAGGCAATTTAAGTGTCTTAGGTTCTAAATTTTTACCCTTAGTTGCAGCAAGGCATGGCTCATTACCTTATGTAGAATCTGCTTTTATTGGCCCCACAATATTTACTTTAGCTATCTGGGGAATAACAGACAAAAATTGGAAACATAGATATTTAGTTTTAATTGCTTTTGCACTCAGTTTATTGATGGCTCTCGGCAATAATACTTTTTTCGCTCCATTTATAGTAAAACTCTCTCCTTATTTAGCTACTTTTAGATATCCAATAAAGCTAATTATTTTCCCTATATTTTTTCTAGTAATAATGGCTGCCCGCGGCATAAATGTTGCTTGCGATAAAAATGTTTCTCTAAGTGGGCAGATAATTAGCATTCTATTTTGGTCATTGTCATTTTTATTCTCAATTGTTTTATTTACTTGTCCTGAATTATATTTATTGCTAGAAAATAAAAGTGCAAATCCGAATACATTAGCTCAAGCTCAAAATTTATTGGCTATTGCCTGTACTCTCTCTGCCGCGATTGGACTTATAACTTCTGCTCTTTATTTCTTGCTAAAAAAATCAAAGCTTAGTCCTCACATATTTTCAGCAATTATATGTTTTGGAGTAATTATTCAGTTAATTGGGTCAAATTATATTTTGCATCGGCCAGGCAATTCTAATTTTTTTGAAATTAAAAACAAAGCAGCTAATGAAATCCAAAATCTCATTCAAAAAGATAAAGAAATACATGGACAAAAAAATGCCCTGTTTTTCCATCGATTTCTGCCATTATATTTCGATCCTTTATATTGCCCACCATGGCTTGCCAATGAATTTAACATGCCTTACGAACAAGCATTTTTTCAATATGGCAGACAATTACTTTTACCCAATACACATTTAGGCTTTAATTTACCTTCTTCTTTTGGCTATGAAGCTGCTGAAACTGGGCAATATAAAGATATGTTTTTACAAGCATATAAAACATGCAGCCAAAACAAAAAAACAGAATCGCCAAAAATAAATGATTTACCTATGGCTAATTTCTGCAAAATTACTGCTACAAAATATATTTTGACCCAAGCTTTCCGAAAGCATGCACCAATAGCAAAACTAGATAGCAAATTTTTCCAATTAATTGAAGAAGATATTACCCATAATACAAGATTATATATTTGCCTAAATACATATCCACGCTTATATTTTGCTAAAAACCTAGAACCAATAACTGAATTAGCAAATATAGGCAAGAACAAAATCATTCAAGAAAGTCCTGAAGAGATAAAAATAGAGACAAATTGTGATGATAATGCTTATTTGATATTACTGGATCAATTTTACCCAGGCTGGAAAGCTCTAATAGATAATAAAGAAACTAATATTTATAAAGCAAACTTTTTTGCTCGTGCAGTCTTTGTCCCAAAAGGTATACACACAATTACATTTACATATAAGCCAGAAAGCTTTTATATCGGCATAATTTTAACGCTATCAATAATATGCGCTCTTATCATCTCTATAATTTATGTAAGGAAATCATCAAATAAAGTCAGGCTTGAAAAGCATGAATAATTATATGCAAGCAATGATATTAGATAAACCCAAACTACCACTTAAGTGGCAACAAATTGTAATACCTGAAATTAAAGACAACGAAGTATTGATAAAAGTTACTGCTTGTGGAGTTTGTCGAACAGATTTACATATCCGGGACGCTGAATTGAAAAATCCAAAACTTCCTCTAATTTTAGGGCATGAAATTGTCGGTGTTATAGAAAAAACTGGCAGCAAAATAAAAGAATTACAAAAAGGTGAAAAGGTTGGCATACCATGGTTGGCTGAAACATGTAAAACATGTGCTTATTGCATTTGCAATAAAGAAAACCTTTGCGATCAAGCAATTTTTACTGGTTATACAAAAGATGGTGGTTATGCTAGTCACATTATTGCACACGCTGATTATTGTTTTTCACTAGATAAGCTAAATAAAAAATTTAACGATCAAGAATTAGCACCATTATTATGTGCTGGTCTTATTGGTTGGCGTGCTTATAAATTCACTCACGATGCTAAAACAATTGGCATATACGGCTTTGGAGCTGCTGCCCACATAATTACTCAGATAGCAAAATTTCAAAATAAAGAAATTTATGCATTTACTAAAACAAATGATATTGAAAAACAAAATTTTGCTAAAAGCTTAGGTGCTATTTGGGCTGGCAACTCAAATCAATCACCGCCTATACCCCTGGATGCAGCAATTATATTTGCACCAGATGGAGACTTAATTCCACAAGCTCTAAGATCAATTAAAAAAGGAGGAATATTAGTTTTAGCTGGCATACATATGAGTGATATTCCAAGCTTTCCTTATGACATATTATGGAATGAAAAACAAATATGCTCAGTGGCTAATTTAACTAGAGCCGATGGCAAAGAATTTTTTACTTTATTAGAAACTTGTCCATTACAAACACATATAAAAACGTATAATTTAAAAGATGCCAATCAAGCACTGAATGATTTAAAAGAAGGATCATTTCAAGGCGCAGCTATCCTGGTACCAAATGATGACAACTAAAATAACTATAATATCTTTACGCCCTCGTAGTTCAGCTGGATAGAACACTTCCGTCCTAAGGAAGGTGTCGGGGGTTCGAATCCCTCCGAGGGTGCCATTTTTAAAGAGGCAGTTGAAATTCAACTGCCTCTTTAACCTTCTCAAAATCAAATGCTTACAAGCTCTTATTTAAACTGCTTTTTTCTTTTTAGCTTTGCTTGTAGGTTGTACATCATTTGCCTCTGGCAAATGATCGTCTTCATCAAACGACATTTCACCGCTAATTGTATTTTGGACAATTTCTTCTTGCCATTCATTATCCGAAACTACTTTAAGCCGAGGTGGAAATGAAATTTGGCTAGCATGAACAACAGGCGTCATACGATTTACACCTTGCTTGTCCAGCCATTTCTCAAAAATCAAACGTCCACTTACGCCAACTTGATTTCCTTTATCCAGATATTTATGGGTCAAATCAGCAAGCTTTCCCCATACTTCCACTTTATAAAAATCAGCATCTGTCTTTTCTTCAGATTCGGCCGATTTACTTTTCCGACCATTATTTATGGCCACAGTCATAATTGTTTTTACTTTGCCAGAAGCAAAAGATATTTGCTCTGGTGCCCTTACCAAATTCCCCACTATTGAAATACTTGCTAAACTCATGACCAACCCTCCAAAAATGAATATCTCCATAAAAACGGCCTACAAATAGAGACCTATTTATTGCCACTTCTATTGCTACTTACTTATTTAATTTGGGGAGATGAGCAAAGCATACCAAACCATACATACGTATGTCAATCACCCCAAGCAAAATATTTAATCTGTTAGCTAGCTAATTTCATATATATATTGTCTAGATGCATGTTAGAAAATGTGATTTATGCATTAGAATCATTATGCAGCTTGTCAGGAGTTTCACGTGATGGTAGGTCGTCGCTGTGACTAATTTAAATGATCTAGATTCTTGGTGCTCCAGATATACCTTCCTCCAACCATTAGGTGGTGGTGGAATGGGTACTGTTTATTTGGCTGAAGACAAAGAAAGCAGTAAAACTTGTGTAATCAAACAATTGGTCAATAAAAATACAGACGAAAGTGAAGCAAATGAAGCTGTTCGTTTATTTAAAAGAGAAATATCCATATTAAAGAGTTTGCATCATCCTGGTATTGTGCGGATAACAGATGAATTTGCATCTCATGATGAAAAACATTTTTTGGTTATGGATTATGTACCTGGTTCTAATTTAGAAACCATATTAAACACACATGGATTATTATCATCAGAATTAACAGTACGTATTGGCATACAATGTTGTGATGTTTTGGAATATTTGCACAACCACAATCCACCAATAATTTATCGAGATTTGAAACCATCAAATTTAATGCTTACTCCAGACGGACGTATCATTTTTATTGATTTTGGTATTGCTCGATCATTTATGCCTAAAAGTGAAGCAACCAGAGTAATAACTGCTGGTTATTCACCTCCAGAACAATATTTTGGTAAACCTGAAATTAGAAGTGATCTTTATGCATTAGGAGCTACACTCCATCATTTAGTGACTGGAGTAAGACCAAAACCTTTAACTACCTGCCAACCAGCTTTAGTTAATACAAAAGTTTTACCGACTTTAAATGATTTGATTGCCAAATTAACTTCTCATGATATTAAGGATAGACTTGCATCTGCCCATGAAACACGTTTTGAATTTTTAAAGATATACAAAGAAATTCACCCAGACTTTCAAATTCCCACAGAATTAACGCCACCGGCAGTACAAAGCGCATACGTTTCTAATACAAAACAATTAGATAATAAATTTGTACAAGCTAATTCCACTGACAATATTATTGATAGATTTCGCAAATGGCTTTCTAGCATGACTAATTAAATTCAGCTAGACAAACATCTAACGAGTAGGAATTAATAGTGGTGTATGATTCATTGTCACCATTTGAATTGTATTGTCATAAAGGTTGCCAACAGATGAGAAGAAAAATAGGAGCACTAGCTTTATTAGCTTTTGGTTTTATAGCTCTTGTTACTATTATCATTGTTTCATTGCAAGAAAATTTTGCTGTCCACAATGCAAGCACACGGGTTAATCGCACATACGAAGTTTTGCACGAAATAGAAATTACTAGAGGCAAATATATTGAAGCATTTATTATCGCTAGAAATTATTTGATTTTAGACCACCAAGAATCATTAGCAAAAATCCCACATATTCAAAGTGCAATTAGTACACAACTAAACAAATTAGAAAAACAAACTTTAGACAACTCAATTCAGCAAAAAAATTTATTAGAATTGCGCTTACTAAGCAAAGAATTTACAGCTGCTCTTAATCACGTCGTTGCTGAACATAAAGATAACAATTTGGAATCCCTAAAAAAAATCCTTAGGCAATATGCCAATATGAACTTATTGTCTAAAGTCAATCAAGAATTAGCGCAAATTAGAAATGAAGAACTCATCCTATTATCCATGCGACAAGATAAAGCTAGCTCAGCTGCACAATATGGATTATTTGCAATACTTATGATGGCAATTCTTATTGTTATTCTTATGTCTATTTTTATAACACTAGTACGGTCTTACATTAAAGAAAAAACAGAATCAGAAGAAAACTTAATTGCATTAACTAATAATTTGAAAGCATCTAATGAGCAATTGCAAGAATTTGCTATGGTAGTTTCTCATGACTTACAAGAGCCATTACGTAAAGTACAAGCATTTTCTGAGCGTTTAAAAAACGAATCTGAATCCGTATTAAATGAAAAAGCAAAAGATTATCTTGCTCGTATGCTTAGCTCTATTATACGCATGCAAAATCTCATTTCTAGTTTATTGACTTTGTCTAGAGTACAAACTGCTGGTAAACAATTTGAAAAAGTTGATTTAAAAACCATTGTGCAAGAAGTATTATCAGATTTAGAAACCGAATCTGAAATATCTCAAGCTATAGTTGAGATTAGCAATTTACCTGTGATAGAAGCTGATCCTATACAGATGCGACAATTATTTCAAAATTTAATTAGTAATGCTTTAAAATACAAAAAACCAGATCAACAGCCACTCATTAAAATATCAGCCATTGGTAATTCTAATAACGTCAGGAATTCTCAAAGAATAAGTTCAAATCTAATGGCTAAAATTATCGTAGAAGATAACGGTATAGGTTTTGATGACCAATATAAAGAACGTATTTTTGGAGCTTTTCAGCGTCTGCACACCAAAGGCGAATATAGCGGCACTGGCATTGGACTTACTGTTTGTAAAAGAATTGTCGAAAGGCATAATGGAAAAATCACTGCTGAAAGTATTGAAGGACAAGGCACCAAGTTTATAGTAACTCTACCAATGGGCCAGATAAAAGGAGGAACACAAATTGAACGCAGCTAAAAAATCAATCGTTATTTTAATGGCTGATGATGATGAAGAAGATAGAATGCTAACCAAGGAAGCTCTTGAACAATCAAGGCTAGTCAACGATTTGCGCTTTGTTGAAGATGGACAAGAATTATTGGACTATTTACGTGGCAAGGGTCAATATAGCGATAGCAGTAAAGCTCCTCGTCCAGGACTAATTCTTCTTGATCTTAATATGCCTAGAAAAGATGGCCGAGAAGCCCTCAAAGAGCTAAAATCAGATCCTAATTTAAAACAAATACCTGTAGTTGTACTCACTACATCCCAGGCGGACGAAGACATACTAAAAACTTACAATCTAGGTGTGAATTCATTTATAACCAAGCCGGTATCTTTTGAAAAATTAGTAGAAACAATGACAGTACTTACAAAATATTGGTTTGAAATTGTGGAGCTACCCACTAATGGATAAAAAGCAAATCAATATTTTGCTTGTCGAGGATGATAGTGATGATTCACTTTTAACTCGTGAATCATTGTCTCAAATTACTGATATGCAAATTTTAGTTCACGCAAGCCCAAGTCTAACTAAAGCTCTTCAAAGCATAGCTAACAATACTTATGATTTGATTTTACTAGACTTATATCTGCCCGATAGCTCAGGTTTAGCTACAATTGATGCTATTCGTAGAAAAGCACCTAATGTACCTGTTGTAGTATTGACAGGACTTGAGAATGAAACAATATCTAATTTAGCTCTAGAAAAAGGGGTACAAGGTTATTACTCCAAAGACGGAGCCAATACTCAAATGCTTGTAAAGGTCATTAAATCAGCACTTAGCCATAAAATCGCTGGCTCTTAATTTAGCTATATAATTATCATCGTAACCTTGTAGTTGAGTTTGCTCGGACGGTTGTATTGAATACAATAAAAATAGGTAAAAGTGATGGCTATCCTTTAATTATGCTCCATGGTTGGGGACAATCACTTCAGTCCTTGAAACCATTAGCAGAATTATTAGGAAATTATTGTCAAGTACATTTAATTGATTTGCCCGGTTTTGGACAATCTCCTTTGCCGGAAGCAGACTGGAATACTCTCCAGTATGCAGAAGCCATATTTGATTATGCTCAGTCTCAAGGACTGAAGCAATTTGACATCTTAGGACATTCTTTTGGCGGTAGCATCGCTATTCGCCTTGCCAGCCAGCATGAGAAAGCTATCAATCGTTTGGTTTTAATTGGTGCTCGTGGTTTGCCACGCCAAAGCAAATTTACTCAAAAGCTGTATTTTTCTTTTGTAAAATACTTAAGCAAATTGGTAAAACTCACTGACAAAATTTTGAATTGTCAAATTTACGAAAAGTATTTTATTGCCAAATTTGGCTCAAGAGATTATAAAAACGCTAGCCCTGGACGCATGCGTAACATTTTAGTTAAAACAGTTACAGAAAATACAATTGCTTCTGCTCAAAAAATTTTAAAACCTACATTATTGCTTTGGGGTGAAGATGATACCGAAACACCAATTTATATGGCACAAAAATATCATGAGCTAATAAAAAATTCAAAGCTGATTATTTTACCAGCCAAAGACCATTTTCCCTTCAATGATGTTGGCAGTCATTTGTGTGCTCATTATATTTTAAATTTTTTGTCTGCAGACAATCAAAAAAAACAATTTCAAATCCAGGCAGAGGCAAAACATAATGCTACCGTTTGATATAAGTTTGTTACCAACTTTAATAAGCATTATTGCTGGTTCTTATTTTTTTCAAGGACGGCTACTTAGATATTTGCAATACTTCCAACAAGAAGAATATAAAGCATTTCGTTTTTTAAATTGGTATTGGCATAAAACCGCATTTGATAAAAGAGGAACATTTGCAGCTTTATTTATATATTTAGCTTTACTAGTTTCAAAAAATGGCGGATTTTGGCTTTCAGCAATTATATGTTTTTTGGGCTTAGCTCTACTTTGTTATATACGCAACATAGAAGGAGATCCTAAAACTACAGGCAAAATCACTCTTAAAATGACTACTCGTGCTGAGCGCATTTATCACACAGCTCTCATCATTTATTTCATAGTCTTAATTGTACTTTGTTTGACATTATCTTCTTACCACCTTTTAGCAGACGTACCTTTAATATGGCTTTGCCAGATTGCTTTAATTCAGTTTTGCCCGTTTAGCTTACTTCTAGCCAATGCAATACTTAGTCATAAAGAAAATAATATTCAAACTAAATTTGCTGACGAAGCTAAATATAAATTTGCCAGAATGAAGCCATTTACTATTGGCATTACTGGTAGTTATGGCAAGACAAGCACAAAAATGATCTTAGGCGAAATTTTAAATAGTCTGATTCCAAGCTTTTATCCTGGTAAAAGTATAAACACTTATATGGGTATCACACGAGAAATACGGGAAAAACTTGAGCCATACCATAAACAGGCAATAATTGAAATGGGTGCATATCAGCAAGGCTCAATATCTAAATTATGCTCACTTACTCCACCTAATGCTGGCATTGTAACAGCAGTAGGTGAAATGCATCTTGAGAGATTTGGCAGTCTAGAATCTCTTTACCAAGCAAAGTCAGAATTAGCCAAAGCTATCCCAAATGATGGCATTTTAGTAGTAAATGGAGATTATGATCTTTGCCGCAAAATGGCTCTAGAAAACCCTAAAAAAACAATTGTTTTATATGGGCTTGATAAAAGCAAAGGAAATTTAGATGCTTATATGCACGATATCAAGCCTATTGATAAAGGAACATCATTTATTATCGATTGGCAAGCTCAAAGTTATCATGGAACAACTAAATTAATTGGCAAACATATGCTTTCTAATTTATTGGCAGCTTTTTCTATGGCATGCACTCTTGGATTTAATCCCAATTATGTTCTTGCAACAATTACCAATATAAAACCAGAAAAAAATCGACTTGAGCCTGAAACAGTACCTATTTCTTCTTTAATAAATACTGCAAATGGTAAGTATACAGCTACTAAATCTGGATCCATATTGCGTTTAAACGATGCTTTTAATTCCAACCCCGTTGGTTTTTCAACTGCTCTAGATGTTTTAGCTGATTCTCCTGGCAAACGGAAAATTCTTGTTACTCCTGGCATGATTGAATTAGGTGAAAAACAAGAAAGTGAAAATCAAAAGGCAGCAAAAAAAGCATCATCTGTCTGTGACTTTGTCTTAATTGTTGGTGATACAAATAAATCTGCTCTTGTTGCTGGCTTAAAAGAAGGTAATATGGACAGCAATAAATTTAAATTTTTTGCTTATATGAAAGATGCTCTTAATTTCTTAGGAGCTGATTATTGTGAAGATAAAGATGTTGTTCTAATTGAAAATGATTTACCTGATTTATATGAAGCCAATCCAAAATTTTAAATAAGTAAAAAACAAAAAAATGACTAATCAAGAAAAAAGAAAAAATATAGCAATATTATTTGGTGGGCGCTCGGTTGAACATGAAATTTCAATTATTACTGGTCTTCAACTTATTAAAGCAATTGATACAGAAAAATATTGCCCAATTCCTGTATATATAGCACCTAATGGCAAATGGTATTTAGGCGATAAATTATTAGATCGCAATTTTTATAAAAACATGCCTAAATCTTTATCTTCTGTACATGAAGTAGTTTTATTGCCAATTCCTGATATTGGTGGCTTAGCTGTTCTTCAAGCAAATGCCAATGCTTTGCCAAATCCAGAATCATACAAAGGCAAAGACATTATTGCTATAGATCTTTATTTTCCTGCTTTTCATGGCAGCTATGGCGAAGATGGTTGTATACAAGGTCTTTTTGAATTAGCCAATATTCCTTATGTTGGCTCAGATGTTTTATCATCTTCAATTGGTATGAGTAAATACCATTGTAAAAAACTAGTTGAAGCACATGGTATTTCTGTCTTACCATCAATATTAATATCTAAAGAAGAAATACAAAAAAACTTAGGTCATAATTTAGCCAATGTGAGATCTAAAATTTTAAAGACTAAAGATTTTGATAAATTTCCATTATTTATAAAACCTGCTACTCTTGGCTCCAGCATTGGCATAGCTAAAGCAATTGACGAACCTAGTCTAGACGCTGCTTTAGTGCAAGCTGCCAAATATGACACTGCCGTTATTATTGAGCCATGCCTTGATAATAAAATTGAAATTAACGTATCTGTTCTTGATCAAGGAGAAATTACTGCTTCAGTTGTTGAAATTCCAGTTGCAGCAGCTGGCGGAGAATTAACTTATGAAGATAAATATATGCGAGGAGGCAGCAAAAAATCAGGTGATTTATCACAATCAGGCATGGCTAATTTAGCTAGAATTATTGATCCTCAAGACTTAGATCCTTCTATCAAATCATTAGCTCAAGAAAATGCAGTAAAAGCCTATAAAGCAATTGGTTGTTCAGCTGCTGTTGTAAGAATAGATTTTATGCTCGATCTTAATTCCAATACTTTATATTTCAACGAAATTAATTTACTTCCTGGATCTCTTGCTTTTTATCTATGGGTCAAATCAAACCCACAAATGCTTTACACAGACATGATTACAAAATTAATTGAACAAGCAGAAGCTAGACATATCCTTAAGCTCTCTACATTACGTGAAATTGGCTTTAAAGCATTATTTAAATAATCACAAATTCTTAACTCGCCCATATAAGGCAGGCATATTATGCCCACCATTCATTACCCACATTTGCGTACCAAAATCAAAATGCCACCATTCCAAAGGATAATTAGAAAAACCTTCCATAGCCATAGCATGATAAAGCAGACGACGATTACGACGAGCTTCTAAAGCTGATTGCGACGCTAATTCCATATTTTCAAAAAATCTTGTAAATGAAATAGAATCAGCATCATCAAAAATACTACCCATAAATAATGGGTGTCTATCTGTAAGCGATCTTAAAGTTACATCAATAGCACCACCTGTATTATGTACAGGCCATGTGCGAAAATCATCTTCTTTAAATCCACGTGGGTCAGAACAAAATTGTCCAGCAAATTTAACTAATTGATCTTCACTAGCATTTGGTATTGTTTCACGCCCTTTTTCAATAAAATGATTCCAAAGTTCACTTTGAAGAGCAATTGGTCTAAATCCATCTAAAGCCAACAATTCCACTTTATAATTTGTAAGTAATTTATTAATTTGAATAAGCTTGCAAGCAACTGTTTCACGAACAAAAACAGTATCAAGAGCTAATGAAAATGAACGATAATATGGAGCAACTGGTCTTTTATAAATAGAACTACAAGCAATACCGTATTCAGTAAGATCTACTAAACTCTCTTTATTTTCTTTACCATCTAGATCAATTTCAATATTATGATAATCAAGCGCTGTTTGAGTTTTAGCAATATCAGGGATTTCTTTAAGCCTTAAATCTGTCATGATTATATATTCCATACTTCTCGTTCGGCTTGACTAAACTCACCTAAAGTTTTCCATTCTGGTTTCAGCCTAATTTGAAAAGTATTCATAACTGAGTTTTGCATATCAGCTAAAAGCTTAACTACTTCGTCAGATGTAGCACCACCTAAATTAATAACAAAATTAGCATGTATTGCCGATACTGCTGCTTGCCCTTCTTTTAATTCTTTTGCTCCAGCTTTATCTAAAAGAAAACCAGCACTTTTATCCAAACTAGGGTTTTTAAATGTACTACCTGCATTTGGCCAGCCAATAGGTTGAGTACGCCATCTATATTCTTCATTTTCTCTTGTTTTTGCTTCAATATTATCTTTATTGTCCACTTTTAGTTTCAATCTAGCTGAAACAACAATATGTTTATTAGGATCAATAAAAGATTTACGATATTCAAATTTAAGTTCATCTAAGCCTAAAGTTTTTAGCTCAAACTTTTCAGTATCAAATAAAGTAACATTTTCTATAATATTAGCTGTACAACTACCATGAGCACCTGCATTCATAACTACAGCACCACCAACTGTGCCGGGAATACCCACAGCAAATTCTAATCCAGACAGTCCAATAGAAGCTGCATATTTAGCTAAATGCGGCAATCTAGCCCCTGCTTCAGCCTCTAATATATTAGTATCTATAGTTTTAATGCCAGTCATCATGGCTGTACGAATTACAGCACCTGATATACCGCCAGATGATACAAGTAAATTCGACCCACCACCAATTACATGCCAATTAATACCTTGTCGTTTTAATTGCTCCAATAAATTTACTAATTCTTCAGTTGAACTTGGTTGAAATAATTGCTCAGCGGTACCGCCAACTTTCAAGGTTGTATATCTTGATAATGACGCTTGGCATATTGGGTCCATTTGTCTCTCAGCTAGCTAGATTTCAATAATTGAAGCAATTTTGGTCCGACAGTAGTTATATCACCAGCTCCAATTGTAATCACAATATCGCCTATTTTCAAATAAGGTATTGCTGAGACAGCAATACTTTCAGTTTTACCAGGCAAATAAACAACATTTTTATTTTTAACTTCCTGAGCAAATTTTTTAGAATCAATACCTTCAATAGCTTTACCACGAGCTATGTAAACATCAGCTACTAAAACCAAGTCCGCTTCGACAAATGAATTACAAAATTCTTGCCAAAAATCTCTTAAGCGTCCTGGTTGGTGGGGTTGAAATAAAGCTACCGTTCTTGATTTACCAATTATATTTTTTGCTTTTTGAAATTCACGACAAGCAGCCAATGTTGCTCTTACTTCTGTTGGATGATGACCATAATCATCCACAATAGTAATACCTTTATGCTCACCAATAATTTGAAAGCGCCGATCAACACCCAAAAATTGATTTAATGAATTAGCAATTTTGTTAAAATCAACACCTAATTCTAAGGCAATAACCACTGCTGCCATAGCATTAACTTGATTATGATCACCTGGCACAGTCATCTCTATTGTGCCAAGCTTAGTTTTAGATTTAAAAACATCAAAAGCAAATGGCTTGCCATTCACACTTAAATTTTTATATGTGTAATTAGCTTCGGGTGATTTATCTTCAGATCCATATGTAATTACTTTTCTTTTTACTTGCGGCAGAATCGACCGGATTCCTTCATCATCAGTACATAAAAGAGTAAAATTCTGACTGTTATTAATAAAGCTAAGCATATTATTCAATATTTCAGCTATGCCACCTGGATAATTTTCTAAATGGTCAGCCTCAATATTAGTTACTACAGAAATTTCTGATTTAAGATTGGCATGAGTCTGATCACTTTCATCAGCTTCAGCTACAAAATATATTCCTTTACCATAATGAGCATTACTACCAATACGATTAAAAGTGCCACCAACTACAACGCTGGGATCTAATCCTGCATCAAGCAAAACTTGAGCAACCATGCCTGTGGTAGTTGTTTTACCATGCGTGCCTGAGACCGCAATCAATTTTGCTTTGCTAGTTAACCAATCAAGAACATAAGACCTATGTACAATCGGTAAGTTTTTTTTTCGTGCAGCATCTAATTCTGGATTATCGGCAACGATAGCAGTAGATACTACAATTGCTTTTGCTTCATTTACATTTTCTGCCATATGCCCAATATAAACTTTTGCCCCCAACCTAGTTAATTCTTTGGTTATTTCAGATTCTTGTTTATCAGAGCCTGTAATTTGTTTACCTTGCGCCAATAAAAGCCTGGCTAAAGCAGACATACCAATGCCGCCTATTCCTATAAAGTAAATAGGTCCATGAATATTTTCAAGATTGACCTTAGCTAACAAAGTCCGAGACTGTTCTTTCTCTAAATTAACAATATGACCTGTTTCAAATTCCAAAAGCCAAGCCTCGTATTATAAAGGTTGACTAAGCTTTTTTAAGCTTCATGACAAGATTAGCTAGTCTTGATTTATTCCTAGCAGCAGTATTAGCGTGCAAAACACCTTTTGATACTGCTCTATCAATAACTGAATAAGCTTCATGCAAGTATAAATTGGCATTTTTTTCATCTGCCGCCTGACAAGCTTCTTCTACTTTACTGCGCGTTGTTCTTACAAATGATTTCCAATGACGATTATGTTCTCGATTGCGTTCAGCAACTTCTACACGTTTAATTGCAGACTTAATTTTTGGCACGACAAAAAACCCGTTTATTTACTTTAAATGCACACAGGTCGCCATTTTAACATAATAGGCACTAACAAAACTATTTGCTTTAAAACTATATCCGTTTGTAAATAGCCGCTTTTGCTGTTTTTGAGCAGCAAATAAACTAAAACTAAGACTGTCAAATAAAGAAATTTAGACCTTTATACCTGAATCGGCACACATTTTTTTCAATTCTTCATTTGTTTTATAGCTGGCATATAAATCTTTTAGTCCAGTACTTGGTACAGATTGCACTAATCCATCCATGTCACTTACACCAGCAGTCTTCAAATAATTGGTAAAACTTTTATCGCTAAAAGCAGCTTTTAGCTGAGCATCGTTAGTGGACAAATTATCACTGCCCATTTGACGCTCGCTTGCAGCTATTTGCGTGTATTCATCAAATAATGCCTCATGAACAGATGCTTCTGTTTCGGCATTGATATTGCGCGATTCGGTATTATCGCTATTTTTTCCCATTGATGCTTCAGAGCTTTGTCCTGTCATGGCTACCTTCTGATTACCTCTTATTAAGGCTATTGTAGTTAATTTTTAGCTGTTTAGTAACTGAAATCTTTATTCAAGTTTTCATTTAATCTTTGGCATATAGCCACACTTTAAGGGTAGATCTATTAAGCAATCTCGTCAATGTGGTTTATACGTAGCCCAAACATAAGCTCTACTTAGCTTTCTAGCTTTTAAGCTAAAAACATTAAAGCTAAAAATGAAATAGTTGTTTAAGGAATAAAGTAACGCCTACTGTACACATCACAACTACAGATAATATGCCTGAAATTAAAATTACAGCAATTGTTTTGCCATTAGAAAGATTATGAACTTGTTTAATGCCAAAAAAATTAATGGCCATTGAATAGACAACCACCAAAAAACCAATTAAAGGAATCCAAGCCAAAAGTTGTCCAGCACTAGAATAAGCAAAAACCCGATAAGTAGCTTCCAAGCTTCCTTGTCCGTGCATTACTTTACTTAAATAATAAGCCACTACACTAACAATACCTATGCCAATCATGCCAGAGAAAAAAACAAGCAACATCATAAGCAAATTAAAAGACATGAGTAATGTTACAAGTGCAGCAAAACCAATACTAAGCGCACAAAATATAGCTGGCTCCGACCAATTACCATCAGTTGGCATATTTTGAAAAAATTGTCTGGGAGTCATTAATACATTTTTTGCTTGACTAAAATAATGAACAAAGAAATTTCGAGTTTCGGGTGACAAATATTTTTGTTGCATACAACCTCTTAATTAGAATTATTTCCGACCATCTGCCAATCAAATGAATAACGAATATCAACTGATTTTGGAGAATGAGCTGGTAAAGGCGGCAATGGCGATGCTTCATGCAAAGCAGTTAAAGCTGATTGATCTAAATCTTTAACCCCAGATCCCTCTACAATTGTTGGATTAACAATATTGCCATTTCTTAAAATAGAAAATACCGCTACTAGTCTTCTACTTGTTAAAGAAACTGGTGGATGCCAACATTTTTGAATACGTGTTTTCATTTTTGCCATGTAATCGCCAAAATCAACTTTGCCAAAAGACTCATCATCCTCGTCATCATCATCGGTATGAGATTTTGTAGTAATAGTTTTTTGATTGGTTTTTTGAGAATTAACTGAGCTAGGCATTAAATCAGGTCGCTTTATAGCTACTTGATCAACTGGATGTCCAATTGCAAGCTTTGAAGCATAAGCTGTCTTAATATTTGCTCCGAAAGCTAATTTGTTAATTTCAGGATTTTGCTTATAAGGAATAAATCGAGGATGAATAGCTTTACCATATTTTTTTGTAGAGTCCTGGACAACACTACTTTCCACATATTGCGATATTGAAGATAATGATAAATTACCACCACCTGTTTTTATTCCTTCTAGCAAATATTGAAAAAATAGAGAAGGAGAAGATGCAGCATCGGCTATTAGCTGTCCATAAGTATCATCAACAACCCAAAGAGAAGCTTTAATTTGATCGCTCAAAGATTCTAAATTCGATTGAGGCTTATTTTGTGTTTCAAAAAGAGTATCTAAAATACAAAGTAAATATTTCAATTTTGATTTTTGTTGTAGAGCATATATAAGGTTTTTTAAATCAACAGCTGTATTTAGCTCAGAGCCTGTCGTATCGTAAGCAAACAGAAAAGGATCTCCTTTAGCATTCACTTGAGCAATTTTGCTAGAAATATAGACAACCACCAAATCATTGGGTAATGCTTTGTTATTCAACCAGGTGTTGATAGCATTAGATATATTATCTTTATTTGCTTCTTTATCAGTAAGTGTAAGAATATGGTCTGGTTTAAAGCGACCAAATCTGGAATCTTCTAAAATTGCTTTCAAATCATTAACATTGTTTTTTGCTACAGAAAAATCTGGCATATTTGTATCTTTAAATTTATCGACACCAATTAAAATAGCCCATTTATCTCTAATTTGAGGCTTAATTGAAGTTTGGGCAATAGAGACAGATACAAAACTCACAAACGCTAGACAGATTGCAATGCTAAAACTATAAAAATACTTTTTCATTATCGATTAAGCTTCTCTTTTCATTATCAGTTAATAACTTTACCAGTTTTTGGCTATTAGAAATACTTGGATTCTCTCTCATCTTCCCTTCAATATAATTTATTTCCGGCTCTAACAAATCATAAAGTTGATAAACCAAATTATCTATTGATGCCTCCAAATCTGGAACTTTATCAAGTAAATCATTTTTGTACAAAAAGCCTAGCTGTATAGATATTTTTGCTATTTGTTCACAAATATCTTGCTTGGATATTGTCACCGGCATACTTTCTAGCATTTCAATATCAATTTGTGCCAATTGTCGTTTTGCTTCTCGGCTTTTCAATTGATAAAGGTAAAGCCAAAAAGTTGAATTCATTAACCCAACATAAAAATACAATGCAAACATCTTATCTTCTGCTTTATAAGCTTCTGGCTTGAGCAAAGCAAAGCTATGCACATTATTTAAATGATACAGTCCATCTAAATCAACGGCAGCAATTATTCGATCACCGGTTTGCCTAACCAACAATTTAGGATTTTCAATTATCTGGGTATCAAAGCCACCGCCATAAAGCTTTTCCGGAACAACATTTATCCATTTATTATTCCAAATCACTAAATGCCTGGTTACTTGTGCACCAGATAAAATCCCGCGCTTGTGGCTAGCAAATTTCCTTGAAGAAGAAATGATTGTATGTTTACCACTTCTAGCTCTAATACCAGTATGTCCAGATAAATAATTACCTAAATTAGGTAATTCAGACAATGATTGCAAAATATTTCTATCATTATGATTAAAAACAAGTTGAAAACGATTTTTATCCTTACTAACCAACACATCTTTAGGTAAAACATAATTCTCTATTTCACGATCATTAGATTCATTAGTATTGATTTTAAATAAATTGATATCGTAATTATTTTCACCATAATTATTTTCAGCTACTTTCATGTAGTGAGATATGCACCATCGCCCTACACAAGCTTCAGACATTGTTTTATCTGGTAATTCGGTAAAACTTAATATCTTTGTTTGGTTCAGAATTAGCTTACGTAAATTTGCATAAAAGCTACCTGTTAAAAAAGCATCTGGCAAAAATAAAATCACTTCACCATTTGTCCTTGCCATACGCAAAGCAACATCTTGAAAAATTGAATGCAGACGAATTTTGTATTGCGCAGCTTCTTTAAAATTTTGTCGCAAATAGCGTGACCAATTATCCGATAAGCGTGCTTGATTTCTTGCACCAAAACTTATATATGGCGGATTTGTAATTACCAAATCAAATTGTGAACAAAAAGAATTTTCTTTATTAGCACTAGAGACTACACTGTCTTTTACCATAATATTTTTTGTCAGCTTTTTATAAGTAAATTCCATCTCTTCATGCAGTTTATCTATACTGTTTTTAGAAAGTACATTTTGCCAGTGCTTAGATAAAGAAAGCATAAGAGATAGACAAGTCAGGCTAACCGCTCTTGCATCGATATCAAAACCATAAAGATTATTTTTAGCTATATTAGCTTTTTCGCTTTCAGTAATATCATTGTCTGAAAGATAATCTAAAGCACCCAAAAGAAATTTACCTGCTCCACATGATGGATCAAGAATTTTATATTGTTTTTTATCCTTTAGCGTTTTTAGACTAGATAATTCATAACAATATCTAATCACCCAATTAGGAGTGTAGAACTGTCCTTGCGACCTTCCATTTTCAATTGCCAAAATATATGGAGATCCATTTTTACCTATTGCTACCCCATAAGATAATATGTGCTCATACAAAGATGCTATGAGATCAATTTGACAAATTATATTGTCTTCTAAAAATTGAAAAGCCTGATCAAATTCTTCTTTTGGTATATCAATTAATCGATAATCATAAAAGGGATATTGATTCCAAAAGCTTAGCCAAGTTTCAAAAACGCCTAGTACATTTTTACTTTCCGATTCTATGTTTTTTGTGTATACAGGAAAGTTATTTTTTTGTGCAATCCAATTAATTAGAATACGCAAGCTATATTGATCACATAGTTCAAAGAAATGTTCTATTGCTTGTATATCGCCTAATAGTATTGTTTTATTAGTTAGGTTACTAAGTATTACAGAAGCCGTGATTAAGCGAAATCGTTTCCATATCCTGGCAATTTGTTTAAAGCTCATATCTACTAGCATTTGCTTAATTACACAACAAAAAATGACTGTACAAGGCAATTCTATAGTTTTATTGTCAGAAAAGAAACTTACAATCGAGACCAGATGAGCTAGATACTTGGAGAATAATTTCACAAGACAAAAGCGTTAAAATCTCTAATTAAATTATCTACAGGTGTAAATTAGTTGTAGAAAACTAGGGTTGTGAAGAAGGAATTTTTTATATAGCCTGTTTATATTAAAATTTAAAGCAAGTCTAGGTAAGTATTTCCAGACTATATAGCAGATATCAGGAGAAGAAGGTTGTCAGGTACACTATTAGTTATAGCCACACCAATTGGCAATCTAAATGATATTAGTTTGCGATTAAAACAATCAATTTTAGATTGCGATCTTATATTCGCTGAAGATACAAGAGTAAGCAAAAAACTGCTTAGTCATTTAGGAATTCAAAAGACACTCATCAGTTGTCACAACTTTAACGAACACAAAAGACAAGCGTTATTAGCTGAAATAGCAAAGAAAAATCAGACTGTGGCACTAATTTCAGACGCTGGCACACCACTAATTTCAGATCCAGGTTATGAGATGGTTGCTACTGCTATATCCCTCGATATGCAAGTCATCCCAATTCCTGGACCTTCTGCTTGTATTGCAGCATTAGTGGCAAGCGGCATGCCAACCAATAGATTTGCTTTTGAAGGATTTTTGCCAGAAAAAACAAGTGAGCGAAAAAAACATCTACAAAAAATAAAAGATGACGATCGCACCCTTATTTTTTATATTTCTCCTCATAGTTTGCAATCAGTTATTAAAGACTTACTTGCAGTTTTAGGTAATAGAAAAGCATGTCTTGCTCGTGAAATCACAAAAATATATGAAGAGTTTATTCGAGATACTCTACATAATATTGCCGAGACTTTAAACACAAGATCCATAAAAGGAGAATGTTGTTTAATTGTCAGTGGAGCAGATAAAGAAAATACAGTTAAAATCAGTGATAGCGAAATTAAAGAGAAGATTCAGGATTTGTTAACAGCTGGCGGACGATTGAAAGATATTAGTGTTAGTCTAGCTACTGAATATAATTTACCTTCTTCTTACATTTATAAGTTAGGGCTTTTATGCTCTAAAGAAGACATGTCAGGTGAAAATCAAGCAAAAAAATACAAAAAAAAGTAAAATGATTTATTATCTGATTACAAAGGAATGACATTAATGTTTCAGATTGGCAAAGCATTCAAAGTAAAGGTAGAAATTTCTCCTAATATGATTGGCTTTGGTCAAGCTACTGTAATTGATGCACAAAGAAGCAAAATTTATTTACAAGTTAAGACTGAGAAGAAAGAAAAGGTTGTATTACCCAAAGGAAGTCACATTTGGTTTGTGGCAAGCGATACTAGTCTTCCTTTCAAGGGATGGTGGACAACTACTGTTCAAAGTTCTAGAACCATACACAACAAACAAACATTAGAATGTAATCGTCCAATATTTGAATCTGTAAGACAAAAACGTAAGGCAAAAAGAGCTATATATCAGTGTCCTATTGAATTAGCTGGTAAAAAATGGGCGGAATTACCAGAATTTTTTTCCCATAATATTTCAAAATCTGGCATCCGTATAGAAACAACAGGAGACTATGCAAATGCATTTGCAACACAAAGCAAAATTGAACTGACAATTAAAAGTAAATTTGGGCCAATACAAACAAAAGCCTCTATAATTCAAGCCCGTTATAATTGGCTAGCAAATAAAACAATTGTTGGGCTGGAATTTATTTCTCTAAGCGAAGAATCTCAAGACAAATTAGATCAACTTTTACAGTTTTTAGATAATAAAGCAATCAAATCACTACCTAAAACTTCTAAAGATAGCCTTCTTTCAAATTGGCTAAAAAAATAGTTTAATTCATACCTTCTGGATCTGTGATTTTGGATTCATCAATTACTTGAGCAGCAGCTTGAGGATTATATTTTGTATCATTTGTAATTTTTTGAATTTGATTTTCATCAATAGCTTTTTGATTTGTATTATTTTCTAAATTTTTTGCTTTTTCTTCACTTGGCCAAAACCAAGAAGGTCCCAAATAAATCAAAGCACAAATAATGAATAATACAATTGCTGCTACCACTTCGCCAATACGGCTACGAGGTGTTTCTGGCGCTTCTATATAATCTCTTTTAAGAATAGACTCCCTAACTTCTTGCGCATTTAAAAATCTTTGTGCAGGATCTTGAGCTGTTGCCTTCTGAATCAAACTATCTGTGTAATCAGATACTAAAGGATTGATATTTTTAGCAGAAGAAGTAGTAAGAGCTTCTGGATCTTTGCCTGTAAGCAAGAAATACATAGTTGCTCCTAAGGAATAAATATCTGATTGTGGATGAGCTGCTCCCCAATATTGTTCTGGCGGAGAATATCCGCCTGAGACCACATGAGTATTTTCAACATTATCTTCAAAACGCCTGGCAATACCAAAATCAACAAGTTTTACTCGCATTTTAGTATCAATCATGATATTGCTTGGCTTCAAATCACGATAAATAATTGCTGGATGTTGCCCATGTAAATATTCAAGTACATCACAAATTTCAACTGCCCAATTTAAAACTTGCTCTTCATCAAACGGCTGTCCGCGTTCTTGTAATATGTTGTAAAGATTACCTGGTCCGTCTATATACTCCATTACAAGGTAATAGTCAGAAGCTTCAATAAAATAATCCAGAATATGGACAATATTTGGATGTTGTAATTGGCTTAAAACAGCTATTTCACGCTGAAAAAACACTTGTGCTTTTTGTCTATCTTCATCTTTATAAAAATCATTACGTAATCTTTTTACTACACAAATACGATTATGCAAACGTACATCATGGGCTTTATAAACTTCACCCATACCGCCTTCACCAATAAGCCCAATAATTTCATATCTGCCTTGCAATATTTGTTTGACTTGAACGCCCAAACTAAATGAATTAGGGCAAGGACCGTTATGGGGTAATGGCATTCCACAATTAGGACAGCTAGACATTGGCATTTCCAATATTGATAACGCTATCAGTATAACAATAGCCAAACAATATATAATTAAGGCTTAAACCCATTACTTGACTTTATAGAATTTAATTTATGAATAATCGTATTGCTATTGGCTGTGACCACGCTGGATATCCCTTAAAACATACAATTATCGAACACTTAAAATCCAAAGGCTTTAATATTATTGATTTAGGTACTAATAGCGAAGAAGCTGTAGATTATCCTGACTTTGCTCAGGCAGTTGGTGAGGCTATTGCCGATGGCAAAGCAGATTTAGGTATTGTTTTATGTGGTAGTGGCGTAGGTGCATCTGTTGCTGCTAATAAAGTCCCTGGTGTAAGAGCCGCCATGTGCCATGATACATTTTCTGCTCATCAAGGGCGCGAAGACGATAATACAAACGTCCTTTGTTTAGGTGCCAGAGTAATTGGTCCAAGTTTAGCTATAGAAGTTTTAGATGCTTTTGTTAATGCAAAGTTTACCAACGCTGAAAGACATCTCCGCCGCCTTAATAAAGTGCTTGCCATTGAAAAAAAGTATTCTAAATAACAATAATTGCTTTCCAATTTGTAAATTAAACGTATAGTATATTTTGTAAGCTTCGCCCGAATAAAAATTAAAGGGAGAGCTTATATATGCCTGATAGTAGCCAACGTCAGTTGGAAACAGATTCTCATGCTGAAAATCCAGAACAAGAAGCAGAACAAGATAGATGGTCAGAAATATCCCAAGAATGCTTAAGTACTAGCAATACTCCTGCCATTAATCCTGAAGTTAGTACTGCTGAAGCAAGCCAGCTTTGGTATGTTGGTTTACCAACAGAAAGCATCAAATTAAAAGATGGTAGCTTTGCTAGTCAACCTCAATTACGTCAGGCACTCGAACCATTTATGCGAGCCGGTATATTACCACCAGAATTTGTAATTAATTTAGATAGCGCTGAGACAACGCTAGAAACTATTAAAGAACAGATTAATCAAAATCAGCATGATGCTAGTCAAACACTTGTTGATGTTGTACATGGTCATAAAATAACTATGTATGGAGAAGGTCATCTGCCAGAGAATCCTCATCGTAAACTCCTTATTGAAACATTACCAAAACTAAAAGAAGCTGGTGCTACTCATTTAGCCATTGAATTAGAACAAGAATATCAACCTCTTTTAGATGAATTTATGGAAACAGGAAAAATTGATGTCAAAAAATTACCTGGCAAATGGGGAAAAGAAGAAACTTTATCCATGTTAAATGCAGCTCGAAATGCTGGTCTTACACTAGTAGCGGCAGATATGGCTACTGAAGATAAATACATTACCGACGACAATAATCAAAAAACACTTAATCCAGAACGTGATAAGCATATAGCCCAAACCATAAGTAGCATTGTTGATGCTGACCCAGATAATAAAATAATTTATTTTGGTGGCGCCAGACATAATGCCACTGGTATTGTACCCGAAGGTGAGCCAGAAAGAGCAGGCAGCATACTTAAAGAACGTTATCCAGGCAGTGTCTCAACTATAGCCGGTGAAATTGGTGGTACAGCAAAATTGCTTGGTTATGTAATAAGTGATAGAAATGCTCAAGGTCAAATTGATCAATCCAGTGCTGGGACAAGAGATCCAATAGCAATTAGACTAAGTGAAACCCCAGCTATTGCCGAAAGTCATCTCTGGGAACCATATACTACCCCAGACGATACAAGAGCTCTTAAATACAAAGACTACAGTGATATTATATTTCTTTATCCAGGTAGATACGTACCACCTGGCTTAGATATTTCAAAATAAAAGGGGGAACTCAATTGGAAACTGATTCTCATATCAAAAATCCAGAAGAAGGACAAGAAACTGAACAAGAAGCACAACAAGCTATATGGTCAGAAATATCACAAGAGTGTTGCCAACCACCCATAAAGAAAGATGACCCTGCTTTCAGCCCATCCTCTATCCCTCAAGCAACATTTGAAATTCCTCAAATTCGTGAAAATCTGCAAAATGCTGGTATTAATCCTGATAAAACAAGATTTTCTATTGCTGTATATGAACCACAATATCAAGCAACTGATAATGCTCATAAAGATCATGACAGTGTAGTTTCTGGAGTGATTAATGATAAACAATATGGACTTTGCCGTGGCGCTAAAGTTGATATGGTCTCTCCACAAGCAAAATATTTTGACTTAAATGACTATAAAGACAGAGAGAATCCGCTAAAAGACTATATTACTGATTGGTCAACGACAGCAGTAACTGGAATGACTAGTGACTTAAAAAAATATTGTCTTGACGCCAACAACCCAGATCTGAAAGTGTTTAATATATCTCAAGGTGCAAGTAATGTTAGTTTGTATCAAGACATTCTACAAGAATTTGAAAAAAATCCAGAATCTTTACAAGGAATAATTGGTGATCTCATTGGTGAGGATAAGGCACAAAAATGGGTAGACGACGTAATACAAGCCAGACAAAAAAAAGAAGCATTTCTTCAAGAACATAATCTTCCATTAGATAGACTTATAACCAGTGGATTAAGTAGAAGTTCTGCTGAGACTCCAGATCTTATGCAAGCTATAATCAATCAAGTAGATCAAACACTAGAATATAATGCAAAATTCAATCAAGCTTTGCACGACTACCAACAAACAACAGAAGCCATAGCTAATAAAGGCATTACTGTTGTAGTAGCAGCCAGCAATGACGGTAACTTTGCCCAAACAAAGAATCATAAATATGAAATCAAACCTGGTTCAGAATACAATTGGTATGCTATGAGCAATCATATAATTAGTGTGGGAGCAGCAGACATTCACAATACTCCTAGTATTCGCTTGGATGATACAATTGCTGGATTTTCTTCCAAGGGCAATGATCAATATCATCCAACTATTGTTGCTCAAGGCGCTAATTTCCCCTCAGATAGAGGTAGTTTAATATCTCAAAATGGGGCATCTGGCACATCTTTTGCTACCCCACAAGTAGCAACTACTGTGGCATTAATGCTAGAACAAAATCCAAATTTATCTTTCAATGAAATAAAACATTTGCTCACGACTAATGCAACTTTATTAGCTAATTTTGGTATAGAAGCACAAGGTGCTGGATTTTTAGAGATAGATAAAGCAATTATTGCTGCTCGCGATAGTGCTCAAATCAAAACAGATTAGCAAATCCTTCTTTTTGTGCAGCCTCTGACAATCTAGTATCTAAACAAACAAAATCGATTGTTTTTCCGCTGCATCCGCCAACACTATTGCTGAAGCTAATTGAAGTGAATCTGCTAAAGCTAAATTATGTGTTCTAAGCAATCTGATTGCTTTGCGTTTTAAATCCTCTGAAGGATTTATTTGTTGCCAACTTTCTTTTAAAAGATTTAGACGAGAGAATGCTTTGGATACAGATGCTTTGTCTATTTTATTCTCTCTTTCTAAACGCGCAAGAGAGATGCACATTCAAGTTCACTTTCCCACCAGGTTATTATGGAATTATCATTGCCGTATAGTTCAGTTATCACTTTCGTCAATCGTTGTTCAACTAATAAAGGAACTATCGCCGAACTGTCCCAATATTTCATCAACGTCCTTCCTGTCTTTCCGAAAGCAATACTTCTACTATATCAACACCTGACTTTAGTCTGGGAGGACTAGTTCGTATTATTTCCTTTAGCGGAGCTTTCTTTTTTGCTTTAGATAAAACACCTTGAACTTCAAGTCTTGCTAGCAGCGTTTCTTCATCGGAAATGCTAAATTTTACTGGTTTTGCTAATTGGGCAACAGGCACGTCACGATCAGTGATAATGACAGTTTCACCTTGGCGCACCCATTTTAAAAGTGCACTAAAATTATTTTTTGCATCAGTAATAGAGGCTTTCTTCATAAGGCTAGAATAGCCTTATGAAGAAAGCCTGGCAAGCCATGTTGGGCAATTATATTAAATTGTGCTTGTGAGCCAATTGTCCATACAAATTTAAAGCTTGCATATGTTTATCAGTCAACTCAAAGTTCAATTCTTCACAATAATAATTTTTCAAACGTTCTTTTGAAAAATTACTTGTTTTTTGTGCATAAGCAATCATATCTTCAAAATATTTGCCTAAGCCTAGAGTTTTAGCTTCCATTAAATTAGCAGCAATTTCATTTACTAAAGATTGATTGTTTTGAGCAAATTTATTTTTTGCTGCCCAAACACCAAATACTATCGGTAAATTAAATTTGTTTACCCACCAAGAACTTAAATCAATACGGACATATTTTGACAATTCAGCATCTTTAGCTAATGCCGCGTCCCCAATTAACAGCACAGCAGAGATATTTTCTTTATTTATATCAGGGTCTTTTTCACTAATTATATTTGGTACAAAACCATATTCTTCTAAAAACAAAATTTTGAGCAAATTAACAGATGTAGCTGAAGCTGTTGTCACTGAAATATTTTTAGAAGCTAATTGATTTAACTCCAATTTACTAAATAATAAAACACTACCCACAGGACCTAAGCTAGAAATAGATATATTGGGCAATAAAGTTAAATCATTACTTTGTAAATAATAAAAAGCACTCATTGCTCCAATATCTAATAAGCCTTTTTCAAAATTTTGATTTAGCTCATTAGGATTAGCTAAGTGCAGGGAAGTAGCTTGAGGCAAATTAACTAACTTATTTTCAATAGGCCAAACCACAGGCAAGCTATTGATGAAAGATATTAAGCCTAGCCTGGCAGCTATTGGCAGACTTTGCTTAGCGATACTGGTTAAATTGCTAGCCAACATAGTATTAGACTCTCATATGAGCCTATATACAATATCGTAGAAATTAGCTTTCTACCCAATAGCTAACTAATCTGAAAATCTAGACAAAAGAAAAGGGAGGAGACCTTTGATTTGTTGGTAAGCTTCACGCGGCCTCGCTCCCAATATTTATAAATCATATTTTCTCCTTTCTTGTCAAGGGTATGGTTGTCTAGCTTACAAATTAATATTGGCATCTAAATTAATGGAGAGAATTTGCCATTTCCAGCCCATTATCTATTGACATTTTGGCAAGGATTACATTAATGGACAGGCAATGTTATCAGGCATGTTATCAAGATTGTTTTTAGTTCCAAAGAATTATTTTGGTATCAGCATTGGATATATTCTTGGCAAACAATATAAAATTTGGTGGCTTGTGTTTGAGGATAATTGAAAATGAGAATGATTGACCTGATACAAAAAAAGAAATTAGGCAAAGCACATTCACGTGAAGAAATAGATTTTTTAATTGAAAATCTTATTGCGGGCAAAATTGAAGATTATCAATTATCAGCTTGGTTAATGGCTGTGTACTTTCAAGGCATGTCTATTGAAGAAACAGCCCATTTAACGTATGCCATGACTATCTCTGGCGAAGTTTTAGATTTATCATCTGTTGGTCCTATAATAGGCGACAAACACAGCACAGGTGGTGTAGGCGATAAAACAACACTTGTATTTGTGCCTATGATGGCAGCTGCTGGTATTCCTATGGCTAAATTATCCGGACGTGGACTTGGTCATACTGGTGGAACAATTGATAAATTAGAAGCAATACCTGGATTTAGCTGTGATTTAAGCACTGACAAATTTGTTCGCCAAGTCAAAGAAATAGGAGCAGCCATTGGTGCTCAAACTCAAAACTTAGCACCAGCCGATGGCAAAATTTATGCCATGCGCGATGTAACATCAACAGTTGAATCCATTCCTTTAATTGCTGCTTCCGTATTAAGCAAAAAGTTTGCTGCTGGCAGTAATTTAATTGTGCTTGATGTTAAAAGTGGCAGTGGCGCATTTTTAGATAGTGAGGAAAAGTCTTTGCTTTTAGCAAAAACACTTACTGAAGTAGGTAAAATTTTAAACCGTCCAGTTACTGCTGTAATTACAAATATGGATCAACCACTAGGAAGAGCTATTGGTCATACCTTAGAAGTAATGGAGGCTATTGAAACATTGTCTGGAAGAGGTCCTGATGATTTAGTTGATTTATGCCTAACGCTTGGGGTCCAAACCTTAGTTATAGCTGGTAAATATAAAGACGAATCACAAGCTAGACAATATTTAGCTGATATTATCAAAACCGGTAAAGCACTGGATAAATTTAGACAATTGATTGAAGCACAAGGTGGCAATTCAAAAGTTATAGAAAATCCTTCTTTAATGCCGCAAGCAAAACATAAATTATCTGTGCATGTACCAGGCAAAAATACTAAGTGGATAAAGAGCTTGAACAGCCGTACTATAGCTGAAGCTTGTAAATTAATGGGTTCTGGACGAGCTAAAAAAGGCGACCCAATTAATTTAGCTGTAGGCATTGTACTCTATGGCAAAATTGGCAGTGCTGTTACTGGCGGAGATATCATAGCTCAAATTTATGCAGATAAATTAGAAGACGGTGAGCTGGCAATTGCAAAATTCAATGAAGCAATTGTATACAGCGATACCAAATGCAACCCTGAGCCAGTAATACAACACAATATATTTGATAAACTAGAAAAAGCTAGTTTAAAAGATATAACTAGCTTTCGTTCCAAACCCTTAGTTTCACCACTTACGACTGCAAAAATACCTGTTTAAATAATTTGAATAAACACACATTTCGGATTATCAGTTACGCTAATTATGATGCTGCCACCAATATGGCAATAGATGAAGCCATTATGGAAGCACATAGCCAAAATATGTGTCCACCAACATTACGTTTATATGGTTTTTCACCACCGGCGGTATCAATTGGTTTAAATCAAAAACTTTCTCAGGAAATCATAGAAAATATAACAAAAAATGGTTTTCAAATTGTTAGACGCCCAACCGGTGGCCGTGCAGTTCTACATTTAGATGACCTTACTTATTCTTTTATTGGAAAAACAACCGATGATCCATCTGGCTTTCTAAGTACTAGTATAACTGCCGCCTATAAACAAATTTGCCTTGGATTACAAAATGCTTTTGCCTTGCTTAATATCCAGCCTGAGATAGGTCAAACAGCTAGATCATATCGTCATATAGCAGATTGTTTCCAATCAACATGTGGAGCTGATCTTCATGTAAGTGGGAAAAAACTAGTTGGCAGTGCCCAAGTCAAAAGAAAAAACGTTGTATTGCAACATGGCTCTATTTTACTTAAACAAGAACAAAATACAATGTCTTATTTATTGAAAGAACAAATACCAGATCCAAATTATGAATTACAGCTAGAGCGTCATGCTAATTTATTTGATTTGACAAATAATAAGCTTCATCTCTCCCAATTGGAGAAAATTATAAAAGTAGGTTTTGAACAAGCTTTTGCTGTAAGTTTTGAAACACAAACACTCAATAAGTTTGAGCTCAATAATATCGAAAGACTGAAGGCTAATTATCAGTTTAAAATAAAAGAAAGCGCTTTTTCTTAACAGCAATAGCTTTTTTCTCACTGCTATTACTATTTCCATCTTCTTCTTTTTGTCTTGTTTCAGCAATTGCTTCTGCTTCTTGCTTAGCTTTAATTTCTTTGTCCTTTTGCAATAGTTTAGCAATCTTCATTAACTTTCTAGCTTGAATCTTTGCTTCCCATTGCTCAAACTGATCAGCATCATGACGCCAGATAAGCATCCATTCTCTCAAACATTCAGCTAATAAAGCTTCATCCACTGGTCCTTTATTAGCATAAAATTTTTCAGTTAAGCCTTTTGCTAACAAAAAATGACCACTAGGATCACCAGGATCCAATTGCACAGCTTTTTTCCCTTTAGCAATAGCTTCTTCTGTTTTGCCGTCCTGTAAAGCACGCTCTACTTGCATACGCAAAACCGAGGCTTCTGTATATCTAGCTCCTATACCAGTTCCATAGAAAGAAATATCTGGCGTGGCCTTAGAATATACATGTCCTTTATTACTAACATTTGGCGATATACTATCTGCTAACACATTGCTCTGAGCAGATGCTATAAAAGCAGCAATAATAGTATTACTTAAAATTTTAATTTTGTTATATCGATTTATTGCCATTTACTGGTCAGACTCTTTTACTTCCGTTGCATCAATAATATTACCATCTGCGTTGCGCATCTCTAACTGTAATTGGGATACTTGTTGTTCTAATTCTTTCATGTAAGCTTCAATACGTTGAACCTGACTAAGCTCAGATGTTACTTCATCGGTCATAACTTGTTCAACTAATCTTTGCTCTTTACAATAAATTGAATATATTTTAGTACCAATAGTTTTAATTAAACGTTCTCTATCTGCTTTCTGGCTAGCTATTTCTACTTTCAATTTAGCAATTTTACCTGCTCGTGCCATTTGTACAGCGGCAGTTTTCGTCCCAGATTTAACTTTACTGAAAATATTTTCAAACGGATTATTAGGCATATTACCTCAACTAGCAAATACTCTTACATCTGTTGGTGGATAAACACAAAACCGTTCATGAATTTCTTCAATTGCTTTGTCTTTGTAATTTTGATGAACCAGAGCAGTAACTTTAATATCTCCTGTTGATAGCATTTTTACTGGTACAGATGCCTCAGAAAGTACATCAAAAATTGCTGACACTAAGCCACGTCTTGCACTTAACCCATTGCCGACAACAGAAATTTTTACTATTTCAGAATCAACTGCTACATCTGGCTCACCCAAATCTTGATTCAACATTTGAATTTCTGCATAAACTTTATTTGCTGATTGTTTATGCGCAGTAAAACTCAATTCTGGTGCTGATTCATCATCTTTACCCAACAAAGTCACCATGTCGATGTGAATGCCAAGTTTTTGAAATCTATTTAGTAATTTAGAGACACCATCTAAATAATGTAATTCAACATTATTATTGCCAGTAGTTTTTTTATTTACTCTTTTTCTAATTTTTAAGTTAAATGACACTTGATTGGTATCACAAGCAATACCACACACCGTATAACTAGGAGCAGACATTTTATTAGTAATCAAAGTGCCTATATCATCTGGCTCAAAGGTAGAACGCAATCTTACTGGCACTTGCATATTCATAGCTAATTCCACTGAGCGAGCATTTAACACCTGCGCTCCGGAGGCTGCCAGCTCGAGCATTTCTTCATACGATATTGCTGCTAATCTTCTAGCTGAGGACAAATTTCTAGGATCGGTAGTATAGACACCATTTACGTCAGTATAAATGTCACACCATTCGGCCTTTAAAGCAGCTGCTAATGCTACTGCTGTAGTATCAGAGCCGCCTCTGCCTATTGTAGTTATTGCTCCACTTTCAGTGATTCCTTGAAAGCCTGCTACAACAGCAATTTCACCTTCAGCTAAGCTTTTCTCAATTGAGCTAGTTCTTACTTCCAATATAGAAGAATACCCGTGCTTGCTATCAGTAATAATTCCAGCTTGAGCACCAGTAAAAGACTTGGCTTTAAGACCTAGTGATTGTAATGCCATTGTTAGCAACGAGATAGAAACTTGTTCACCGGTTGCCAACAGGACATCCAATTCTCTTGGATTAAAATCATTGTTTATTTGTTTTGCTAAATCAATCAACTTGTCAGTAGTATGTCCCATAGCAGACACAACAACTGCCAATTCTTTATTCTTTTCATAAGTAGCAGCAATTATCTTGGCTACCTTATGTATATGCTCAACATCTTTTACTGATGTGCCACCAAATTTTTGTACTATCCTTGGCATTAGTATTTCAACTCAACAGGTGCTGTACCAGCGATATACCCACCTTGGCAAGTGGATTAAGCGAAAAATTCCTTTGCCATAATAACTTTAATTGGGGTGAGAACCAATACGGAGTTCGTTGTTAGTTGATAAAGATAGACTAAGCAAATCATGCCACACAAGCATAATTGATTTATTGTTGCCGCAGGCTTGGCTAAGTTTTCGACAAAATATAAGGGTATCTCTAATCACATCCACTTCTTCAGAAACTATTTTTAAAAGATCCGAGCTCTGATAAATTTTTGACTCAACATTCTGAGCACTGCATGTTGAGATATCTGCTTGAGCAAAATGTTTTTGTACAAAAATAGTTTTTCTTTGATTTTGGGTTAATGCTTTGTAATTCGGTGACTTTAAAGTATTTCTTTCAATATGACTTTTAGCCAGTGTAGATACTTTAGACTTTGGATTGGATATACTCAAATTAGCAGTCTTTCTAGTGCGACATATTCTGGTTAAGCGATGAACCGCAACACTTGCTGAAGCATTAGGTTGGGACATCTTTCAAAAACTCCTTTATATAGGATGACAATAATTTGTGTTTAGTAATAGAACTCCTGAAGCAATACAAATTGCCCAGAGTGCAAAAAAAATAATCGCACATATTTTTATTCCAAACTGCAAATTTTAAGTAAAGTGAAGAGCAAGTATTGACGTAATTCACATTTGCAAAAAGAGCTAACTAAATATTAGACATACTCCCACAAAATAGTGAGTACCTATAAACTAAAAAGCTATCCTCACCAAATAAGGACAGCTTATTAGTTGCCAGTTTGACCCTTGGACAGATTTAAATCTTTATTGGCTTGGAAGCGAGGCCATCTTACATATTTATACCCATAGCAAAGACACTAAAACTCATCATCAAGAGTGAGTTGAAAAACTTTATGTTATGGATAATACCATTGAGCAGCTTGTGGATTACCTGGATTAGGGTTTACTGCTTCTTGCCACGAAACTGCACGATAACCACTTACTGGCAACGCAACATTGCCATTTGTATTATTGCTATTTGGTGGCACATAAGGAGCTGGTGGTGCCCAAGGATTGAGAAAATTCATGCCAGCTGGACGCAATTTCCAATCGTAATGAAAGAAAGCACCACCTCCAGATCCATAGCCTGATTGCACAGCAACATTAGCACCCACAGCTGCACCATAAAAATTAGCATTATTAGATATTGATATTGGTGTACCGCTACTGTTTAATAATGAGCCCACTGTCACTTTTGCATAAGGCGCGTATAAAGTCATTCTTTCATTACCTTGCAATACAATATTGGTTTGAGAAGAAGTATATATTTGAAATTGTGATGAATTACCAGATGCCTCCACAATATTGCTAGAGTTAACGCTAGCATCCCCTGGTTGATTGATAGCTATTTGATTACTAGCTGTAGCACCAGTTTTATTAGTGAGTGCGCTCACTCCATTTTTACCTTGGTAATTCACACCAGTTGGATTAGATCCGCCAGTAGCCGACGTTACTCCAGACATATTAATAGAGCTGGTATTATCTATCGTGACCGCGGTTGCTGGTGTGCTTGTACCTTGAACATAAAATTGTGTTGGAGATTTAGCACCCGATGTTATTTGTCCTTGTGTGCCACTTTCAATTGTAATTGTTGAACCACCAGACATTGATAATGAATTGACAATATAACTGGCCGGTGGAATTCTTACCGTTCGGTTATTTATTGTGCCAATTGGTCCAGTCGGCGCTGCTGCACTGGAATCAATTATCAATTGACCACCATTTCTAATATTTATCGAGCCAAGATTAACAGATCCACTAGGAGCACTTGGTGCTGCTGGAATATTTGGTTGTGGATAAGTAACATTTGCTGACCCACTAGGTTGAACATTCCATGCTGTAACTGCTCCACCCACATTGCCCCCCCAAGTATTGTTAACATTAACAGATTGATTTTGATAACCAGTTGGAATACCGTCAACAAAACCATTTGCCATACCAAATACATTACGTGCTGGCGACAAACCTGATACAACACCAGGATCGCTTGTTGCTAATGCCCTATAGGCAGTATTAGTACCATTTGAATAAAGATTGCCATACAATTGCATCCAAGGAGCAGTGCTTGCAGCACTTGCATTATAAGTTTGGCTTACAATATTGAATTGTTGATTGTAATAAGATTGTGGATTAGGAAATTCAAGTTGACTGCCACCTTTAGCAATACTTCTTCCTAGCCCACTGCTGCTGCTGTATACATGGCTTACTTTTCCCAAAGAAGCAGAATCAGCTCCTATTTGCATCATAGCAGTAGGAGCATTATAAGTATTAATAGCTGATTGCCCAGCAAAAACAACACTAGCCATACCAAATGCTCCATAAGGAAATTGAGGAGAATTGGCTTGATCAGTATTGCTATTAGGGACATTACCACTGCCACCATCAATAATTGGTTGCAATAATGCTCTTAATTGTTTTACAGTATTTCCATACTGAGCAGTAACCAATACTAAACGAAAACTATTTGGATTAGATTGATTAAGTATTGGATCAAATAACATTGACGAATTAGGTGCATTGCCAATATTAGTTATTCTTACAGAAACACTAGCGTTAGCATCTCCAGTTACTGATTGAGGCAATGATTGAGTTATAGTTGTTCCTTGTGTATTACCACAATCCCAACCTTGAGTGCCAGCGTTTAACTGCTGAACAGCATAGTCCAATCCTAATTCTGCCATGGATCTTACGGTATTAGCATTTTTCAAACTGCCTGTTTTTTGAAACACAGGTAAAATTGTTGCCATTAGACCTGAAACTGTAAGTGAGAGCACTGTTCCCATCGCTAAAACTGATGCTAGCGACATGCCTTTATTATTTCTATTTCTTTGATTTCGATTTGCCATATTTAATTGCCTCATACAAATCCAGCTCTTGATACCTAAGGAGCTGGTCCCATTATTGATGCTGACGCATTATTACGTAAATACATTTCTGATCTAATTGGCAGCACAGATACATGATTAGCTGCATCTTTACTCATGATTTGAAAATTTGCTATTACACCGGAAAATAAAACCAAGTCCAATTCATTTTCATAACCGGTGGTACCAGCACCACCTGCATTATCAAAATTAGTTTGAACTATATTAGTAGATGAATTAACATACTGAAAAGTAGCTATATTTCCATTTGCATCATATGGACCAACAATGCCACTTAAAATTGTAATTGGTTTACCAGCAACCAAACCACTTGGTTTATTACTAAGTCCATTTGGAGCAGGAAAAACAGCCAGTTGTAATTGATAATATTTAGTAGGTCCAGCCCGAGTAAAATCCTGCACTACTTTATAAACATAAGTATCTAATGCTGGCAATGTTTGCATGTTTTGTACAGAATTAGGAAAACCGTTGGCATCAAATGTTGGTACTTGCAAAACCAAAGTATCTTGTCCAAGTAAATATGGAACATTTATGCCACCACCCCATGGCCAACTAGCAATAGTACCATTTTGTGTACCATTGGGACCATAATAAGGATCCCCTACAGATGGAAATTTTGCAGATATGCTTACAGCGTCGCCATTTTCAACTTGATCCACAGTTATATTACTACCGCTAATGGCAAATGTATCAGTAGTATTACCTGGTGGAACGCCAGCATATGAATCACTAGTTGGTAAAATATTTCCTTGAATATCACCAATATTGCGCGCCATTCTAACTAAACGCCCCATTTTATCCAATGCAGTTACACCAGCAACTAAATTATCTGCTCTGTTATATAATTTATGACTTTCAGAAACATTCATGGACATAAGTCCTAACATAGCTGCTGCTACAAAAGCAGAAATACTGGTTGATACCAAAAGCGATATCATGGTTTCACCACGACATTTACGAATACTAGATTTAGCTTTTTTGATATGCATTACTAGCTATTTACCCCGTTTTGTGTAATAAACGAAGTAGCTGTATATGTTTTCAACTTTCCACTTGTATCGTAATAGCGAATGCTAACACTAATAGTTAATCCAGGAATAGCTCCAGCAGAATTTGTAACTGTTACTTTGACTGTGTCGTCATTTTGTCCTGTATCAAGATTCACTGTATGAAACATGTAATTAGCACCTTTGCTAACTAAAGTGTCTCCACCAGCTGTATAATCCAGGTTAGTGTCTTTCAACAAAGGTCTTGGGAATAAAACATCGGCAATACCAGTGCCATTAACTTGAGCATAATGTACGCCAGTATTAGCGCTAACCATAGTAAATGGGAGCCCACGCAATTGATCCAAACATTCTTGCGCAACTGCAGTTGCTAACAAATGTCCTTGGCTCATATTGCCAACGCGGCGAACTTGGCAATACATTTGCACTAAGCCAGTAGCAATAATGCTAGATACTAAAACAGCTACCATAGCTTCAACTAAAAAATTACCCGACTCATCTCTAGTCAGTCGTTTACGTTTAGTACGGCAATGAGCAAATGTTTCAAATCGATTCATTAGCAGCCCCCAATGAACACGATCATAGTTTGATCCCTTTCTGTTTTATTCACATATAAATATAGAGATAAACTGATAATGAAGTTTTGTGATAGAAAACACCCAGATCAAAAGCCTTGGGCAGCAATGTTTTACGGCTTTTTTCTTTTAAGATTTTATACTATAAATTCCATTGGTTTATCACCTCATTTAGTTAGCATTACTGCTACCTCAAAATAGGTATTATCAAATAATAGAATCTGACACAAGATTACGTAATCGTTTATCTTGTTTGCGTCTTCCTAATACACTAGTAGTAACTAAACTATGTTCAGTGGAAAATTCTGTAATTGGCAAAAATTGTCCTTCGTCTGGATTATAAGCAAATACTTCACCTGTTTCAAATTTATAAACCCAAGCATGCAAATTAAGTTTGCCAGCATTAAGGTGGGACGCTACTGAAGGATGAGTTTTTAAATTTTCCAATTGCACCAATACATTTTCTTGCACTGCTACATTCAGTAAGGACTCTGTCTCTAAGTCTTTATAGTTTTCAGTCATAATACGTCGACAAGCTTCTGCATGAGCTAACCAAGCACTCATAGCAGGCAAATCTTTTAAACTGTCTTTGTTTAACAAACCTTTTACTGCTCCACAATGAGTATGTCCACAAACAACAATTTCTTTAATACCAAGTCCATTTATAGCAAATTCAATTGTCGCCACTTCTCCAGATATATATGGTCCATAAGGTGGAATAATATTGCCTGCATTTCGCAAAATAAACAAATCACCTGGTTCGGTTTGTGTAAGCAAATTAGGATTAATACGAGAATCCGAACAAGTGATAAATAAAGCATCTGGATTTTGTCCACCTACTAAACGTTCAAATAATTTTTGTTGTGGTACAAATATTTCTGAACGAAATTGATGTAATCCTTTTAAAAGCTTGCGCATATTGTCCTAGACCTCATCCATTGGAATTCTAACTTGATTTTTCTTAGCAAATTTAATTGCTTCTTCATATCCAGCATCAACATGGCGAATTACACCCAAGCCTGGATCAGTTGTTAAAACTCTATTCAGTCGCCTATCTGCTTCCACGGTACCATCGGCTACAATTACTTGTCCAGCATGCAATGAATATCCCATACCAACACCACCACCATGATGTACAGAAACCCAAGAAGCACCACCGACTGCATTAATCAAAGCATTTAAATATACCCAATCAGCAATTGCATCCGATCCATCTTTCATTGCTTCCGTTTCACGATTTGGAGAAGCTACTGAACCAGCATCTAAATGATCTCGACCAATTACAATTGGCGCTTTCAATTTATTCCCTGCCACTAATTCATTTATAATTAACCCTAGTTTTGCTCTTTCTCCATAACCAAGCCAACATATACGAGCTGGCAATCCTTGGAATTTTACTTTTTCTTTAGCCATTTGAATCCAACGACAAAGCAATTTGTTATCTGCAAAATTATCTAAAATAGCTTGATCGATAATAGCAATATCTTGAGGATCTCCTGATAATGCAGCCCATCTAAATGGACCTTTACCTTCACAAAATAATGGTCTGATAAAAGCTGGTACAAAACCAGGAAAATTAAAAGCATCAAGTACGCCACCATCGAGTGCTACTTGTCTAATATTGTTGCCGTAATCAAATACAACTGCACCATTTTTTTTAAAGCTTAACATAGCTTTCACATGATTAACTATTGATTCAGTAGCTAATTGAATGTAATGTGCAGGATCTTTTTTCCTCAAGTCAGCTGCAGCCTCTAGTGAATAACCATGAGGAATATAACCATTTAAAGGATCATGAGCTGAAGTTTGATCTGTCACTACATCGGGAGCAAAACCACTTTCAGCTAGTTTAGGTAATATTTCAGCAGCATTTCCCAACAAAGCAATTGAGACAGCTTGTTTGTTTTGTTTAGCCTCGGCAATAAGTTTAATTGCATGATTAATATCTTGTGCTTGTCGATCACAATATTGTGTAGCAAGACGTCTATCAATGCGAGTTTGATCAACTTCAATACATAAAGCAATACCTTCGTTCATAGTAATAGCTAATGGCTGAGCTCCGCCCATACCACCTAAACCTGCCGTCAGTACTACTTTTCCTTTTAAGCTACTGCCAAAATGTTTGTTAGCCAAATGAGCAAAAGTTTCATATGTTCCTTGCAATATGCCTTGAGTACCAATATAAATCCAAGAGCCAGCAGTCATTTGTCCAAACATAATTAGACCTTTTTGTTCTAATTCTCTAAAATGCTGCCAATTAGCCCATGCACCAACCAAATTTGAATTTGCAATCAAAACGCGGGGTGCATCTGTATGAGTCTTAAATATGCCAACTGGTTTACCAGAAGCGACAAGCAAAGTTTCATCGGATTCTAAATTTATTAAAGCTTTGACTATTGCTTTAAAAGATTGCCAATTACGACAGGCTTTACCCGAGCCACCATATACTACTAATTCATTAGGATTTTCTGCTACATCTGGATCAAGATTATTTAAAAGCATACGTAAAGCAGCTTCTTGTATCCATCCTTTGCAAATCAAATCACTACCATGAGGAGCTTTTACGGTAATTGGCTCAGAGCTAGCGAAAATTTCCTTTACAAGGTCTTTTATACGTACTGTACGCTGAGCCGTTGTCATGATAATCTCCAATTAGTATTTAAGGATATACTCGCCCAATGATTATTTTAGAATAGGCTTATAGACGATATATTTTCACACGTAAGATGATACTTTAAGTGTTATAAACTAATAATTGTAGACTATTCATCACATAAGATAAGGGAATGACATGGTTCAGGAAATGACAAAATCGGCTGAAAAAAATAAATTTAGACTGAGTCTTTCTGACATTGAACTTAAATCTTGTTACTCAAAAGAAGATTTAAAAAACTGGGACTATAAACGCGACCTAAATGATCCTGGTCAATTTCCATATACACGTGGCATTCATAATAATATGTACCTTGGCAAACTTTGGACAATGCGCCAATTTGCAGGTTATGGTGCTGCTGAAGAAACAAATGCTCGTTTTAAATATTTATTGAGTCAAGGGCAAACAGGGCTGTCAACAGCTTTTGACTTGCCAACACTTATGGGTTATGACTCTGATGATCCTAAATCGTATGGTGAAGTAGGTGTTTGTGGTGTAGCGATTGATAGTTTAGAAGATATTGAAATCTTATATAAAGATCTTCCTTTAGACAAAATTTCTACATCGATGACTATTAATGGCCCCGCTGTAATTGTATTTGCTATGTTTTTAGCTAATGCTATGAACCGTGGTTTTGATTTAAAAAAATTGGATGGTACGCTGCAAAATGATATTTTTAAAGAATACATTGCACAAAAAACTTATTTATTACCACCAAGACCAGCACTAAAACTCATCCAAGATTTGATGGTTTTCTGCACTGAAAATGTTCCTCGTTGGAATACAATTTCAGTTAGCGGCTATCATATAAGAGAAGCTGGCGCTACCGCCATTCAAGAATTAGCTTTTACATTAGCTGATGGTTTTGCTTATGTAGATGCTGGAATTGAAGCTGGTTTAAAAATAGATGACTTTGTTCCGCGCTTGTCATTTTTCTTTAATGCGCATATAGACTTCTTTGAAGAAATTGCAAAATATAGAGCCGCTCGTCGCATTTGGGCAAAACGTATGCGTGATTATTACAAAGCTAAAGATGAACGTTCTTGGAAATTACGTTTTCATACTCAAACAGCTGGTTGTAGCTTAACAGCCCAGCAACCAGAAAATAATATTGTTCGCACCGCCATTGAAGCATTAGCTGGTGTGCTTGGTGGAACACAATCATTGCATACTAATTCTATGGATGAAGTATTAGGGCTGCCTACGCAAAAAGCAGCTCATATTGCTCTTCGCACACAACAAATAATTGCTCACGAAACAGGGGTAGCAAATGTAGTTGATCCTTTGGCTGGTTCTTATTATGTTGAATGGTTAACCAACAAAATGGAAGAAGGCGCCAATGAATATTTCAAAAAAATAGATGAAATTGGTGGTGTAATGCATGGTATTGAAAAAGGATTTTTTATTAAAGAAATTGCTGACGCTGCCTATCGTTTTCAACAAAAATTAGACAATAATGAATTCATATTTGTTGGCTTAAATGGATACAGAGAAGAAGCTCCCGGCTCCAAAATTGATATTTTGAAAATAGGCATGGAATATCAAGAAAGACAAAATGAAAGACTGACAAAGTTAAGACAAAGACGCAATAGTGAATCAGTTGCAAATTCTTTATTAGCACTTGAACATGGCATGCAAAATGGTAAAAATACTTTTCCATTAATATTAGAGGCCACAAAAAATTATGCTACAGTCGGTGAAATATCAAATGTAATGCGTAAAGTTTGGGGTACATATAGAGAACCTGCTATTTTATGAGAATGATTGTATTCATTTGTTTAACCTTCCTGCTTATAGGCTCAAGCAAGGGTGCTTTAGCTATTACTGCTGAATCACGTGCACACACAGAAAAAGGCATCTTTTTTTATAAACAAGGTAAGTTAGATGAAGCTACATCAGAATTTCGTAAAGCAGCAGCCCTTGATCCTTCTAACTCTGATTACCATAGCAATTTAGCTACAATATATAAAGCACAAAATAAATTCACAGAAGCTATTAGCGAATTTAAATTAGCAGCAAAATATAGACCTCGTTACAGTAAATATTATGACAATATAGGCACCCTGTATTACACACAAAAGAATTATTTTAATGCCGAGAAATATTATCGATTAGCAATAAATCACTCCCCTCAAAATAGTTTATATAGACGTAATTTAGCTTTATGCCTTGTTGATCAAAAACGACTTCTAGAAGCTGAATTACATTTGAAAAACTTTTTTAAAGCCAACAAAAAAGATACAGCCACTGTTATTTTATTGGTAGAAATACTAAAAGATGAAAATAAAATGCAAGAAGCTGAGAATTTTGCTAGAGAGGCAGTGAGATTAGAACCAAATAGTACAGAAACGCATTTATTGCTTGCTAATATTTTAAAAGCACGCTTTAAAGATCCAGCGGCAATTAAAGAATATGAGTTGGTACTACACATAAACGAAAAGCATGAGAGTGCTCAATCCATAAAAGAAACTATTAATTACTTAAAAAGCAAAGTAGATACGAGAATACCTTAAAATGTCCATAATTATTGCTGGTAGCACAGAACTTTCATACGACAATATATCGGTGATTCCGCTTGGCGGACAAAATCAAATTGGACAAGTTTTGTGGGCTATCAGTTGTGCTGGACAAATATTACTTATCGATGCTGGCGCAGCTTATGCTGGCACTGATTTACCAGGCGTAGATTTATTATTACCTAATACAAATTTTTTGGAGATTAATCAAGACAAAATCTTAGCGCTAATACTCACAAACGGGCACGAAGAACATTGCGGAGCCGTATCTTATTTACTTCGACATGTAAAAATACCCCGCATTATGGCTCCTCGATTTGTCTCCGCTCTTATTTCACAGACATTAATGGGACATGACGGCAATACTAGTGATACCATAATTGATACCATCGAAGTACGAGAATCTTATCAGATAGGACCATTTGAATTAGAATGGATTCAAGTCAACGACGCTATTGCTGACGCCTGCGCTCTAAGAATAAATACTAGTTATGGCCCAATAATATACACATCTAGTTTTAAGCTAGACCAAACACCAATTGATAATCGCCAGATGGATATAGCAAGATTAGCCCAAATTGGTGATACTGGCGTGCTTCTCTTATTAAGCGATTCTGCCGGAGTAGAACAACGTGGCTACACTCCTTCAGAAAGAACCATTAGCGCTACTCTCTATCACCACGTAAAAACCAGTAGCGATAGAGTAATTGTCGTTATGGAAGGAACTAATACCCACCGCTTGCAATTATTATTTGACTTAGCTAAAACATGTGGCAGAAAAATAATTTTATTGGGTGAAAACCTGATACAAACTGCTGTTTCAGCTGCAATTACTAGTAATTTGATTTATGATCGCAGTGTTGAAGGGACACCTCATGATTTAAAAAAACTATCTGCCCAAGAAGTATTGATTGTCGGCACAGGAGATGATGGTGATGCTTTAGGATTCTTAAATGATATTGCTTATGGCTTACACAAAGATATAAGCATATTACGAGGCGATACTGTAATATTCAGCTCAGAAATTTATCCAGGACGTTCACGCAAATTAGCCAAGATATTGGATCAATTATTGTCCTTGGGAGTAAAAACAATAAATGGTGCAAAAGATAGCGTACATGTTCCTAATCATGCCAGCCAAGAAGAACTAAAACTAATGCTTTCAATTACAAAACCAAAATTCTTTGTGCCTTTTCTTGGTGAAGGACGTCATATTATGCATCATGCAAAACTAGCATGTGATTTTGGTATTGCTGAAGATTCAGTTTTCCCTCTTAAAAATGGCGAAATATTAGAAATTGCTGCCTCTAGTGCTCGTGTTATCGGCTCCGTGGAGGCAGAGGCTGTTTTGTTCAATCGTGACCAAGCAGAAAGCGTCACAACATTTTCAGTTCATGAAAGACGCGTACTCAGTATGGAAGGAGTGCTAAATATTGGCATTGTTATATCTAATGATTTTACCCTTTTGCAAAAACCAACCATAGAAGGCTCAGCACTCGGCTTTATAAAGAGCGAAGATTGGCTTAAGATCAAAGAAGAACTTCTTGTCACAATTGAAGAAATGGTGGCAAATCAAAAAGAAAATATGAGCAAAAACAGCCTGGAAGATTTAAAGGCTAGCATACGTGAAGTGGTAGTAAAAGCAATTCGCCAAAAACTCCAAGCCAAGCCTGCCGTACAAATAGTTATACATGAACCTTTTACCAGCCACCATGAATAACTAAGGCATTATCTTCAGTAAGTCTTATATTCACAGTGTCATTTATTTTTGCCGTAAATGGTATTTGCCAATAATAAGTTAAGCCTGGCACTTTATGCATAGCAGTCAACCACCAATTACCAACTGGTACTTTTGCCTCAGCAACAGCACTATTTTTGCGTTTCATTACCACTGGATAAAGTCCAAATCTAATTGATTCTGTTTCTAGATCAACATGATTACGCTCGTATTGATCGAGCATAATAGAATAATTTTTGGCTCTTTCATCTTCTTTGTCATTACATTTTTTTACTTCTGGTAAAGCATAACGTACCATCTCTTTTGACCAAGAATACATAGTAAACATAGTGTGCGGAACGCCCATTTTACTTCGTTTTAGAGCTGCATTATATGCATATTGCCAGCGCCAACCAAATTGAGGATATGGCTTGTCTTTATCAATCCGATTTATATAGCCAGAATTAAGTAAATACCCCTCTAACATTTTTGGATTAGTAGGTAATTTTTCTAATGGTATAAAACGTGGTGGCTTAACAGGATATGGATAACAAACAAAAGTATTGACTGGACTAATATTATGAGGCACTGAAATAAATGCCGAAACTTTAGCAGTGAGCTCTGGCTGTCTTTGATCTAATTCAATAAAACCATTGCTTTTTTTTAGAATTATATCGCTATTTGTTTTAGCTGGAATTTGAGCAGAACTTACTAATTCTTTTGTCTCTTTAACTTCCTGAGCGTAAGCAAAATTGCTCGATACAACTAATACTAAAACTAGTAATGTAGTCGCCATGAAAAAATCTGGCTTAGATGAAAATCTATTCAAAAACTTATATAACATCAGGCTTTTATCAAATAAAGGATGGTTTTAAAGTGTATCATGATACAACAGAATTAAAGCTTTGTCCTAAAATTAGCAAAATTAACGTTACCGAGCAAAATGTCCATATTCTTTAACTAGGTCAGCCACAGCTTGTTCGGTTGACTTATCTTTTGTTAATTCAAGCACTTGCCCATTTGGGTCTAATTTGTCTAAAGCTTGTTTAGCCTTAGCCCTGATATTTTCATTTGGATGACGAGAATATACTAAGTATAAAGGTGCTATTGCTAATGGTTTTTTTTCTTTTACTAATTGATCAATAGCATCAGCTACTACATAATAATCATTGCTTTTTAAGCAATTAACTAACATTTTAAAGGTTAATTGGTCAATTTTTGAAAAAATCTTTGCGCTAGTTTCTTTGAGAAACTCTTCTATCGACTTAAATTGACTTTGATAATCATTCAATTAAATCACGCAATGAAATCACTATTAGTCGAGTTCTTGATAGTCAGCAGGAAGATTAGCATTGTAAATTCGATAAAACAAATCTTTCAATCCTTCTTCGTGAACTTTAGGTCTTGCTCCCTGACATAGTTCTATCAATCTCAACCAGCTTATATTTTGAAACAAATCAAGCTCAGCTGGTACTACTTGTCCTCTTTCTGATTCCATGACTTTAAGAACACGATCACATGGTAAACCATAAAATACATCCACTACTTCTGGTTCAAAATGATTTTCACGTCCAGATTCCATAATTTCAAATACTTTAGTTATAGACATGCGATTACGATAATGACGTACAGATGTTAATGCATCAAAAACATCAGCTACTGTAATTAATCTTGCTAAAAAAGGAATTTCACTTCCTTTTAGCCCACGATAATAACCTGTTCCATCAAGCTTTTCATGATGGCACGATGCAACAAAAGGTACTTGTGCTAAACGCCCAGTAAAAGGCAAATTAGATAACAAATCATATGTAATTTTGGCGTGTGTTTGCACACATGCATATTCTTCTGGAGTTAGTCTGCCATTTTTCCATAATATTGACTCAGGCACACCAATCTTTCCATAATCATGCATCATAGCTGCATAACGCAAAACATCTTTCTCATCATTTGAGATGGTCAAACTATCGCCTATTAACAAGCTATAACGTGTTACCCGCACTGAATGTCCTGCAGTAAGTGGATCCCGCTTATCGATAGTTTGTGCTAACGTTTCTAATGTTCTATCAACAAAATTTTCAATTTCAGAATATGCTTGAGCTTGTTCAATCAGTCCACCAGCCACAGCTGATAATGCTTTCAGCCATTCTTCATCTTCTTGCGTAAATGTGCCTTGATTCTTATTTAATACTTCAAAAGCACCAATTATGTCGCCATTGCGATTAAGCATCGGCACACAAAGAATATTTTTTGTCTGATAACCAGTAATTTTATCCACTTCTAAATCAAAACGTGGATCACTATAAGCATCTGCTATGTTAATTACACGACCAGTACGAGCACATAAACTAACAATACTTGTACCAGATAAAGGCATACGCAAAGTGCGAATTCCTTCTAAACCTTGGGCTACTTGTGTCCATAATTCACTATGATGTTTATCTAAAACAAAAACACTTAAACGATCACAATGCAACATGGCTGTTGTTTCACGTGTAATTACTTCCAATAATGACTCAAGTTTTCTTTCTGTAGTCATTGCTTGCACTACACGGTACAAACCAGAAAGTGGTCTCAACGCCTCTATTTCTTGTTGCAAACCAACCAATTTAATTTCTTTTTCAATTAGTGAAACTTCTCTATTGGCTATTTCAGATTCAAGTTGATGAATCTTTTCTGTTGTCAGAACATTCATCTTTTCTTGACCTACTATATTAGTAGTTCCATCATCAGAAGATGTTTTTCTATAAGCCCTGGAGTTATAGCCTCTGGCCATTAATGTTCCCCCGCAACCGTGGCATATTTACCTGCCCAGTTATTTATACCCAGAACAATAAGAATTCTCTTTGACCAACATAAAATCATAGAGAAATCAGCTTGGCAACATGAGAAATGGGCAACTATTGGCACATTTGCCTTATTGCTTTCATTAGCTCATTTAACTGTTACAAATTGTTAGCTAACTCAAAATAGCTATTTTGCCAATTAAAAACAATAATTAGATTATTTATCGAGTTGCAAAAATCCTGGGTATTGTGGAGCACCAAGGCGACGCCAAAATAACAACCAAGCTCTACCTATAACTCGTTTTTGGTCCAAACAACCCCAAACATGGGAATCTTCACTATTATTGCGATTATCTCCCATCATAAATAATTGGCCAGCTGGGACAATAATTGGCTCTTCTGACTCACCATAAGGACGAATTAAAACACCAGAACTAGAACGTCCACCAATATCACCTAGCATTTCTAAACTGTAATTGGGTGCTTCTTTAATATAAGGTTCTTCCAAACGCTCATCATTAATGAAAACGCCTAAGCCACGTTTTACAGAAATTTTGTCACCAGGTAAACCAATTACTCTTTTTATATAAGCTGGTTCATTAGGAAAAAATGGTAGTCCGGTTAAACGTCCTAAAACAGTTAAAGGATCATTGCTTAAGTCTTTACCGCCCATTTCACAAGGTGGTGGATAAAAAACTAAAATATCGCCTCGTTTAATGGGTAAGCCAAAATGCCCAGATACTTTCTCTACCAATAAACGATCATCAATTTGTAATGTTGGTTCCATTGAACTGCTTGGAATATAACGAGCTTCAGCCAATGCCCAACGAATAATAATCAATAGTATTAAAGTAACAAAAACAAGCTCAACAATTTCTTTAATGAAACCAAAAACGCCACCCTGTGCTGACTTTTTATTTTCGTTATCCATTTTATTGTTGTTTTCCGGTGGCAAATCACCCGTTTTTAAAACAGATTCCTCACCAGGTAATTTTTGAGAAGTAATTGAATCTCTTGATTCCATAATCGCTTTGTCTTATTGCCTAAATTTAATTGCAGTCAAAGAATTCATTATACATAAGTATATTGTGAGTATGTTCAGTAAATCTTATAAGCACTTACTGACAAGGGGGGAAATGCAATTACCGCTATGAGCTTTGCCATTTAAGTTACTAATAACTTGCTTCATTACTTCAATATACTTATCTATGTCGTCTTTTGAATTCATCTCGGTTGTAGCAATAAGAATACATTTCTTGAAATGCACGTTATCTGGATAGAATCTATCTAGATTTAAACCTCCTAATATATTTTGTTCTCTCAATAAAGTTAATACTTGCTTGGCTTCATATGGGGTTTCTATAACAAATTCGTTAAAAAATGGCTTTGTAAAATAAATGGTTATATTAGGGATACGAGATAATTCTTCTTTCAAATAATGTGCAGATTGTAAGCTAAGCTCAGCTACTTCTTTTAGTCCATTAGGACCTAAGAGTGACAAATAAACAAGCATAGTGAGTGCGTTCAATGCTTGATTGGTACAAATATTAGAAGTAGCTTTTGCTCTGCGTATATGTTGTTCACGTGTCTGCAAAGTAAGAGTAAAAGCACGTTGCCCTCTATTATCTTGAGTAACACCAACTAAACGTCCAGGCAATTGTCGAACAAATTGATTGCGACAAGCCATAAAACCTGCTGTTGGACCACCAAATGATAAATTATTTCCACATTGCTGTGCATCCCCTACCACAATGTCGGCACCAAAACTTCCTGGTGCTTCTAATAATCCTAAGCTAATGGGATCACAAGCAACAATTAATAATGCTTTTGCTGCATGAACTTTTTGAGCAAGAACATCTAAGTCTTCTAAACAACCAAAGAAATTTGGATATTGTACTAAAACGCAGGCTGTACTTTCGTCAATATTGAGTTTATTGCTATCTATTGCTCCTTCTTTAGCACTAAAATCAATTGTTTCAAAGGCTAACCCACATGTTTTGGTATATGTTTTTACAACAGAAAAATATTCTGGATTTATATTGTGAGCAACAAGGACTTTATTACGTTGGGTAATACGAGTAGCCATAGCACAAGCTTCAGCCGCTGCTGTTGGTCCGTCATACATAGAAGCATTAGCTACATCCATATTAGTGAGCAAGCATATAACAGTTTGAAACTCATAAATTGCTTGCAAAGTCCCTTGGCTCACTTCTGGTTGATAAGGAGTGTAGCTTGTGGCAAATTCAGATCTTGAAACTATGCTTGGTACCACCGCTGGTACAAACCTTCTATATACTCCACCACCAACAAATGAAATTTGTTCAGATAGCGGCTTATTTTTCTGAGCAAGTTGATTTATCTTTTGACTAAGTTCTAATTCACTTAGTCCACTAGCTATAGAGAGATTGGAAATTCTAATGTCTTTAGGTATCTGAGCAATAAGTTCTTCAAAACTTTTGACTCCGATCGCCTCCAACATTTTAATTCTATCTTCCTTAGTATGCGGAAGATATGGAAAATGAATTTGTTCTTCTTTATGGTCAGACATTTAAGTAAACTCTCTTGGCTATTTAGTCATCTCTCAAGTACTAATTATAAGTTTCAACTATATGCCTGGAAATTTATCACGTTGTAACGATAAGTCCTTTAATAAAATCTAGCTTATTAGCTATGTGATATTAACTGAAGCTAAAATGCTAAAAACTAAAGTGTAAATTATGAAGCTAATAGTAGGGCTTGGCAATCCAGGCATTGAATACCGTTTAACAAGACATAATTCTGGCTTTCTCGCCATTGAGCATATTGCCACTAAATATAGTGCTGATTTTGTAAGCAAAAATAATTTATTTGCTGACATTGCAAAAAGCAAAATTGGCAGCGAAGATATATTATTTGCTAAGCCAAGTACATATATGAATCTCTCTGGCAAAGCTGTACAAGCGCTATTATCTTGGTACAAAATTTCAGTTAACTCATTGATTGTTGTTCATGATGATTCATCATTACCGCTTGGCAAAATCAGAATGCAAAAAGGTGGCGGTGCTGGTGGACAACACGGCATTGAATCTATTTTAAGTGAAATTAGTTATTTATTAGCTGACAATGAATCAAATAGTTTTGATCGTTTAAAAATCGGTGTTGGTCCAGATCCTGGTGGCGAAAAACGTGCTCAGTACGTTTTGGCAAAAATACCAAATGAAGATATCGATCTTTACAACAAAGTGATTGAACTCTGCACAGACGCTCTGACAAATTGGGTTGAGAATGGAATTGATTTTTCTATGAATAAATTTAACGGCATCAATTTGCAATTACCAGAAAGTACTAAAATGCCCTCCAACAACGAAGATGGAAGTAACAAAGATAATCAAAATTGAATACGTTAAACAAAAAATATTTTAGCTTGTATTCTCATGACATTGAAAATTGCCCATAAAAGCCACAAAGCTTGGCTCTTAAAGAGTTACACTTTGTTTCAGATAAAATATTTATACTGGCCATAAGCTTATTATCACTGCCATAATTCTCTCCATTGAGGTTCTCTCAAACAATGGAATTTTCAAGAACAAACTTTTGACAATTTCTACTTAGTAAAAACACATGGTGTCCCAAATTTTTTTTGCAAACTTCAAAACAAATTGCTATCAATCTCTTAACATCTGCAATCAATCGATGTCAGCAAAATTGATATTGATAATTTAAGTTTGGCAAGCGAAGTAAAAACAGGAACAAAAATATGTTTATTGACAGGCTTATAAGCGACAAGGAAGGCAGTGCCAGTCGCAATTTCATGCTATCAGCTTTGTTTTGGTCAGTAATTGGCATGGGCTCTGGGCTATTTGCCGGACTGGAATTTTCAATGCCAGACTTAGTCCATAATGTGCCCCAGCTATCGATGCCACATTTGAGAATGATGCATGTCAATGTTGTCGCTATAGGTTGGCTATCTATGGGATACATTGGCGCCATGTTTTATATGATCCCTTCATTAACTAAATCTCCTTTATGGAGTGAACGCCTTGGCAATACTGCCATGTGGGGATGGAATTTATTAATGGTCGGTGCTTTCTGCACTTTACTAAATGGATATACCGAAGGAAGAGAATATGCAGAATTAGGTGCAGTACTTGATGTAATTGCAGTTGTCTTACTTGTATTAGTTGGACTAAATGTTTGGCAAACTGTAGTAAATAGAAAAGTAAGAAAGCTATACGTCAGTCTTTGGTATTTTCTTGGTGCATTGTTCTGGTTTCCACTCGTATATGTAATTGGACAAAGAACATTTGTGCAATTGCCTGGTTTAAACGATGCAATTGTTGGCTGGTTTTATGGACACAATATATTAGGTATGTGGTTTACCACAGTTGGCGTTGGCATGATGTATTACTTATTACCCAGGCTTGCCAATAGTCCTTTATATAGCCACGGTTTATCTTTAATTGGATTTTGGGGTATTGCTTTATTTTATGCTCCAACTGGTACTCACCATATATTGCAATCGCCAGTACCTGAATGGCTAAAAGCAATTGCAATAATATCGTCTATATTTTTATTAGTACCAGTATTTACAGTACTAACCAATTTCTTTATGACTATGAAAGGTAAATGGCAATTAGTAGTTACTGACTTACCATTGCGTTTTGCTGTTACATCGGCAATTTTTTATTACATCACTTGTATCCAAGGTCCATTCCAAGCTACACGTTGGATTAATTGGTATATCCACTTTACGCAATGGGTAGTCGGACATGCTCACTTAGCTTTATTAGGTACTTTCTCTTTTATATTGACTGCTGCTTTATATTATGGATTGCCAAGGTTAACTGGACGTAAATGGTATTCACACGGTTTAATCAGAGCGCATTATTGGCTAAAAACACTTGGTTTTACAATTATGATGTTATCTCTCACTACTGCTGGTTTAGTACAAGCTGCCGGTTGGGCGATGGGCATTCCTGTTGATCAATGGGGACTACAAATCAGACCTTATTGGGCAATCAGAGCATTTAGCGGAATAATGATTCTTTTAGGTCAAGTTTTATTTGCCTACAACGCCTATAGAAGTTTCTATACTCCTGTTGCCGAAAAAGAAAGCAAATTAGCTCAGGAGGTAAAAGCTTAATGAAAAGCAATTTCCGCCAAGGTGCAAATGCTGTCATCATTACTTTCTTTGCCATAATCGGCTCTACAGTTTTGCTGCCAATGGTTATATTCAACCCATCACCCTCTGGACATGGCAATCAGTATGAAAAGAATAAACTAGCTCAAACCGATCCAGCCAGAGGTAGACAAATATATGTAAGAGAAGGTTGTTTTTATTGTCATACTCAATTTACTCGCTTGCAAGATCGTGGTTATGGACCTCTTGTTCAAGCTGGCGATTATGTTGATGAAACACCACACGTATTAGGTACAGCACGTACTGGTCCTGATCTAACTAATGAAGGTGGTCGTTTCCCTTCTGAATGGCAAAAAGCACATTTGATTAATCCAAGAGCATTAAAGCCAGGTTCTATAATGCCAAGTTTTAGTTATTTGTCCGATCGAGATATGAATGATTTGGTTGCTTATATACAAACACTTGGCAATAGACGCAAAGTTACTGAACTTGTTGAAGCTCCTGATGAATACACAAACAAAAGCACTTATGGTAAAGAGCTTTTGGCTCGCAAACACGTAGATACAAAAGCTGATGCCTCAGCTAATGCTGGTCGTGGAATTTACACGCAAAATTGTGCTGCTTGTCACGGACTGCAAGGATATGGCAACGGACCAAACGCTTTATCGCTGGAGAAAAAACCAGCTAATTTTACAAGACCATTCTACAAACAATATTCTGACGAATTTTGGTTTTATCGCGTAACCGAAGGAGTAGTTGGTACAAGAATGCCACGTTTTGGCGAAGTGTTAACAGAAGAACAAAGATGGTATTTAGTTGCTTATCTCAAAACACTACCAAAAGAAAAAGAAGAAGTAATAGACAATGTCGATCAACTAAATCCAGTTCAACAAATAAAATTACCTAAGTTATCCCATCAACAATGGGAACCAGCTTCAGGAGGAGAATAGTTTATGTGTCCAAATTGCATCTTAAATCAAGCTGGATTGCAAACAGGTGTTTATGTAGCTTTTGGAGTATGTCTCTTGTTTTTCATTGCTGCTGTTGTTGCAATGGGATGGGCTTTCAAAAGTGGTGAGTTTGAAGACATTGAAGGTTCTAAATTTGAAATGCTGGATGATGGCGATGATACAAGCTTGTCTCAAGCTGCCAGATCCAAAATTGAAAAATTAAGAACACAAACTAAGTCATAAGGAGAAGGAAAGGTGCCTGAGAACCCTGAAAATGAGTCGACAGCAAAAATAGTAACTCCCAACGCAGACAATATTACTAAAGCAGCTGTAGACAATGAGATTTTCGAAGAAGTTTCGGAATACAGAATTGGTGAAGGTCCACCGCCATTACCTCTTATTATTATGTTTTTGCTTATCGTCACGTGGGCTTTATTTTCCTGGATACCATTTTTCCATTACTAGAGAAATCAGATAATTCAAATGAAAGACAAAAAACTATTACTTTTATTACCCGCTATACTGCTTTTAACAGCTTGTTCTGAAAAGCCAGTAACAACAAATTTGGCTGAGAAACAAACTACTGCCGCTCCATTATCGGAAATTGTTTATCCAGATGTTGCTCCTTCAATTCCTGATGGCAAATTGGTTTACAACCAAATGAATTGTGCACAATGCCATTCAACAGCCGGCGTTGGCACTGCAAAATATGAAAATGGAAAAATAGTTGATTTAACAAATCCACTTTGGGGAGCAAGCAAAAAACCAATTGAAATATATGAAATGCTTGCTAAAGGAGACGCTAATCATAAGAGTTTACGTAGCAAAATTAGCGACAACAAAATTTGGGATTTAGTTGTTTATACAAGATCATTTTCAGCCCCAGCTTTGACAGATAAAGAAATTGAGGCAATTGATCCTGTATTTGGTTCTAATTGTGCTGTTTGTCACGGTACAAAAGGAGATGGCGATGGACCATTGGCACATAATTTAGAACCATCACCAGCTAATTTCCAACGTTTCAACAGATTTTATGATAGAACAGATGCAGTACTATTTGATCATATAGCAAATGGTATTGCTTGGGAGGGTATGCCTAATTTCCTAGGTAAGCAGGATAAAACAAAAAATATCAAGTTTGATGAAGCTTATATACACAAATTAGTCCAGTATGTCCGCAAATTCCACATAAGCAATGCTTCAACTATAGCTGAGGCCAGCAAAGACCAAAATACTAAAAAACAGTAGGGGAAGTTATGACAGAAGGCACATCACGCAGAACATTAGTAAAAGTGTTAGCAGCAATTCCGTTAGCTGCTACCTTCGGTTTAGTAGCTTCACCGCTATTGAGATTTTTACGTCCAACAATTCAACCGCTTGATCTTTTAGGCCCATCAGATCAACCAAAACCTTTAAAACCAGTTGAATTTACAGATAAAGATTTTCCTGATACCTGGACATGTATTCCATTTATGTTCAATCAATCATATAAAGAATACAATCCAGAAGGTATGGAAGTGAGAAAAATTCCAGGTTTTGCAGTCAAATTACCTTCAGGTGATGTGGTCGCTTATAGCCGTATCTGTCCTCACTTAGGCTGCATTTTCAACTTTGTCAAAGACCCAGATGAATGTTTGAAAGGCTACAATTACAAACCAAATGGTCCTGTATTTGCTTGTCCGTGTCATTTGAGTGTTTATGATATTGCTCAAGGTGGCAAAGTTGTCAGTGGTCCAGCACCTAGACCACCAAGGAAGTTTGATGTTAAAAAAGAGGGAGAAAAAATTAGTATCCTATCGTTAGAAGCTGGCGGTATTGCCTAATATAAGAAAAGGACATATGGAAAATATACTTGGCTCTATAAATCGTGCAACAGATTGGCTAAAACTAAGACTTGCCAACATCGATATATTCGATGAGCATTATGCCAATGAAGCAAAAACCAATCCTTTTTACTCGCTAGGCGCAATATTTTATTTAGTTTGGTTCTTAGTCATGGCAAGTGGATTGCTACTTATCATGTGGTATATCCCAACCAAAACTAGTGCCTTTGATTCCATTTTATATATTCAACATCATATTCCTTTTGGCAACATAATCCGTGGCATTCACAAATATGGTGCTGACGCTATGATCATTGCTGCCACCATGCGTGTTTATCGTATGTTCTTAGCGGCTGATTATAAGCCTGGTAAGGAATTCAATATAGCAATTGGCTTAATTACACTTCTTCTATCAATGTATTCTGGATTGACTGGCTATCTTTTGATTTGGAACCAACGTGCTTTTTGGGCTACAAAAGTATTTGCCACATTCCCAACTTATATGGATCAATTCATTGGCATAGGAGATTTCTATCAACCACTTGTAAAATCATTACACATGGGTTGGAACACAGCAGAATTTTTATTAGGTGCTGGTGGCGCTATTACACAAGAGACAATTACAAGATTCTTTTCTCTTCATTTAGCATTTTCTTTAATACCACTAATTTTTGTAGAGCTATATTTCTTAAAAACAGGCTACAAACGTGTGCCACTTAGTTGGTTAAAACGTTCAGTAATTATCGCTATGCTTGTTGTTGTATCAATTATTATGCCGGCAGCTTTGGGACATCGCAGCAATCCTGATGTCACACCATTACCTATATTATCCGACTGGTATTTCTTAGGCTTATATCAAATGTATAAATATCTAGAGCCAGTTGTTGCCACATACATTACTCTTGTTATTCCACTAAGCGTTATTCTCCTGCCATTTATTGATGTTGAGATAACTGGACCAGAAAAAGACATAACAAAACGCCCATTAGTTTTATTAGTTACAATTATGGGATTTTTGACTTGGATAATATTTTCAGGACTCATCATTGTAAATATTGCCAATATTCATAACGATCCACCTTATTGGCGCGACTTTTTATTCTTACCAATTGATATTGGTATTATTTTGCAATTAATGGTTTTTTGGAATAACCCAGATGTAAAACAAAAACTAAAAATGGCAAAAGGCGCCATTATTATGGGTTGGGTAGCTATAATTCAAACAGTTTTAGCTATTGCTTACTATTTCATGGCTAAAACAGAAATGTTTATCGACCCACTATGGCATGCAGCTGTATATGGCGTAATGAGACCATTTATGGGCAATAACGCTGAAACTGCTGAAGGATTAGTAAGAAGTTCAATAAAATTATCAACCTTCTGGGAACCTTCTAATTGGGCAACAATATTAGCTGATAGTGCTAATCCTGCTAACAAAGATTTGCTTTTAAAAATACAATCTGTTTGTCAGCAATCAACACCATTTGATATTCTTTTCCAACTAATTCCAACATTTCAGTACACAGCCAATCATGTAGCAGTTAAATATCATGGCATGATTGATTTCATGATATCCAATTGTTTCTGTTTTGATTATGTAAAACTTGTGGATAGACTAACACCAGGACTAATAGCAGCTAACGAAACCACAAAATATCCATTGCCAGTTCCTGATTTAGATTGGTATTGGATGATAGCTGGTCCAGTTGTAGCAATAATATGTTTCTTTGCCGCTTACAAATTTAAAGCGGAAAGCAAACAAGCTCAAACTCCTCCATCTCCCAAAGTTGCTCAAGAAGCAGGTGTTAAATAAAGGGTTATGATAATGAGTATTCACTGGTCATATAAATTATCTGCTTTCATCGCCTCAGTAATTACTTTGTCTTGGTTTTTTGCTGGTTGGCGCCAAGTATGTGAATCTGGTACTTTTATGGACTGGGCGCTACTAGCGGCTGGCACATTGTCGACTATTATTTTGCTTTTATTACAAGGATATTGGATTTATTTTGATGAAAAAGCAAAAGGTAGTCTAAAAAAGCATATTACCTTCTATGAGTATATTCACGCTAAACTTCAATCAATGAGAGAAAAGGAGAGCAAGTAATGAAAGCTCATAAACTAACAATAACTGTTATATGTGTTGTACTTGCATTTGCTGCATCTACTTTCATAATGACTGTATTTATGCCAGCTGCTGAGCTTATTCCTGCTCAAGTACATGAAGTAAAGCCAATTTCTGGCGACTCACCAATACGCAGCAAAGAAATAATGCAAAAATTCGAAGAGCTAGCAAAAATTGGTTTAAAAATTGCTGGCAAATTTGATTCTGTGCATGCCGCTGATCTAAGTAAACTAATTGCCGAAGATCCAAATTATCCATATTATTTATATTCATTTTTCTTAGGTGCAGCCTTAATAGCAAGTGCAATTGCTATCTGTGCCGTTGGACGTTTAGATGCCGAAGAAGAAACAGTTATTCCCGTAAAAAAATGAGCCATAGAATATGTACACTGAACCATTAACAACAGCTACTCAAAATTTTGAAAACTGGACTAATAAAATTTTCTCCAGTAAATACAATCCATTTTATTATCACGGCGCTCTGCCTCAGTTTTATTTATGGGTTCTGTTTTTATCTGGACTTTTATTATTTGCTTATTACATTCCAACCATCGACAATGCTTACGCATCTACTCAACTTATAAATGCATACAGCTCCGTTGACTATATTACTAATACTATTCCATTTGGTGTAGTAATTCGCGGCATACACCGATACGCTGGGGATGCGATGGTAATTACAATTTTATTGCACATGGCACGGGTATGGTTTACTGATAGATATCGTCAATATCGCATTGTTCAGTGGTTAAGCGGTGTTGTCCTTTTACTTTTAGTACTTGTCATTGGACAAACTGGTTATTATTTAGTCTGGGATCAAAGATCATTGGTATTGACTCGGATGACAGTAGCAGCACTTGAGGCTCTACCTTTTATTGGTAATGGTTTGAGAGCATGGTTTTTAAATGGACAAACTATCTCTAATTTCACCATGTCCAATTTCTTGTTTATTCATATTGGACTTTCATTCTCATTATTATTTGGTCTTTGGATTCACTATATTCGTATGCAAAGACCAGTTGTTACTCCGCCACCTGCTATCAATTACATATTGATGGCAACAATTATGCTTGTTGTTTTTGCCTTTCCTATTCATATGGAACCAGGCGGTATGGCTCATTTAACTGATCAACCCAATTCGTTTGAAATGGACTGGTTTTTCTTATGGCCCTATTACATTATGGCTAATGCTCCTATGTGGGCATTCTGGGCTGTTATGATTGGCGGCACAGCATTACTTTGCTATTTACCATATTTTGTCAGAACAAAAGAAGTAGAAGCAGCGGAAGTTGTTTTGAACAAATGTACTGGTTGTTCATTATGTGCCAACGATTACCCATATGCAGCAATTGAAATGGTGCCAGCACCTGCTGGTTCTAGATTTAAACTTTTAGCTACTGTAAAACCATATCGTTGTTCTGGTTGTGGTGTATGCGTTGGTGCTTGTGCATTTGACGCTATTGATTTACCAGATCTATTAGATACTGATGTCACTAACAAAATTAAGGCTTTAGCCCAACAGGGATAATTAAAGGAAATTCAAAAATGTCTGCAAAAGTAATTAGCCTAATGTGTGAACGATCTTGCGATTTAAGCGAGCATGTCGATGAAAAAGGACAGCTTAAAGATGTTAATGGCGTTTATATAGTGAAATTTCCTTGTTCCGGCATGATTCAACCTTTAATGGTTGAGGCAGCTTTAAAATCTGGAGCAGAAGGAGTAATTGTTACTGGCTGTCAAATTGGTGATTGTTATTATCGTGAAGGCAATAAAATGATTCGCGAAAGACTTTTAGGTGAAAGACCACCCGGTTTGAAAAAGACTGTTGATAGAAGACGTGTATTAGGCGTATGGTTGTCTAAAGTTCAACCAGCTCGCTTTATTAATGACGTAAAAGAATTTATTGCTCATATAGATAAACTTGAACCTATTCAGGCAGAAGCAAAAAAATAATTACAAAGAAATTTAGAGAGAATAAAACTATGGCTAAAGAAACAAATAAATTAAGTGATATTGACCTAATTAACCGTTGGGTTTGGTTCTTTGCTCTTTATTTTGCTTGCTTATTGCTTATTGCCAGCTTTGGTTTAGTCGCTGAATTTTAAATTGTCAGACAAATCATTTTGTTGCATTTGATCTTCTTCATTTCTCCAAAATCTCATAGCAGCAGAAGCTAATAAAAGAAACATCATTCCTTTACCACTGGCATTTATTCGACGTCCTTTTGCCTCAGACTCTGCTTTGGGTTTTTCTTCAATTGCTCTTTTATTTTCTGTGGGCACAACTGGTTTTCCATCAGACAAAACAGATTGTCTTGCCAATTCTATATTTCTTTCAACATTTGGTGGACTTTCAATAATTTCTATTTCTGGCAGTGAATCAGTAATTAAAGATTGAGGAGGAATTTCTGTAATAGTCTGAGGCATTTGACTAGATGTATCTTTGCGAGTGAGTAAATACACTTTATCTTGCATTTGCTCAGTACCAGCATACCACTGAGGAATATCTATAGTTCTTTCCACTTGCCACGAATCATGTAACATTTGATGAAATTCTCTATCGGCCGTTACAGAGTGACCAAGTACACCATCAAATGCTCTATCAGGCAGATCACCTATATAAATCAATTGCTGACCACCAGCTTCATTATATGCTTTTAGAGCCTGGGCAGCCATACTGTCTAAACATGGAGGCCAACATAACAAAAGAGTTTTGCTCGCATTTGGTGCAATAGCCTCTACACTTCCCTGTTTTACTTGCGTCCAGCTTGTTGGCTTATCTAGCTGATTTGTTGACCCACTTTCACCCTTCGGGGGATGATAAGTATTTTCTCCGGTCTCCACTGGCGTTCTATCATAAGGATCTACTGATACACCACCTTGTTGCAAAAGAGATGCCCAATAACCTGTACCAGCTCCAATTTCAACAATTCCTTCACCTTTAGCAAACTCAGCTATTGCTGATAATGCTTCAGGAGTTGGCACGGCCCAGGAAAATTTTGTAGTAAACGGTTCTCTAATTGTTGTATTGTTATAGATATCAGTTATTGTCGGATGATCGTTAAATTCATAAGCGTCTGTGCGTTTATCATAGTTGATATAACCAGCTTGTTTTAAGGCATTCAGGTATTCATTGTTGACACTGCCGTTATTAAAAACAAATTGGGCCCGCGATATTGCTCTCAAAGAGGGAACTTCCGTCCAAGCCTGCATATTACCAAATTCAAAATAACTATACACCTTATGGCTATCTTTGTTTAAGTAATAAGTTGTTTTTCCAATCTGAAATGGAAGATAATTACCATATTCACCTTGTTTCGGATTAAATCCCTCCGGTGGTAATTCGCCATGGAAGGTCAGTCCATGAGAATAGTTTTCATTTTTCAATACAACTAGATTATGTTCGGAAATTTCCCCTTTAGCAGTCCAGGTTACACCAGGAGAATCTGGTAATTGCAAATTTAGTGGCTGAGTATCCTGAATAGGCTTCAATAAATATGCGTCATTATTTATCTCGGTGGATAAAATTTCGTCGCTGTTGTTTACTACAGAAGGTTTTGTATCAGAATCTAATGCTTGATACATTCTATAGATAGCATAGCCCAAACTAGCTCCACCAGCTGTCAAACCTGCCCCTATTAAATAGGACGTAGAGCTATTGTCATTCAATTGTTGGAACAATTGATCATTAGTAGGCAACCCCGTCTGTACAAAGATTTGATCCTGGTTTTTATTATTATGTTCACTAGAGTTTGATCGTCCTTCTTCATACAAATTATCAGAAGAATTAGAATTCTCTCCATTGGTGGAGTTATCTAAAACTTCTTCATTTGTCCTTTCATCTTTGTGCGCTGGTCCCTCAACCATTACTTTGTCCTTTTAGTAATAGATCCTTAGTCCTGTATACACGATAATGCAAAAATTTTTCCTTCAGTTTAGTGTGTTGCATGGTTAAAAATCTGAATACTTTATTTTAATAACCCTAGATGTATATACACATATATGGGCATTTTTAACTACTTAGATTTTCTTTTTTTATATTTAGCAGACTTTCTTTTACCAGAACCAGATTTTTCGCCATAATTTTCTCCTTTATATATTTATGCGCATAAAGAAGAGACTCTTAAGTAAAAAAGAGGGTTCCTGATTATTATGAAATTTATAAATGTTATGAGCTGGGTCTTTCAAATTGAGCTGAGAGCAAACGTGCATAAGCACCACCAGCAACCGATAATGTTTTATGATTACCAGTTTCAATAATATTGCCATTTTCTAAAACAACAATTACATCAGCATGTTTTACTGTTGAAAGTCTATGCGCTATTACAATCACTGTTCTTCCACGCGTAAGATTATTCAAAGCAGCTTGTACCATAGCTTCCGATTCATTATCTAATGAGCTAGTTGCTTCATCTAAAATGAGTATAGGGGCATTTTTTAAAAATGCTCTTGCTATAGCTAGTCTTTGTTGTTGCCCACCAGATAAGCGTATACCACGTTCACCAATTACGGTTTTATAGCCATGAGGTAAATCCTCAATAAAGTCCTGACAATAAGCTGCTTTTGCAGCCTCGTAAACTTCTTCTTGCGTAGATTCTAAATTACCAAGCCTAATATTTTCTTCAATAGTAGTATTGAATAAGAAATTATCTTGAGTAACTATTGCAATTTGATCTCTAAGCGATCGCAAAGTATAGTTTTGAATTGCTAGACTATCTATATATAAAGTACCGGATGTAACATCAAAAAATCTAGGAACTAAATTAGCCATTGTAGTTTTACCAGAACCAGAAGCTCCTACCAGGGCTACCATTTGCCCATATGGAATTTCTAAATTAATATCGCGTAAAACCATATTAGCTGGCACACTAGATTCGTTATTTGGATATTGGAAATAAACATGATCAAATTTAATTACATGTGGCTTTAAAGGTAAATTTTGCGCATTTTCCATATCAGAAAGTTCTGGTTTTCTATCTAACACTTCAAATACGCGATGAGCAGCAGCCAGTGCTGGTTGAACCACTCCATTGATACGCCCAATATTTTTAATTGGAGAATAAAGCAAAAGCAATGCAATAACAAATGAAGTTAAAGCTCCTAATGTCATATGTTGATGAATAACTTGATAGCCAGCCACCCACATAACAACAGCTATGCCAATAGCGCCAATCATGGCTAAAATTGGCGACATCATAGATTCTGCTCGTACTGCTTTCATTGTGTTGTTGAAAAAATTATGATTTGTTGTCATAAAACGAGAAATTTGGAAATTTTCCAAATTAAATGATTGGACAACCTTAGCACCTTGAATAGACTCAGAAATAACAGAAACCAAGTCCCCTATAGCTTCCTGTCCACCACGACTAGACTTACGAATTTTACGTCCTAATATACCTACAGGCACTACAATAAGAGACAAAATCGATAAAGCAATTAAGCTTAATTGCCAACTTTGAAGCAAAAGCACTATTACTAAAGAAATCAATGTAATCGTTCGGCTAATCATAGATTGAAAAGTTTGAGCAATAGCATTTTCGATAATGGCAATATCGTTAATCATGCGTCCAATTAAGACACCTGATGATTGTCCTTGGAAATAAAGCAAAGGTTGGCTTTCTATATGGCAAAATAATTCATTGCGCAAATCACGAATTGCCGATCCACCCACAAAACGTATGGTGTACGATTCAAAAAAGCGAAATATTCCTTGTAAGGCTGCAATAACTAATACAGCAATCGGTAAATAGTAAATAAGATATTCTCGTTTTTCAACAAAAATTTTCTGTAAACCTTGCCCAGCCAACCAGGCAATTGCACCATCCATAGAACCAGATGGAATAGCGACCAATAAACCTAAGACAAAAGGAATTGTATATGGACGGACATAGCCTAATAATCGTAAATACACCTGCATTTGCGAGCTTCCATCTTTAGTTTCACGCAAATCCTTTTGTCTTTCTTCTTTTGATATGGCTGTAGTCAAACAGGTGTTTCCTTAAGGTCTAGTTTAGGACTATTTATTATTTCTAAAATTTCGTTAGCTACCGAATTAGCAAATTCTCTATTGGCTAAATGTTGCCGAACAAGCTTAAGCTTATTCTTCGTTTCCGCTAGGTAAGCCGGCACATCTAGCCAGTCTTGCGTATATCTTACGAGAAGTTCAGCCCGACAATCTAGTTGAATTAATTCAGGAATAATTGAAGATCCAGCCAAAAGATTAGGCCAGCCAACATATTTCACCCTCTTGAATAGCAAAAATATAACGTATGAAAGCCACATAGCCCGATAATAAATGAGCATTGGCGTCTCCATTAAAGTTGCTTCAAGTGTGGTTGTACCTGATTTAACCCATAAAATATTGCTTGCCTGCATTAAAGCATAATTATCATTGTTATCAGCCAGTTTTAGATAATTACCCACAATATGAGTCATTTTGCATTTTTCTATTGACCGGTGAATTTCGTCTTTCAAATGTGATGCACAAGATAATACAAATTGAACATTAGGGCGTGTTTGATGAAGCCAATTTATTGCTTGAATTAAAACTGGAATAAAGTCTTTTATTTCTTGCTTACGAGAGCCTGGAAAAATACCAATAATTGGATTTGCTTTGTCTAAAAAATATTTTTCAAAAAAATTAGATAGATCAATTTTACTGTCATTATTTATTTTTTCTGTTAACGGATGTCCAACAAATTTGACATTCACATTGTGCTTTTTATATAAGGTTTCTTCAAAGGGAAAAATAACCAACATTTTTGATACTGTTTTTGCAATTGTATTAATTCGCCAAGGACGTGAACCCCAGACTTGTGGCGAAATCAAATAAACTATTGGTAAATCAGCAAAACGTTTTCTTATGCTTTTCGCTAAAATCAAATTGAAGCCACCATAATCTACGAGTAAGACTAGCTCTGGCTTGCGTTCTTCAATTGATGCTAAAAGAGTTTGTTTTAACTTTAATAGCTTTGGATAATGTTTCATTACTTCAAAAATACCAAAAGAAGTCAATTTTTCTAAATTATATAAAAGCTCCACACCTTGAGCATTCATATAAGAACCGCCCAATCCAAAAAATGACAAATTAGCATTATTTGTTTTAAGCGTTTTCAAAACACTAGCTAAATGTATATCTGCCGACACATCACCAACACTTACAAAAATTGATTTTGTTTGATTTAAATTGGCATTCATAAATTTATTGAACAACACCAACATGCAACGCTACAGAACCTAAGGCAAGTGGCATATAAGTTACTTGCTCAAGTCCAATTTCTTGAAATAACAATTCAAGTTCACGTGGCTTTAAATATAATGAACGAGATTGCGGTAAATAAGTATAAGCACTTCTATCTTTTTGCAATATTTGCCCTATTAAAGGCACTATATTTTCAAAATACATATTGAACAAATTAGAAAAAACAGGCATATTCGAGGAGCCAAGGTCCAAATTAACAATCTTACCGCCCCTCTTTACAACCCTAACCATTTCTCTTAAGCCTTGTTTGAAATCAGATAAATTTCTCAAACCAAAACTAATCACTGCTCCATCAAATGTTTGATCTTCAAATGGCAAAATTTGAGCATCAGCTTCTTTAAATAGCATCTCACAAGATATTGAATTATTTCTTCTTGCTTTACTCACACGACTTTTAGCAATATTGAGCATATTTGCTGAAAAATCCACACCTGAAACTGAACCTTTATTGCTTAAATGTTCGCCAATAGCTAAAGCTAAATCCCCTGTACCAGTACAAACGTCCAAATAATGCCCATTTTCTTTAAGTGTTAAAGCTGAAACTGCTTCTTTTTTCCAAAATCGATGCATACCAAGGCTGATAACATCATTGGTTAAATCATATTTGCTAGCTATGCGTTCAAACTGAGCTTGAACAAAATCATGCTTTTCTTCATGTGTAGGTAATTTAAAAGACATCTAAAATACGTTATGGTCTAACAAATCCAAATCCAAGCACAAGACAAAGCAACATAAAAACGGTAGTTACTATCCAAGTTACTCTATCTAGCCCAGCATCAGCATCTCTTTTACCAGAAAACATTACTGCTGACCCACCAATGCCACCCATACCTTCAGCTTTAGGAGCATGCAATATTATTAAAAGAATTAGAAATATAGCTACTATTACTACAGCAATTAGACAAACTAAATAAACAGGATTCATTTCAGCCCCTCGAAAATGCCTAAAACATGGCATTAAGATGCATATACGGTTGCTATTATAACTTAGATTAAATGGCGGACAAAAACAGATTACTAATCTAAGACATATTAATAACTCTTTTTAGGTAAAAGAGATCTCAACAAATTAGAGAAAAACGATGATAGTTGTCAATTGTGGGCATATTGTCACTGAACAGCTCTAAATACTTAATTTTGGCTAGTTCGATGGGGGCTTGTCTTAGATTTGCAAACTTTTTTTCATTATTTTTGCTTATCAGGTTTAAGAATTCCAAAGATCGTCAAATAGAAAATCAGGAAAGCATTTAACGGCTTACTAAAAGGCACTTTTTTAAATGTCCTATACGTTAACGCAAGAAGTAGTAAGAATATCTGATCGGTTTATGAGCCGCTCAGATCCTTATTCTATAGATAGGCAAGGACGCTTAGGCAATATCACTGTTTTAGTAGTAATTTTCTACGTAATTCTAGGTATTGCATTTGTCAAATTGGAAGAGATGGAACGTAGACATCCAAGAATCATTAGTGATGTGGATGTTAGTTTTGAATTAAGCGCCCCACCATCAGAACCTGAATTTAGAACCGCTAAACCTGGTCAAAATATTACTGCTGGCGAATTTATTAATCCACCAGGCACTTCTGGCTCACCAAGTGCTGCTTCCTCACAAAGCCCAAGTTTACCTTCCCCACAAGCTCAAACTTTAACCAGACCACCAACACCAGTAAGAGCAAAACCAATACCATCTAGATATACTACCGTTGCTCCACCGGTGGCTGTGGCTACAACAGCTGCTGTTAATACTCAACCAACTGCTGATTTGGCTACCAAACCATCAGAAACAGCTGGTGTAAGTTCTGAACAAAACCCATCTGGTACACCTATTGCTGGTGGAACAGCAAGTGGAGTAGAGGGCGGCGTGGGAGTAGGCACACGCGGTACTGGTACAGATGGTAATGGCAGCAGCTCCGGACAATCAGGCAATGCCGGTGGCGGTGGGGGTCCTTTAATTGCTAGTGCTACCCCTCGAATTTTAGGTAATATCGCCCCCTATAGAAAAGAATTATTGATACGTATTGCACAGAATTGGCATCCCAAAAGAAAAAATGAGTCTTTAGTAGTTGCAATTTTACTTGACCATAGTGGTAATCTATTATCTTCTGAAGTTCTTGAGAGTTCTGGCAATAAAAAATCAGATAAAGAAGCAATAGCCGCTATTGAAAAAACAGCCTTTGCCCCCTTGCCAGACTGGTACAAAGGTAATCAAATGATGTTTAAAATTGAGCTAGCTAAGGTAGAGGCTATATTGCAATGATTAATGATGACAAGCTGGCTGACGAAAACAAAGTCAACAAAATTTCTATTGCTGAAAAAGTCATTACTTTAATTTCTGACTTGATAAACAATCTCGTTGTAAGACTAGTAATTATTTTTGCAATAGCGGCTATTGTCATACCTTTAATTGTTGATTTTGTTTATCCACCAATAATGACTTCTACATATAATGAGATCACTTTGAGCTTAGCTAGTGAAGCAAAAAACAAAATTCCCTCATCATCAAAAATTATCCAAGCAATTAATACGCACAGCCTATCTTGGTATTACATAACCTCAACAGACAACAAACTCAATTTAGCAACAAAACCATACGCACCAGATATTGTTTATCAAGCATTATCTAGAAATATTGAATGGAAAGATGAACATTATTACGAAGCAGTAGCTCCAATTGGTAATGGTAATTTATTGCATATTGGTTTTTATACTGGTCCTATCATGGGTCCAGCTATATCCAATGGTAATTTATTTGCTGGACAGAGTATCCCAATTGCTTATTTCATTTTAGTAGTTGTTGGTATTTTGTTATTTGTCATATTAGCTATGCAATTATTTGTGAGCAAGCCCTTATCACACTTGTCCCGAGCTTGTTATTCACTATTGCTTGCTCGTGATGCTTATTCAGCAGTCACAGGTGGTGGTTTAGATGTATCTGGCTCTGTTACGGAAGTAAAACGGGTGGCATCAGGACTTAAAGATATACGTAGACAATATGACGAACAAGTAGCCGCACGTGTATCCAAAGAAGATGAATTAAAAAAACAACGCACTCAATACGAACAAGAACGACAATCAATTGCCAAAGAATACGAAGAACAGCTTATTCAGTCTAAGCATAAAATTTCAGAACTGTTCAAAAAAGAAGCAGAAGAAGAATTTATCAATGCTCTTAGCCGTGAAATTGACCAACTGAAATCCAGTCATCAAGTTTGCCAAAGAATTCTTGATAAACTTAACGATAAATTTCCAAATAGTATTATTTATGGTGCATTTTTCAAATGCGATAAAAGTCAACGTTATAGCTTAGAAGCTTATCTTGGCTTTGATGATCGCTCCGTACAAATGCTTAGAAAATTTGATCATAATCGCATTGCCCGCGAAGTAGCTGGTAGCGGAAAATATTTATCTTTAGGACTGGAAGAAGGTATTAAAGAATACGGATTCCAACAAATTGCTCAAGTAAATAGATTGAAGAGCATTATTTATCTACCACTAACATTCCAAAATAGAACATTAGGCATGCTTGGTATTTATTTCAACACAGAAGGTCAAACCGTACAAGAACGTGTAAGAGTGCTGAGAAATGTTGTGGAATTAGCATCCAGATCTTTATATCAAGTTATTATTTACGAGGAAGAGTTGGCAGCTGCTCGTACAGATCCTCTTACTGGTCTTGGTAATAAAAAATTCTTCTACGAAATTATGCCTCAAGTATTTGAGCGAGCCTCTCTTGATCCAGAAAGTAATCCTATTTCGATTATTATGATGGATGGTGATCATTTTAAAGAGATAAACGATACATATGGTCACCAAGTAGGCGATCAAATGTTGCAAGAATTAGCTAAAACATTACGTCAATGTGTTCGCGCCCATGATGGTCCGGTTCGCACTGGTTCACAGGGTGATTTCTTAATCCGTTATGGTGGAGAAGAATTTTTAATTATCATGGAAAATACTCCTGCCAAACGAGCAATGGATATTGGCGAACGTATTAGATTGGCTGTAGAGAATAAACACGATTGGCCAGGTGGTATTGCCAGATGGACAATATCCATTGGTGTTGCTACTTATCCAGCTGACGGTAAAAATGCTGATGAATTACTATTGCGAGCTGATACAGCTTTGTATTATGTCAAAGAAATGTTGGGCCGCAACAAAACATATCATGCCTCACAAGTACCTAAAACATTTAAATCCGCTAGCCAGGCTGCTGCTATTGGTGGTGAATTAGGCGTATTTGATCCAGGTGCATTATTACAATCACTTGCTACTGCACAAAAAACTGGTGTACTCACAGTGCAGTCACGTGATGGTAAACAAATGTGGATGTTATTTGAAAGTGGCAGACCAATTCAAGCCCGGCTTGGCAAATTCTCAGGAGGCAATGCCATTGTAGAATTTATATCTACTTTTGAAGAAGGTAATTTTAATTTCCAAGAAAAACTTATGTCTGGTAAAGAATCAATGGCTAGATTGCCAAAATTAGATCCAAGCTTTAATGTGGAAAAAACTCTTGAGCGCTGTCTTATGGATGCTGCTTTAGCCCAAGATAATTTCAATGCTGCTAAAAGCATTATTACCTCTGAAGATATTTATATAAGACCAATTGCACAGGATGAATTTGCTCGTGGCTGGCAAGCATTAGCTAAATTATCTCCTCCACCATCTCAGGAAGAATTTACTGCTATGTCGGAAATTGTTCAACGTGCTGATGGCAAAATTACAGTTGGTAATATATTTAGACAAATTGATGGAATACCAACACATCTTTTATGGCGAGCAACTGCTATATTGGTTCAACAAGAATTAGTCACTGTATTGAGCGCTGCAAGTACTGCTATTAAACAATAGAAAAAATTGTTCCTTTTAATATTTACAAATCTAAAATTCTTACATCTGATTTCATAAGCTAAAATCATCCCAAGACATACGCTTGGAAAGATAAGTCCTGAAATAATGAGTTAATTATAGTTATCTAACTGTTAATTGTGGGATATTATAATTTGAAAGATAGAAGATATATGGTTAATATATAGGCAGATTAGAGTTAAGAGGTAAGTATGCCCAAGGTTTTGAAATCATCAGATCTGCGTGGTTTGACTGCTGCTGAAAAGTCTAAAGTTTTCCGGGCTTTGCTTAATAGTGCAAAACCTGTAAATTCTATACAACGAATAAAAATACTGCGTAGCCAAATATTCAAATACGAACAAAAGTACAAAATGTCTACCTCTAAAATGCTTTCTCAACTATGCTCTGGCAAACTGCAGGAAACAAAAGAGATTGAAAAATGGAGTTTAAAACATATGGCATTATGTGCTCATGAGCAAAATATTTCCCAACAAAAAAAAGTTACGGCGTAATCGTATTTCGCCAGAAAAATATTTGGATGTTCATGAAGAACACATGGAGTATTATTACAAAAATGGAATTGTCCTCGATGATACACTAGTTTGGAATTTTAACGAAAACCCGATTGTATCAGTACATGGAAAAATCTTCGTTGGCAATGGTATTTGCATAAGCGTCAAAAAATTTCTTCGCATATTTAACAGTGGGAGAGGACATCCCTTTATAAAAACAACTCACTATAGTTATAACGTTAACTATGATGGAATTCCTCGCTCCGAAATTTTTCGATACGATAATTTCCATGGAGATCACCCACATAAAGGACATAAAGGACCTCATCACTATCATGTTTTTAATCCACCCAACAAACAGATACGCAATTCACCATTTGAATTAGCAGAAGATGAGGTACCTACATTAGGTGACGTAATCGGATAAGCATATGAATATGCTCAAAAACTGGAATATCTGAAAACAAAATCCTTACGTTTTAGTAAAAAAAATAACAACAAAAATCACTACTAACCAGCTGGTGGTGGAGTTGTTCGATCTAAATATTTTTGCAAAATAATAGCTGCTGCTTGCATATCAACTAAATCTTTTCGTTTACCTGTTTTTACACCTTGTAAGGTTAAAGTACGAATAGCAGATATAGTCGTTAGTCTTTCATCTTCGTATATTATTGGTAAACCTGTAACGCGCGCTAACTTTTTGCCAAATGATTGAGATTTTTGTGCTTGCTCACCTTCTGTGCCATCCATATTTTTTGGTAAGCCAATTACAATTTCAACTGCATTTATTCTTTTAGCAATATCTGCAATTTTATTTACATCTTTTTCAGTATTTGTTCTTTCAATGGTCTCAAGTCCAGCAGCCGTAATTCCAAGAGGATCCGATATGGCAATGCCAATGCGTCTATCACCAATATCCAATCCAATTATTCGTGGTTTTGCCGACATAGAAGTCAAATATCCTTATTTATCTTTATGGTGTACTCTATATGCTACCTTTTATTTGAGAAACAAGTGATGAAACTTTATCTAGTTAGACATGGCATAGCAGTTGATAGGTTAAGCGGAGAAATCACCTCTGACTTTAAAAGACCGTTAACAAGTGAAGGAAAAGAAGAAGTTGCCGACGTTGCTACCGGTCTTAAATTTATTGGCGTCAAACCAAATTATTTGGTGACTAGTCCGCTTGTGAGAGCAAAACAAACAGCAGAAATATTTGCCAAAGTATTTAATTACAAAGAACAAATAGTCTTTTCTGAAGCATTAGCTCCTGGCGGATTAGTAAGTGATTTATACAAAGTTATTGATGATTTAAAAAATGCCAATGAAGTATGTCTATTTGGACATCAACCAGATATGACTAGACTAGCTCAATCATTACTCTGGGGTGGACCAGATCTTGACATACCATTTAAAAAATCAGGAGTATGTCGTATTGATATCTATGATCTACCACCTACTAGTCCTGGCACTTTAAAATGGTTTATTACTCCTCGCATAGCCAGTGCCATTGGTGGCAAATAAATATCTATTGATATCTCATGCCATTTAAATCTATCCAGCCGCCTTCATGGCGACCATTGAAACTTCTATGGGTAAAATGTAAGACTCCACCTTTTTCGTTATATATATATTCACCATGTATGGTCACAAAATCTCCTTCCTGTAGAGGAACACGAGGAGCTAATTTTGTATCGTGGGCAATAAGCACAGTTGTATTATTTGTTAGCCTAATAAGAAATTTTTGATGCGGTATACCTTGTAAATCATCAGGTAATAAGCGAAATACATGGGCTGAAACAGTAACTTGTTTTCGTCTTACTTTATTAGCTTGTGCTTCAATAATTTCTTTCTGTTGAGCTGAAATAGAGGTTTCATAAGGCTTACCAAATACTTCATTTTGACTTTGTTTGATGTCAGAACAAGCAAAAAATGACAATAAAATTACAGACAGAATTAGATTTTTCTGCCAAAACAGCTTAATTTTCCCTATATTAGAAACCAAAATTTCACTCATTTTCAAATTATTGCATTTAATATAACCATGAAAGCATATAATATTTCATGCCTGGGCAACAAAATCCAGCGAAATGCCGAAAAACTAGCCCATTTGGCAATTACGTGGTATATAGTGGTCAAATAGCACCCATAAAAGGTCTGCTTTTGTAATGATTTCTTCAATATATCTAACTGGTAATACTTTCAATAGTTCAGCCTTACAAGGACTAAACATCGAACCAGATTGGCGTACATTAGCAGTAACAAAATTACAACGTCATGGACTAAAAGTTGTAAATCCTATCGAGTGGGCTTTAACGGGTCCCGATGAAGAGCTCAATATAGAACGACGTGTAAGACGTGCTTTAGATTTAATCGATCAATGTGATGTGTTATTAGCTAATTTGCAAACACCTAGCTATGGCACTGCTATGGAATTATTTTACGCTCACAGACACGGCAAAATGGTAACTGTTGTTGGGCAATCACCCTATAGCCCCTGGATACTTTTACATTCACAAGCGCGCTTTGAAAATATTGAACATGCCTTAGATTTTTTAATTGGTGAAAATCCTAAACCAGATATATATCATTGGGCAATTCAGTATGAATCTTTATTATCACAACGTTATGAACAATTACCACCTGCAGGTGAAGCTGATTATCAATTCAATGGTGGCGAATTGCCTATACTAGTTATAAGTCCACATGCAACTGCATACTTTCGCGAAGGAAAATTTCAAGAAGTAGAAACTTTTACTGGTAGTTTAGCTGCTTGCCTACAAAAAGCATCTAATTGCCATGCTTTAACTAGCACATATTGTTCGGTAGCAGATCCTTGCTGGCATATAGAAACACCAATGGTAAGAACAATTGCCGATATTGTAAAAGTAGCAAATATTCAATTAGTTATTATGCTATTAGGAACACCAATGCATGACACCCCTGGCTTATTGGTTAATACTTATGGTCCCGAAGATAGTAGCTTTTTAGATTATGGCAATCATTTAAAACAAGCTTTAGCACCGCTAGAGCCACCAGCTGAAGATATGAGTAATGAAATAGTAAAACCATTAGTTGATTATCTTGCTTATGGTTTAAAAGTACCAACAATTGTTTTGAGAACCCATAAACATTATAGAATGCCTAGATTACAACCTGAAACATTTTTGCGATTATTACAAGTTCTAAGCAGGTTTATAAATGAACGTGGTTTAGAATTTCTACGCAGTATGTGATTGTAAAACAAGGGAAAAAATAAAAAGGGATCGATCGTAAATGGCTGAAGAAAAAATTGTTCTAGTTAGCTGTCCAGACACAAATTCTAAATCTATAGCTACTAGCGTTATAAATGCCCAATTAGCTGCATGCGTAAATATTATTCCTAAAGTTGAATCAATTTATTTTTGGGAAGGAAAACTTTGTGAAGATAACGAGTGCCTTTTAATTATCAAAACTACCAGTAGTTGTTTAATTAAATTGACCGAGCTAATAAAAGAATTGCATCCTTATGAAATTCCAGAAATAATTTCATTACCTATAGAAAATGGTTATAATCCTTATCTAAATTGGATTCATTCTTCCTGTAAAACTTTACCTAAATAAAGGATCTTTATTACATTGCAAAATCAAGAGACATTAGTACATGTTTTCTGGGAAAGAGTAAAAAACACTCCTGATAGACCAGCTATTTTGCATAAAATAAATGAGCGTTATTTACCAGTAATCTGGCGCGAACACGGTAAAGCTGTAGAGATGGCTGCTCATGGACTATTAAAACGTAATATCAAAAATTTAGACAAAATAGCAATTGTTTCTCAAAGTCGCCCTCATTGGACCTGGGCAGATATAGCAATTTTGTCAACCGCAGCAGTAAGTGTTCCTATTTATCCAACTTTAAATGGACAAGAAATTGTTTATTTACTAAAACATTCAGAAGCTGTAGGTGCATTTATTGAAAACGTGAGACAATTAGACAAAATTTTGCAAGCCGATGAGCTACCAAAAAATTTACGTTTTATTGTTGTATTTGATGGTGAACCAACTACCTCTAAATACAATAATGTTGATATTTTAAAATGGGAAGATTTATTGAAAGATGGAGAAGTTTATTTACCTAATCATCCTAATGAATTGTCCGATCGTATAAAAGAGCTAGATGGAAATACATTAGCTACTATTGTTTATACATCTGGCACTACAGGTATTCCGAAAGGAGCTATGTTAATACATAGCAATTTGCATTATGTTTGCCAGACCTTAAGTCTAAATGTTGGTTTTCATCCTGATGATATTTCATTATCATTTTTGCCTTTATCACATATTTTTGAACGCATAGGTGGTCAATTTTTGTCGATTTACGAAGGCTTAGTAATGGCTTTTGCTGAATCAATGGAAACAGTGCCACAAAACATGGTTGAAATTAAACCTACGATAATGAATGCTGTACCACGTTTTTATGAAAAGGCATATCATAGAATTATCGCTGAAATTCGCAAAATGCCAAAACCCCAACAATATCTCATTCGTTGGGCATTATCACTGAGTCGCAGAGCACATAAACTAAAAGAAGCTCAAGAAAATGGTTCAGACTTGGTAGAAAATATCTACAAAACTGAATTAAGAGTAGCAGACCGTATTGTATTTTCAAAAATAAGAAATCGATTTGGTGGACGCTTAAGATTTCTTGTTTCTGGAGCAGCTCCATTATCTTTAGAAGTAAGTCAATTTTTTGAAACTATTGGTATGCCAATTTTAGAAGGTTATGGACTAACTGAGACCACTGCCCCTGTTGCTTGCAACAAACCAAATGATAATAAACGTGGCACTGTTGGTCGTCCTTTACCAGGTCTTGATGTAAAAATAGCTGAAGATGGTGAAATTATGGTCAAAGGACCAAGTGTATTTATTGGTTATTACAAAAATGATGCTGCTACAACAGAAGCATTTAAAGATGGTTGGTTTTTAACTGGAGATATTGGTGAAATTGATAAAGATGGTTATTTAACTATTAAAGACCGTAAAAAAGACATCATTATTACCGCTGGTGGAAAACATATTGCTCCACAATATATTGAAAATTTATTTGTTGGCGATAAGCTAATCAGCCGGGTTTTAGCTTATGGTGATAGGCGAAAATATATTACTGCTTTGCTTACTCTTAGCCAAGAGGGACTAAGTGCTTATGCTAAAGCTCATCAAATTTCGTATTCAAGCCCGGAAGAACTTGTTCATCATCCTAAAATAATTCAAGAAGTACAAAATACAGTCAATGAAAAAAATAAGCGTTTGGCTTCTTTTGAACAAATCAAACAATTCATTATTTTAGAGAATGATTTTAGTATTGAAGCTAATGAATTAACTCCTACATTAAAGCTAAAAAGGCGTTCTATTACTGAGAAATATAAAAATCAGTTAGATGGCTTATATGAAGCAGAAGAAGTAAGAGTAGAAAGCTAAAATATGCTTTACTTTGCCTTGACAGCCGCTTACAATGTAGGCGAGTCCACATTCTTAATGATTCTGAAATATAGCTTTTAATTTTGACTGTTTCTTACTAATTAGTTTGCCCTATTTGTGAGGGTTTTTACAAAATGTTTGAGTCGTTTTCTCGGGGTTTCCGAATGATTGCTGCCAGCCTAAAAATGGGCTTTCAGGACAAGCGGCTTCTTTTACCATCAATTTTAACTGTATTAAGCAATATATTCTTTGGTATTTTGCTCTTATGGTTAGGCAGCCAAAAGATTGGGGAACAAGGCTCCAAGGCTATTTCATCTATGGCTAGCCAACATGTGAGTGGACCACCTACACATGGTTTATTAAATCACCCACAAGCTGGGGGTTTAAACCAAATGCTTAATCTAACTACCTTAAATGGTCCTGGTGATCAAAGTGGTTTTGCTGCCATGGGTAATTTGTTTTCATATGATAATGTTATTTTAGTTACAAGTTTAATGATGATTTGGTGGTTAGCTAATCGCTTTTTAGAAGGTGTAACTACAGCCCTTGTTTATAGTCACCTCACTGAAGGAAAAGGCTCTGGCAAATTTTCCCTTGCTTGTTCAGCTGTATTTCAATCATTACCAGCCATTATTATGCTTGGCTTAGTTACATTAATTGCTAAACGCATTGCTGGTTGGATGCGCAATAAACGTAATTCTGGCTTTTTAGGCATGGGCTTTAATTTCTTAGCCGGCATAGTAGAAATATTTTGGACATTAGCTGGACACTTAATTTTACCTGCCATTGTCATTGAAGGTTCATCATTCTGGGGTGGATTAAAGCGAGCAGATAAAATTGCTCAAGGTAATTTACTAACTATAGGTGTAGGTGAAGTAGGTGTAGACCTTATCTGTCGCATTACTTCTGGACTTGTTTATTTAGGTGGTTTAGCTGGCTTTGGTGCTGTCTATTACACTCATATCAGTCCTACGTCATTGCCAGTTATTGCTTCAAGCTTACTTTGGGTAATAGCAGTAGTAATAGTGACGGCCTTATCTATTTATGTAAGATCTGCCTTTTATTCATGTTTATATGTTTGGGCTATTGAGTCAGAAGCTGTTGAAGAAGCTGAACGTATTCGTGTTAAACCACCAGAACCATTAGCAGCTGCATTAGCATAATCTCATTTTAATGCCGGGAACTAATTATCCCTTGGCAATTCTATCAATATATGGGAAGGCTTTTTTACGTATCTATTTGATACATAATTTACGCATTAACATTAAGGAATGACTAATACACTTTCTTTTACTAAAAAGCCCAATTATACTGACGTACAGTTATGAATAAACACATTAATAAAATCAACATATATACCTGTGCAATATTATTAGCTATAGCGCTAAGTATCTCTCTAAACACTTCTCAATGTTTAGCTAATAATGGTTTTGCCAATCAAAATTATTCAGGATTTTTAGGCAGTTCTTTAGTGAGCAATGTAATTAAAGAAATGTTGGCTAAAACATCAAATGAATTGATCAAAACTCCAGTTGAACCAACAATTGATCGATATAAAAAACAAAGCAAGCCAGAAAATCCAGTAAGCTTTAAATCAAAACATAAATTGAACAAAGTCTATATTTTAGGCGGCGCTGAAATTTTCCCTATGTAATTTAGGCTTCAATATTTAGTAATTTTATTATCAATATTATCTGCCCAGGCAAGAATGCCACCCTGCAAATTAAAGGCTGAGCTAAATCCATTTGCTCTTAAATAATTGGTTGCTATTTGACTGCGCCGACCTGAGCGGCAATAAACAATAATTGTTTTTTCTTTGTGGTCCATAAGCTCTTGTATTCTGTCTGCCAGGTCACCAAGGGGTATATGAAAGTCATTTTTTAACGAACAAATATTTAGTTCATGTGCCTCTCTGACATCCAATAACAAGGCATTTAAACCAGTGTCCAACTGATTTTTCAATTCCAGAACTGTAATTTCAGCGCCATCACAAAAAGAAGTCATTAATATTACCTATTTGCTTACAATTAAGTATAATCTGCCATACTAATTTTGTAAGAGGAGATTTGCCGTGGTCAGCATCAAAACATTAGAACAAGCCCTTAAAGATATATTGCATGACGATGGCAAAATATCAAAATATGATGCCCATGCTATTAAAGAATTGATCGTAGCTGATGGACGTGTTTCCACAGAAGAAAAATTATTTTTAGAAAGAGCTTTGAATGATAACGTATTTGATGATAAAGCTCTCGATATGTTGAAAAAATTGCTCTTGCGCGATGAAATGAATTATTGCTAAATAGAATTTTGAAATTGACAAAGTCTCCCTCTATTGGTGATTTATCACCAGATTTTAAACTTCCTTTACAAGATGGAACTGAATTTTCTTTATCAGATTTTAAAGGCAAAAATTTAGTCTTATTTTTCTTTCCTAAAGTAGGCACTGCTATATGTACTGCTGAAGCTTGTAGTTTTAGAGATAATTATCAATCTTTTTTAGATGCTCAAGCTCAAGTTATTGGCATTAGCTCTGACTCTAAAGAAGCGCAAAACAATTTTGCTCAAAATCATCACTTACCATATATTTTGCTTAGCGATTTAAATGATCGTGTACGTAAGTTATATGGCATCAAAGCTACTTTAGGAATTATCCCTGGACGTGTCACATATGTAATTGATAAAAAAGGCATTATTCGCCACATTTTTAATTCTCAATTCAATGCTCAAAAACACATAGACGAATCACTTGCTATTTTGGCAAATCTAGACTAATTATTTATCCCTATTTATTTATTCCCACAACAAACGCTGAGCAAGGCTTGGTCCAATACCAAAATATTCACTTAGTTTTTCTGGGCTATTTTCTATTTGTTCAATAAAGCCTGGGCTTACGTATTTATTCCAGGCAGACTCAAAAGCTTGTCTACCTTTTTCAGAACGAGCCAATAATCCCGGTACAGCATGATATGCCACAAGCTCTGGCGCTTTCTCACCTTTTAAATATTGTTTGAAGAATTTATTTTTTTCTTTATATGTTTCAGCAAAAACATATTCATACTTACCAATAACAAAAGGTTGTTTGCTTATTGGTGCCATAGCCTCCGAAAGAGATCTAACAAAATATTGGGAATGTTCTTCTTCTACACCATCTAAAAATACGCGATAACTGCCATCAAGTCGCTTATTTATATAAATAGCTTCATTGGTAATATGTTTTGGTAAAAATTTAGTTTGTTTGAGAGCAGAAAGAATGGCAGCGCTAATATCATACAAAGATGATTCTTGCGAATTTGGCTCTAAAGTTTCTTCTTTCAGTCTAAAAAACAATCTTCTATATTGTTTCCAACCTAAATATGCAAATAAGCAAAAGGGTACAAAAGGTATGAAAGCATAATAAGGCATAGCCATATTAATTAAAGCAGCATATGTTATACCTGAACTAATAACAGCCATGCTGCCATATTCAAAAGATAGTCCATTAAGATACGCGCGTAATAATTTAGCATGTTCTTTATAGTCTAAATTACGTTTTAAAGCTGGCGGCGTTAGATTCAACTTTCTCAGCCCGCCTATTTCTACACAACCCAACAAACGATTATGATAAGGCTTACCTACTTTCCATAAATCATAAATTTTGTCGCGAACGAGAGCACGATTGAACATTTCCTCGTTAAATGATTCTAGTTGGGAAAAAACTTCAGCTGGTGTAAGTTCTGAGAATGAAGGATGTACATGTCCTACACCACATTCAACTTGCCCATCATCAGATATACCAAAATAACCATCATGTTTGCGCACAAAACGATAATAGTCATTCAAGCCCTTTTCTAAATCAGGAGCAATACAAACAACATCCCAGTTATTTGCTACTTTGCGGGCACCAAGGGGATCGTTCACATTTAAGCGAATTGATCGTCCACGCAATTGTTTAACCGACATAGCAGTTGTAGTAGTTGTTAAATCAATAAGAGTATTTAAAGACTGACAGTCCCAACCCTCACCAAATAAACCACGAGTACCAATTAAACATTTGGTTACCCCTGTTTCCAACAAATAAGTAGCCAAACCAACATATAATTTTGACTCCCACAACCCAGATTGAGCTCTTATGCCTTGAAATAAATCATTTTCATGCTCTATGCATTGTAGCTGAATATCTATACCATTTTCTTTTAGATATCTGCGTCCAATATCAATAACTGTTTTTGCAATACGTGTATCAACAAAGAACAAAGAACCTGTCACAAGGCATGGATTTAAATCATTACTTATCTCACTAGCTAAGAGATCTCTCAATACTGCAATTGCACCCCCTGATTCTTCAGTTAATACACCACGGGCTGCGCCTACCGCTGTAGCTGACATAGTTTCAAAATCAGTAACAACTACAGATTTTAATTTGTCATCTAAACTTCTATATTCAATTTCTAAAATTTTTGATACTGCTTGTGATTTACTACGACTAAAAGCTAAAACCCTATCTACTGGCGATGCTTGTTTACGCAAACCTTGTTCAGTTATGCCATAACCCAATTTTCCTACTGCTGATTTAATCCGATCATAAATTTGATGATTATCAGAAGAAGCACTAAGTTTTAAATAATTAAGAGCAAAATCTTCCAGCAATACCATCCAATCATCTATAAAAGGTGGCTGACGATAAGCTTGACTAAATTCTAAATGTTCTGGCAAAGCAATTTTGCTATGCCAAATAAAACGCATCATAGCCTGTGCTAATAAAGGATTAGCCAAAGCAAAATGTTCAAACTGTCTTTTGGATGTAATTTCATTTATTCTTTGATTGATCCACTCACTCAAAAGATTAGGACTACTTACTTGTAATTCCTCAATTAGCTTGTGGAAATCTTCATGTTGTTCTTCAAGAAATTTATCTTCTGCTTCTGTCGGCTCAGTAAAACAAACTAAATCTTGAAATGGAGCTAGCCCTGCTTCTTTGACTAAAGCTGGTGTTGGAACTTGATAATCTATATCACCAACTAATGATAAATAACGATTTTCTTGTTTAGAAGATTTGCCTTCTGGGGGAGTACCAGTCAGCCCAATTACAATTGGATCATCCAATTGTTTTATCACATGAGTCATTACTGCTGCCCAATAATCAGTTAAGTGATGACATTCATCAAAAATTACAACTTTAAATCTTTGCCGTCTTAATGCTTGTAATAATTCCAGGGCATTTGGATGCAATATTTCTCTTAAATCAATCACTTCCGTTAATTTACGTCGAATGCGACTGATATGCCTAGATAATTCTTTGTTATAAGCACGACGGTTATTTTGCATGAGCTCAAGAATGCGTACTTCCGCTTGCCCAAAAGATGCTTTACCAGAGATTAGTTCTTGAATCCAAGCTTTATGAGCTAATTTTTCTAAATACTCTTGCTCACCACCAGGAGTAGATAAGACTTGATAGGTAAGAAGTGTAATTGGTTTTAACGGCTTATGCTCATGAGTACCAATAATATCAATTGATTCAAATTCAGTATTTTCTCCCAAAAATAAATCTAGTTTTTGTGCCCATTGAGCTTGAATAGTAGTAGTAGGCGAAACTATAAGCGCTGGATATTTTAATTCGCTAACTAATTGCAAACCAATAATTGTTTTACCAGCACCAGGTGGTGCTACTACGTGAAGCTGTTGTTCTCCTCTTGAGAGTTTTAATTTAATCAGCTCCAATATTTCTTTTTGATAACGCCGTAAAGGATATTTGAAGTTTAAATTGGAAAGAGCATTTTCATCGCCACCAGTTAATATTGACGATGCTGGCGATTGAGCAGCCTCTGGCTTATTACTTAAGAAAAACAATTCGCGACCAATAAACGAGACCAATGAATGCTGCTTTCTAGTTTTTTATCCAAAATAAAATTATGATATTTATTATAAACAGCATGACAAGCCTTTTCTAGCTCAAATTATCCATTTTTACATTACTTCTCTGTACACTGTTGATATATTATGCAATTTGTTTTTTAAATACTGTTTGTCGACTGTCTTTTTACCAAAACAAAATTTGAGTAAATCATTTGATGAAACCTTCCAACTGATAGCATTTTTTGAAATGGCATGAGAAATTCCAGCTGAACTTGGATCACCACTATCATCAAAATAAATCTTGGAACACCACATATGATAATTACCGTCTTTCCAGATGATTTGTGGCTCGAATAATATTGCTCCTGCATTATCTTTATCTTCGTTATCTTTTTCTTGTGATTCGGTTGATACAACCAATCCTTGTTTCTTATATGCAGATAGGCTTTCATTCAATCTAGTAAAATTTTTGCCATCGCTAGATGTTGCCAGTCCAATACCACCAAATGGATATTTACCACTATCGTTATAGGCTGAGTAAAAAAGCATATACCGTTTTGATTTAGGAGCTTTTTCGTTAAATACAATAACTGGATGATTTACAACTGAATGATCCCAATCACTTGCATCATTTGACTTTTCAAAAGCTGGCTCTGATGTTTGAGTCCAATTGCTACCATCTTTGCTTTCCGAATAGAAAATTTTGGCATTAGAAATAACACGCCATTTTTTCCACAACTTTTGAGAACCATCAAAAATCGCCTCAGTATATTCACCTTCATAAGCATGAATAATTTGTGGTGCTTTTGCAGCAACTTCACTACCAATGCAAAAAGTTAGACACAAATACAAAAATATGCCAACAAATTTAACCATAAATTTGCCCTTTTCGTTTATTAATTTCAAAGATACCAGATAATTAAGTCGACGCCACGCTCTTGAATTAGTTCCGCATGCTCTTAATCGGGGCAATAAGTGCATAAAGACTCATTTCTAGTTAATAGCCAATTATGATACTGCCAGCACTTATTTACAGTGTCAAATGAAATAAGCCCCCTTGATAACAACCGCCAGATATGACCGGTATTTATCCAGCTTCGCTCTTATAAGTTGTAGCTAGTACCAAAGCCCCCACAAAGTAGAATAAAACGCCCAGCCAATAAGCAAATGATATGCCCGCTGTTTGAGCAATAATTACTTCTAAGACAGATGCAAATACAGAAGTTGCCCCATTTAACCCCCATAACCAGGGTGTAATTGAGCTACATTGTCTTAAAGCAAGGCGCATGCCTAAAGGAAAAGCTGTACCTAATACTAGCCCAAGTGGAAATAATACAGCTACCGCCATCAGTATTCTGTATGTAAGTGATTGTTCCTGAAAAGCCTGAGCAATATAAGCCGACAATAAACCAAAAGTACTTAAAACAACAATTAAAGTAATCATCCAAATCCAAAGCTTTTCTTGTTTCTGTAATTTATCGGCTATATAACTACCAATACCGGTCGCTAATAACAAAGTAAATAAAACTACTGAAAGGCTATAACTAGGATGTCCTAACAAAACAGAAAATCTTTGTAATTGTGAAACTTCAATAAACATAAAGCCCATACCAATACAACTAAAAAATATAAAGTATGGCCATACGGCTCCTTTGCTTTCAATTTTTCCTTTCCAAAACAAAGGCAATATAATGCACGAAAGAGTAAGCAAACTAACTATAATCAACAAAAATACTAAAGTAAAAGTACCAATCATATTGAAATGACCAACTTCAGTAAAATTGGACCATTTCAACCAATCTTTCATGCGTACCATTTGAAAGAAAAATGGACTATCATCAGTTGGTGGAGCAATATTATATGGCAGCGAGTCTAAAAATGATTGATCATTGCCCTGTTCAACAATTGCTTTAAGTATAGGACTCTGACAAATATTATTATCAAGCAAAACTTGAAATTGCATAGACTTACATATAGCTTCAAACTGAGCGAGCTCATCTTTATTAAATGGAGCTTTGGAAACAATTAAAGTACCAACACGTTCAAGTTCTGGATTTTTTATGTCTGGTAAGCTCTCAGCTAAAATTATATGAGCCAAAGGATCTTTGACTTTTTCTTCTCTTAAAGTGTGGGCAGCAATATTTAGTAAGCGATAAACTTCTGCTGGCGATTTAGGTGCAGACCATCTAGAACATGTAATAATTCCATTTGGTTTCAACCTATTAAAAAATATTTTCCAAGCTTCAGCTGTGTACAAATTATTTTCTGTAAGTACATGTGCACCAATAGTTGTTGCTGCCCAAGTATCTATTAGCGATATTTGAATTAGATCATATAATTGTTTGTTGCTAGCTAAATAACTTCTTGCTTCGCTATTTACTATTTTGACTTTTGGATCGGCATGTATATTGCCAGTAAAATCATTGAATTGACGAGACAATACATCAATTATGCCTTGATTAATTTCCATACCAGTGACTGATTTTTGATTAAAAATCAAAGCCGATAAAACATCTCTTCCACCACCAACACCTATTACAGCTACGTCTGCATTGTGGCGCAAATAATGTCCTAAATTAATGATGTCGTATTTTAAATGTTTTACTTTTTCTGCGTCTCCATCATATGCAGTCAAAACAGTAAAAGCACTATTATCGATATTAAGCCCTAATTCTTTTACTCTAAAATCTTCAGGCAATGTGTGGCTAAGACCCCATGCTCTTGGCCAAGCATCTTTATTTTTATCACCAAAAACACGCAATCTTGATAATACATTCCATTTTTCATAGGCTGCTGGCGGATCAGGAAAACCTTTTACCCAATTCAATTTCATAAAATGATTTTGGGAATCTAGCCCTAATAAAGCTATAAAAGCTATCACGGCTACTGCACATAAAGTAGTTGTTTTATTGGCTTTATCAGCTAATGAAAATGATAAAGCACCAATCATAGCTATTAAAGACAAAAGAATTACCGAACTTGTCACCCCAAAAGTTTCTAAAACAGGAGCTAATAACAAGCAGCCACCAGCAGCACCAATTAAATCGATAGCATACAGTTTACCCACTTGTTCTTTAAATCGTGTCAAACATAAACAGACAGTAATTCCACCGAAAATAAACGGCACACTGATTAATACATAAGTAACAAACATCGTTAAAAAACCAATTAACGATGGATAAGGAATAACACGTAGTTGCAAATGCACCCAAAAACTAACAAGCATGGTAAGAGCAAATAAAAAAGAAGCATTAGTAATATGTTTGCTTACTTTTCCTTCTGTAAAAGCTTTAGACAAATAGACTAGAAGAGCACCAACTGTCATGCCAAACATAGCAATGGATACTGCCATGAAAGCAAAGTGATACCAGAGTGTTACACTAAACACACGCACTAACAGTAATTCATAAAGTAACGTGGCTAAAGTAGTAAAAAATAGTCCTATAAAAATTGCTGGATTTGCTTTCATTAATATTGCCCTTTCTGCACAATTATTTTTGCGCCTTCAATTCACTCAATTCATTAGCATAAATATTCATTTTTTTAGCCATATTTCTACATTATCGAAATTTTTTGCATAATCAAAAGCAATATTGTCAGATAAAGATCTGCTTTGACACGTGATTTGCCAATTACTATCGTTAACCGGCTTCACACTTACTCGCATATGTTCGCCGGGAGAACGCCAGCTTGGACCAACTGAGGCTGTCATCGTTAATTCACTACCATCGTCAGATACAACTTTTACATTAGGAACAGCAAGCAATGCTTGCCTAGTCACTTGTTTAAGTTCTTTGACATTACCTTTAAATTCAAAAATCCTTATTTGTTCTAAATCCCAAACTTCTTTTTCATGTCCGTGCACACTAAATAAGCGCGGCGTTAAGTCTAAAAGCAAAAGAAAAAAAGCAACAATAATGCCAAATACAATTCCAATACCAATGGCAGCATGCAAGCCATAACTTAAAGCCGCCTGATGACCAGTAAGTACCAAAATAATTATAAAAGCAAGTAAGCCAATACCACCACCAAAGCCCAAGGCGCTAACAATTACTGCTCTAACAATTCTGGCAAAATATCTTGCCATACTAATCTTGATCCTTACTATGATCTTGGCTATGATCTTGATCTTGACGTGCATACCAACGCAAATAACGGAAAAGCAAATATACTGGCGGAAATAAAATAACAAAAGCCAATATTTTTTCTAAAACACCAAACATATACAGACCTCTTTATGCTTCATCATCATTTAAACATGTGTTAGCAGATTCATCTAAATTCACAGCATGCTCATCCACCAAATCTTCCAATTCCACAGATTCTAACTCTAATTCTTCCACACTAACAGATACCTCTTTTTCTTCTGGCACAACTTCTACTCTTAGATCTAAATCTGGTGCCGCCATCTTCTTGGCAAGCAACAAGCGTGCTTGTGCTTTATCTGCATTAGTTCTTTTAGGAAATAAACGCATGCGACATTTGTTGCAAAAACAATAACTGCCTTCTCCCAAATGTGAAAAATCAGTCATTTTGAAGCCCACTGGTAAATAAGCTTTTGTGGACACCAGCCTGCGCTCTAGTCCTTTTATTTTCCGCTGAAAAATTCTTACAAATTCATGACGACAAACAGGAGCTATAGAGCCAAGATTATTTTCAGTGCTATCCATAAATAAGATTATCTCACCTAACTTTGACCACTGGCAACTCTTTTATTAATTGTCCTTTCCAATAAATTATCACTGCTAATTGATGTTCTGGATTAACAATATTAGGACAAGAAAAATAAAGATTACGTATGGAATGTGGTGGCATTGGATGATTGAGACTAGCAGCAGACACCGTCACAGAACCTTTTGCTCTGTGTACTGTATTATCATAAAAGACAACAGTCAGCGATAAATCATTAACAAGACGATTGGCAATATTTTTTACTTGAATTTCTCCTTCTGGAGTTAAACTTCCCTTTGCCAACCATATACGAGAAGCAAATAAAGAAACAGGTAAAACACCAGGAGGAAGAGACGATTCAGCATCTGTTTTATTTGCTAAATCTTTATTCTCTTCTTTTTGAATTTCTTTAATTAGTTCAAAAACCCGCTGTGCTTTGCCTTTCACAGAAATTGACTCATCTGTTTTTCCTTGTTTGCTTAAAACATTACTCCAGTCCAGTAAAGCTTTTTGTAGAGCCTCCAGAAGACTTATTTCTTTTGGACTTAATGCTGATGCCTCTTCTAAAGCCCTAACACTGAGTGCGTAACTATGTGTTTTGAGAGCAACAGTCGCTAAAAGTTGATAATTTTCTACACTCTTTTCTTTTTCTATTAATTCCAATAATGCTTCGCGCGCACTAAATAAATTGTCTTTTTTCAAAAATAGTTCTATTAAGCGATGTCTCGCCTCAAGATTATTAGGATCTGCTACACAAACATGACGATAATGTTCAGTAGCTTTATTGATTTCACCAATTTCGTTGTACAAATTACCTAATTGCATACGAGTAACTGGCTCTTCAGCTAGATAAAGACTTTTCTCCAAAAGCAAAATTGCTTTTGCTTTATCACCATTTATTTCTGCCCGTCCAGCTAATTGTCTATACAGTTCACATATATCATTGGTAATAGAGTCTTTGAGTTTTTTATCAAGGTTCGCTGCAATTTCATAAGCTTTTTCCAAATGCATTACCGCATCATCAAGCTTATTATTATTTTGATCATAATTAGACCAAGCCATATACAAACTAGCTTGTCCTTGCTGTAAATCAGCACCATTACAATTTATTTTTGCTGAGTTAAAGAGCTTATCGGCTTCAACAAAATCATTTCTTTCAGCATAATATTGAGCATAAGAAAGCACTACTGGTACTGTAACCTTGCACGGCAAATTTAACTTCAAAGCAGTGTCAAGCGCTATTCTACCTTCTGCCAACCGGTCACAATTTAAATAACCCTGTGCAAGCCATGGAAAAACATCAGGATTTTCTGGTTGTATTTTTGCTAATTGTTCAAGAATTACTAGTGCTTTAGCTGCTTTATTAGCCTTAATGAGAACAATTGCTTTATCAAGTTGAGTTTCTCGTGGCATTAAACAATAAAGGGTAAGCGAGATGCCTATGAGAATCCCCAAAAAAATAATTACAAGTTTTATCGTCCTACCACTGCCCTTGGTACTGTTTGACATTTCTAAACTAGTATGGTCTCCAAATAATTGTTCAACTTTAGCAAATAAAAGTAAAATTTATTGTCTTCTCTTATAATATACTTTTATGCTGGACGAAATTAACCTTACACCTACCAATTCGTATATAGAAATTACCAATAATAATGATTCAATTTTGCTCAGAACCTGGGGCAATCCCAATGAATCTAAAGCTATAGCATTATTAGTGCATGGGTTGGGAGCTCATAGCGCTTGGTTTGAAGCATTCGCCAGGCTCTTAAAAATAGAAGGCATATTTGTTGTTAGCTATGACTTAGTAGGTTTTGGGAAAAAACGTAAACACAATTTTTTTTCATATTCACAGTGGTTAGACGATTTGCTAACAACTTATGATTACCTAAAAAGCTTATTTATTGAAAAACCTATTTACATCCTGGGCAATAGCATGGGAGCATTGGTTTCATTGGCTGCTCTATCGCGTATTCAGCCTGCAATCATGCCAAATGGCATAGTTTTATTATCGCCCGGACTTAATGGAAACCCTAAAATATTCACATTTTCATATAAGGCAATTTCAATTACTAAAGCTTTATTGAACCCAGAAAGCATTATTGATTTACCATATTCAGTGGATTTAGTTGTAAGAGACGCAAATATTAGATCTTGGTTAGACAATGACCCAGATAGACGTTTTTCAATACCTGGCAAAATGGTATTAGAGCTATTAAAGCTAACTAAACGCGTAGAGGACCTATCAAGCCTTCCTGTCCCGCTTTTAATGATGACAGCAGGCAATGAATTTATTGTTGATAATCAAAAAAATATTGCTTATTTCAATAGCTTAAAAGCACCACAAAAAGACTTATTACATTTTGAGCAGGCTTATCATGATTTGGTGCTAGATCCAGAGGTAGACGAGGTAGCTAAATCATTTGTTTCCTGGCAGTCTCAAATATGTTTAAAAGATGTTATATCCCAATAGTTTATGTTAAAGGTTATGTATAAAGTTTAAGAATCAGACCTTTATTTCGCTATTCATAAGTAAAATCGAAGCATAAAGGTATTTTTGGATAAGAACAAACTAAAAGACAAGTAAATATCCTTTGTGGCATTTTAATTCTCGTTATAATATTTCCAGTTTTGACGAGAGACAGTGAAACTAGTTTTAGACAGCTAGGCATAATTACAGTTTATTGATTAACCTAAAAGAGGTAACGTCCTTGTATCAGTCACTTGCAGCACTATTTACTGAACGCCTACAAAAAACGCCAAGCAAAATAGCTTTACGTTATAAAGAAAACCGTAGTTTATACCGGGATATGATTTGGCAAGACTTTGGTAATTTAGTATCGGAAATGGCGTTTGGACTTGCTTCGCTAGGACTAGAACCAAAAGCACCAGGCGCTATCATGTCCAATACAAGTCATTTATGGATAGCTTCTGATTTAGCTATTATTACCAATGGCAGTGTATCTATCCCAATCTATCCAACTAGTTCAATTTCTGATATTCAACATGTTTTGAACAATTCAGAAGCTGAAATTATTTTTGTACAAACTGAATCACTATTGAACAAACTTTTAGCAGTAATTGAAAATGTACCTAGTCTCAAAAAAATTATATTGCTAACTGCTCCTGCAAAAGGCAGATCACTGTCAGACTTAAATTTAAAAGAAGATTTGGCAAGTTTAGTTATTGGACTAGAAGAATTACAAGAATTAGGACGTACTTTAAAAGACAAAGAGCCAAATTTAATTGATGAACGTATAAATGGTATAAACAGCGAAGAAATAGCCACCATCATTTACACATCCGGTACAACAGGTACCCCTAAAGGCGTAATACTGACACACGGAAATATTTTAAATGTTTTGAACGACTTACCTGAGACAATTCCAGTTACTGAAGATGATACTTTTCTTTCATTCTTGCCTCTTTCACACGTTTTTGAACGTATTTGTGGAGAATTTTATTGGTTATTAAACGGTACTGTCTGTGCATTTGCTGAAGGAGTTGAGCATGTAGGCAAAAACATGCAAGAAGTAAAACCAAGTGTAATGTTGGTTGTACCTCGAATACTCGATAAAATATATAGCAAAGTAAGAAGCGGTATTGATGGTGCCTCTGGACGTGCGCGCAATTTAATTGATTGGTCTCTTCAGCAAGGCAAACAAGTTTTTGAACACAGAATCAGTGATAAACCAATACGATTAGGACTGCAAGCAAAGCATTATTTAGCAGAAAAGCTTGTTCTTTCAAAATTGCGAGAAAGAATTGGTAGTCGATTAAAGCTGATTATAAGCGGTGGGGCCCCTGCCACAATTGAAGTAATAGAATTTTTCAATGCTATTGGTATTACAGCCATGGAAGGTTATGGATTAACAGAAACTACAGCCCCAACAAATGTTAACCGCGTACAAAAAGTAAAACCTGGCTCTGTTGGACCAGCTCTTGCAGGTGTATCAGTAAAAATTGCCGATGATGGTGAAATATTGGTTTCAGGGCCCACTGTATTCAAAGGTTATTATAGAGACAGTGAGTTAACCAAGAGTGTATTTACTGGCGCTTGGTTCCATACTGGCGATATTGGTGAAATTGATCAAGACGGCTATTTAAAAATTACCGACCGCAAGAAAGACATTATTGTTAATTCGGCTGGCAAGAATATAGCACCACAAAAAATCGAAGCAATTCTAAAAACTATTCCTCTAGTTGTACAAGCAATTGTTTTTGGTAATCGACGAAAAACACTTGTTTCTATACTGACTCTTGATGAACAAGCCACTATTGATCTAGCTCATGAAAATAATTGGTCTTTTACTGATTATCATGAGTTGATAAAATTACCTGCTTTAAAAAAATATTTAAAAGCTGAAATTGAAAAACGTTCTCACGAACTAGCTGATTATGAACAAGTAAGAAATTTTCATATACTAAATTCTGAATTGTCAGTTGAAAATGGCGAATTAACCGCCACCATGAAAATAAAAAGATCTATTGTGGAAGCCAAATACAAAGATATTCTTGAAAAATTGTATAAAGACGAGTCTTTATTGGTTAGCTCAAAGCAGTAGCATTAGCTGTTCTATCAGCTTTATCCAAAGCTACAACACGAAGCAATCTAGAGCGTCCTGCCTCTAATAAAAACAATGTTCCATCTGGACCAAAGGCAATGCCTGTTGGATTAACAAGTCCATTTAAAAAGACTTCTGATTTACCTTGTCTGCTTACTCGATAAACAATACCTGTGCGTCCTGCTGTCACATAAATGCGACCCAAGCTATCCATAGCTAAATTTCCATCAAAACCGTCAGCAAAATTAAATGATTCCGGATCAGCGACATTCACACGAGCAAGTTCTTTTCCTTCTAAAGTTCTTTTGACAAGTGAACCTGTTGCATGTTCAAGTCCCCACAATGAGCCTTCATGATCAACAAGCAATCCTTGGGTTCCCATTCCTTGTCCACCAGTTAAAACACTGTATTCGCCTACGCGATCTACTCTAAATACACCACCTGTATTTGATGGGAAATTAGATACAAAAACTTCATCATCTGGTCCGAGTACTATATCAGCCAAGAAAGTTCCACCACCTGTCAAACTACCATCTAATTGAGCAAGTACACGTCCGCTTTTACTTGGATCAATTTTATAAATTGTGCCAGCAATTGTAGCAACGTATAAAACACCTTTACGGTCAAATCTTAATCCAGATATTGTTGTATTGCCACGAATACGTGCATATTCTGTCAATTGTCCGCCATGATCAGCAAACCAGACGCTGCCGTCAACTGCAAAATAAATACCTCCTGGACCAGCACTAATTCGTGCAAATCGATTGGAAAAGGATGAATTCAATTGAGATAAAATTCTGACAGCATAACCTTTTGGTGGTTCTGGTAAATCAATAACCGGTAATTCGGCAATACGATCATTATCAAATATATTATTTTCGTCATCAGTTTCTTCATGGCTTTCCGCTGATGTAATATCAATATGAAGGATCAAATGTACTGGTACTAAAATTCTACGTATATGAATTTGTCCATCGCTTTCGTGCGAATAAGACTCAATATCAATATGATCATGGTCCACGCTCAAAACGCGCCCAGTAACAGTATTGTGACAGCCCATACCATACCATATTTGGATTTTCTGACGACTGTCCACAAATGTTTGGAGTCTTGTTCTGAAACTCATATTGCACCCCTAAAAATTAGCTAGAAACTCTCTAACATATTTGTTTTTACTAGCTTATTGATATAAAAGTCCTTCAACCACTCACGACGATCTACCACAAGAGCATGATTCCAACACTGTTCAAGTTTGTAGTAATTACGCTCCTCTTCTTTTAATACCTGGACAACTACATTTTTATAGTCCATTAATACCCATCTTGCTTCTTTTTTCCCTTCTATTGACTTGCAAGTGTATCCAAATTTTGACAATTGCTCATCAATAGCCTCTACAATGGCTCTAACTTGTGTTGTAGTATCACCTCCCGTAATAACAAAGTAGTCACAAAAAATTGATATATGAGAAACATCGAGTATTAAAGTTCCCTGTCCTTTTTTTGCATGAGCAATATTTGCAGCAGCAAAAGCAGTTTGGCGTGAATCCATATTGGGACTTACTTTAACTGTCTTTTTCAAATAACCCTCTTTTAAGTCGGGGTATTATATTTGTTCCCAGTTTGCTTGCCTTTTCACATAGTTTTTAGAAAGTTTTGCTAAGCAAAATTGTCTCTTTAAGCCGTATATGGCTTAATTTCACTATTCTTAAAATAACAACGAATCTTAAAAATTAGCCTAGATTCCATTGACAACTCTCCCGTTTAATATTGGCTAGTCTCAATATTTAGCGATAAAACAAAGACAAATAAAAAAGGTGATGAAAGACCATAATTTATGATCTGATGTCTTGTCTAAGCATCAAAGGTACTGTATTCTTGCCACTTACGTGATTTAAACCAGATGACTGGGAGGGGAATCTCAAGTGAATAAAGCAGAACTTGCCGCTGAAGTAGCCGCACGCACAAATAATACAAAAAAAGATATAGAAGAGATTTTAGGCTCTTTTACTGATGTTATCATCGAGTCTGTAGCAAAGGGGGACAGAGTAACATTAGTTGGATTTGGCACATTTGAAGCGCGTAAGCGTAAAGCTCGCGAAACTAATAACCCTCAAAAACCTGGACAAAAGATTAAAGTACCAGCAAAAGTTGTACCAGCATTTTCAGCTGGTAAAGAATTTAAAGAAAAGGTTGCTGATAAATAAAGGTCCAAAAATTCAAAAGTATATAAAAAAGAGAAGCCAAAAGCTTCTCTTTTTTTACCATTTAATGTTAGAAGTCTCGTTTAATCTAAGCTTGTTCTATTTGAGCCTTTTCTTCAGGACTTACACCTTTAATTGTTAAATTAACTCTGCCTCTTTCATCTATTTCACGTACTTTAACAATAACCTTTTGTCCTATCGAAACAACATCTTCTACTTTTTCTACACGTCGATTTTCTAATTGGCTAATATGGACCATGCCTTCTTTGCCAGGCAATACTTCCACAAAAGCACCCACTGGAATAATACGTGTAACTTTACCATGATAAATTTTATTTACTTCTACTCGCTTGAGCATATTTACAATCCAATCACGAGCAGCTTCACCACCATTTGATTCAACACTGGCAATTAATACAGTACCATCATCTTGTATATCAATAGTTGCTCCAGTTTCTTCAATGATCTTACGAATAACTTTGCCACCAGGCCCAATTACTGTACCTATATCTTCTGGATCAATTTGAATTGTAAGAATGCGTGGAGCCCATGGTGATAATTCTGTTCTTGGTTTTGGTAGAACTTTTTCCATCTCACCAATAATATGCATTCTTCCTTTGCGTGCCTGTTCAAGAGCTACACGCATAATATCTAATGAAATACCTTCAATTTTGATATCCATTTGTAAGGCTGTAATGCCATCTTTTGTACCAGCAACTTTAAAGTCCATATCGCCTAAAAAGTCTTCCAGCCCTTGGATATCTGAAAGGATTGCAAAACGATCACCTTCTAGAATTAGTCCCATAGCAATGCCACCAACAGTTTGTTTTATTGGTACACCAGCATCAGCTAAAGCTAAACTAGATCCACAAGTAGAAGCCATACTAGTAGAACCATTTGATTCTAATACTTCAGATACTACACGAATAACATAAGGAAATGTTTTTTCATCCGGTAAAACAGGTACTATTGCTCTTTCAGCTAAAGCACCATGTCCTATTTCGCGCCTGCCTGGACCACGATTTGGTTTAACTTCACCAACCGAATAACCAGGAAAATTATAATGATGCATATAGGTTTTTTCTTTTTGTGGATCAACTGAATCAAGCTTTTGAGCGTCCCCACCAGTACCAAGAGTAGCAACTGATAAAACTTGAGTTGTGCCTCGCGTAAATAAACCAGATCCGTGAGCACGTTCCAATAAAGATGTCTCTACAGTAATTGGTCTTATTTCATCCAAACGTCGCCCATCGGCTCTTACACCCTTATCTAAAACTTGGCTGCGCATCAAATTAGCTTCATGTTCTTCCATATAGCCAGCAATTTTATTTTCTGGGTAAGCTTTTAATTCATGCTCTTCAGGCAACAGACTTATTGCCTCAAGAATAGCTGCTTTAGCTTCATCAATTAATTTAGATCTTACATGTTTATCAACAACACCATTCATTGAGTCTTTTAGTTTTGCTGTAGCACGTTCATAAATAAGATTAGTTAATTCAGCATTTTTAGCAGCTGGCTCAAACTCGCGTTTGGCAATGCCTAATTCTTTTACAAACGCTCGTTGTATTTCTACTTGTTTTTTAATATGACCGTGTGCAAAATCAATTGCTGCAAGCACATCAGTTTCAGAAACAATATCCAATCCAGCCTCAACCATCATAATTGATGATTCAGTACCAGCAACAACAATATCCATATCAGAAGCGGCAATTTCTTCATACGTTGGGTTAGCAATAAATTTTCCTGCTACACGACCAACCCTCACTGCTCCAATTGGTCCAGCAAATGGTAGCCCAGCTAATTCTATTGCTGCTGATGCGCCAAGCATAGCTAAGGTGTCAGGTGGATTAATTTGATCCGCACTCAAACAAAGAGCAACAATCATAACGTCTTGGCGATAGCCTTCTTTAAACAATGGTCTGATTGGACGATCTATTAATCGGCTAATTAATATGGCTTTATCAGTTGGTTTTGCTTCTCTACGTCCAAAACTTCCTGGAACGCGTCCTACGCTATATAACTTCTCTTCAAAATCAACCATGAGCGGGAAAAAATCAATTCCTTCGCGTGGCTGTTTACTTTCAGTACAAGTAACTAAAAGATGTGTCTCACCACACACAACTTCAACAGCGCCATTTGCTTGTTTTGCTAATCGTCCAGTAGAAAGAGTGATTGTTTTTCCACTCAATTCAAAAGAAATTTTGTTTGTGCTTGCTTTCGCTAAAGTTTCCATAGACATTCTTGTCCTTCAAAAAATATGTGTAAAAACCAATACCTTGGATAAAGCTTTGACATAAACAAAAAAGTCTGGCAACACCAGACCTAATGTTTTAACGTCTTAAACCAAGCTTATCAATAAGGCTTTGATATCTTTGTTGATCTTGTCGATTTAAATATTTGAGCAAACGACGACGTTTACCAACCATCATCAATAATCCACGTCGACTGTGGTAATCCTTACTATGTGTCTTAAGGTGCTCAGTTAATTCTTTTATTCTTTGACTCAAAATACCGATTTGTATCTCAGGGCAACCAGTATCTTTGCCGTGTGCTTTATGAGAATCAATAATTTCTTTTTTCTTTAATGCCTCTAATGCCATTCTTTTTTATCCATTTTACTTTTGTTCAGATTATCGGGTTTAATAATAACACAAATGCTTTAAACACTGGCTTTTGCCTTAGTTTTAAACAGGTACACTAATTATTTAGTTACATGAGCCGCTACTAATAAATTCTCGGTATACAAATTGGTCAAATTGTTCAAAACTGGTGCCCTATTGTCCCGCTTCCCATGGCTGGATACCATTCGCATGAATCTATTAGGTTTCATCATGGTACATGGCATAGGTTTTTTTGATAGAAGTTATAGATTGATTAGGATAATTTCAGAAGAAGCTTATCCTTATTTAGTCAATAACAATAACAAAATGGCCATATTTGCTATTTTTCATGGACGTATGGTTGGTGTTTTAGGACTGGTAAATTTGCGTCATAAACTAACAATTTTAGTTAGTCAAAGCCGCGATGGCGAAATGATTGCTCGTGGTGTTACTGGTCTTGGTTTTACTGTTGCCCGTGGCTCGCCTAGCTATAAAGCAGTACAAGGAACACGTGAATTATTGCAAGCAGTAAAACAAGGACAAAGCCTAGCTTTCATGGTAGATGGACCACGTGGACCAATAGATAAAGTTAAACCAGGAATTATTAGATTAGCTCAAATGGCTAATTTACCTATTATTCCTTTTGTTTGTTCGGCTCGCACATGTTGGTGGTTTCCATCTTGGGATAAATTTATGGGTCCATTATGGGCTAGTCCAATTGTGTATGTTTACGGCAAACCAATTGTTGTTCCCTTAGAGCTAAACGAAATAGAACAAGAAAATATTAGACTTGAATTAGAAAACCAAATGAAAGCATTAAAAGAAAAAGCAGATCAATTTTGGAAAATAAAACTAAAAAAATAAGCACAGCATTTTCATATGAAAAAGCCATGCTTATTGATAATTATTTTGAATCCAGAACTAAGGTTTTTGTAGTTCAGGTTTCCACTCTTCAAGTATTGCCCCTTCAATTGGACATACTGACAAGCAAGCGCCACAGTCTATACAAGTTGAATCATCAATGTATGTGTATTTTGTACCCTTGACGTTTGTTTTTCCTTCTGCCCAATGAATGCATTCAACAGGGCAAACAGGAATGCAATCAGCAATACCTTCACAAACATCAGCAACGATGGTATAGGACATGAGTTACTCCTTTAAATTATTTCCTGTCATTTTACATGACTCAAAACCATGACAATTATGTCGATTGTTTTGTTGATTTACCATTTAATTCTTAACATATTTATTGCCCTTTTTTGCCATTTTAACAACAAGACAATTATTCATCGGTAACAAAACGACTTATTTCTCAAAGAGCTATATCACAAATATATATGAATACTTTGTCTTAGACTTGCGTTAGAGCTACTTCACTGGTTGAAAAATCAAGTTGTAATACACGTCCAGACATTAGCTTTTGACCAATAATAGCTGGGCGATTAATCCCGCCTAAAACCACTACCTGTTTAGGTTCGTGACCTAAAGCAACTGTACCAAAATAATGATCTAAAACAACTGATTGACTGCCAATCATAACTTTTCTGCTGCCTAGGCGTCTCCATCCCAATTGTTGCGCTAATTCATCACTGACAGCAATTGAGCCAACAAATTCAACAGTTACTGAAGCCTCTACTTCTACTTCTAAGCCATCGGAAGCTATGACTATTACTGGAATCAGCACTCTACCGTGTTCGTCTATGCGTCCACGTATTACCTTTGTTGATTCGTCATTATTGTCCTTGTCTATCATGATTTTTTTAACTTATTTATTAAAAAAGCACATCTACAGCAGGATTTTCACTCAATCGATAAGCAAAAAACTGCGAACGCGGATAACGTTTACGCGCGCGACTTAATACTTCAAAATCATCTAAACCAATAAAATATTCTTCTGTTTCAGGCTCTATGACAACGATCCAATTCTGGTAACGTTCTCCGAGCTCTGTCAACAAACGTTCAAAAACAGGCCAACATTTATTGTCAAGTTCTTCGCGCGAATAATTCCCAGTTTTAACAGAAATTTCGTTTTCCATGTTAGATGCAAACATATAATCCATTAAAATTAGCAGTTCTCTACTTGAGACATTGCTAAGGTTCCCTTGCTTGATATACCCGCTAAAAGGCAAAACTTACGGCCAAGACAAAGAATTGAATTTTTTTGTTATTACTAACATTAAATTGGTGCTTGGCATCGGAGTGATGCTTGTGCTAGCCTGAACCTAATTAGATCTCGGCAAAGTAATTGGAACAGAGGTCTATTAATATTAGTCATGTTATTTACTTACATCTTCCGGAATATCTAATTACTTTATATGCCATCAATAATTCCAGGCAAAATTACAAAAAATACCGGAGAAAATAATAAACACAATAAATTTTTGGGCGAGCAAATTAAAACTAGCCTTAAAAGACTTGGGTTTATTTTTGCTACTTTATTTGTTGTTTGCTTTGCCAGCTTTTATCTTTTGATGGCCAATATTAACTTGATTCATCCATATCTAGAAGATTCATTGTCATTGTCTTTGCATAGGCAAGTAAAACTAGATACTCTTTCTTGCCGCCTGGGTTTAAATGGACTGACTTTATCTTCAAATAAAATGACCGTGTCCGATAATCATTTGAACAAAAATGTTTTTATAAAATCAGGTCCGGTTGATTTAAGCATTGCTTTCTTACCTCTTTTAAGAGGCAAGCTAATTATTAAACATATTGATTTAAATTCACCACAATTTTGGGTTTATAAAATTGGTCCAAATTATTGGAATTTTTCTGATTTATTAGTGGATGGACCAGAAATTCGATTTATTCAAATAGAAAATGGGAAATTACACGTAGACCAATACGATTCACACTATAGAAAGTCTATCCCCATTTCAAATTTTGAAAGAATTAGCTTAAAGCTAGTTATGCCGAAAAGACAGACTCAATGGCCTTTTTATTTGTATTTTCAAATTCCCAACAAAAACACTCACGATCCTCATGCATGGGTTCGTCTGAATGTTATGGGATATGGCTATTTTAAGGAGTGGCAAACCAATAAATATAAATTTACTCTAGAGACAAAAAATATTCGCTCATCATATTTAAAGCCGTTTATTGTTAATCTTCCAAGTCGCTTGGACAATAAGTTAATTACTATGCAGGCTTCTGGAGAAGGAACTTATAAAAAAGGTATCAAAGGAATTATCAAATCTCAGATAAATGCATTAGATTATATTGCTACAGCTAAAGCTCCGCCAAGTTCTCATCAAGTTAATGCTAATGCTTCCTTTTTAATTGATGCCAATAATATGACTTGGTCAGATTTAAAAATAAGAACTGCCAATGCTCAGTCAATATTTTCTGACTTTTTACCCAACGTAAAAAACAAAGCACTATTTTCTTCTTTATTTGATTTTGATAAAGAGACTAATATTAAGAGCAATATCTCAATTAATTCCGGAAAAATAGACATTCACAAATTAGAAATTCCTTTTCAAAACACTTCTTTAAATATCAACGGTTATTTAGTAAATACAGATAAAGAAGCACATATAAAATTCTTTGCCAACGATCTTGAAATAAAAAATACCAATACTGATTGGTTGCCTCAAAATTTATTTGGCAAATCAATGACGCTTAAATCATTACGTTTTTCTGGGCAAGCTAGCCTAACTGGACAATTAGACATAATTGACAAGAAAGAAACTACTACAATAGAGACAGTATTGAAAGATGCACTTATTTATAACGACAACAAAATTATTGCTGAGCATGTCTCTGGTGGATTAACCTACAAAGACAATTATATTAGCCTCAATAATATACAAGGACAATTACCGGGTACCACCAAGAGTAAGCCAGGCAATTTTCGTATAAATGGATCTATCCAAACAGGGACCCACAACAAATGCAATTTAGTTTTGACCGGTACTCATGTAGATTTAAAACAACTTATAGATATTGCCCATTCTTATCAAATCCAATTACCTAAAATTACAAATTCGATAAGTGGTAGAGCAGCTAACATTACCTGTAATGTTACTAATAACCTAGATAAACCTAGTATTTCTATAAATTTGTCTCCAGAAGACATTCGGCTAGTTTCTCATTCACCAAATAAAAATACTTCTCTTAAATTATCAGCTGGCACAATTGCCATCACAAATAATGATATGTCTTTAAAAGATGTAAACATAATTGGTAATTCTGGCAAATTAATAGCAAATGGAAGTTTCACTAATATCAATTCCAATATCCAAGTAAAATGGGCAAAAATTTCTTGTGATGAAATAGATATTGCTGAAGTAAATAATTATGTTCTGAGCTCTCCCTATTTAAAAGAAACATTTTCTTTCTATACCAATCTTTTAAACAAATACAATTTATCTTTATTACGCGGTAAATTATATGGCAGTATTTCATGGCAGAAGAAAACACATAATCCTTCTATAGACGGCAGTCTTGGTGTTTACAATTTAGCAGGTAAAATTGGGAATAATCAGCTGCCTTTTTATCGTACATTGGCTTTATTGAATTTTAAAAATCAGGACGTAGACATACAAGATTCTCGCGTTTCTCTTGGCAAAAGCAGATTTGCTATTACTGGTCATATAAGTGACTTATTTGGTAAGCAGGCAATAACAACAAATATAAAAGGACAGGTCTTTCCTCAGGATTTAACTAATTTATTGCCAGAACTTGCCAGTGTTTATAAAATGGAAATATTTTCTAATAAGCCTTTGTTTATCAAAGCTAACATAACAAACGACAAGCAAACAAAAAATATTGAGTCAACGCTTAAAATTATTGCTAATAGCAATTTTAAAATCAAATTTGGCAAATGGGGCACTATTTACCAACCCGCTCCACAAGCCATGAATTTGAACATAGTAATGAGAATACATGATGACGACCAGGATGAAGATGCAAATAGCAATTACATTGATATCACAAAGTGTGAGCTAACCATAGGCAAATCCGTTATTCAAGCTAGAGGCAAATACATTCCAAATTCTTTGGATAGTAAAAAAGACAAACTTGATTTTGTTATTACTACTATTAATGCTATCGACACTAGAACTGTTTTGTCCATGCTCGATCCTTCTATTTCCACCGATGGAACAAATGGAACATTTAAAGGCACAATTGCTATGTCTGGACAAGCAGATCACCTTTTAACACATGCCGATCTCGCTATCAAAAATGTGTCTATACCTGAATTAAAGATTGTTGATCTTAATGGCAAAATTGAAACTCCTCAATGGACAATCTTTAACATGAATAGCTTCCTCACTGCCGATAGCACTTCGCAAACCAAGTTAGACTTTCAATCAGGTTCGATTGCTGGGCTAAATGTCAAAGATATGCACGCTAATATTATTTTCGAAAATAAACAAGTGCCACAGATTTTACTGAAAGACGCTCATGCCACTATATCCGGTGGCGAAATCCATATGGATGGCAGGTATATACCATCGACAAAAGAATCAAGCATAACTATAAGTATGAAAAAATTACAAATAGATCAATTTCTTTTGGATTTAATGGAACAATCAAGCGCTGTTACTGGATTAGCTGATGCCGAAATGACTTTCAATAGTCGCGGCACCAATATAAAAGATTTCCTTAGCAATCTCAATGGTAGTGGAGAATTTTCTATTTACAGAGGACTGATGGGCTCATTTGGTAAATTGCAAGAAAAACTAATTCATGCCAATTTATTACAACAAGGTCTGCTTGGTTTTAATGTCAATAATTTGCTGCAATCAGTTTTACCAGTAAAAACTGGTCGTTTTAACGAAGTAACAGGCTATTTCGACGTAAAAAACGGTATTGCCTCAATCGACCAATTACGCTTTGATGGTAATGATATTAGATTAAGAGCAGCTGGAAATTTAGATTTAAAAGGTAATTTCATTGATTTAGATGTAGCAGGCTATATTCCTCGTGTTTCATCCAGCATAATCCCCGGTCCTTTTGGAGAGGTTTCAAAGAGGTTTACTGTACAAAAGTTTTTGCACACAATCACCTTTAGACAATTAGAAAGCTTACCGTCATTTCCAATTTTGGGAGAAATAGCTTCCGATAATCCAAGAGCTTTTACATTTAGAATTTTTGCTCCACCCACAAATACTAATCTTATTGGTCAATCAATAGAAAAAACTTTCCGCTGGTTACCAAATAAACCAAATGCATCAGCGCATCCATTGCCCGGTCAAAAATTGTCCAACTCTATTAATTGATGACATTAGACAATTGCGTATATACTAATAAGAACTAAGCTAAATCATCTAAATTTATTTATCAGACATCTGATGTCTATTGCCTATTTGGCAAAGGGCAAAAAGATAGGTCCCTATGCAACAACACCCATTTAAATCCGGCTCTTATGAGCTTGGTGAAAAATACATACAATATTTGACTTACGATCGTGGTTTGTCGGTAAATACTATTTCGGCCTATAAACAAGATTTGAAAGCATTCTTCAAATGGTTGGAGCATGAACCTGGAGAAATATCGAGACAAAAAATCACACAATATCTTTTAAATTTGCGACAAGCAAAACTAAGCACTGCTTCACTTATACGTAATATGGCAACATTGCGAGGTTATTTCACTTGGCTAAAAGATAATTCTCAAATTGAAATTGATCCATTATATGGAATAAATAACCCACAAAAACAAAAAAATTTGCCATCTGTATTGTCTACAAGCGAAATTGATAAACTCATTGCTGAGGCAAAAAGTAAAAGAGACAAAGCAATAATAGAATTACTATATGGAGCGGGCTTACGTGTTTCTGAATTAACCAATTTGGAAATCAAACAAGTAAATCTAGAAAATGGACATTTACGTTGTATAGGCAAAGGCTCAAAAGAAAGAATTGTTCCGATTGGTCAAAAAGCAATATCTGCTATTAAAGAATATCTCGCAGAAAAACAAAAACAACAAAAAAAAGCAACTAGTAAAAGCAAAAAACAAGATAAATTTGCCGAACTAAAGAAAAAGCCTGAACCATTATTTACTGACTTAAGTGGTGAAGCTTTAAGCCGGCTTGTTGTATGGCAAATAATAAAAAGGCTAGCTAAAAAAGCAAAAATAAATAAAGTTCTTTCTCCTCATACATTAAGACATACTTTTGCTACTCATATGCTGGAAAATGGAGCAGATTTGCGTGCCGTACAAGAATTGTTAGGTCATGCCAATATTGTGACAACCCAGCTCTATACACATGTAAGCCGCCAACATTTGAAAAAAGCTTATCTAAATGCTCAGCTAAAATTAGATTTTGAATTGGGCAAATAAAGATAATAATTAAGATTTAATGTGCTAGAATGACAGTTATTCTAGGAAATCGGTTACTGTAAATAGCGAACTCTTAGTCTATGTCATTCTTTAGACAAGAGTTTTTTAAAGGTAAACCTTTCTCTTTTAAGACTATAAAAACTGTCCAAAGTCCAAATTATTGGGTCGGGCAAGTTAGTAAACAAACGATTAAAAACAAAAATAGGAAATAAAGGAAATTCATGCGTCAATCAACCAAAGACGAAGGCACAAAAATTGCAGCTGCCTCAAAAGAGTTAAACGTCACATCGGTCACAATACGTCGTTATATTTCGGAATTTGATATTGAAACAACCTCAGACGACAATGGCATTAAAGTGTTACCACCCAATGCCATGAAAGAATTACACGAAATTCGCCGTATGAAAGAAGAAGGCATGCCTAATACTGAAATAATGGATGCTTTGACAGGCATGCGTCCTAAATCAAGTAAACCAAAAAGCAAAGAAAAACCTGAAACAAACAAACGAGCTAGCAAATCAAATCAAGAAGAAGAAAATAATGATGCTGAAGATAATGTTGAATTAGAAGCTAGTGAAGATAATGATGAAGATAGTAAACCGCAAGCGAAAAAAGAAAGATACAAAGACAATCGCAAGCCTGCTTATCGCAAAAAAGTAAAAGCTAGTGAAGAAGCAGAAGAAACTGCTGAAGAAGAATCTTCTAGTGAGCCTTCAGAAACACAAACAGAAAAAGAAGAAGAAGATACACCACTTGAAATTGGACAAGTTGATAAGTCAAAACATTCTTTAACCTGTCAAACCTGTGGCAAGACATTTGAACATTTAAATCCCCGTTTAAGAGATTGTTTGGATTGTTATCGAGCCAAACGAAAAGAAAGAAGACGTGGTGGAGCCGATCGCCACAAAAATGTTATTCAACATCCACTAGCACAACAAGTATTGAGCAAGTCTCAACAAAACAATAATCAAAATGCTCCTGCTACCGTTGCACCAATAGTGGTAATGCCCACAAGTAATAATCAACTTGTTAAACAAACAAATGGTGTGAGAAGTTATCGTAAAGCTATTGAAGAAACCAGACAAATCACATCCAATCTCAAGCGCCGTTTGGAACGTCCTGATTTACCTGAGTCAGAACGTCGCTGGCTGGAACAAATTTATGCTTATGAACTCATCCTTCATCAAGGTTGGCGACATTTAGCTGAATACAAAGCTAGTACACAAGCACAAAAATTAGACTAATATTTAAACAACTAAAATGGATCGCTCTTATTTGCTGGTGCTTGTGTTTGGTTATTAGCCGGTGCTGGCACTAGACTTTCGTTAACTGGAGCTGGAGCAAATAAGGGGCTAAAACTTTGATTTATCCCTTCTGGTATTTGCAATGTACGGCTAAGTCGAACTGGTAATACTTCTCCTTTTTTCAAGGCAAAATCTGCTCCTTGATTGCGTCTATTGAGCATAAAGCCCAACCCAGAAGTGAATGAACCAAACATGCTCACTACTGATTGTCCATAATCAGCCAAACTAGGACCAGAAAAACGTTTTTTAGGTAAATCAGTTAAATCATGATTTGGATTATGATCAATATTGGCAAATATTGGTATATGTTTTCCATTTGGAAAAATTAGTGTTTGCAAACTAACATCTAGTCTGCCAGGAGATCCTTGGCGAAATGATTTTGCCGGCATAGCAGAAATTATTGTACCTACTATTCTTGAATTAGAAGGTATAACTTGCAAACCACCACTGACATAACCATCTTGCAATATCAGTGTGAATGTATCACCAGCTTGATTTTTATTGGACGCTAAATCATCTTCTAAAATTGCTGTTAAAACTGTACCAGCTGAAAGTTGATTAGCAAAACGATTTTTCCAAAAATCTGGACTAAATGACTTGAAATAACCAGGTGGTGTTTGTAATGCTTGTTGACTAGTATATTGTGGAAAACTTTGGAATTGCGGGTTTTGACTATTTTGCCATTGATCACGTGCATGTGCTGTAAGCGACAATGTCATACTTAAGCCATATACAATAATTAGCATTTTTTGCATAATTTTTTGCCAAAACTTGATTACATTCATAATTGAACTTAGTTAGACTTTCATTTAGTCTAGTAGAAATAAGTGATAATAACTATGTGAAAATCACGTATCGCCCATTATTAAAAGCACTAAATGCAAGAAACACTGCCAAAACCATATCTAACTAGAGCAATTTTAGCCGCTAATATTGCCATTTTTATTTTAATGGCAATCTTTAGCCAGGGACAAGCAATATTGTCGCCTACAGGCGAGTTTTTATTAGCTGTAGGGGCTGATTATGGTCCTTTAGCCCTTTCTTCAGAGCCATGGCGCCTGGTCTCAAGCATGTTTATCCATATTGGCTTAATACACATAATGATGAATATGTATGTTTTGCAAGACATTTGCACTGTAATTGAATTGTTTTATGGCTCACAAAAACTGTTAATAATCTATCTAATAGCCGGTATTGGAGGCTCTTTAATCAGTTTATACGCTAATCCTATAGGCATTAGCGCTGGTGCTTCTGGGGCAGTGTTCGGAGCGTATGGAGCCCTTTTAGCATTCTTTCAAGCTCATCGTCAGCAATTTACTAGTAATTTTATAGAAAAAAGAAGTCAGACGATTATTGCTTTTATTATCTATAATTTGGCATTTGGAGCATTAAGCAAACATATCGATAATGCTTGTCACATTGGTGGACTTATTTTTGGTTATTTAGCTGGACATTGTGTTATGCCTAAAAAGCTATGTGAGTTTCAATTTCGCTTTTTGGATTTAATTCGTTTGTTTATACTTGCCTCCTTAATGATTGTTTTATATTTTCTCGACGTTGAGCGTTTACCTTTGAAATAAATCCCCCTCTCAAATCACACTTTTGGTTGAAATAAAAACGGAACTTTTAGCTATCCATCAGGTCTTTACGAATATAGGCTTCAAAGGTGGAAACAATGAAAACTTATAGAGACAATTTTCCATGGCAAGAAAAATTATCCACTGCTAGAGGCGCCTGGCGTAATGGCGATTTTATAAAAGCACAAAATTATTATGAAGAAGCAATTGCTCTCATAGAACACTATATTGGCAGAGACAATATTGAAGTCTGTATTCCACTTATGGATTTAGCTGAATGCACTAAAAGTGCTGGCGATAATTCTCAGGCAGAACAATTATATAGTCGAGCTACTTATGTTTTAGCTTCTTACGCAAAAAATAAATTACACAGGGCATTAAACAAAGAAGGAAAAGTATTGCTGCCTAGAACATAAGCAGTACAATGTTTTTGCATAAAGTTTGAAATTTAATACTCTTGTCACACGAATGCCACAATTACCATTTACTATTGAATACAACAACCAGAGAATATGTATGAATTAGGCAACTCCCTCAGCTGGTTCATGCACAGTCCACTGATTGGTAACTATCCAGGGGAAGATCTATATCTTTCCCTGGTCTTTTAATAATCTTTCTCGACATTATTTGCTACAAATTTCTCTTGTAATATTTGCGGCAAACGCACTGGACGCCCAGTTGTACGATCTAAAAAAACTACAACCTGATTGGCTTCAGCACATAATTTATCATCAACAAAAATTTCTTCTCTATAAGTAAAACTTGTTCTGCTATAAGATTTTACCCAAATCATCCCATATGGTTTATCAAATAAATTTATTTCTCGCTTGTAATTTATATTGGTTGAGATCAAAACAGCCATATATCCTTGTTCAAAACATGTTTGCAATCCCATAATCTTGTCAAAATTTGTATTGCGCATATCTTCCAACCAACGAATATAAACAATATTGCTAACATGACCATTAAAATCAATGTCATATGTTCTTACAGGTAAATCAATTCTTGCCACGAATGGCTGAGTATATGGCAAAACTGAAGGCATGTTTATTGCTTCTCCTAAAATGGCAACAAAAAATCTATACGGAAATATATAAGTAAGTATACTTATAAGTTCTAGTGTTAAACTAGATCCTAATGTACAGGATTTGTAGAAATTAGACTATGAAAAGAACAAATATACAGGAATTCAAGCGGAACATTTTGTCAATAAGTCTATTAATTATTGGCTATTTATTTATTGATTTTTACAATCCTATCTTTGTATTTGCCAGCGCAGTTAATTGGAGTAAATATATTGATGAGGGCAGCGCTGCCTTAAAACAAGGTAATTATGCCCAAGCGGAAGAAAAATTCAATCAAGCAATACAAGAAGCTGAAAGTACTTTTGGTGTAAATAGTGTGCAATCAGCAATTAGTTTAAATAATCTTGCTTTGGTTTATGATGCTGAAAGCAAATATGACAAAGCTGAAGAATTTTATTTAAAAGCTATTGCTCTAAGAGAAAAAGTATCTGGACCCAACAATATTTCAATTGCACCAGAATTAACTAATTTAGCCATGATGTATCGACAACAACATAAATATCTGGAAGCTGAATCAACATACAAGCGCATATTAAGTATCAAAGAAAAAGCATTTGGAGTAAATAGTCCACAAATTGCGCCAACACTAAATAGTCTCGCTGCTGTATATCGAGAACAACAAAAATTGAAAGAAGCCGAAGTTTTATTAAAACGTACGCTTTCTCTTGTTGAACAAATTCAAGGTGGTAATAATATCGCTGTCTCAGTTGCACTCGATAATTTAGCTGTTGTATATAGAGAAGATCAAAAATTCGATCAAGCACTCCCTCTTTATGAAAGAGCTTTAGCAATTAGACAAAAAGTTTTGCCAGCAAATGATGCAGGCATAATTGCCAGTCAAAATAATTTAGCAAGATTATTGCGTGAATTAGGTAGATTTGAAGAAGCTGAACCACTGCTTAGTCAAGCTCTTATCAGTGCAGAAAAAAATCCTGGCAAAAATAACGAGAATTTATGCGTAGCTTTAGATAATCTAGCTATGGTGTGTAGAGAAGAAGGTAAATTTCAACAAGCAGAAGAATTATATAAACGTGTTTTAGATCTCAAAGAAAAAGCAGCCGGTGACAGCGATGTAAGCATTGCTTACAACATGGACAATTTAGCTGATTTATATTTGGAAGTAAATAAGCTCGATGATGCTGAAACAATATATAAAAAAGCATTGGCTTTAAGAGAAAAATTACTTGGTGACAACAATAAAGAAATCGCCACCAGCATGACTAAATTAGCTAATTTATATCGTTTGCAAGAAAAATATGTAAATGCAGAAGAAATGCTACAAAAAGCATTTACAATCGCTCAAGCCACCTCTGGTGAATCAAGTTTAGATGCTGCGACCAGCGCTACCAATCTCGCCCTTTTATACAAAGAAGAAAATAAGAATGCTCAAGCAGAAGAGTATTTTAAAAAAATTATTGCTATAAAAAGGAATTCTCCTGATTGTAGCTCAGCCGAATTAGCCAATAGCTTAAATAATTTAGCTCGCTTTTATCGCGACCATAGCAAGTTTAAAGAAGCCGAAGCTTTATACCAAGAGTCTTTATCAATTAGGCAAAAAGTGCTAGATCCAAACGATCTAAGCATTGCTGCTAGTCTAAGAAATTATGCTTTACTTTTAAGAGAAATGAATCGTGCTAATGAAGCAGATAAACTAGATAATCAAGCAAGAAAAATTGAAGAAGCAGTAGAAAATAATTAGTCTAAAACAAGACAATCTACATAAGCAACACCTCTAAGTATTGTTCCTAAACGTCTTGCTCCTTCTCGAGATAAATCCATAACTCGAGTTTTTACATAAGGACCGCGGTCATTCACTTTTACTATAATTGTTTTGCCAGTAGAGGGATCTTCTACTAAAACTTTTGTAAAAAATGGCAATTTCAGGTGCGCAGAAGTCAATTTATTCATATCAAAAATTTCGCCAGAAGCTGTTTTACGTCCATGAAAAGGTACACCATACCAAGAAACATTTCCGCTAAAACTTTTTTGCTTAGCATTTTCCACCTGCTTTATATTTGCAGCAGCAATTGAAACTTTTTGTGCCATGACAATATTTGTACTCATTACCAGAAAAACAATCAATAAAACACTTACATAACTAAAGCTATTAATTTTGATTTGCAATTTTAAGCACCTATTTATTCTATTTTCCAGAACACCTATTATTAATCTAAGCATGACTGACCTAATCATTCTAGAGTTTAAGCATTAAAAAGCATTTTTTTCACGAGAATATATACAATATTATAAGCTTCCGCAAAAAATAATTTATCTCATTGGATTTAAACTAAATCCATAAATGTTATACAACATAAATTCCATATAGCTGAAAAGCCCGGCAAAACAAATAATACAAATTATTACCATTACTTTACCGAGACGATTACCTAAAAGTTCAAATCCTTTCAATAAAAGGGCCATAAAAGCAAGTTCACCAACAAACAAATATCTGCCCTGAGGCGAACCTGTTGCATTAAGCGAAGCAGAAGCTAAAACTAAACCTACAAAACTTAAAATTGCACAAGCAAGAATAAATATCCATATGGCAAAACTATGCTGATAATCTTTATTGAACAGCTTATTTAACTTATGTTTGAAAAAAGCCGATAAATAACCCATAAAAGAAATTATGGGAAAAAGAGCATAAGGCTTATACATCCAAGCTGGAAGCAATCGATTCATATTGCCAAATAAAGCCCAAAAACTAATAAAAACCGTATGTCTCCACAAAGCATTATCAACTATTGGCCATTTATATAATGCTGGAGGCTCTACATATGCCATCCTGTGCAATTTCATCATTGTACCCAAGCCAGAAATATCACCCTCAAATAAATAATAGTTGTGAATAAACCACCACATTGAAAGAGAAAGAGCAGTAACAAAAGATATAGCAGCCGCTTTAATAAACTGTGTGAGTGTTGTTGAATTAGCCCAAAGAGCAAGAATAAAGCCTAAGGCAAGAGCAGGTAATAATGAAAAAGCTGAATATTTACCTAAAAGTAAAATGCCAAGCAAAATACCTAAAATAAAAGAGCATCGAGTGCTAAAGCCATATTTTATTATCCTAACCATAATAACAATAACCAGACTAGCTATAGTACAAGCCATACTATCGTTATTTGTATACGATTGAACAAAGGCTAATTGTGGATGCAATATTACAATCAAAGGCAAAGCAATTTGATAAATTTTCTTTTGCGGAAATATTTCTATTGCTAAAGCCAATGCTGCCCAGACTGTAAATAAACCTATTAAAACGCTAGCAATGCGAGAGACTAATAATACATTGTCAAAAGGCAAAACCCAGTTCAATATAATATGCATCAAATAGCCAAATGGCGAAAGTGCACCATAATAAGAAGCAGCAGGATCTTTTAGTAAATCACTATATTCTGGCAATCTAAAACAAGTGTCAATGAAATGAATTACCCAATAATGTGCTCCCTCATCAGGTGCTTCACTAATAGGAATGATAAAAACTAATATAATGCGACTAATAAAATAAACAAGTGCCAGTGTGCAAAAAATTGTCCAATGAGACTTATGCATATCTCAATCAGCCTTTTACCTTCACACTAAAGCAGTTAGCCATTTTATTAAATCCTGATTGAATATTATAAACAGGAGACCATCCTAAAAATTTCATTGCTTTTTCATTATTAGCAAGCCAGACATTTGTATCCCACATGCGATTGTCCATCGAACCCCATTTAGGTTCATCTTTAATATCAAATGTCTGCCTAGCAATATCTACAATTTCAGCTATATTTGTTTGTTTGCCCGTACCAATATTATAAATTGCACCTGGTTCTTTATTGTTTTTTGCAGATGCTATGTAAGCATCAACCACATCATCAATATAAATATAATCTCGTGCAATACTTGGATCAACGAGCGGCGGCAAATGACCTTCCATACCTTGCCGTATTAAAGTTGGCATTAAACGATTTGGATCTTCGTAAGGACCATAAGCAGAATAAAGCCTGAGTGTACTGATATTAACATGACGATCATGGGCAATAAAGCGACAATAATTTGTTGCTGCTACTTTAGTTACAGCATAATAACTATTTGGTTCAACCGGCTCATCTTCCAATGGAGCATGATCTTTAAAACCATACTCGGATGACGAGCCAGTATTTATCAATGCTTCAAAACCAACTTTCAGTGCCGCCTCCACCACATTCATAGTACCGTTTATATTTACTGAAATCATTTCTTGCCAATTATTTTGCCAGGAATAAGCACCATGAACAGCCAAATGGAAAATCCATTCTGGTCTATAACTAACAATTTGGTTGTTCACAGCTTCAAAATCAATTAAAGAAATTTTGCTTATCTGACAATCATTTTTTATGGAATCAATACGCCAGGTATGAGAATCTGGCTTAATTACCAAACAAACAGAATGACCATCATGTAATAAACGTCTAGCAAGGTTTGCACCAACAAACCCAGCAGCTCCAGTTATTAAAACGCGCTTCATACGCGAGCTAATACCTTACCGTCTAGAAAATTGCTGTAATTAAACACTTCTAGATACTGCCAAGTAGCTAATCGTATTTGTTCTTGCTCTTCTTTGGAAAGTTCAAGTGCCGTTGCTAAATTAGCTTCTGGTGTGGCTTTGCGAATTGTACCCCAAGGATACACTTCATCAAGAACTTTACCATTCCAACTTGGTTGCTTTAAAGATTCACTAGCTTCTAGTCCAAGATTCTTACAAAGTTGAGAAAGTGTTTTATACGGATCAGCCATAACATCTTCTGTTCTTATTATATGCATTCTGCCTGGATATTTCTTTTGAAATAAAAGAGCATGATATTGATTCAATGTCCAAGCCAACATATAGTCTTTCAAAGACAATGGCACTGGGCGTTTCTTTGTATCAGCATAAGCAGACCAAGGATTGCGAACAAGATGTAAAAAATGAGCATCTTTATAATCATCAAGTATTTTATCTGCATCAACAACAATAATTGGGCTATAGCCAACATAAAATTGTTCTTTACCTGTACGATTGTAGTCTTTCCAAGCTTCAAATGTAGCTTTGAAAAAAGCAGCCATATTATTAGCTCTTGATCTACCACTTTCTTTTATAAGACGAGTATAGATGGCTTTTCGCTCGTTATCATCCAATTCAAAAGGCATATGGCGAAATTTGCTCACATGAGGAGTTCTTGACCTTACTTTGCCTTCTTCATCAATTATGGCTTGATAGTCTTGCTCGGCTGTAGCCTCAAGAGAGAAAACTGGCCATCTGTACTTAACTGGAAACGTAGAGCTCAAATGATCATTTACCAGTCTTGTACCTGGCTGAGATTCAAAAGGATAAACAAACATTTGAGGATGTCCATCCAAAAAACGATGAGTAGTATTACCACCATTTTCATACATAGCACCCAACATCAAAAATTTAAACTGTGCGCTCATGCGCGGACCTCCTTTTTATTGTCCTTAATAGCAAATGTGTAAAAAAGCAATTTTTCCTTCTCCTGACGTCTTGCCACAACGAAGGGAAAACCAGACGAAAAACTCCTTGGTAAAACATCTATAGCAAAAATTTGATTACCGGCAGCCCAAGTCAAACTACCAATAATTTTGCCAGTTTTGATATCGACAGCATGAATGCCACAAACACTTTTATCTACATCCAATCCTGGAGCATATTGCTTGAAGCGCGGTATCACTTGTGAAGTACCAACAAAGGCTATATTTTCAACAAAACACAAACCGCGTGTCCAACCCGGTAATTTAGCAATTGCTTCAAACCAACCATCTTCAATATAACCAAGCTCACCATAACCACTATTATCTACCCAGATTTTATTTTTTGTAAGACGTGCCGAATGTGGTCTTGTCAGTCCACGTCCAATAACTTGTCTAGTTGCGCCAGAAAAAATCACGCCTTTTTTATCTACTGGATAATTTTTGTGGCCAGGTCTTAATGATGAAATGCTATCAGAAGAGGCTGAAAAAAATGAATTTTTGATATTAGAACCAGCCGCAATAGAATTGAGCTGAATATAGTTTTGATCAAAATGAGTCTTATTCTTTGCCTCAATACATTTAGGCCACCAAATAGTTTTATAACTATTATTAGTTTGAAATTCGACAATAGCATTTTGTCCCACAGCATTAGCATATAATTTGTTATCAATCATTGCCAAATCATGCATATAAAGACAACCAGGATAAAAACGTGATTGCACAGGTATAAGTGGATGATCAAATTCATTTTCCATTTTGACATCCGCTCTCGGAGTAAAATCAGTAACAGGCATTAAATCAAATATTTGATTTGGATTGCGTGTGCTTGCTATATGCACAATCCCTTTTTTTCTATCTATAGCTATTCCTGATGGGTGCGGCATTGGCATATAAGAAACATGTGGCTCATTGTTTAAACAAGTAAGAGCCAGAATTAAATGTTCATATTCACGAGTAATTATTATTGTAGTTTTTAAAGAATCAACAATATCCCAAAACTCACCTTTTGTTTTATACCGCAATAAACCAGCATCTATTTCATTAGCTTCTTGCCATTGACTGGTAACTTGGGCTGTATCACGCCATTGAGCATGATGATGCATCCACAAATCATTTAGATTTTCTGGGTGAGTTATGTTATGTTTTGCCATAACTTATATGCCCCCCAGTACATTTTTAGTGCTGATTTAAAATTAGTTGTTGATTTACCACTGTGTCTACGTGTTGATAAAACAGGTACTTCTAAAATTTGATAGCCTTCTTTACGGCAAATAGCATTGAATTCGGCATCAATTAGATCATCATCACGTGATAAGTCCAATAATTTATTGAATGAACGTGGAAATACTTTTGGCGTACCATTAATATCCCAATTAGGAAGATCAAATAAGGCACGACATTCAAGGTTATAAATAAGCGAGCCAAGACGTCTTAAGAAATTATCGCGAATTTTTCTATTAGCTTTAATTACTACATTGCTGTAAGAAAGAGCATAAATCAATATGAGTTTCAATATTTCAGAGCTTGTACGAGCAGAATTTGTATAACACAACAAATCTCCTTTTGCTTCTTTAAGCCCCAATTTAACTGCATGCCCCCAGCCAGCAATAGGTGTATCAATTGTTTTTATTTGGCCATTATATTTATTAGCTAATTCACAAGCTACATTATAAGTATTATCAGTGCTAGCATTGCTTACTAATATAATTTCAAATTTTCCAGGCAAATTAGCTAGCTGAGCAAGATAGTCTTCAACTATTGGCTTTATATGATCCGCCTGATTATGTATAGGCAAAATAATAGATATTAGTTGACTGGACACGATTGCCTCTCTCGATTTTTCGCTTCCAGCTTATCGGCTGTCATAAGAACCGTGTTAACAATATTTTCTTTAGACAAACCATGACAGCTATACATAAACGCCTGACTGCCAGTTATTCCATCAGGAATTCCATCCACCGCCATGCGCACTAATAATGTATTCAAAGCTTTTTCTGCAATGGTCTCTGCAACAAGTGATCCAATTCCACCCACTTTATAGTGAGCTTCTACAGTAATGACGGCTTTATAATTTGACAATACTTTGTCCAGTTCTACAGGTGGCGGATTTATAGTAGAGGCTATTGCAAATCCACAAGACAAACCACGCAAATTAAGCTCTTCAATTGCTTGTGCGGTGTCAGCGCTAATTGCTCCCATAGAAATAAGCAAAACATCTTTGCCTTCCTGGACAATATCTAATTGTCCAAAAGTAAATTTACCATTTAAACCTGTGACTAATGTTTTATCGTCTTTACCAAGTCGATAATATATAGGACCGCTTATATCCCACGTATTTTCAACTGCTTTTTTTGTTTGTTCATGATCAGCCGGAGCAATAACGGTCATATTAGGTTGTACACGCATAACAGCGACATCTTCCAAGCCCCAATGACTAGCACCATTATGTCCATATTCCAAACCACCACCAACACCTACAATTCTTACAGGTAAATTATGTAAAACTGGTCCATTGCGAATAAACTCATAAGGTCTTAATGTAGCAAAAGTAACAATAGAATAAGCAAAAGGAATATATCCAGATTCAGCCAGCCCAGTTGCAATGCCAATCATATTTTGTTCTGCCACACCAACGTTGATAAAACGATCAGGGAAACGATCCATAAAAGGCTCAAGTGCCATATAACCAAGATCACCCGTGAGCATAAATACACGTTTATCACGCTCGGCAATTTCAACTAATGTTTTGACAAATGCCGTTCTCATGAATGTTTATCAATCTCCGCCATGGCTTCTTTATATTCATGATCTGATAATGGGCTGTAATGCCATTTAATTTTGTTTTCCATAAATGACACTCCTTTACCAAAAACAGTACGGGCAATGACAAAACGTGGTGCTCCCCCAAAATTAATTGGACTATGAATTGTTTTTACTAATTCATTTACATTATGACCATCTACAGAATTTACCTGCCAACCAAAAGATTGCAAGCGTTCAGAAATATTAGTTTGATCAAGAACATCTCGTGTATAACCAAACGCTTGCTGTCCATTAGCATCCAAAATAGCGCAAAGATTAGATAATTTGTGTTGGCGCGCAAACATAATTGCTTCCCAAACAGCCCCTTCATTCATTTCCGCATCGCTCAATAACACATATACTTGCCTATTTGCTTTTTCATGATGAGCAGCAAGGGCCGCCCCTACACCAAAACTAAGTCCTTGTCCTAATGAGCCAGTTGCAAAATCAACATGAGGCAATATGTGTTCTGGATGTACACCCAATTTGCTACCATTGCCACAAAAAGTATCTAGTTCTTCTTTGCTTATCCAACCTTTCAAGTGAAAAGCTCCATACAAAGCAAGAGCAGCATGTCCTTTAGACAAGATAAAACGATCTCTATTTGGATCACGAATACCACTGACATTCAAGACATGTCCATATAAAGCAGTAATAATTTCAACAATACTTAAAGCAGAACCAATATGCCCTACACCAGCTCTTTTTGATTGTTCAATAATAATTCGTCTTAAATTATTAGGCAAAAAAGATTGTGATTTTTGCTTGAGAGAGGAGAGCATAGGCAGTAGTGATAAATCCATTTCTGACATTAATTCATTCCTTTAAAAGAGCACAATGAAAGAACTCAAATTTGCTTTGCCTTCGCAAAATCAAGACAATATTTATCTAACAAAAAACATTGCCACAGCGCCAGTTTAACTTATCCTACCCATAAATAAATTAGATCAGATAAAGCTTAATAAGTCATATAATAGAGACATGAATATTAAAGTTTATGAAACTTTGCCAGTCAAAATCTCTTTTAATTGCACTAATAGGTCTTTATTGTTGTAAAGCAGTCAAAAAGCTTGCCATATCTGGCTAAGCTAAAGCTAATTGTGGTACAAAATTCATGGGCAGCAAAAAAGTAGCCAAAATAATGAATCAATTTTCAATCATAAAGAAACTATTTTTTGTAGGCATTTTTATTCTGATTACAAATAACCAAATGGCAATGGCTGGCGATGTAGCTGAACTTAATTTGGCTAATTTAACCAATCAGGGTATTGCTGCTTATCAAAGAGGCAGTTATGACGATGCTGTAAAGTTTTTGTCAGCACGCGCGCGTCAAACCCCAGAAGATGCCAATGTTTATTATTACCTAGGCAATTGTTATTTACACCTAAACCGCAATGACCAAGCTGCACACATGTTTTCTGCTTGTGTTCGTGTGTCTCCAACAAGCCAAGCTGGTAAATACGCTTTATCAGCGCTTGAAAGTTTATCTAGTATGCCAAAAGCTAATGATAAAACAGAAACAACACATGCCACTTTAAGCGATCCTTCAGTAAACTCAAAAGCAATTGAGGCCGCTAGAGACGCTCTAACCAGTCATGCTCCTATAGATAAAAGCTTCAATGAAGCAGTAGCAAGAATAAAAAGCCAGCGTCGCACACTTCAAGTTAGGGTTGATAAGTTATACGAACAAATGCAAGACGACCTTTCAACTATTCATCCAAGACTCACATCAAATTACATAAGTGAATTGGAAAGAATTCGACGTACTGCAGAAATTAGAGTACAAGAGATGCAAACAACAGAATTAAGATATGAAAATCGTTTGTTAGCACCAGAAAAAATAGATGTACGTTCAATCCCACAATTACCACAAGAAAAAACAGACAATACAAAAACAGCTCTTGGATCTCTTTTAGAATATTTCAAACCTGATAAACCTTATGATCCTTTTGGCGCTGAAATCACTCCAGAGATAACTTCAAAGTTTATGAGTCTCAAAGATGTATTTGGCGAACTAAGCACTTATCTACCTGCTTCTCGCATAGTTGCTAAACAAGCATTTAGTCAATTAAAACATGCCGTTGAAAATAAACAAGATTGGCTAGATCGACAAATTGTGCAAATTAAAGAAAGTTTGGTAAAAGATATATGCAATATCCAATCCAATTATGGCGCTCTAGCCATGAGACGCCAACAAACTCCAGCTTATCATGCTTCATCAGCACAAATTCCAAGGGCCAATCAAGAAAATTTATCTCAAATGGAGCTAGAAATATCACAAGCAACCGAAAGAGCGAAAAACAAAATTAAACATCTAGAGGATAGTTATTATAGAGATATTGACAGTTTAATTGCTGGCGCTAAAGAAAAAGTTAGTTCAATGGTAGCTCAGACTGGCAACATCAACAAACAAATGCAAAAGCCCAGCGGTACAATTCAAATAGTACCACTAGGCACAACTTTATATAATCGCAATTATGTAAATTTTGGCGAACGCAATACTCCAAATACCTTGCGTAGTCCTAGTGTAATTGATAATGGTAATTTACCAGGACTTAAAGCTAAAGAACTAAAATTACAAACAAAAACACAAAAACCAAAATGATTATGCTAAGAATAATATCAACTTTATTTTTCATTTTGGCACTAGCAAATTTATCATTACCAGTAAGCAGTGCAAAACCAGCCAGAATTAAATTATATGGTGAAATTGATGAATTATCCTATGTATGCTCGGGAGCAGGAATTAAATTACAAGGAAAAAATTTACCAGCTAAAATAGGTAAAATATCACCAGGAAGTGCTGCTGCCTATTCTGGAGCGCGTGAAGGCGATAAAGTACTTAACGCACAAGTAACAGACAATACAGTTGTTTTAACCATAGATAGAAAAGGCAAAATATATCAAGCTGAAATTGCCACCAATGTTAAAGGACTAAAGACACAGTTTGAGCGTAGAAAAATTCCTTTTACTTTTGGCGATTCTCCTTTTGATGAGCAACTTAAAACACTTAGCGAATGTCATATAGTTATATTGTTAGATCGCTCTTTATCTATGGCTGACAGCCATGCTGGTGTTCCTGGTGATATTAGTAAGTGGATGTGGTGCAAACAACAAATAGACAATTTATTTTTGGCAACAGACAGAGTTTTAGACAATGGCTTTGATCTAGTTTTATTCAACAACACATATCAAACACGAAATAGAGTAACACTATGGGATTTAAGAAGCATATTTGATCACATTCAACCAGAAGGAACAAGAAAAAACATATCTGCTCCCCTGCAAGAAGTTTTTCATGAATATTTTAGAATAAGCAAAAAAGATTCCAAGCCATGGGTAATACTGGTTCTAACTGATGGCATTGAAAATGCCGGACAACCATTGCAAGAAGTTTTAATTGAAGAATCTAAAAAACTAAATAAACCCAAAGAAGTGATAGTAACATTTTTACAAGTTGGTGAATCTATTATTGCTGAAGAATTATTTGATGATTTAGACCATAATCTTGTAGCAAAAGGCGCTCGTCATCATCTGGTTAATTACAAACCTTTTTCTGAAGTACGCAATAAAGGTATTCTTTGGGAACTTTTAAATAGTGTCAGTGAATCATTGCAGGCAAAAGCCAAGGCACAATAATTGAAATACAAAATTTGTTTACTTACTATTATTTTCATTTCGCTAGGACTATTTACTGGTTGCAATGCAATATCCACACCTGCATGGGTAGAACACAAACAGTCTGCCTATAAAGCTCTCAACAAAGACGATTATAATTTAGCCCTCAAAGAAACATATTTATTTGTAGATGCAGCCAATGATTATCAAGGTAAAATGCCACCACCAATTCCATTGCCCATAGAAGGTTGGCTTTCCCTGCAGGCAGATGATGATGAGGAATCTAGTTATACTGGCAATTTACGTCACCTAGCGGTCTTTTGGCATAAGGCAGCAGATAAAAAACATGACAATACTTTTTATGCAACCGCTGAAATGTTGTATAAAAAAGCACTTGAATTAGATGAGCATACATATGGTCCAAACTCATCAACAGTAATTTGGATAAGCTTACCTGAATTAATTGAATTTCTTATCAAGCAAAATAAATTTTCTGAAGCAGAAAATGAAATCAATAAGCTAGAAATAGCAACTAAGAAATTAACACATATAACTAGTTGTCAAAATAAAGCTTTAGAACTCAAAGCAATTTTATATGAAAAAACCAATCGACAAGACCTAGCAGAAAAAATATGGCAAAACCGTGCAGAAGATGCACAAAATTACGATAAACTTCATAAAACACATCGAGGAGATCTACTTTCACCTAGCAAACAAGCTTTAGATGATCTCGCTCAGTTTTATAAACGCAATCATAAAAAACGAAACTAAATACTTTTATTGTTTGCATTGTTTTGCTTTTTAGTTATTTCAAACTGGACTCTAAAACTTTATTTGACGATACAGTCTTATAGTCAAATGTTTTTCTTTTGTTGCTAAAGCCAGAGATGAGACAGACAATGAACCCAATTGAAACGCTTAATACTGCTGCTATTACTATTAAAATTGCATTTTCAGTAATATTGGCATAAATTGAAAGTGGAGTACCTATTAAAAGTGATAACATTACAGCTAGCGATGCCCCCCTTGCTGTCAGTCTATTCCAATAAAGAGCAAAAATTGTTGGAAATAGCCCAGCTGAAGATAACGCACCATAAATTAAAAACAACCATAATAATTTAGGTTGGCATAAAGCAATACTTGTACCAAGTATTGTCATTGATACCATATAAATTCTAGCTGCTTTTACGATTTGAGTTTCACTAGCATTTTTATTAGTATATTTTTTATAAATATCAATGCTGCCTAAAGAACTAATAGCACACATAGCCGAATCTAAGGTTGAGCATAAACCAGCAAAAGCCATAATTACAAATGCCCAGACAGCTGCCTTAGGTAAAAAGGTTGCAATTACACTAGCACCAACTAATTGAGCATCATTAACATTCATTGCTCCTTTTGCAACTTCGGCTGCCCCAATAAAACCAAGCAAAGATAATGTAATTGGCACAAGCCCAAATAAAAGTCCACCATAAATAAATGTTTTAGCTATATTTTCAACTTTTACTGCCATTGCTCTTTGAAAAAACATTTGATCAGCAATAGGTCCAGAAATCAGCCCAAGTGTCATTGGAATGCCCATCGTAAAAGCTATCCACGGATCAAATAATGATTTATGAGTACCATCGACTCCACCTAATCCATTTATGACTGTTTGCCAACCACCTGAATTGTGTATTGTCCAAGGGACCAAAACAAATGTAATACCAAGCACCATTATCATTTGAATCACATCAGTAAATATAGATGCTTTTAGTCCACTTAATAAGGAATATGCAAGAGCTATTGTTGCCATACCAACAATAGCAAGCGATACATCAATACCACTTAAAGCATGGAGTAAATAACCTCCGGCTAAAGTGTTAATTATAATTGCCCCTAACTGATAACCAAAATATATTACTAAAAAAGCTATATGAACAAATTTGTCTTTGCCAAATCTTTGATAAATAAAGTCAGGTAAAGTATACCCATAAGGTACTAATTTTCTTAATCTAATAGCTAATGGTGTAAAAATAAAAAAGCATATTATATTGGGGGCAGTAAACCAAAATATCCCCGGTAAACCTTTAGAGAAAGATTGTTCTGAACAAATAAAAATTGCTGGTGCCCAAATCCAAGCAACAGCAATACTTAATGCTCCTTGCCAAACTGAAACTTTCCGATCGGCTGCTAAAAAACCTTCAGCATGTTTTTCAGTCTTGGTTTTCCATCGTACTGCAGCAACCATGCTTATCCCAAACAAAAGCATAATCGTTAGCACTTCATATTGATTGAGCAATGTCAAAGTTAATCTCCCTACATTTCACCATGACCAGCTCCTTTATAGTTTAATGAGCGGACAAATATTTACATTGGGGATATTACGTATGGACTAATTATTTAAAGGAGAATTATCCTTTTAAGATGTTAAAAAGCATTGATAATTATTTTGGCATTACCCGCCTTGGCTCAACATTTCGCATTGAAATCCTAGCTGGCATTTCTACATTTTTGTCGCTATCTTACATTTTTGTGGTTAATCCAGCAATTTTATCTGCTTGCGGAATGGATACGAGCGCTGTTTTTTTTGCTACCGTCATGGGTTCTGTAATTGCTACTCTTTTAATGGGTTTATGGGCACGTTTACCATTTGCTGTTGCTCCTGGTTTAGAAATGAATGCTTATGTAGCTTATGTTGTTGCTGGCACAATGGCTTTTAGCTGGCAAGGAGCAATGGGTGCTGTATTTTGGTCAGGTGTTTTAACGGTTGCTTTAAGTTACACACCATTGCGCATAAACATTATTAATGCTATTCCAGATAAATTAAAATCTGGATTAGCAGCTGCTGTCGGTGTGTTTTTAATGCTAGTTGCTCTTAAAGTAAGCAATATTTTGGTTTATGAAGGCATACAAGTATCAGGCATTGGATCAATAAGCTCTAAAGAAGCAATTATATTTTTTGCTGGACTAATATTTGTTTTTACACTAAAACATTTCAATATTAAAGGTGCAGTTTTAATTAGTATTATTGGGGCCGCAATAATTGCTCATATATTAGGTATTGGGAAATCTATAAAACCAATTGAATTATCTAGCAAAATGTTTAGCGCTACTTTTGCTTTAGATTTACAAATAATATTCAATCCTAAAATATGGACTGTTATTTTAGTTCTCTTTATCTTAGACTTTTACGGCAGTATTGCTAAATTTATTGGACTAACCAGAAATACTTCCCTTGTTGATAAAGATGGCAATTTACCTCGCATAAAAGAAGGACTTGTCGTGGATGGACTGGGTACTGTCATTGGCGGCATTACTGGCACATCAAATCTCATTACATATGTAGAAAGTGCCATCGGTATTGGCGAAGGCGGCAGAACTGGATTGGTTGCCATAATAATTGCACTACTTATGTCATTATTTTTATTTCTGGTTCCTTTAATAAATCTTGTACCAGCTTCTGCTACAACTGGAGCGGTATTTTTTGTTGGTTTAATGCTATTACCTAACAAAGAAGATTTAAAATCATATACTTGGGCTGACAAAATTGCTGTAGCAATAATGATTTTAGTTACAGTTTGGACATTTGGCTTGGATAAAGCAATGTTTGCTGGCTTTGCTGCTTATTCTGTTTTATTGCTTGTGAGATGTGAATGGAGGCAACTCAATGCTTATTTACTTGGTTCAACAATAATATTATTTGTCAGCATAATGCTTTCTAAAAGCTAAAACTATTCATAAAGCTGACGCAATATTTTACGCCATTTTGGTTCTGAAAGAATATCAGTGCTATCACTAAACAAATCAATACTACCTATTAAACGTTTTTGGGCAATTTTCTTTACTGCCGGATCGGTAATTGTAGATACAATGGCTTTAGAAAAAGCACCCATGCTAATGACTAGAAATGGCCTTTCATGAAAGTATTTTGCTTTAGCAGTTAATTCCTCTGTAATTTTAAGTGAATTATGCATCTGTGCAATACATTCATATACGGCAGCTAATGCTTCTTGCCTATCTTTCCATGTTTTAGCTAATAAAACTGTCTGTAATATTGGGGACAATTTAGAAGAACATTTTAGTTGGTTAAAAGCAGTACCATACCATTTAGGATAAGGTGCATATTGTTTTTCCATAAGAAAACATAAGCGCATCAAATCACGCACGAGGCGATTTCCAATAATTGCTGAGCCTATTTCATCACCAGCGAAACCAGCCCTGCCCATTAAGTGCTCTTCTTGTTCTATACGCATCCAAGCTGAAGCAATAATATATAACCATACATCGTGTGGATAATAAGCAAATCGCTCTCGTACTTTTTCCAAATCTAATTGATCATGAAATACTTTACCAGCTGTGAGCGTTAAAAGTTTTTGTTCTGGAAAAGATAACCAATCAGCTGGCTCTATATTTTCATTAATATCAAAACCAATATAATCTAAAACAAATTGCCTGATAGTAACAATTTCTACTCTATGGTTAATTGGTCCTTCTTCACTATAATCGAGTAGTTGCACACCTGGACCATTTGGATCGGCAGCAGTAAAACCAGTCGGATAACCACGAAATTTCCTTGGCAGCGCGGTACTCAATAATTTATCAATGGAATTTTTATTAGTATCAAATGTTTTTTCTTCCAAAAAAAGTATTACCCTTGGACCCCAATGATGATCAGAAGACATTTGACTGTCAAAACCTATTACTTCTGAGCCACTGCCAATTATTGCAGCACTATATCGCAATCTTGGAAAGTGTTTTTGCAGTAGTGGCTCAACAGCATCTTTGTAAAAGGCTTCACAAAGATCTAGCCCTGGGATAAAAGCAATTTCTTCATTTTTAGATAAGTCTTTAGTCAATGATATATCCATGCATTTATAGAACCAAACTGATTATAAACCAATGCCTTATTTATGTTTAGGTCCTTAGCTGTTAATATATCTAAAACCGCCTTACAGATTGTCAATGTGAGATTTTGAAAGTGAACGTTTGGATATTTGCGCTATTTTTTGTTTCCGGCATAAGCGCATTAATATATGAAATTGCTTGGTTAAGAATATTATCTTTTACTTTTGGCAGTACAGCTGAAGCTACTAGTTGTATTTTGGCTGTATTTTTAGGCGGACTAGCAATTGGTTCTTGGTTTGGTGGACGTATAGCAGATAAGCTTGAAAACGGACATCTAGTTTTTTATGGCAAACTAGAGCTAATTATTGCCATTATTGCTCCACTTATTAGTTTATTAGTTTACAATGCACCAATATTTTTTGTACCTATTTGCCATTTATTCTCTGAAGAACATGCTTTATTGCCAGTAATACGTATTGCTTTAAATAGTCTATTGCTTTTATTGCCAACTATTATAATGGGTGCAACATCACCAGTACTTACCAAGTACCTTTCTTTGCATTACAAAGCAGATCAATCATTTGCTAAATTATATGCTGCCAATACATTAGGTGCTGTAATCGGTAGTTTAATAGCTTGTTTTATTGGTTTTGCTTATTTAGGCTTGCTTGGTACTGTATTTAGTGCAGCCTTAATTAATTTATTAATTGCTATATCTGCTTTTGTCCTAGCCAAAAAATATGCCAACCTCAAGCACATCAATGCATCTACCAATCAATTTACAGTTGACGATGGAACAAATACAAGTAATAAGCTAGATACAAAAAATGAACTTATATTCCTATGTCTTTTAGCAAGTGCAGTCGGCTTTGCTGCTTTAAGTTTAGAAGTGATTTGGACCCGCTTGCTCAAATTCTACGGTACTTCAAATACTTATTCTTTTACTATAATGATCAGCTGTTTTTTACTTGGTTTAGCTGGCGGCAGCATGATATATCGCTATCTGTCATATAAAAGCAAAACTTATGAGAGTAAATTAGTTGATTTAGCATTTATTCAATATACAGCCGCAATAATTACAGCTGCCAGCGGCTTACTTATACCTATTTCTGCTTATTTCCTTTGGGGAACAAAATTAGCTGAAACTCAAGGTGGCGAACTCTTAGCTTTATTTATCAACGGGTTAATATTTATATTTATCCCAGCTCTTATCATTGGTATAACATTTCCCATGATTGGTGGAATAGCCACTTGTTTTAAAAATATTGGTACAGCTATAGGTTCTGTATATAGTACCAACACTTTAGGTTGTGTAATTGGTGCTTTATTTGTAGGATTATTTATGCAACCTTCTCTTGGTTCATTTAAAGCCTTCCAATGGACTATTGTATTAATTACCTTAATTGGTGGTTTAGCTTTTTTGCGAGGCTATTGGCATAACAAAATAATTGCCATATTAGGCTCAGCAATACCAATAATAGGTAGTTTATGTTTTGTCTATTTTGTACATGATCCAATTAAAGAATTTGTGACAAAATGCCAAAATCCCAAAGTGCTTCTTTATGATGAAGATACAACTGGTATTGTGAGAATATTTCAGCATCCAGAATTCAAAGAATTGCGCACCAATTCGTATTCAGTATCAAGCACAAGATTAGAAGCAAAACGCTACATGCGCATGCTTGCAATATTACCTGCTTTAATACATAAAAACCCCAAAAACGTTTTGGTAATCTGTTTTGGTACCGGTACAACCGCTGGCGCCATTGCTAATTGTCCGGGTGTAGAACATGTGGATATTGTTGAAATTTCTCCCCTTATAATAAAGGGAGCACATTTATTTTCCGACTCAAATCAAAATGTTGTTTTAGATCCTAAAGTAAGTATTCATATAAATGATGGACGCAATTTTCTACTTTGCACAAAAAAACAATACGATGTAGTGACATTCGAGCCACCACCACTCACAGAAGCAGGTGTTGTAAATTTATATTCTAAAGAATTTTATCAAATTGCTAAAAGTCACTTAGCACCCAATGGCATTCTCTGCCAATGGATACCATTATTTTACACAAGCAATAGATTATGGAAAATGACAGTTCAATCACTAAGAGAAATTTTTCCCAATCTTAATATATGGATACCTAATAATGGTGAAGCCATAATTATGGCTTCTGATGAGCCTTTAGAAATAAATGCACTTGCTATACAAAATAAAATAGATGCATCTGCCACTCTAAAAAATATTCTTTTAGAAGTTGGCCTAAATAATGTGTATTCCATATTTAGCACATTTGTAATTGCTGGAAATAAATTAGATCAATATATAGGCAGTGCCAGTCCTGTCACTGACAATAACCCAAAACTTGAATTTTATTTGCCATATATAGGCAAACCTACATATATATGGGATTTGCAAGCAGCTGCACCTGATTTTTATAATCATTTCAATGATACATTTAAGCTAGTAAATATTAACAAACAAAATTTAGACAAAGAATATGATGCTTTATCTAAATTTCGCTATCGCAGCCGCCTCATGTACGAAAAATCATCTGATAACAAAATTAAAGAACAATTGGACAATACTATAAAACTAGCACCTGATAACAAATTTTTCCAATACGCTAAAACTCATCCCCAAGCGCAAGGTTAAAACATGCAGTCTAATTCCACAAAACATAATTTTAATTTAGAAGATTTTGATTATAAATTGATGCATGAAGGACCACTTTATGCAGCCCTAGTACGTGCTGGAATTGCTAAATCTGGTTTGGCAGGTATAGCCTTTAGAATTAGCCTAATCATTGGTTTTACTTGGGTGCCACTATTAATACTCTCAATGTGGCAAGGTACAGCCATAGGCTCATCAGTAAAAATAACATTTCTTGGTGATTATGCAGAAGCAACCAGATTTCTTTTGGTTGGTCCTTTGCTTATAGCAGCACAAGCATTTATTGCACCTTGGCTTATACATGTAGCAAAACATTTGCGTATGCAAGTTCAAGAAAAAGATTTACCTGAATTTCAAACATATTTACTGAATGTAACACGGGCTCATGATTCTATTCTCGTGGATGTAATAATCATTTTTCTTGCTTTCGGGCGTAATTTTTTTATGCCAGAATTAGATTTTTCAGGAGCAGTGACATCGTGGCATCACATAGTCGCAGGTTCAAATGAGCCTTCACTAGCTTTTTATTGGTATCAATATTTAGCTAAACCGCTAATCACTGTTTTATGGCTAACTTGGGTTTGGCGATATATCATATGGTCTTTATTTTTAGTAAGAGCGTCCAAACTATCTCTTAAAATTATTCCTACCCATCCCGATCTTGTTGGCGGGCTTGGCTTTATAGCTGTCGGACAAGCAAAGTTTTCAATATTGGTTTTTGCTTTGGCAGCTCAATTATCTGGAGTATTTTCACAAGGTATATTTTATGAAGATTTACCACTCATGTCTTTTCGTCATGGAATATTAGCTGAATTAGTTATCAGCTTAATTATTATTGTGTGCCCACTTCTAGTTTTTATTCCTCAATTACAAGCTTGTAAAAGAAGAGGGTTATTTGAATACGGTGCGCTTGCCGATGAATATACTGAAACATATCATCGCAAATGGATCAATGAGAGATCTAAAGTAGAAGAGCCTATACTGGGAAATAATGACGTACAGTCGTTGGCAGATTTAATTACATCATATGACACAGTAAGGCGCATGAAATCAACATTGTTAACCAAAGATTTGTTCTTGGCAGTAATTTTTGCTGCATTAATTCCTTTTGCACCTTTATTATTATCCATTTATCCACTTGATGAATTAATTGAACGTCTATTTAAGGCGATACTAAAATTCTAGAAAATAGAAGCGTCTCCCTAGAGCATTTGCTCTAAGGAGACGCAGGGCGATGCACCATTGATGGTGCTACCGTTTTATCGCTTATCTCTTGCGTTATTTAGTTCTAGGTACCATGGTTCTCGATACAAGAGACAGCAGGAATATCAACAGGGCACAGCCAAGCACTGCAGGGATTAATGGTACTCCCGCTAATGAAGGCCCTGCCGATCCAAATAAGCTAGTGCCAAGCCAAGCGCCTATGACACCAAATATTACAGACACCCAGAATCCACCAGGTATATTGCCCGGTACGAAATAATCTGCAATCCAGGCGCATGCGGCCGCTACAAACAGAAAGAAAATAAACATTAGTATACTCATTGCATTTCGTCCCCTTTTGTCCATTTGTTTTAGTGACGAAAGAACAGAATGAATGTTCCATTACATAAAACGAGATTTAATTACAGTTTAATATTATCAATCTGAAACATTTTTTTTAATACATCAGGACTAGTGAGCAAAATTGCCCCCACCATTATTAGAAATGATCCAAGCCAAATACTACCAGTAACATGCTCCCCTAAAAACAATGCTGCTACTAATGTGAAAGGGTAGTTTAAACTTAATAATGGATAGGCCAAGCTAAGATCTGTAACCTTCAATATCCGCGTCCAGAGCCAGAGTTGGGCTGGTCCTAAAAGCAAGGCTATCCATAAAGGCATTTGTTGCACTAATGAAAAATAAAATTGATCGATGCGATTACCTTTTGCATTTGCATGACCAGCAGCAATTTTTTCTAAGGTAAAAACCAATACATCCACTAGTATTAACATTGAAAAAAATAAAATTCTTTTCTTTAACATACTCATGCTAAAACACCAGCAATCATAGATACACCAATTACAATTGTTAAAATACCAAGCCACCTTTGTAGACTAATCTTTTCTTTTAAATATATTCTGCCAACTAAAGCAACGCTGACATAAGTCATACCCATAAGAGGACTAGCTACCGATAAAGGTAATACAGATAAAGCAAAGAGCCAAGCAGATAGTTGCACTATATAAAGAATAATCCCTATTATCCTCAGAACAATTTTGTGTTCTTCTGAGCTTGATGATTTTTTAAAGGCTAAATGTTCACAAGTCTCAACTACAATTGCCATTAAAATAGCTACTAGCGCCCACATCATCATATTTCAGTTCCACGGCTATAATCTTCTGGATGTGCTTTTAAATGTGCATCTAAATCACTATCAAGGCTAGCCCAATTAATTGTTTTAGATAATTTAGACATAATCAAATGAATTAGATATTTAGTATTCTTACAATAATTTATAAGCGGCAACAGATCATGTCCAACATCAATTTTTGCCCTATAACCAGTTTGTCCACTTTGAATACTTTTTGCACCGATACTATATGACCAATTTACAGCTGCTTCCCATAGACGAAAATATATATACCAGCTTTTATTTAGCGAATAATCAAGCCCGACAAATTTATTAATTACTTTATCACCAAGATGAAAGCAGAGCATAAACGCTGCTAGTTTTTTAGTTGCAGGTTCTCTCAACAAAATAAACCATGCAACAGAATTATTGGCTATATTATCAAAAAATTTTCTGTTCAAGCGTTCTAATTTTGTTTTGCCTTTTTCATAAGTTTGCCAAAATAAAGAAAATATTTCATCAAGAGTTTCACTAGCTGGATATTGGAGAATGGAAGCTTCTAATTGTCCATATGCATGACTTAGACGTAATTTTTTCTTGAAATTATATCGCCTTGAAGCTTTCATTCCTTTTAAATAGTCAGAAAAGTTTTCCCCTAACAATTTAACTTCTGTGCTAGGATAACTAATCATCCCAAATAAATTATTTTGTTGAGCAAATATTTTAAAAGATGAAAGATATTGATGAGGAATATCTTTCCAAACAATCATCTCAATCTTAAGAGTACTAGCTAAAACCTCTAGATTGTTTTGTACAAAGCAAAGAATATCAACCATGTTTATTTCATTTTCAGCTTCACCTACAATTCCAATTGTGCACTCATCAGCACAAGGCGATCCGACAAATAATGTCTTTTGATATTTAATTGCAGGATTGATTTTTCCCAAAAAATTTGAAATTCTTGCTATATAATCTGGCAACACAAGGTCAATTGGCACGTTCATAATAAAAATAGGTATAAGGGCTATTGGTTTTTGCTTGTAATAAACCATGCCATATTTAAACGTAAATTGATCGTTTAAATTACTTTCTTCGAGCGCCTTATACCAAAAGCGTCCTTCGACGTTTGAGGGGAATGTATCCCATAATAATTCAGGCACATGCTGAGATGAATCTACCCACAACAAATTTAAATCATCACCATTTGGCAATTGAATATGCTCATGATCTGAATTTGACGTTAAACTATGAGAACTTACGCTGGTCATTTCAGCTTAACAGCTATGGAGAGACGGGACATTTGAGTATATCACGGACAAAACAAGTGGAACATAGCAGTGCTCTTTGCAGCCAAGTCCATCCATTACTTTAAAATACTGTAAGCTATAAAATTGGAGTGAATTGCAATGTCAAAAAAGACAAAATTTGCCACCCTGTTTGGCTTGATAATAACAATAATAATGAAGCTTGAATGTGGCGCTGCTGAACTTAATAACAATTCTGCAACAGCTGCGGTTAACTGGACACCAGTAATTATAAATCCTACAACATCGCCACATGCCTTTACAGGCAGCGACGGGCTGACTAATCTTGTTTATGAAGTTGTATTGACAAATTACAGTCCTCTATTAATAAGACTAGATACATTCAATGTTCTTGATGCAAACAATTCTCAAAAAATTGTTTTATCTTTAACAAAAGAACATTTAAAAGAAGTAATTACTACTCACAATAAAAAGAAAAAAGAAATCATAATAAATCCTCATAGTTTTATTGTGGTTTGGGTAAATATATCTTTCAACAAAAAAGAAGAAGTGCCTGCTTCACTTTTGCATAATATAGTTTATAAAATTATCTCAAAGAAAAATGAAATTAAAGATCATACTGGCGGTTTTTTATTGGTCGACAAACATGAGCCAATAACAATTGCCCCTCCTTTATCAGGTGGACCATGGCTAGTTATCGGTGGTTATTCTGGACAAGAAGGACATAGACGTGCTCTATTTCCAATTAATAACAGCTTGCAAAATGCTCAACGCTTTGCCATAGATTGGATAAAGCTAGACAAAGAAAATAGAACCTGCACAGGTAACACAAAAGAAGTAAAAAACTTTGCTGCTTATGGGGAAGTTGTATTGGCTGTTGCCGATGGTACTATTATAGGTATAGTAGATAAATTTTCTGATCAACCACCATTTACTGCCTCTGGTGATCCTTTATATCCTGGTGGCAATACTATTATTATGAGTTTGCCCACAGGCGATTTTGCTTTTTATGCTCATCTCAAACCATCAAGCATACGTGTTCACCCAGGCGAATCCGTAAAACAAGGACAAGTCATAGCCTTAGTTGGAAATTCAGGCAATAGCACAGAACCTCATTTACATTTTCATATAACAGATAAAGCATTTACGCTTGGTGCAAATAGCATACCTTATCAAATTGATAATTTTAAAGTTGAAGGACAAATTACAGATTGGAAGAAATTTGCTAAAAATGATTTATTAGCACGCCCGCAAGAAATAATTAAAGCAAGCGTCATTCAAACTAAAAACAATGAATTACCAAAAGAAGGAATTATTCTTAGTTTTCCTGAAAAACAGTAAACAATGCAATGACAACTATATTAAATAAAAAACGAAACAGGAACATCTAATCAAATTTTCCGTTCATAAAAACCTGGCAGAGCTAACTTTAAAAACGGGAACTTCTAATGTTTGACAAAGTAGCAAAAATGATTGCCCAGCAAGCTGTCCGATCTACTGCAAAAGCACGTAGGAGAAAAAATGATGAAAGCTGTTAATGCAGATAGTATTCATCGCAAAGACCCAGCACCAGCGTTTAGGCAGTACTGGGGACGATAATCTGCAGCAATTCTGTCATAGTTATTCACAATAACTTGAATGCTTTTTTTATCTTTATTGTTTGTGCAATATTGATATGTGCTGATTATCCTCTTTTGTAATTAATGACGCAAGCTCATATTAATAGTTCCATAAATACAAATATTTTTTATCAAACATTGTAATTACTGAAATTTAAAAAATACACGTTTAAGAAACTTTGTGTATTTGAGAGGATAATTGTCAGCCTAAAGACATCCACGCAACGCAGGAACTATCTATTCACAAGCTGCGTCTTTTATTTAGGTTAGTACAATTCAAAAAAACTTTTTCATGCCATTTTACTCAAAAGCGAATAGTTTTGCTTTCGAAGGAGATTCAGTCTATCATACCAAGTACAAAAGCAGAAAATGGAAAAGATTTTCCATTAGATAATTTGGTTTATGATCTAATATCGGTTATTCACGAAAAATCACAAGCTTTAGAAGCTTATGAAGCATGCGAACAAGATGCTTATGGCAAAACAGAATTTGCTAGATTGTTTAAGGGCAGTAGCAACAATTAACCTTGTTCCACTATCTGGATTTCATCTTATTACTCATAGCTTTTTCTATAATTATCTAGTTAGAAATTAAAAGGTGAGTTATGGAAGATTTATTGGCGGCTCGTTGTCAAATGGGAATGTCATTAGCTTTCCATATAATTTTTGCTTGCATAGGCATAGCAATGCCGGCAATGATGGTAATTGCTGATTATTGTTATCTTAAAACTAACAATCAAATTTACCAAACATTGTCAAAACGTTGGGCTAAAGGAACAGCAATTATGTTTGCTATTGGTGCAGTTTCTGGCACAGTATTATCATTTGAACTTGGTTTATTATGGCCAAAATTTATGGATTTTTCTGGCTCAATTATTGGCTTACCTTTTGCGCTAGAAGGCTTTGCTTTTTTTACTGAAGCTATATTTCTAGGTATTTATTTATATGGAAGAAATAAGGTTTCTAGAAGTTTACATTTTGCCTCAGGTGTTATTGTTGCTATAAGCGGAGCATTATCAGCAGTATTTGTTGTTATTGCTAATGCCTGGATGAACACTCCAGTTGGTTTTCGCTTAGTCAATGGACAATTAGCTGATATAGATCCTATTGCTGCCATGTTTAACCCAAATGCATGTGTACAGGTTATACACATGTTGATTGCTTCATATGCATCAATAGGATTTGCCGTGGCTGGCATTCACGCTGTTATGTTATTAAAACAAAAAGACAATTTATTTCACAAAGCTGCTTTTAATATCGCTATGTGGCTTGGCTTAATTATGGCTTTGGCAGAGCCTATTAGCGGAGATTTTCTTGCTCAAGCTATAGCTCATAATCAACCAATAAAATTAGCTGCTATGGAAGGACAATTTAAAACTGAAAAAGGTGCTCCTTTGCGAATTTTAGGAATACCAGATGCAAAATCAAAAACTACTCGCTTTGCAATCGAAATTCCTTATGCATTAAGCATACTTGCATTTCATGACCCCAAAGCTGAAATTCAAGGACTAGAATCGGTACCCGAAAGCGATTGGCCACCTGTTTTGTATGTTCATGTTTTTTTTCAAATAATGGTTATGTGCGGCGTAACACTTTCACTTGTTTCTCTTTGGGCATTGTGGTTACATTTTAAATATCATACATTCACAAATAATAAATGGTTTTTACGCGCTGTAGTTTTAACAGCACCACTTGGTATAATAGCTGTAGAAGCTGGTTGGATGGTCACTGAATTAGGTCGGCAACCGTGGGTAGTTTATAATGTCATTCGCACGGCCCATGCTATTACGCCCATGAAAGGCTTATTGACACCTTTTATAACTTTTACTTTGCTCTATTTATTCTTAGCCTTTATTGTCACCTGGTTATTATATAAACAAGTAATTGAAAGCCCCAAAGATATAGAATAAGAGCAAAATGCCACTTGAATTACTAGCAGCTTTTTCTATTTTAATAGCGCTCACATTTTATGTATTAATGGGAGGCGCTGATTATGGCGGTGGTGTATGGGATTTATTTGCTTTCGGAACAAATAAAGATAAACAAAGACAATTAATTGCTGAAGCAATTGGACCAATTTGGGAAGCAAATCATGTTTGGATTATTTTAGTAATTGTAATTTTGTTTACTGGTTTTCCAAAAGCTTTTGCTGCAGTTTCAATAGCATGTCATATACCACTTACATTAATGTTAATTGGTATTGTTTTAAGAGGTTCTGCTTTTACATTTCGTACTTATGATAAGCAAGAAGATTTACGTCAGCGTTTGTGGGGAAGAGTTTTTGCTATTGCTAGTCTTATTACACCAATTACACTTGGCATTATCGTTGGTGCAATTTCAACAGAACGCATACATAGAGACTATATAGTTGATTTCATATCGCCATGGCTGTCACCTTTTACTATTGCCATTGGTTTTATGACTTTAGCTTTATTTGCTTTTATTGCAGCTGTCTATCTTTCAGTCGAAGCTTTTGAAAAAAATGATTATACATTGGCTACTATATTTAAAAAACGTGCAATCATATCCCAATGTTTTTTAGCATTATCTGCTTTTACTGTTTTTATGCTCTCTAAAAGTGCAGCAATTGCATTATGGCATAAACTAGCAAATAGTCATTGGACAATACCATTACAATTAGTTGTTGCTGTTTTAGCAATAGCATCAATAGTTTTTCTTCTGAAAAACCAATATCGCTTAGCAAGATTATTTGCAGTTGCTCAAGTAACACTTATTTTATGGGGTTGGGCTTTTGCTCAATTCCCATTTTTAGTTAGACCAGAAATTACCATTTTCAATGCTGGATCATCCGAAACTACCTTAATGTATTTGTTGATAGCATTAGGCTTGGGTGCTTTAATTTTATTTCCATCATTTTGTTATTTATACATTATCTTTAAAAATAACAATCAAGTAAATTAGACTAGTCTGCCCGTATACCAATGCGAGCACGTTTAGCATTTATCTCTGCAATATTTTTATTGAAAGAATCTTGCGCCAAGTCTAATTGTCTATCTAATTTAGCTTTCTCCGATGATCTTAGCTCACCATGTTTTGTATATTTAGCTTGTTGAACAGCAACTTTATTCAGTTTGTTCTTTAAACTAGAAACATGATCTGCCGATAAGTGTCCGGCTCCATATTCTGCATCTACCTTAGCTTCCATAGCAACTCTACGGAAAGTAACATCATCAGACAAAATAATTTGTCCATTAGTAGCAATTATCCGTTGCCCTATAATAGGCATAACTTCTGTTTTTATAATTGGAACCAATTTACTGCCAAAAACGTTTAAGTTATAAGCAATAGGCAATGCTTGCGAATATGTAAGCGTTTGTCCAGATTGTTTAGCTAAAACTTCTGCTGCCGCCAAATTATCTAGTTCAACCTGCAAAGCATGTGCTTGACCAGCTGTTACTGTTCCTGCTGCTAATGCATTAGTCAACAATTGATTTAGCTCTGTACGTCGACGATCTATTGCATCAAGCAGTGTAGTCGCAACAGGAGCAACAGAAATATCAACTAAATTACCAGATGCATCAACAACAGCAATTAATTTACCTGTTACTCTATCTGACACTATCATTCCACTAACCAATGGTTGTCCATTCAATAATCGATTGACAGGATCATAAACTCCTTTTACATCGCCAGCAATAGGATCAACCACAACAAACGATCGACCTGCCGGTAATGAAAATGTAGAGCCATTTGTTGAAATAGTAGTGGTTCTTACTGTTGTATACTCATCAGCTTTAGCAATAGTTATTGTAGATAATGCTAATAAGGCAGATAAAAATAACGAAGTGTTTTTCATACTCATGGTTTAAACCTCCATGTTCATATATTTTTGCCTTCTATTAATAAGTAAGACGCTGAAAGTACTGCTGCAGTTCCGCCTTACAAAAGTAAATTTTAATCTTAACCAAGCCAAGTCAAGCAGAAACATGCCTTTTACACCTGCGTCTATATTCAAAGACAAAAACATTTGCACTCATCTAAATAAGGAGACAACTTATGAATTGGGACACAGTAAAAGGTAATTGGAAAGAATTTGCAGGTAAAGTAAAAGCTAATTGGGGCAAATTAACTGACGATGATTTAATGCAAGTTAATGGCAAAAGAGAAGAACTAGTTGGCAAAATACAAAAACATTATGGACAAACAAAAGACGAAGCTGAAAAGGCTATTGATGAATTTGTTCGCAAATGTGAAAGTAATGTTTGTCGTTAAGTATTAACCTACGAAAGCAATAAAACAACTAACTACCCTCTCTCTTATAGTTGTTAGCTTTCAATTCAAAAAGGCGTTGTTGATTTAAATCAACAACGCCTTTTTATTAGAGCAATAAGTCTTAGCTTAAGACTTGGCTCTTTAATTGATTGGTTATATAATTCAATTGTTTATCTGACAATTGTTCACGCAATTGTGGATAAAAAACTTCATCACAAAATTTACGATTTTCTCTAGTTCTAAGAAGCAATGCTTGCAGTGATCGTTTGTAAACTGGTTCATTTACATGAATCATCACTAGATTTTCAATTTCATTGTCAATTGCATCACGTTGTTTGCAGAATTCTTTCAAATTTGCCCGTAAATTTTTTATATGTCCCAAATGCTTAATTAATACTGGTTCCTTTTTATGATAATGGTCTTTGATTGCCGCAAAAATCTTTTGCGATTCTTCCAATACTTGATCAAATGACCAATTTGGATATTGTTCGATTAATTTTACCAATTTCTCTTCAATATTTTTGTCATCATCTCTAAAGTATTGAAATATATCAGTGTCCATATTACCTCCCGGAAATAAGTCTATTGCAATTTACATCTTATTTTCTAATTAGACAGTTTCAACTGGACGTTTTGTAAGGCTGCTCGTCAATATACCAATGAAAAGCATTACTACTCCACCAAGAATTGCCGGCAACCAACCTGTAATCGTTAAATAATTAGGTAACAATTCTGCTACTAGTTTTAATGCTACAGCCGGTAATAACCAAAATCCTAAAATCCATAATGGAATAAGCCAAAGCAATGCTATACCTAATGACGAGATAGTGAGCATTGCTGAAATTGCCACTGCAACTAAATCAACAACCCACAACATCAAGCCAAAAAATAAGGCAAGTATAATTGCACTTAGAAAATTTCCATGAAAATCAATGCCTTGAATTAAAGGCAGTATAAATACAAAAGTTGAAGCAGTCAGAAATAAGTTAATTACTAATCTCATAGGGCATCTACCTCTCTATATTTGTTATCACATAGCAAAATGTAAATAAGTTTTTGCTAGCAAAACAATCATTGAGTTAACTAGACGCTCATTAACCTTAGACAGTTCCTTAAAAGATTAAATATTAGAATTAAGTTTTTAAAAGAAGAGTCCTCGGGGGAGGACTCTTCGGCCACAAAAAACTATTCCAATTCTTCTGATTCTAAACATTCTTTATCATGTTTAGTATCACACGTATTTTGTTTTTCTTTGGTCTCTTTGTCTTTAGGTTCGCCTATGTTTTGTTGCTGAGCGTCTTTTCCTTCTCTTTCGCGCTCACGCATTTTTCTTTCACGCTCTTCTTTTTCTCTCATTTCTCTATCTTTATCATTAGTCATGGTGTTTTCCTCCAATAAGGTACATTTCAAAATAATTATTTTTACATAGTTATGTCGCGATGAATTACTGCTACAGGTGTTGTATCTTCGAAAATCAACGTGAGAGGTTGATTGGCGGCTAGAAAACCAGCTTGTCTATTCATAACCAGATATTGTTTAGTATCTGGCACACCAATACCTACTCGAGCAGGAATTCGACCAACAATTTCTGGAACTCCAATAACCGAACCAGCTGGAATAGCGTATGTAGAAACAGTATGTGGTCCATCTATAGCTATTACATAGTTGGTGGTCGCCATTGCTTTAATAGGCATTTCCGTACCGATAGGAGTACGCAAGCTAGTGAAACAAATGTTGAAATCATTTGGTCCAATTTGCACTAATTCACCTATTACCTTTGATTCAGCTGGAATGACAAAATGTCCAAGCATTACATCTCTATCTAACACTGCTTCGACTATTTCACCTTCCTTCAAGCTACCAGCAGCTAGTTCGCGCGATAAGCGAACAGTAAAAGTTAAGCCAGCTGGAGCGTACAATCTTCTTTCAGCTATAGCAACCGAAGCTTCAACAGGATTTTTACCTGTCAATGTAGCAATATATTTTTCTGTCTGACTTTGATCCGACAAAAATGCTTTAATTGCATCAGCCCATTTTTGCGCTAATTCATTTGATGTCATGTTTTCTAAACGTGCACTTTCAGAGTCAGCTGTAGCAACAACTTGATTGTCTATCATTACTACAACAGCTCCATTCACTCTATCTACTCTAACGGCGCTAGGAGATAAATTGTCAGCTAAAACAAGAGCATTATCTAATGCATCTTGAGCTAACCAAGCACGATGTTCTGGCGCAAAACCATGTGAGCTTCCTAATATCTGGAATACTGGCTTGCCGCCCATTGTTACTGAACAACCATCAGAGAAACCAGCCATAACTGGACTGATTGATACTAGCATTGCTAATGCCATACTGATTGGAATAGTTATTTTACTCATTATAATCACCTACTTAAATTAAACTGTATTGAATCACATACTCGTGCCATTTACGGCAACTACGGTTGGTGCTGAAAGTTGAAGCAATAATGGCTCACCCTTTCCAATACCTAACGTTGGTTGATGTTTGTCAAATATCAATCTTGGCATTTGTTCAAAATTAGAACGTGTGCCTTTCCATGCACCAACGATGGTGGATTTAGCTGGTTTTACTTCAACATTTACCAAAGCATCATTATGTACAATTAGCCCGTTGCTGACACTTGGGGCTGTTACTGGCTGTACACTAATAAATTGCCATTGATTTACACCACCTAATATATGTCCTTCAATTGGAATTTCTTTACCATCCGGTGTACGAAGTCCATAAAATTCGACAGCTAAGCAACCTTTGCCAGGAAATCCATAACCACCAGGATATTTACTATCTGAATAATATTTCCTAGGATCAACAATTTCACCCAAAGCTATTGTTCCTGCTGGTATGAAAGTATCAAATGATGGACCTAATGGAACATCGTTGCTGATAACAGCTTTCACTTTGTCGCCTACAACTGAATTTATAGTTGAAATTGGTGTTGCCAAATTAATTGGCAAAATCATTTTTGTGTTGAGCACAGCTACAAAGTCTTGTGAAAGTTTAGCTACTTTAGCTTTAGGAAAATTTCCAGTAAGCATAGCAATATATTTATCCACTGCAGATGCATCAGCTAAACAAACACGAATATTATCGGCCCATTTTTGTGCAAGTTCCATTTGTGTAAGACTATTGCGTACAGCACTGTTGCCATCAGCAGTAACAATATGGCGATAATCTAAAGTAACCACTGGATTACGATTGATTATTTCCACACGTACAGCCGAAGGTGATCTATCTTTAGCTGCAATTAGTGCATCGTCCAAATTACGTTGGACAATTTTTGCTCTTTGCTGAGCAGTCAAGCCAGCTGCATTTGAATCCAACTCAAACAATTTTCCACAAGCTGTTATTAATGTGGTTTGAGTTACAAATGTATCTGCTGAAATTGCTGCCGGCAAAAGATTTATAGATAGAATAGCGGGTAATAAACCAGCTATAATTATTGTTCTTATATTCATTATGATTCACCTGCCTGATTAAGTTGTATACGCGAAAGCATCTCTAAACAAAAGAGAATGCTCTCTATTGTTTTATAAGCAAAACAATATTGTTAAGTAAATTGAAATCTACTTACAAAGCTATAATTATTTGTGTGCTCCCAAATCGAGTCATAGTTTGTTTGAAGTTTTGTACGTTACCAAACCCAGAAAATTCCCATATTTAGCAAATTAATTGCCTAATTTATGTGCAATGACGCCCCAATAAACAAAATGTTTCTCAAAATTTGTTGCCAGTATGAATTATAAAAAACCTATTCAAGTACTTGAATCAATAAATCTGTCTGACATCCAAGAAATATTTACACCAATAATTAATATGTATGGACTTCAAGAAGCTTCATTTTATTTTGCATCCCAAGTAAAATAAGGATTATTTATTAAAATTCTATGTGGCGTATTTTAATACTGATTATCTGGACTTATTAAAGCTGGAGGTTATGAAAAGATGATATCGAAAAGATTTATCACATTGAGTGCAGGAGCAATTTTGCTTAGTTCTCTTGCTTTTGTATCTATGGAAACTCCTGCTTATTGTCAATCTGGTTTAAGTGGACAAGTTTCTATGACATTGTTTCCCACCATGAACGAAAATGGAACACAATATATTGTTACACCACGTGGCTTTAAAGTAGCTTTACCTGGACAAGCAAGTGGAATTGCACGCAATGCTAAAGCAGTTGCAGTATATCAAGATGCACAAAACAATTATTGGTATATCAATAAAAATGGTGAACCTACTGAAGTAAAACCAGAAGTAGTGCAATCAGTAATGTCACAAGTGCAAAATATGCAACGACAAAATGTTGGTAATATGCCACCAATGAGTTCTCAGCAGGCTCCTTACCCAGTATACCCAGCACCATATGCACCTTATCCACAATATCAAAATATGCCAGCACAACCGCCAACACAACAAACTACTGTAGTTGAACAACCAGCAAACAATAGTGGCAATGGAACATCATCAGCTGTAGGTGCTGGACTTGGCGCAATGGCGGGTGCCGCCATTGGTTCAGCTATATGGGGAGATGAAGGAGGCGGTTATTACGGAGTACCTTATGGCAGACCAGTTTATGCCGAAGGTGGTAATCATTATTATTACAATAATACTGGCAATAAGAATTATGTAAATGCCAATGCCGATAATCAACACTATTTTGATGAATGGAATAAACAAGGCAATTGGCAAGATAGAAATAATGCAAACAGAAATCTGCAGAATGCAAATGCTAATGATTTGCGTAATCAAGCACAAAATCAATCAGCAAGAGATTTAGGTAACAGAAATGACGGCTTTGGACAACGTGGACAGGGAGGATTTGGCGGACGCAGTGGCGGAGGATTCCGTGGTGGGCGTCGTGGCGGTCGATAAAAAACAATACTTGTTTTAATCGCTTTCTGTTTTTTCTGTTTCTAACTATTCTTCGTAATCAGGGGCTAATGCCGGACTTACGTAACCGATATGTGCTTCATTATATATTCCATAATCATATGATTTACGAGCACGAGAGGCAGAGCGACGCTTGCCATTGATGTTGTAAAGTTTGCACAAAGTAACTACATCCCGATTGGACAAACAATTTACCTCGCGAATACTTGTTGAATAAAACATCACATCTGTCTTACATGATGAATGTCCCATTATTCCAAGAGCATGTCCAACCTCATGCAAACAACGTCTTTTCATTTCGTCCAAGCTAGCAACACTTCCATCTGGATTGCACAAACATATGGTAATACTTGCATGTTGTAATTCAATGCCTTTATCTGTAGGGAAACATGTGCCATGAGTGACACCACCTTCTAAAACACCAGAATTGTTCTTCTTTCCTTCTAAAACATTATTTGTCCAAAAACAAGTAATATCTGCAGAATTAGGCTTATTTACTAATTGCCACTTTAAATAGCCTTTTGAAGCTTCTGTCCATTCATCAAATGATTCTATAAGTATTGTCTGTGGGCTTGCACCTTGAAAAATTTGATTAGCAAATTTTTCATTACTAACAAAAACTTTTATAGGTAATTTGCTTTTTGGCCAATGAGCAATACCTTTATCAGTTAATCCAGAAAAATAATTATCTGCACTTATGCTTTGATTATTACCAGCATTGCCATCCATACTAAGTACAATACTGTTATTACTAATCACAGTAAATATTGAAAGAAAAAATATGAAAAAGCTTTTGCTGCCCCAACGCATAGCAATACCCCCCGCAAGAATGTCATCTCTTGCGCTTCCCAAATTTCGCTGCACACTTATTACAATCTTTGCATCAAACTCAACTTTGTGTATCAATTGTAAACAAGTGTTATTGAGTGTAAAGCACATCTGGCTATGTTTTACTCGAAAGTGTATTTTTCCAATTTTTGCTCACTCTAATTAGGTAACAGATGTCCGTAGACGCAAGTCTACAAAGCATCCCCCGAAAAACAATCCTGTTACAGCTAGTACACCTCTCGAATTTATTAAGGAGCAAATCTAAGACTTATATATAGTATTATTTGTGCAGCTCATTTGGAAATTTGCCTTGTTAGATAAAGAAAAATGCCAATTTTCTCCATCTCCATTTTTAAAAAATGGACATTTAATGACTATTGCTCCGGCCATTTGGCCTCGCAAATTATTGCCTCTAAAAATTCAATCACAACAAAGAGTTTTTCAAGTTTCTGCGGATTCTTTTGTATTAACTCATTGCCACTGGCAGCACAATTCAAAGAATTCTCCAACCATAATTATCTTGCATGGATTAGAAGGTTCCGCAAATAGTTTACATGTTATTGGTCTTACTGCAAAAGCATTAGAACTTGGCTATAACGTTATACGCATGAATATGCGCAATTGCGGTGGCAGCATACATTTAAGCCCTTCTTTATATAATGCTGGACTCAGCGCCGATGTTATTAGTGTAATTAATGAGTTGCATACAAGTGACAAATTAGAAAAAATATTCTTAGCTGGTTTTTCATTAGGCGGCAATATTGTTTTAAAAACAGCAGCAGAATTATCTCAAAATAGCAATTGTAAAATAATTGCAGTAGCAGCAGTGTCACCATCAATAGACTTACACGCTGCAATTGACGCTATTGAATTACCAAAGAATAAATTTTATGAACAGTGGTTCTTAAGAACTTTAAAAGACAAAATTAAACAAAAAGCAAAATTGTATCCAGACTTTTACGATACAAAACCCTTAAGAACAATTAGAAGATTACGTGAATTTGACAATATTTATACTGCTCCATTTGGTGGCTATGGTAATGCCAACAATTATTATAAAAAAGCAAGTGCATTACCACTTATAAAAAATATCAAAATACCCACTCTAGTAATTGCATCAGAAGATGATCCAATCGTACCTTTTTCATCATTTCAGTCAAAAGATTTTTATTGCTCACAAATGACATTTATTCCAACAAAGTTTGGTGGACATGCCAGTTTCATTCAAGCAACAAAAGAGCCTGAACAATTATTTGATTGCTTTTGGGCAGAAAATAGAATATTGGAATTTAGCGAGTATACGAGCTCGGCACTTCCATTACCTTATAACCACTAGGTACAACAAATAAATTGCTGCCAGGAGTGGTTTTAGAAAATGATTTTAAGGTCATCAAAGTATTACCACTTTTGGTTTTGCTTTCAGAACGAACTAAATAATGAGTATCGTTGCCTATCCAAACATCAGTTGTGCCCTGAGGACTTGTGTATTGCCAGCCTTGAGACAAATGTCCATCAATCATTTTTGTACCAAGAGACTTAGCATTTTTTTGCTTAGCTGATGTTTCATCAACAACACCAATATCGCCAGTCATTTTACTTTTAACAACCATTTTTTGTGCTTCAAGAATGCTAAAGCCGGTATTATTTGAAAAATCAGAAATAGAAATTATTTTTTGTCCACCAGATTGAGTTTCTGTACGCAAATGTCCTTTGCCATCAGACAACATTCTTACTAAACTCGAACCAACTGGAGTAGTCACATTATAGACCGCATCAAATGCTTGAGTTGGCCCATTGTGAGCTAGGCAAGTCGAACCAACAACTAATACAGAAAGACTAGTTAATAGGGATGAACCCAAAATACCAAATACTTTATCTCTCACAGCTTTCACTCCTTACAACCATCTGGTCAAGTAGCAACTTATATATTTTACCAACTTAAATTAGCTTTCAACAAACATAAGTAGTTGAAAGTATTTGTTGTTAACTCGACCTTAGTAATTGGCTGCAACCATTGTAATTAGTTCTGAGAGTCCAATTTATAATTAGGAGTTACCTGTGAGCGCTAGTACTGGAATAATTTTTCTTGACATATTTCTACGCCCATTTCTCAAGCTTGGTCTCAAATTTCCTATTATAGGCTTGGTTGTGCTTGCCACCATATACGGTTTCATTGCCTATGTAGTACTCAAATCAGCATATATGACCGAACGGTACTAATAAACTTAGCCGGAACAAATAGACTAAGCAATCTCTCTGTAGCTGTTCTTTTGCGCATTCGTTTAAAAGAATAAGTCGAGTTAGATTTATCGAATTGTTTGAATTTTATAAAATTGGATAATGGAACAATATCTGATTCGTTATCTTCCATCAATTGCAAACGAAACTGAGTATGTTTAGTTCGATATTGAAAGTCTTGTGAAAGTCCAATTTCTTCATTACTTATTTTGTAATTGTAATCGTATTTAATACCACAACAAGAATGATGCCCTTTGTGCAATTGTTTGCCAGTCAAAAGACATACTCTTGGATCTACTAAAAAGGTATGCATATTGTCTGCCGATCTAGGGCTTTTAAATTTTAAATTCCGCGCCAACACCAACCATTGATATAAACATAATGGTAATTAACTAATTTGGCGCACTTTTATATATATTAAAATTGAAAATCACACATTTATCCGCCACTCACACACATATTTCCAAAAAAAATAAAAGTTGCCAACAGATACTTCCTCATAGATACACATAAAGTATGCCCATGAATAAAAAGCTAAAGGCACTAAATGTGCCTTTAGCTATGCGTCTACTATCCCAAGAAAACTCACCAGGAGGCCCCTTCGCGCTGCTTTGAAGCATAAGCTTGAAGCTTAGGTTCAGTTTGGGTCAAACTAACAGCGCAAAGGGAATCTTTTTTATCTACTTCTTGTTCTTGCTCTAAGCGTTCTAAAGTAGATGCAGCTCGTGATGCAATATATGGATTGTCATCTGAAGCTAAATTTCTCAATACATGCTTTGGCATACTAGTATTTTCTGCCATAGCAAAACGTACATCTGGATGATTATCATTAGATAAATAATCCAAAATATCTTCAATAATATAAGGTTCGGAATTCACCTTGGATGGAATCATTTGCACTCTCCTAGGAGGCATTCATTTATATGATTTTTCACAGCCACCCCAGGTACACGAATTTGGAAGTATTCGAATTTGCTGATGGGAACAGGGGGTGACTAGTGAAAAATCTCCATGGGTCAAACGCGATACTATTACAAATACCACCGGCAAAATATAATCACATCCGCCATTTGGGCAGGTTTCTCATTAAACGTAAAAAATCGTCCGAAAGTAGGAAAAAAAGATTAAGCCAAGTTTTTAAATAAGCCCCTGGCGCAAACCTTCCATAACAGCAGCTGTTCTTCCTTTTACATCCAGTTTTTGCAATATCTGGCTTATATGACTTTTGACTGTTGTATGAGAAATACATAAATGCTCTGCTATCTTTTGGTTAGTGCAACCTTCAGCCAGCAATCTTAATACTTGTAATTCTCGTTCGGTTAAATCTTTACTTGGTTTATGCTTTCTTTCACTGCCATCTATTATATAGATTTCTTCTTTTGAAATTTCTTCAGACTTGGAAAAATCTTGTATACCGCGAAGACGCATACGTTCGATAGCATATTTTATTGAACGGGTAAGACGTGTATGATCTGCTCCTTTAATTAAATAATCTTGGGCACCACGTTGCACAGCCATAATACCTATAGATTCTTCGTCTACCCCTGTCAAAACAACTATTGGAATATGTTGCGAATAACGGCGCAGCTTAATAAGATTTTCCAAACCCATTCCATCAGGTAAATTTAAGTCCAATAAAATGATATCGAAAGTTTTAGTCTTAAGATGTTCAAGAGCATCCGTTAGACGACTAACAGTATCTAAGCGAAATTTTTTTGAATCATTCAAATATTCTTTTACCAATAAAGCATCTTCTGGATTATCTTCAATAAGCAAAATTGTAATTGCTTCGCTTTTAGCTATCATTTATTATCCTCTGCTATATTTGCCGGCAAAGTAAAGAAAACAATGCTGCCTTTTCCCAATTCTGATTCAATCCAAATTTTTCCTTCATGCAATTCTATGATTCTTTGACAAATAGTTAAACCAACACCAGCGCCGGGATAGCTATCTGTCGCATGCAATCGTTGGAATAGTTTAAATATACGTTCAAAATCATTTGTATCAATACCAATTCCATTATCTTTTACAGCAAATTGCCAATTTTTATCTACCTGCCTAGCACTAATATGCACTGTGGGCTTATTATTACAAAATTTAATAGCATTACCAATTAAATGTTCAAATAACAAAGTTAGACGTTTTGGATCAGCCATTATTATTGGCAATTTGTCATATGAAATTGTACCGTTGCTTGCAACAATTATTTCATTACAGTTATTCAAAACATCTTCCAACAATAAAGAACAATCTACTTTCTCTATTTGCAAATTATTTATGCTAGCGCGACCAAAATTTAAAAAAGCCTCCAGCAAAATTTCCATCTTTTTCACAGAATGAACAAGTCGTGAAACATATAAACTTGTTTGTTCATCAAATTTTCCCTGCGAATGCTGCAACAATAAATCAGAAAAACCAAGAGCTTGACGTAAAGGGGCCTTCAAATCATGTCCAACTGCATATACTAATTCTTGCATTTGTTTATCTAAAACTTGAAGCTTGTCTTTTAAAATTGCAATTTCTTCTTGCGATGAATTTGTATTCGCTTTTGCTCTAGCATTTGAGTTCATGATTAAACTAATAATTTCCTTATGAGACTATATGTTAGAAACAGAGATCCATTTACTTATTTTTTCGCTCATTTGTTGAATACTAATTGGCTTACTTAAATAATCATCCATGCCAGCTTCCAAACATTTTTCCCTATCGCCCTTCATGGCTAAAGCTGTTATGGCAATAATAGGAATATGTTTTATTTTACTATTTTTTTCGAATTCACGAATAGTTTGTGTCGCTGCGAAACCATCAATATCCGGCAATTGGCAGTCCATAAGAATTATATCAAAGCGAGAATCTTTCATTACTATTTCAATTGCTTCTTTACCGCTAGTTACTGCTTCAGCTTGCAGCCCCAAATGATTTAATTGTCTTACAGTAAGCGATCTTAAAACCGGATCATCCTCTACAACCAAAATCCGTTTATTACTTGAAATTAGGGTACTTGCTCCTATTTGTTCACGATAAGAAACAGTTGCTGCTGCGCCAAACTTTTTGAAAGGAATTTTAAACCAAAATGATGCCCCTTGTGCCTCTTCACTTTCAACACCAATTTCTCCACCCATAATTTCAACTAAATGTTTACATATACTAAGCCCTAGTCCAGTCCCACTGTATTTACGAGTGGTAGAACTATCAAGTTGAGTAAATGGCATAAACAAAAATCGCTGCTCATCTTTTGCAATACCAATGCCAGTATCTTTAACTGTAAAACAAATTGTCACAACATCATTTTGATTTGCTTGCGTAGAAACATCTACTACTATTTCACCCTGCTTAGTAAATTTGATGCTATTGCTTATTAGATTAAGTAACGTTTGTCTTATTCTGTCTGGATCACCAATCACAAATTCTGGAATATTTTGATCAATGCTAGTCCGAAAAACAATACTTTTATTTTTCGCTGTTTCTGCCATTAGACGCGCGCAGTCTTGAACAAGAAAAAGAACGTTAAATGGCACATTTTCTAAAATCAATTTTCCTGCTTCAATCTTAGACAAATCAAGTATATCTGTCACAATTGCAAGTAATGCCTGAGCAGAACTTTGGACAGTTTCAGCCAATGTTTTTTGATCTTCATTTAGTCCTGATTCTAGAAGCAATTCTATAACACCAAGAATGCCACTCAAAGGCGTTCTTAGTTCATGACTTATATTAGCCACAAAGGCTGATTTCAATTTGGAAGCATCCAGTGCTTGATCACGCGCTAAGGCTAGATTTGCTGTAGTGGCAGTCAATTCTTCTTCAGCTTTCAATCTAGCTTCGATATCAACTGCTACACCACCTACATAACACTTTCCAGAAGAAGATAAAATTGGGAATTTTTTTACTAAACTACGTATACTTCCTTCTTTAGTTGAAGCATTTTCAATTGTTTCAATTATGCCTCTAGTCGATCTCACCTTATTGTCATTGTCAGTAAATTCTTTGGCAATATTTGCCGGCAACCAATCAAAATCAGTTTTACCAATTACTTGATGCTTTTCCACACTAAAAAACTTTAGAAAACTATCGCTAACATATAGATATCTGCCTTGATCATCTTTTATAAAAGAAAGAACAGGATTATGATTGAAAAAATCATTCAATAATTCATGAGTCTTAATTAGCTCTTCAATAGCTTTATTTTTATTCTCGTCATTTATCTCTGGCATAAACAAAAATTCTATCCTAAATCTCATTCCCGTATGTGAGTTAATAGGCTTTCTCTTGTCAGCCGTGTCCTCATAAATTTCTATCAAATCAATCGAGTTGCAAATATATTTAGAGCCGCCAAGTTTAGAGCTAATAGGAGCTCAAAAATATCTCGAAAAATTTTTATAATATCGATCGCAAATATAAAAGATACGTATGGCATATATTTTTATACACGGGGGCATATCCTATCTCTAGCTAAAGTCAATGTAATCATTAATTGCTGGAACTTTCCTTATTTGCCATTGTCTAAATCTAAAGACAATGTTATTTCATATACTTGTTGAATATATTTTTTGCGCAAAAAATATATTCAACATATGACAACATTGCCAACTGAGTAAACATATACATAAAGGGTCAAACATGTATAAACACATCTCATATATCAATCATTGGGAACCTTACATCGATCGCATCATTAATGCATACTGGCGTGGGCATACAAGTGAAGCTCAAAAATTAGTCGGCGTTATGGAACGCATGCTTAGAGACTCTAGCCACGGTATGGGCATTGATACAAAGTTACTAGATGCACTCTATCATGTAGCGGAATTTTATTGTTTTGAATTGGAATACAGCAAAGCAGAAGCTCTCTACAAGTCAATTTTAGAAGTTCAACTAGCCCTTAACGATACACGCATAAGCAATACGCTTATCAAAATTGAAAGCGTTAAACACATGCGGCATTTATCTCAAGAAACTAAAGAAGGCCGACGCAAACGCAATTATAACTGCTTGGTTGTAATTGATAATAATAATAACAGCCCTAGCTAATTTGTATTTGCTAAAATATTTACCTATTTAAAGGACATAAAGAGGTAAATAATTGTGAGCGAGACTAAGTTCAAAAAGCTAATTGCCGAGAAAAAGCTCATTTGTCCTCAATGCAAACAACCTATAAAAACATTCGACAAATTTATAGAAATGACAAGTTCAATCTGGGATGGAGCAGGCGATTCCAACCATCAAGTAAGTGGTTCCAAAGTCACTCTTATTTGTGCAAATTCTCCTTGCACTTGGACAGAACGTACTGAATATTGGGAAAACTACATACAAAACTAGCGATATCCAGTCATAATGCTAATCACAGGTATAAGAAGTGAATAAAGTAGTGATATCGGGAGGTGCTAGCGGCATTGGCTTTGAGCTAGCTAAAATCTTAAGTGAGCGTGGAGATAAAGTTTATTCACTCGATATTAATAAGCCAGAAATTGAAATTTCTGGTGTCACCAATATCATTGCTGACGTGACAAATGCAAATAGCCTCAGCCAAGCTCTAACAGATATTGGTCAAGGCATAAATATATTGATCAATAATGCTGGCATCATGCGTCGTGGAAATATATTTGATACTAAAGAAGAAGATTTTGATCTCTTGTTCAAAATAAATGTGAAGGGTTCATGGCTGTTACTAAAAGAAGCTAAATCATATTTGGAAAGAAATGCAACCATTGTACAAATGTCATCACGGCATGCTCTTTATCCACCTAAAGACCCAGCAGTATATGGGCTTTGCAAACAAATGGTTGCCATCATGGCTCAAAACATACAAGAACATTATCCAGAATACAAAATAAAACTTTTATTTCCTGGATCAACAGATACACCACTTTCTCGCTTTGGTGTATCGGGCGAAGCTCTACAAGAAAAACTTAAAATCATGCATTCAACAAATTACGTAGCCAATAAAATTGTCGAACTCATAGACTCAGACAAAACATGTCTTATCTTCAAGCCAGAAAATAGAACATATGTTATTGAATAAATTATTCTATATCAGAAATATTATTACCATTACCTTTTTGCAAAGGCATAATTCCTTGCGGCACACCAAGCACTATTGTAGGTGAATTATTCCCTGATTGAGCGCTAATTGTTTGCAAAACTCTCAAATTCATAAGCGCTGGATTACCTTCTAAAATTCTTGCTGCATTAGCTAAACTTCTCAACGCTGCTTGCTCTGAACGAGCACGCTCGAGGGCCGCCTGTCCTTCTTTTTGTGCTTTTAAAACATCGCTATATACTTTGCGCAAATCAGCTGGAAAAATCAAATCTTTAATTTGCAATAAATCAATTTCAATTCCTAAGTCAGATGCTTTTGGCTTAACTGTCTCTAGCAATTCAGAACCAAGTGTTATTCGCTTGGCTAAAATATCATCTATTTTTAAAGACGACAAAGCATCTCTAGCTGCTAATTGACAAAGAGCATAAATATCGTTGTACCATGACTGGCTTGTATGTAGCGCTTTTACTGGATCAATAATTTTGTAACTAACCAATAAACTGAGTTTTAAAACAACATTGTCACCAGTAATAATTTCTTGACTGGCAATAGTAAGACTATTTTTGCGCATATCAACATACGACGTTGTACTTATAAATTTCCATATATGATGAGCACCGGGACCCAATATTCTTTTGAAAACACCATTGTCATACAACAAAGCAACTTGATATTCGAAAACCACCACTTTTTTCCAGAGAGTTTTAACTATTAAAATAAGAGCAAGCGTTATTAGAATAAACTTTATAAGCCAAAATAAAGAGATGTGTTCTAATGACATTATTATTTCCTTTAAAAGTGATAAGCCTCTCAAAAGCACCGACATTTAGCGGGAATCTTATTCACATAGCTATTTGCAGGTTGTGCAAAACACTGCTTTCAAGAGACTTATCCAGAAGCATGGAGTCACGTTACCAGTTGGGTGGAGACCAACACGCAGGACAAATTTAACAACTGTTATATTGCTGCAGGCATTTCCACTTTCATTTTATGCCCCTTTATCTTTATAAATAAACTTTTTAAAGATGCCAAGCACCCGGTTTCAGATTAACGCTCAACCCAAGCCATACGTTCTTCGTTATAACGTTCACCAGAAATTTTTTGTGCCAACTCATCTAATTGAGATAAATCATTTTTATCAAGAATAATATCGGCAGAAGCAATATTTTCTTCCAAGTATTTAATTCGCTTTGTACCAGGAATAGGTACAAAATCATTATCTTGCATCAACACCCAAGCAATAGCAATTTGAGCCGGAGTTGCATTATATTTAGCAGCAATTTTTTTAATGGCTTCGACTAGTTCTATGTTTTTCTGAAAATTATTACCTTGATAGCGAGGATCGCTTCTTCGATAATCATTTGCTGGCAAATCATCAAAAGTTTTTATAGTACCGGTTAAAAATCCACGTCCTACCGGAGAAAACGGCACTAGCCCTATATTCAATTCTTTTAGTAATGGAATTATTGTGGACTCTAGCCCGCGTTCCCATAAAGAATATTCTGATTGTAAGGCCGTAATTTTATGGACTTTATCTGCTCTTTTTATTGTCTCTAATCCAGCTTCCGATAAGCCTAAATAACGGACCTTACCTGCTTTAACTAATTCTGACATCGCACCGACTGTTTCTTCAATAGGTATTTGTTTGTCTACTCTATGTTGATAGAAAAGATCAATTACATCTCTACCTAAACGCATTAGGGAAGCATCAGCAACTTTTTTCACATGTTCTGGTCGACTATTTGTCCCTACCAATTGTCCATCTTCAAAAGTAAATCCAAATTTTGTAGCAACTAAAGCCTCATTCTTTTTTTGCTTTAAAGCCTTGCCCAATAACTCTTCATTTTTGAATGGTCCATAAGACTCAGCTGTATCAAAGAAGTTGACACCCAGATCAAGAGCTCTATGAATTACTTTTATTGCTTCAGCTTCATCAGCTGGATAACCATAGGATGTTGTCATCCCCATGCATCCCAATCCAATGCATGATACCTCAAGCTCTCCCAACTTCCTTTTCTGCATACCTACCTCTTTATATGTGGCTTGATATTATACTAAAAAAACCTGTACTATCCTAAGTAGATAAATTAGAGGACATAAAGTGCACAAATCAATTTTTTCTGCCTGCCTTATTGTCATTTATAGTTTTATCTCAATAAATTCATGTATAGCTGCCGATGCTGACAAAAACAATATATTATCGGCTAAAGCCAACGATTTATTTTGGCAAAACAAATTTGAAGAAGCAAAAAATGTTGTTGCCGAATTAGTAAATAATGGCAATTTAGCTAAACAGGATAAAGCTCGCTGTTATGTAAATCTATCTATTTGCGATACACAACTAGATAATTTGCCAATAGCTAAAAAAGAAGCCATGCAAGCGCTTAAGCTAGCTGAACCTGGAAGCATGAATGAAGCTGATGCTCTGGCAATACAAGCATGTTGTTTGATTTTAGAAGATAAAACATCTAAAAGTTTTTCTACATATCAAAAATCTTTAGCAATAGCACAAAAAAATATTGGTGAATGGAATTGCGACTTAGCTCCTCTTTACGAGGGACTAGGAGCTTGTTGCGTTCAGAACAAAAACTTTGAACTAGCCAAAATTTATTACACTAAATTAGCCCAATTAGATTTACTAAAATATGGTCCTGATTGTACTCACTTAGCCTGGAGCCTATTAAATCTGAGCTCGGCAGTAGATAGCTTAGGACAAAAAGATCAAGCAATAGATTTATATAAAAAGGTCTTTTGGAATTTTAGACATCAAAATGAAGAGCGAATTATTGCTGAGGCAAAACAACCTGTCGATGAATCTTTCAAACAAAGTCTAATTCAACAAATGTATGGATTAACCAATGCTTACGCCGATCGCAATATAGGAATTGATCTTTTAAAAAAAGACATTCCTGAAAATGTCATGAAAGCGCCACTAACACGTCCTCATGATTTCAATAATTGGTTTAAAGTGAGCATTGGGCGTGACAAAGCACCTGGCCTTGCTTATTTTGACCCAACTGTTCCGCTTAGGGGTCTAATAGTTGCCGTACATGGTCTTGGTTTATCTCATCATGCTTATACTCCATTTGCCAAACGATTAATACGTGATGGTTATGGAATAGTAGCCTTTGATGTGCGGGGATTTGGGACTTATCGAAATGATTTGTTATATCAACGAGCTGATTTTGACGCCATCATCTTAGACTTAACGAGAATTTTAACTGCACTAAGACGTGACTACAAAGACACACCTATATTTATATTGGGTGAATCAATGGGAGGAGCAATAGCCCTTAGAGTTGGAGCAATTTCACCACATTTAGTTAATGGCATAATAAGCTCAGTACCTTCAGGAGCGAGATTTCACGCAAAATCTACAGCTTTATCTGTTGCTGTTAAATTACTAAAAAACAAACATGAATCATTTGATATAGGACAAACAATAGTAAAACAAGCTACAGAAAAGCCTGAATTACGTAACGCCTGGCATGAAGATCCAAGCTTTCGTATGAAATTATCAGCATCAGAATTATTGAATTTCCAAAGATTTATGGATGATAATTTGATATATGCAGCAAAAATCAAAACATTGCCTGTAATTATTTTTCAAGGCTATAGCGATCAATTAGTCAAGCCTCTTGGAACTCTCGCGCTCTATCAAGCAATACAATGCAAAGACAAAGATCTTGTTTTTGTTGGGCGTGCTGAGCATTTAATTTTTGAAGAAGCGCAATTTGATCCTGATATTGCCGATGGGCTTATTTCATGGATGACTAAACATATCAATAACAGCAAGAAAGATTTAAATAAGCAATAAATCATTACAACGTCCTTGACAGACCGAACGGTCTGTTTTACTATAAGACCAATCGGTCTGTTTTCGCAGGGTTTTAAAAGGTTTAAAAATCATGACTAAAGGTCAAGAGACCAAAGAAAAAATCATTGAAAAAGCAGCAGAACTCTTTAATACCAAAGGTTATGCTGCCTCATCTATGAATGACATCATGGAAGCCACTGGATTAAAAAAAGGCGGCATATACAATCATTTTCAGAGCAAAGATGAAATTGCAGCTGAAGCATTTGAATATGCAGTCAAACGCACGGGTGGTATTATGTTTAAAAAAATTTCTGCTTGCACTACAGGACGAAAAAAAATATTGGTTATTATTGAGCACTTCGAAAGTGTATTTAATAATGCACCGTTGCCTGGCGGCTGCCCACTAATGAATACAGCTATTGAAGCTGATAACAGCATGCCTATAATGAGAAGAAAAGTTGCTAAAGCTTTCAAACAGTTTGAAAGCTTTACTGAAAAAATCATTCAAGAAGCTATTGCTGAAGGTGATATGAAAACATCTTATGGCGCTGGCGAATTAGCTACTCTCATCATTTCCACTTTAGAAGGCGCTTTAATGCTTAGCCAAATCAAACAATCAAGTGAACCATTGCAAATAGCAGGCAAATATTTAAAAAGTTTTTTGAAATAAGGAGAATAGTATGAGATATCTAGCAGAAGTAGCACAGAGCCAAGATATTAAAAAGCAAACAGGGAAAAATTTCACGGCAGTACATTCTGGACCTCTAAATGAATTGCAAGCCTATCAGTTCAAACATCCTCTTCGCGATCGTCCAGCTAAAGGAAAATTATTCATCAAAGATCATTTAGATCTAACTGGCATGCAAGTTTCATTGAATAAAATGTTGCCCGGCACAGCTGTACCATTTACTCATAGCCATAAACAAAACGAAGAACTATTTATAATTATTAGCGGCAAAGGACAAATGATAATAGACAGCCAAATAATTGATGTTGAAGAAGGAAGTTCTATACGCATTGCCCCTGACGGCATCCGCTCAATCCGCAGCAGCTCAGATAGCGAACTTATTTATATCTGCATTCAAGCCAAATCTAATTCATTATCTCAAGATACATTAGATGACGGCATACCTGGTAACCCACCAAATTGGTAATTGTTGCCAAGGCAACATTAATGACCCCATAGTTCCAGTCCCACTGGTTCCACTACACCCTCTATACCTGCGTAAATATATTAGGTATAGTGTAATTATCAGTCTATACTGAGTAATTACCAATGACTCTTTCTCATTATTCAACCCTTAATTATCTCCATAAACCCTTGAGAAGAAATACGGGCTCAGCTATTACTGAGCTTGGTCCAGCTATATTTATTATATTTATTTTTGCCTTTTTTCCAATGCTTGATCTCATTTTTCTGGGATTTAGTTATTGCGCTTGCCAAACTCTCAATAATCTACAAGTAGCCCAGGCTGCAAAAATTACATCGGCTCAAGCACAATCTGACAATGGGGATATTAAAAAAGTCATTCCAGAAACTTGGACTAGTACCGGATTAGGCAGTTTTGTAGGATTAACAGAACTACCTATAACCAAAGTTTCATACAAAGAAGGTCCGCAAACTGTATATGGAAATGACTATTACGTAACTGTTAATACTACTGTATCAGTAAGACCATTTTTAGCCATTCCATTTTTGCCGGGAATACCAGGATTACATCAGCCAGCAGTTTTTGCAATTTCGGGCAGAAAATTAGTTGAAAATTACCGCTTTGTACAACCTGAATTTATGGCAGGAGACTAATAATGCATAGAGGCATACATTACCCAAAAGGACAAAGCCTTATAGAAGCTCTAATAAGTTTTATAGTCATGATACCAATTACGCTTTTTGCCATTGATGTTATATGCATATTTATAGCTAGCCAAAATAATGAGCATGCTGCTCAACAAGCAGCACGTGCTGCTGCCAATCAAAGAGATAATGGAGGAGCAAGGGATGCCGCTGAAAAAACAATCAGTGATAATTTCCAAAGTTCTTCAGTGATAGAAAGCATAACATTGGAAGATGTATCTTACGATCCCGATACAACTGGCAATGTCAGCGTAACTACCTGCATGGCAATGAATCTCCCTATACCTTTTCCTGGAATAAAAAATATGACTTTTAGAACTACTGCTACCGCCCCTATAGTTGCCTTTCCCAACCCCAAATAATTAGGACCTAGAAATGTTCGACCAAAGATTGAAAGCAAAAACAAAACGAAAACAAGATGGAGCAACTCTAGCTCTTATTCTTAGTTGCGCAGCAGTTTTGATTATGTGTTTGCTTGCCATATTTAGCCTGATCCAAATATTTACTGGCTCAGATAGAACAAGAAATGCTGTTGAGAATGGCACCTTAAATATAGCCAAACATGTTATGGATATTAAAGTTGATCCCAATGATACTTATTCTGATTGTGTTGATACCAATGGAAAAATAGGCTTATCTAATATGAATCGTGTTTGGGGAAAAGCATTGTTGATAAATGCTAATGACGAAGCCATGATCCAAGATCAACTTAGTTCTGGCAATGATATAAGCAACGCAGAACTTGCCTATCAAGATGCACAATTTATTAACGACGGATTATACAAACATGTTACTGACGCTAATCATTTACAAACTTATTTTGATCAACTAATGCTAGGAAAAAACAATAAACACTCTTTAGATAATTTACCGCAAACCGCTATGGTTTATCGCGGTGACGAAAGCAATCTTCAGGTTAGCAAGCAACAAATAGCTACTTTGAGTAAGCAAACTCCTTCTGGAGGTTCCACGACTTTTGAAGAAATGAGTACAGCTGGACGCATGAAAGGTTATCATCCAATACGGGTAAATAACAAACAATTTGCCTTTCTTACTTTCCACAACAACGAAATGCCTCATTTAATTGACGGAAAATATTTCATTCAAAATACTAATGCCGCTAATCCTATAACTGGAATAAAACATGCACTTCCTAATGCTTATATGGGGACCGGCTCTATCAATAATATAACTTCTTCAGCCTCTGCAGTAGCAAACCCACAGCAAAACTATGCTGCTTCAATTCCTCATGCGTTTTTAGTAATTTCATTCCAAAACACTGCTGATTGGTATGTAAATAATAACAAAGTAACTGAGACTACTTACAATACTAATCCCAAAGAATATTGGGGAGTGCAAGACTATAAATTACCTTGCAACGGTCTTTTGGATGGTTATGCCACCTTAGGAAAAGAATATGTCAAAATAGATAGTGAGACCAAAGTTACCAATCCCATAAGTCTTTGGACAGAGTTAACAAGATTGCCACAAGATCAATTCAAATTAGCAATGACATCACTAATGCAACGTGTACAAGAAATCAATCCAAGTTATACTTTTGATCAAATGCAAAAAATGCTAGACAAACAAAATTTCACGGACGACAATCAATACGTCATTTATCCCACCTACAAGAGTAGTGACTATACCGATCCTCAAATTCAATGTGCGCCTTTCTCTACTGGTAGTTTTCCTTCCTGGCTTCAAAAAAATAATCCTTCCGATGGTTCAACAAAACCTGGTGAAAAAGGAACCTACAAAGGAAAAAGTTCTTCTCGACAAATAGTCATGGATCCATCTGGTAATCAAAGCAAAAATAAAAAAAAATGTAAAATGAAGCCTCCTACTGCCGATATAAGTTCCAAAACCGAATGGCAGCCGGCTACAGGTTATCAGCAGAATTTAGGACAATTGAATATTAAGCACTTAACAGAAGTCCGGTTCCGCAGCGATGATCAATAAAATAATTATCTCTATTGCCTTAGCACTCATCTCATTGCTAATACCTTTAGCAACAATGTCCGATAACGAATACGACAACACTAAATATCAAGAACGTCCTGAACCTAATTTTTTACAAGAAGGAATTAAGCTTTACAACGCTGGCAAATACATGCATGCTGCTGGCAGCCTGGGTGCTGCCATGTCATCAGAATTTAGCAATCCAGTATTACACTATTATTTGGCAAATTCTTTTGCTCGTTTAAAACAAAATGAAGCTGCCATTCGAGAATACAGAATTGCTTATGCACTTGATCCAAATAGCAAATTAGCAGAGTATTGCAAAACGGCTCTTTTTGCTTACGGCGTAGATGAGCTAACGGCAAGCAAACCAGCAAAAATTCTTACTCATCAGGATGATATAGTCAATCAAACCTTAACCAGAATAAGACAACAGCTAGAAAACGCTAAGGCAAATACAAATAGTAGCCACCAGTTAAAAATGACTTCTTTGGATAAACAAAAAAGTACTGATCTAGATAGAGTGCCTAATCGCAGAGAAATAACCGATTCTATAGGTGGACGAAGAGGACGATTCTTCAATAGCGATATACAAAAAATAATTGAAGAAGAACTCAATAAACAAAAAGAAGCAATTGAAAAACAACATGGTCACAAAGCCAGAGCAATGAACAGTGAAGATGCCAAAAGAAATTCCAATCTTGAACAAAGTGCTTCAAACCTACAAGATCTTCTCACTCAGCCCGTACATCCTGGCAATGTGAAGCTAGTGCCAACTGGGACAAATCTTTATATCCGCAATTACAAATCTGCTCCCGCCACTAATCAAAACAAGAATAAATAATTGTCCGATAGAGAACTGCTGCCAAGAGCTTTGGCATCATTAATTAAAGATGTCGCTCCATCCGTGCCCGTTTCTTTTATTTGATGTTTGGAAATGCTAAGGCATTCTTATCCCAACTATGGAGTATTTGTTTTTCTTTATCCATGTTTTAAATCCCCTATAATAAGGCGAATCAATACCTCTATGTACTGACAGGCAGAAATAATGAAAGATAAAATAACCGTTTATGAAAAACCGACTTGTACGAAATGTCGTGAAGCAGACAAAATGCTACGCGAGAGCGATATTGACTACGAAAAAATCAATTATTATGTCAAACCATTATCTGCCAACAAACTAGCAGAACTTATAAAAAAGATGGGCATATCAGCCCATGAATTATTACGTACCAGTGAGTCAATTTATCGTGAGCTTGGTCTGGCTAAAAAAGAATTGAGCGAGAAAGAACTAATACAACTTATGGTAAAACACCCCGACTTAATTCAACGCCCTATTATTGAACGTGGCAATAAAGCCGTATTGGGAAGACCAACAGAAAATATCAAAAAGTTATTAAAATAATAATACAAAGTTAAAATTTGAACATTTTTGTTTTTACTAACTTACCAACTGTATTATAAAACTTCCATTCACCCACACGCTTGCCCTCTTCGTACTGCCCACATAACTGAGCGATCCGCTAGCAAAATATTCTTTTACAAGACCATCTTGCTTTTCTGTTTTCTGCTTTTTCACTACTACTTGCCTTGATGCGTATGACCTTTATCACTAGTATTCATATGAGATAGTTCTGCACATTCAGCCCATTGAATAGCAGTAAATAATTCTGCCACCGGTGTGAGAACTTTTTCTCCAGATACAGTCTTAGAAGTAGCAAGATCAATACATTTATTTACTACCAAAAATGCTTTTCCATCTTTGCCACCTAATGCGTATGTTGGAGGTGCCCAAACACCAGCTGTGTCTGAGGCTGCCAATACAAGCCGATTTACACAAGGAATTGCAGTCGGTTGTGCCCCGATAATAGCAGGCACGCTGCCATCTGGTTTAACAACTTTGTAAAAAGAATTATTGGTGCCGTCAATAGCTAATAAGTCAGTTAAAAAAGAAGGTCCGCCATAAGCAAATTTTCCAGCATCAGGAAAACCAGTTTTTGTACCATCTGTCATTACACCAACTTCAGCTCCCCGCCACTTTTGAGGAAAAGACAATGATTGATTAGGATGCTTAGATATTGTATAAGGATCTCTATTAGCATTAGCTTTAGCCAAAGCAGATTCAATTATTTCTGTTAATGCTTGATGAGCATTAAGAAATTTTTGCACATCCTTTTTAGGACTCGGAATTTCAAATTTGCCTTCGGCATTTTTTAATTCTGGAATTAGCCGCATTAAGCCTTCGCAAGAAGATAAGTCTTCTTCTAAATTTCTTTCTGCTCGGGCGCAATTACCAGTGACCAGCAAAGCAATCATGGATAATAATGTCAGCAAATATTTCATTATTGTCTCCTTTTACAATTTAAGTGAATCAGTGGATACATTACAAAGCGATTGGATCTTTTGACATGTAAGCGGCATATCCATATCAAGCCATTCATCTTTACCCGTCAATTCTTTCCTTGCTGCTTTAATCGCTTGTTTAACTGAAATATAAACAGTAGCTCCAAGCGTTAAAGACGATTCAGTAAATGACTTAGATGACTTTACCGCTTGTTTTTCTGCTTGCACTTCCAATTCATTTCGCTTTGGATCGACTGGATGCAGCCTCACTCTAAAATCAATTGGGATTGTTTTTGTACATGGTGGCTTATAACTCCAAATATTGTCCGTTACTAAACGACCATCTTCGTCATATATAAGCTCTTCTGTTGTAGCAAGTCCTACTCCTTGAATAAATCCACCTTCAAGCTGACCAATATCAATCGCTGGATTAGGAGATTTATTGACATCGCACACAACATCAGCTCTTAAAATTTTGTACTCACCTGTAAGTACATCAATTTCTACTTCGGTACAAGCTGCTCCATATGCATAATATAAGAAAGGCTTACCTTTTGGATTTTTCTCAGTGGGCCCTTTATAATGCGGTGTTTTATAAAGCTCGGCTACACTTAAATTTACCCGTTGGAACCAAGCTTGGAAAACAATTTCTGGCCATTTTTCTGCCCACTTAGTCCGCCAATCTTCAATACGTTTTTGTGGTGTAAATTGTTCCAAATTACGACACAAGTCTTCTAAACGTTCTCTTAAAACATGGCAAGCTTTTTCCACCGCTCCACCATTTAAATCAAATCCCGTAGAAGCTGCAGTAGCTGGACAATTAACAATGGTATCAGTATTAATACCACCTATGCGTATATATTCGATAGGAATACCTAAAGTATTAGCAGCCAATTGAGCCATTTTGGTATTTAAACCTTGACCCATTTCAACACCGCCATGATAAATCACTACTGATGCATCAGGCATATTGACAGCAACTAAAGCGCTAGCTGAATTTAGTGAGCCTCTTGGTTCAGTAAAAGCAATACCGTGCTTTTGTGGAGACATGGTTATTGCTCGTTTACGCCAACGATTTTCTTTATTGAATTTCTCTACTTCCTTAGAGCGCTTCTCAAATTCCGACGACTTATACAAATCATCCCAAATTGTACGGATATTGCAGAAGTCTAATTCTTGACCAAAATGTGTAACGTCATAAGAGTCCGGAGTGCCATTGCGATACATATTCTTGTAGCGAAGCTCTTCTGCACTTATCTTCACACCCAGTTTTTTATTTAAATGGAAAGCAACATGCTCTATTGCATTTTCCACAATTGCCCAAGCTTGCACTACTCCAAAAGTACGAAAAGCAGTATTGCTTGTTTTATTTGTTCTATAAACTTTAGCATTTGCTTGCAAAGTTTCTATATTGTAGCTTTGATCTATATTTAACAAGCTAAAATCAATAACAGCAAAAGTACAATCATAAGTATCGCCAGCGTCAGAACTTAAGTCTATACGCATACCTTTAATTTTGCCTTCTTTGGTAAACGCAACCCAATATTCGCCAGAATATGGATGACGCTTTCCAACCATTTGCATATCTGTTTCTCTACTATATAAGAGACGAACAGGCAAACGCATAGCATGAGCTGCTACAGCAGCCTGTGCACCGACCACATTACCTCTATGTTGTCTACCACCAAATCCCCCACCAATTTGTTCAATTAAAATTGTCACTTGATTAAGTTTAATTCCAAGAGCACGAGCAACAGCACCTTGAGTACCATTTGGATTTTGAGTAGTACAATAAACTGTCATTTGATCATAAGAACCCGGCACAGCTAAAGCACACATAGTTTCTAAATAAAAATGAGCTTGCGCAGATGTATGATATTTGCCATGCACGACTTCCGTACCTGGCATTGGCTTCATTGGATCTTTAAGCCATTCCATATTACTGCCATCACGCGTAATTGTTGGAATACGTTGTTGAATATCGGCATCGGGGTCTGCTGCTTTTCTCACCATAGGCATCAATGTATTTTGTTTAACAGCATCTTCCATAGTGATGGCTGCTTTCAAATCTTCATAAGCAATACATTCTTTTTCAACAAATTCAGCTGCCTCGCGGGCTGTTTTTATAGAATCTGCCACCACCATGCCGATAGGAGCACCCACTGACGTTACAACCCCATCACTAAATACAGGATCGTCTTCTCCTAAGCCAATAAATTTTTCCCCAGTTTTAGGAATATCTTCTACAGTGACCAAACCTTTAAAGCCTGGGAATTGTTTTGTAAGCAATTCTTTAAGCGCAGGCAGTCCTCCTTTAACATTTTTAGTGAATGTAAATTTAGCATGAGGTCTGCTGCTTATTACCATTGCTCCATGCAAACCACCAAGCGGAAGTCCTATATCTTGTGTGTATTTCACTTCACCGGTAGCTTGAATAAATGCAGCTCTTTTAATTACCGGCTTTGTTAGTGGAAATAGTTCTGGATGTTCCTCATATTCTTGTTTGCCAGAAGATAATTCACGGACATCGTGACGCGCAGCTGATAAGTTTTCTTTAGAAACTAATTTTGGATTAACAGCAAGTGCAACATGTAAAAAGAATTTGAAAAAGAAATTTTCTGCCACACGCATTCTATATTCACCATCAATTCCTTCTTCTTCAAAAAGATGTGGCACTGTAATTTCTTTTACTTCTTTCTTAAGCTCTGTCAATGCTGCTTTTAACGTATCTTCGTTCCAAGTTTTACCATGCAAGAATTTCTCTGTTTTTGGGAAACGACAATTCAATGTCGAAAGTCCACCATAAACAATAGTCATTTCTTTAGCTTCTACTTCGCCTTTTTCATTGAGCTTAACTCTAAATCCAGCGTTTACAATTGGATGTGACATTTGCACTCTGCGAGCAATACGATATGTTTGTATATATTCATGCTTGCGAGTATATGGAACATTGAAATACAAAATCAATGCATCATCTGGCATATCTTTTGGAGCTGGCATTTCAGTAAGTAAAAATTGTTTTGCCCCACCTTCATAGCTAAGAGAACCAATCGTGATAGTGGTGCCGAGTGTCGCCAATACTGTAAATACATCTGATGGAAATGGTCCACCATGATCAGCATGATCACGCGTCATAAATATATTACCGGCAACACTACCAGCACTGCGCACTTGATAGCCAGCAATATAAGCAGCATGACGCTTAAATTCTTTAAGACCATATGTTTGTTCACTAGGACGTTTGTCTATGACTTTAGCAACAAATTCCATCAATTCTTGAATTGATACAGCAGCGCCTACATGAAGTCCAGAATCTTTTTCCTCTAATTTTCTCAAATCAGCAATTCTGGAAATATCTATAAAATATTTTGGTTTTTCATTCTGATATACACCTGAGGCAGTATTACCAAATACTAGCTTAACTTCACCGCGCCCCCCTTTGCTT
>JAGVLS010000047.1 GCA_020054205.1 Candidatus Obscuribacterales bacterium | reverse complement strand
GATATCTAAGTCCTGAGGAATTTGAAGAAAAAGGTAAAAAAGTGGCGTAGAGCGGATTGCGTCTACGCCACTGTCTACCAAAAAGGGGGACCCTCATAATAGTGTCACGGCAATTGCTTGCTGGGTAAGTGTTTGCAGATTCGATCATCCTATAGTGTGACTAAAGTGTTATCACCTCACCGTTTAGATACCATGGCTTTTCATCCTTTTTTCGAGCTAATTTCGCCCTTGCGCGGGTTTTTAATTCCCTTAGCGAATGAGAAGATGATTGCATGGCAACGAAATTTGAAGCACGAATATCTTAAGGAGATAGTAATGGAGAAGGAATGTACAGTGAATACCCAGAAGGTGAATGAGGTCGAATTGGGCAGCAATGTCGTTTCTATCAATGAAGGTATTCGTGCTTTTGATAACAAGCATTATTCTCGTGCTATTGGACATTTGCTCAATGTAGTACATGAAGAGCCTGATAATTGGAAAGCACGCTTATTGTTAGCACGTGCCTGTCAGGCTGATAATTTGACAAAGCAAGCCAATATTGAATTTACATACATCATGAGAATGTGCCCTGATGAAGAAACAAGAAAGCAAGCTTTAGCATTGCAAACAAGAAAAGATTTCTTCAAAGATTTGGCCTAAAGTTTAAATTTAGGGTGGATGAGCGCAAAGCGGCCCGATGTTCCCTGGGCCGCTTTATATTTTGCTTAAACTCAGTAAATATGCGTGTTTCGCGCGAGTTCATGCAAGCGACGCTAGCCCTTTGACTGATTTAATTTCGATAATATACAAAAGATTAGGCCAATTAAAGATCTATATAAGCTTTGTAAGTACACCAAAATAAGTTCAAATATAGTTTTATAACTATACTTGTCCTTTATTTTAGTGAAATAATTAATTGATACCTCTATTAATGATCTTTGTATGTCCTTACTATCAATTGTTAGGGTAGAGTTCTCTTTTCTTTCCCAATTATTTCTGGAGTAAATAAAGCCCTCGCCCCATATAGTCCTTGTTTTGTTATTGAAACTGTATTAGGCTGACGGCTTTGTTTTTGAGTACCCATATGTGGCAAGCATTTTTCAAAGCAGATTTTGATTTGTATTTTTTCAGCAGGCAAAAGCTGACAGAGCACATAATCTCGCAATTGCTCGAGCCAATTAGACATCATCGTGACCAAAAGGGAGATGATCGCTGTTGGTTTGATGATTTCACTTTGTATTGGCATTTGCCGGAGTCAGTAAAACGTCCGGTGAAACTAAGTCAATCTCAAATGAAAGACTATTGTGCTTACTTTCATCAGTGCCGCGGTGGCAACGAAACACCATCTGCGCAGAGACAAAACAACAATGATTATCTTCAACTAATGAGCATGTCTCAACTTAGGCAAGAAGCAATTAAATTGCGCAAAGCAATTCGCAAACATCGCGATATGGGCATGATGCAGCGAATGCTTTTGCATGATAAAGAGCTTTATGCTTCATTGCCTGACGGTATTGAAGCAGACTTTCGTTTGCCACCACGTGAACTGTTCTTACCTAATTGTGCACTCATTTGTGGAATGCAAAATTCCAACAATGTTGATTTGAGCAAATGGCCCGATGGACAAGTAAGCCCGCTTGTTAATTGGCGCCCATAAATTCAAACTTATCGAATTTATAAAACGCGGAAAGGGCAAAACTATGACCGCTGAAGAAAAACAAACCAGGGCTCACGAGCACGAGCAATTTGTCACTAATCTTGATCAGCAAGTGAATGAAGGACAGCTTACGGAATTACAACGAGATGATATTCTTGCACAAAAAGCCCTGTTTGATGCTGCTTTTGAAGCAAACCAAGCAGAGCATCCAGGGAAAGTTGTTGGTTATGTTGATGGTTGTAAAATTGTTGCAGACACTGCCCAAGCCTTACTTGCTCTAGCTCAAGCTGAACATCCTGGCAAAATCACATATTTTGAGCCAACTGATACATGCTTGTTTGAAGAGTATGAGTTGGAAGAAGGAGACACAACATGATCTGGTATCAGATATTTTTCTTTTCGCTGTCCCGGCAGCTGTGTACACGCCAGATAATCATTGGGCAAAACTATGATCGCTGAAGAAAAACAAATTAGGGCTCACGAGCACGAGCAATTTGTCGCTGCTCTTGATCAACAAGTGAATGAAGGATAGCTTACGGAATTACAACGAGATGATATTTTTGCACAAAAAGCCCTGTTTGATGCTGCTTTTGAAGCAAACCAAGCAGAGCACCCAGGGAAAGTTGTTGCAGACACTGCCCAAGTCTTAGAGAACCAGGCAAGGGAACGATATAAAAACTATCCGTTTTTGATTTCGTATTGGCTTCGAAATGGAAATAACAAAACAATAATAAGCGAAAGGAAAAAGATGAGCTTCATTACATCGCGCCGAACGGCAGCTGGTATTGCTTTTTTGGTTTTAGCTGCAATCACGTTTTACTTTGGTCTTGATTGGTATGTGCAAACGACCAAGGCGGTTTTTTATATTGGTTTTATTGCATCTGCCGGTGTTGGTCTTTTCTTGGTTGCATCACCAATACTGTCCGAAGAAGGACCAGATCTTTTGGGGGAGGGAATGCATAAACAATTGTTTCCTTTCTGTCTCAGGAATGTTCTGTTCGTTTGCCCATTATTCTGTTGTGTGCTCATGGGCGGAGCAGTTTTGTTCAGCGTGAATGTGGGGGCAAAGATTATCCAGTCTCAGCTTGATAGCGTAAAGCAAGACATTGAGGCAGTGAAGCTAAATGTTGTTGAAGATGCTAAGGAAGCGCTCAAGGCAGCAGAGGATCAGTTTGCCTGTGCCCAAGAATGCTACGATCGTGCTGATTTTGCCAATTGCCGTCGTCATCTTGAATGTACCATCATCAATATTGCCTCTGCTCGAAATGGTGGTGGTGTGTCTATTGAGGAAATCAAACGATTAGGTTTGTAGAAAGAGATCAAACATGAAAGCCAAAAAGAAGCAAGAGAAGCTGCGTGGGTTAAGAAAATTGTTGGGGGTCGGTGTTGTCCGATCGCTGCAATTAGGTAAGTCCACTTTGCAGATCTGGCGGCGAGAACATCTCCTCACAATTGGTGGGTGGAGAATAGCCGAGGCAATATGTTGTGGCATGTAGGAGAAGACAGAAGGCACCCAACGCTCGAGATGTTTCAATTGGTTGAAGATTCTGAAAGGCGCATCATAACCGGATGCCCACAAATTGTTGGCAGTGATGAAGGTAAACCGGAGCAGTCTGTTTACCGCCTCAAAGAAGAATATTGCGTGTAGTTTGGCATTTAATGCACTGTTTGACTAATTATAATCGTAAGTCATCAACGTTAGATGCTCTCCTAGACGGCATGCTCCCATTCAACACAAAGGGGATCTGCTATCACAAACTTGTGACCGCTGTCTCCTTAAAGCGATAGTCAACAACTTGTTTGTCACCACCATCAAGATGATGCAATCCGAGCTTGTTAGGTCATCCCCAGCTAAAATGCCACCAAATATACAAGAAATGACTGACGAGGACCAAATATGCATCAAGTACTTTCAAGAGTGTAACAGGATTCGAGAGCGGAAGCCGATGTACGCCGACTTCTCCTTTATTTTCATTTTCAATCTTTTAGTTGAGGTCAAAAACAGAAAGAGGAGACATCCTTATGCCAAAGCAAAAGAAGCAAAAGAAGATCACAAAAAGACAAAAAGAACAACGCCTAGTTGATTTGGTAGATGATTACTTCAGTCATCCTAGCCGACGCAGATTTGCTCATTTATCAGCTCAAGTTGTGGAAAAACTCAAAGAAGGTGAGGAGCAAGGGTTGCTCACCCCTTTGCGGCAGTACTTACTGAAATCAGGCATTGTAAAAACAGAGAAAACAGCATACGTCCATGCAAGCATGTTTTCCAGTCACCATGCAGACATAGTTGAAGGGAAAGATACTCCAATCGAATTTGAAAATGCAGGCAAAAAGAAAGAGGCAATGGATGACTTTGAGGTATTCCTAGCAGAGGAAGAGGCTGAAAGAGCAATGCTTAGGGAAGATTGGTAGCTGCTAATGGCAATGGTATTGTTGCTCATGCACTTACCACTGATGAATTGATGAATGCACTTAGTGAGGGCAGTGTCACTTTATCGGATGTGGTAATCGTGAATGTTCCGCCAACTGATGGTCCAGCAATCGTTAGACAAACAGCATGAAATTAAGAAAGGAGGTGATTATGTCTTGGCGAACTATTACTTGTATTTGCCTGTTGCTAGGTGGGTGGATGATTGCGAGTTTGTGCGCTGTAATTATATTTCTCGGCGCAATTTCCATCTGTGAAGATATTAGACTCATATCTCAAGTATTGTCATTTCCAAAACCAATTTCATTGTTATGTATTTATCTAGGTAGCTTTGGTGCATTATTAGGCTATTTTGTTTTTTCAATTGGCGAGGGGCTGGAAGCAAAAAATCAAAATAATGCTTGGACAGAGGCGGTGAAATTTGCTTGGCATAAGATGCCTAGGCTTTCGCTTGCATCGGTGATGGTTGTGACGACGATTGTAGCAGTTAGCTTAGCTGTGCTGATGCAATTAACGCGTTTGAGCTAAAACCCTGAAAAAACAAAACCCAAAGGAGAAAAAGCCATGAATCTTTTTGACTTGGCTCGGCAACTTGGAGATAGTATCACCATTACTCCAGATCAAAATGGTACAAATTGTAGTGTTCAGCTGGGTGAAATTGGCGGACAACAAGTTTGGTATCCTGCTATTGGTCAGGGGGAAACGTTGCCCGCAGCTTTGCAAGCATTGGTGGAAGTGTTTGCATTGGCATCTAAAGATGGCTGCCACTTAATTCGTTCTGGGCAAGGCAACAAAGAGAACTTGGTGAGTTTGCGCGATAACCCAATTGAATTGGGTAGCCATTTAAAAGGGGCAACAATTTTTGTTGTTGACGAACATCGTTATTCTAAGAGAGAGGGTAATACTGTCAAACGTGAAGGTGTTTTTGTCTCGCGTGAAAGTGTTGAGGCGCACCTTAAAACACTGGGAAAAGTTCTTGGTCTGGATGAAGAAGGGCATACGGTTGTGCATATCGAGGGTGAATGGGAAGGCATGCCGTATGCGTATGATGCGATTTACAGTATTAACGAAGAAGTTTTGAGCTAAACGCAAAAAACAAATCGAAATGCGAGGAAAGGGGCAGTTGAATGAGTGGGGTAGTAGCAGATTTTTTTTTGCATCCGCTAACTTTTTTCTTGGCGTTTGCACTAGTGATTCTATTGATAGCTGTTTTTGAAAAGATTGGACTAAGCATTTCTGCTGACGAGTCTAATTACCAAAGCGCTGTTCAGTTTTTTGGTTTTACGCTGGTATTATTTGCAATTTTAGGCGTTGCTAGCTTAATAGAATATATTGTAGCTAGTCAGGTGCTTTATGCAAATGTGCCAGCCTACTTTGCATTTCTTTTGTTTATCATGGCTTCTGGTCTTTTAAGCGGTGTAGACAAAAAGAGAAATGCCTCAATGCAAAAACCTGATTCTTAGCAATAGGTTCAAGAAAGCCTTAAGAAAGGGAAAGTATGACTGTGCCCAAGTCATTGCTAATGTTTTGCTTGGTGTTTGTTATTGGGCAAACACCAAGCTTGGCTGCTGATGTTTCTAAAGAATATGCTGATGTGAAAAAACAGCTGATGGATGTTTGTGACAAAATCGATGAAGTGGTTGCTGATAATGATGATCTGGTCGTTGATATCAAAAACAAAATGGCGGAAATTGCCAAAATCGAGCGTGATTATGTTCAAGCTCGTATTCAAAAACAAGATGGGGCGAAGCTCAAAGACATAGCACATAAATATAGTGAGGCAATTGCTGATTTAGGCGTGCTCTGTTCTTTATATAACCTAGCATTAGATGAAGTGCGGCAAAATCTTTTGAAGATACCCAGGCTAGATCAGGCTAAGTTTCGTCCTCTCTTGGATAAGGATAGGGATCGTACTTGGTCTGATAGATTTCTAGCAACCACTGTTAGGATGAATGCACCTTTAAATACATCTATGCCGCGGGTGAGTAAATTCATTGAAGAGTCTAATAAAGAAATTGAGCATCAAAAGCTTGATCCAGATACTGCTACTAAAGAAGAGATGGATGCAGTAGCAGATATTGCCAGTGAGAAGATGTTGGAAGAATATTTCGAAGGGCAAAAAGCAAAAAGCGTAAGACCCCAACCGCTGCCGCGGATAAAGAGGTAAACATGAGAGATCGTGTGAGAAAACTTTCGCGAGGTGCTAGATTTTTTGAGCGCCCCGATGGAACAGAAGTAGATAAGCGCACGGACGGAACTGTAATTGAAAGATTTCCAGATGGTGGAAGTGTAGTCCATAATCCTTTTCCTGACAGAAGTGCGCGAGAAAGACAAGCAAAGAAAGTGGAAACTAGGAAAGGACTAGGTACATATTCATTTGTTTGGGTGAATAATGATTATCGTTTGCCGCCTAATAGCGATGAGCGCATCTTCGATAAGTTTGAAGAGTTGCATAATATCGTACGGCGCTTGGTAAGAATTCATCGGCATACGCAACGACTTAAATCCGATGTTGGGCGTTTGCGTGGCACGCTGCCAGCAGAACAACAAAAACGCGCTGCAATTCATAGCTTGCAAATGCCTGAGGCGCAAGTATATGATTTGTCTGAACTTTCTAAGCAGGCTGAATTGCACAAACGTTGTTATGGTTATGAAATTGGACGCTCAGAACTAGTCTTGGCTTGGCATCAATTATGCAGTGTGCTTTCGGAGTTAGAAAATTTCATTGCACAAAATGGACTTGGAACAAGTGATACAACTGAAGATCACTTTGTTCCTGTTTTGACTGATGATGCACAAGCATTAGCTGATGGTGCTTATGTGCGTCTTTTCAAACATAATTTAGGGCAAGGACTGCTTTTGTTGCTAGCAGGACAAAAAGCACAACGCAAAATTCAAGCATATATTGACGAGATACCTGAGTATGAAGCAAGCGTAGATAAAGAGTTTTTCTACATACGCAATGCTTATGTACCGTCGTCATTGTTGTCTTGATTTTCGCAGTTCTTCTAATTCTCCTAATTACTTGACCAATAATTAGGAATTGTTTTTACGGTCGCGTTCTACAGCGCATTCTGTAGAAAAACCAAGACAAGAGGATACGTATTGATTGTCCTGGAGCAAAATGCCTCTTGCCTAAAAATGAAATCCAGGTAAAAAAGAAAGCGAGATTATTTATGAGCACAGCTCAGACTCTCACCGCAGAACAAATTCTTAGGTTGCCTAAGATTGTTCATCATGAACACTACGATTGCTCAATTCGTCCAGGGCATGTTTTGTCAGTGGGCACAGCGCGCGATTTCGATATTCCAGGCGAATTTAAAGCTGCATGGCGAAATGCTGGCGAGAATTTGCAGGAACAGGCAGTTGCTGCTGCTAATTACCAACGCTGGCTGCACGGACACGCACGTGAATCATTGACTAATTATCTCAGTATTCTTTGGGCGCAAGTTTTGCCAACCTTGCAAACTGGTGATTATATTTACAATACTGCTAAAGAGCGTATTGAAGATGCTGTGGCTGATGGTATGATTTTTCTTAAGTTGCGCTTTGCGCCACAATTGCATCAACGCGAAGGGCTTAAGTTGCAACAGGTAATTGATCCTATTCAGCAGGCAGTAAGTGAAGCACCATTTCCGGTGCGACTTGTTATTTGTGCTTTGCGCCATGAGAATGGAAGACTTGGTCGTCGACTTGCTGATGCTGTAATTCGCAATCCACTTGTTAGCTCATTTGACTTGGCAGGTGATGAGTCGAAATTTCCAGGTGTACTGAAATGGTGGGCAAAGCAAGCGAAGCGTGTCAGTGCTGCTGGCAAGCAAGTGACATGTCATATTGGTGAAGCACAGGCAATTACTGAGCAAGATCATGCAGATCTAGACGCTATTGGTTGTAATGAATTGGGTCATGCTATCAAAGGTGATCCACTCGGTAAGCTCTGTACTGTTTGTGTGACTAGCAATCTGGTGACGCATATGGCGAAGAGTGCTGAGACTCATCCAATCGATGAAATGTATCACAATGGTAAGAAAGTCAATGTTGATCTTGATGGGACACTCTTGACTGGTACTACTTTGTCCAATGACTATCGATTGATTCATGAGACTTTTGGCTGGACCCTGGCTGACTTTTATCGCTGTGCTTTGAATGGACTTGATCATATTCCTTTGCCTGCTTGTGAAGTAAGGAAGATCAAGACACGGCTTGATGAAGGGTATCGAGAAGCTGGACTAAAGATTTAGCTCTAAAATTATGCCGTCAAGGAGTTGGCATGTCTAAAAGTAAGCGCGCCCAAAACTTTTATATGCATTTGCATAAAAATACGCCTGCAAGCAAAGTGATTTCATGGCTAATGAATTTTGGTTCGAAGCAATTGATCATGCTCATCGGACTGCCAGCATCAGGCAAAAGTTTGCTTGCCCAAAGACTTGTTGCAGCTGGTGCTGTTGCATTTAGTCGTGATGAGATACGAGCAGAGCTTTATGGTGATGAGGCAATTCATGGTAATACTGAGGAAGTAAATAAAATTTATTACCAACGTATTGCTGAAGCACTTGCTTTAGACAAAGTGGTTATTGCCGATGGCGTGCATAGCAATTATGTAGTGCGAGAGCCGGTGCTAGCATTGGCGCATGCTGCCCATTGTGATGAAATTACTATTGTTTATCTTGATGCTACAGTGAAAACTTGTCTTCATCGCAATAAAAGACGTAAGCGTGTAGTTGGTGAAAAAATCATTTATGAACTTCATGCTCAATTGCAAACTGGTTTGCCAGAAGAAAATGAAGGTCGTTTTGTAGTTCTCAAGCCTGGTAAAAATATTCGCTCTTATCGTGTAACATGCGTTCGTGCCAAACGTTAGCAGAAAAATGATAGTGCTATCACTTTCGAAGTAATAATTATGTTGACTAAATAACTGGTCAACATAACAAACAATAAAAATAGAAAGAGGGTATCACATGAATACCATATGCAAATCATGGAAAGCGTGCATTGCTTTCGCTTCGTTGTTCTTGTGCTTGGTGACTATTGGTTGTGCAGGGGAGCAGCAACCTGTTGTGGATCAAGTCGAGCTAGAAACGCAGGCAAATTCTCCGGCAAATGCTCAGTCAAATGATCAAACTGCAGAGGCACTTAAACAAAAACTTGCTACAGCTTTGGATAATATCGATAATTATAGAACTGTTACCCCTGAGCAAGCTTTACAGGACTACGTTATTTTGGTCCGCACGGCGACGGCACTAAAAGAACGTGACGTGAAGCTTGGTGAAGAATATGATCAAGCTGATAACTTATATGATGCATCGCGCAATAAGTTATCGGTAGCTTATGAGACCTTTGAGCAAGCAAAGGCTGCATTTGCAAATAGCGAAGGTGATGCAATGGTTGCCTTTCAGGCTGTGCAAACAGCAAAAGCTGATTACGACTTGGTTGTGACTGAAGTTAAGGCTGCTCGTAAAGAAGCAGATGCTAAGCGTAAAGCTTTTATGGAGGCGCGTGATGCTCGCTTTGATGCTCAGAGCCTAAAATCTATTGCTCTTGATCGGTTTAAAAAAGCTGTACAAGCTAGTCTGAATGTCGAGGGGTATTCTGAAGCAGTAGGGAAAGCTCAACGGCAATTGGAACATAATTTTGTTCAATCACTAGTTAAAAACAATAAGACTAGTGAAGAGCTGGCGAAAGCCTTGGCTGCTTATGAAGAAGCTTATGTTGCGATGGAAAAGATAGCGGCTGAGTTTGTGGCAGTCAGTGCAAGTGGACCGTCTGGAAAGGAATTTCTTGATAAGCAAGAAGAGTATCACCAAAAGTTCCAGCAATTGGCTGATGGTAAGCTGCATGATCCTGCTGAATATGAATTGTTGCGTAAGCTTGGTAAAGAATATCAAGCAATTAAAAATGCAGATCGTGAAATTACTGCCAAGCAAGTTGAAATTAGCAACCGTAGCGAAAAAGCGAATGAAACTTTGGTTAATGCTTTTGAAGCAGTTATTCTTTTGACTAGTCACTGAAACATAAATCTGTCAAATGAAAAAATAGAAGGAAGGACTGACAAAATGGCAGATACTGCGAATCAAAATCGGATTCTTGGTAGTGAAAATAAACGTATGGGTCAAATTGCTTTGACTGTAATTATTGTTGTTGTAGCGGTAATTGTTTTTCTCTTGTACTCGAAGGCAGCTGATGCTAAGCGTCGACTGCAAGCTTATAACAATCTCAAACCTGTTTTACTTCAACAGCGCGATGCATGCTTAGCTAAAACCAAAGAACCAGCATTTGTTTCACTATTGCAAGAAGTGACTGATCTTTCTTCTGGTTTAGCTCAAACGGAAAAAGAATATATTGAAGCTAAAGCACAAGGTGCTGCGCCTGAAGCTTTGCAAGATATTGCATCGAAGTATGCGCAAAGCAATGCACTAATCATGGAAAAGATTGTGTTTATAGCCATGCAGTTAAATCCTGTTAGTGATCCAATGCAGAATACTGCAGACACTATGCAGCAGCTTAATCCTGTTCTGTATGAAGCTGAATTGCCCGAGCTTAAGAAATTATGGGACCCTGTGCAAGTTGCTTTGGCGCCAATAAATAAAGCATTGGAGGCAACGAGTTTATTTATGTCGGCATTTCTTACCGTGCAAGTAGCCCAAGGTAATGGCACGCAAAAGACAGATGAAGAATTGAACTTAGAAGCTGCAAAATTAGCTTTAGATAGTCTGGCAGACTCAATTCCAAAAACTGAATAAATAAAAATAAATCAAATGTTGAAAAACAAAGTGGACTTTGAAAGAAGTAAATATAAATGGACAACGAACACACAGCAGACAATGAGCCTACGGCTGGGGAGACGCAAACTAAATCTCCTCTTCCGTATCTTTTAATTGCAGTTGTGCTAGCAATTCTTGGTCTGGCACCAATTATTGCTAAGATTGGCTCGAGCTCGCCATCTTCAGATGCGGGCAATTACAATTTGTTGAAAGATGAATTGAAAGTTCAATTAAATCAGCTTGCTCTTGCTCTCGGTAATGACGAAACAGTAGCATCGTTTAACGAATTGACAAAGCAGACTAATTCTTTATCGGCTATTGAGCGTGAGTACAAAATTGCTAAAGATCTCGGTAGTAAATCTGAAGAGTTGGATGCAATTGTTGCTCGCTATGCAGAAGTGGCTTCTGTGTTGCTTCGCAAAACTGAAGTTTTGGCTATTAATCTAACACCTTTTGCAGAACCAGTTTTTTATACAGTTGTACAAATGCAGGAAGAAGAGCCTATTGCATATGATGCGGACGCTGGCAATCTCAAGAAGTTGCTCGAGCCAGTGAATGCTCAGCTAAAGCCACTTTCTGAAGCAGCAGCAGCTGTTAATCCGATTGCTGAGGCAATATCATTGCAGCGTGACAGGCAAGGAGCAGACTTGAATGCTGACCTAACTGATGATGAAATTTTGCAAGCTGCCAAAGAAGTCTTGAATAAGTAGTAAATCTGACTCCGGAGAAGTCAAAATTTTTTGTTGGGTTTATTGTCCCGGCAATAGCCCAAAATATTTAGATAAATTTCTAAAAACGCGACGAAAGGAAAAACATGAATAACACTCACACGGAAAGTATGTCCGCGCGATCAGAACGCAGAGGTTCGAAGGGGCAGTATATTGCTGCTATTCTCACTGGGGGAGCAACAGCCGTTGGTTGGCTCCTTGGCACTGCACTCTTTGGGTTGAATCAGATTACTCTACAAGCACTTGTTAGCACTGCCATTGTCGGAGTGGTAATTGTTGGTGCTGCTAGTTTGCTGACTTTTTTGACGCGCACAGCTCCTACTGATGCTGGCAAGGTTACTGCTGCGACAATTCTAGTTTCTTTGTTGCTTTTGGGTTTGTTTACTCTGACAGGCAATAACGCTTCAATGGCTGCTGGACATGTTGCAAGCACTGTACTTGCCACAGTTGTCTTTGGTGTTATGTTGGGTTTGGCAGCGAGCAATGCAGCTAAGCTTGTTCGTTAAGACCCTGCGCTAAGATTCTTCGCTGAGATTTTTGTTCGGACTATCAATTCAATATTTACTAGTTTGATTATTGTAATTAAATTCCGTGATTGAACATAGTGAGAACTCTAGCAAAACACAAATTTTGCTCAGAGCTCTCACTCTTTAGCGGCACACAACTGTATTATATAGTATACGTGGGAAAGAAAATAAAGAAGCCGCAAGATTTTACTTTGCGGCTTCTTCTTGTCTGTACCAAGCAACCAGGGTAGCTAGGTTCTGCAAAATTTATTGTTGTTCGTAGATTGCTTCCGCTTCCTCTGCGTATTCTGAGTACCAATTCCAAAACGGCACACGTCGGCTGGCAACATTGCTATCATCTGTGTTTGTAATAGTCGCAGGGGAATTGTTTCTACCATTGTAGCTAACGCCACTACTATGCGTCCATTCTTTTGGATGTGCTTTGTTATCATATTCACAGAAGCGAAGATATTGAATTCCTGCTAGTAAGCCTTGATAGCTACTGTTATGAGGTATTGGTGGATTGTTATAACCCGTCATTTTGTGTTTATCTGTGTTGGCGCGCGTTAAGCAGTAGGCAATTATTACTGGTGATTTGATACCAGCACAAAGTGGGATGTCTTGGTGTTTGTCTAGATCTAATTGGAGGAAAGTAACCTTTCCTCCATAGTAGCTATTTAAATGCTCCAGAATTTCGTTTTGTTCTCTCGCCTTAGGATCTCCTGGGATATAATAATGCATGACAAACACCCAGTTGTCGCTATCAAGTACAGCTGATTCAATGCTGTGGACATCTACTTCAGTTAGCGGTTGGCGACCAGTTGCGTATTCTACCCAAGTGGCAGTAATTATTCCATTACCGATTGGACAGTATTTTTTGTAACCAGTAATGAAATCTGTAACAAGCAAAGCTACGGTAAGGCTGAGGAAAGCTAAGACAATTCGTTTGACTGTTTTCACAGATCCACTTTTTAGGGGAGTATTCATTGGATGTGTTCCTTTCAATGAAATTAGATTTGGTTTGTGATTTGATCGATAAGTGGATCTGATGGAGCAAGACCATAGATCTTTTCGTATATTTCACGAATGCCATCGCGTAATGTTCCACGCTTTACGGCGCCAGGATAAAACTCATGCCACATAAGTTCCGCAGCAATTGGATCTTTGCCTTCAACAAAGTTTGGCATTAAATACTGAACATTGGACAGCCTTTCTGCTCCTAGGCGCTGGTAAAATGTCAGGCGCCTTTGTCGCTCGACTCGAGCAGCCTCATTTTGGGCGGCACTTATAGACTCAATTTCTAAAAGCAAAGCTTTCTTCTCAGGAAATTTTGCTTGCATAAGAGAAATGAGTTTTAACAAGTGTTTGGCACCAATACCTTGCGAGCGCTTATTAGGCACAGTGGCAATATACGATAGCCAGACAAATTCAGTCAGCTCGGTAAAGACAAGCGAAAAACAAAGCAGCTCACCACTGGCAGACAAACTTCTATGCAATAGTCGTCTGCCAGTAGATAGATCGCGACGTATTACATCTACAGCAACTCGCTCATCGGCAGGAAAGCTACTTTCATATACTGCTACCCAATCGCCTTCATTGCCGCTGCTTTGCTCACACAAAGTGAGAGCATAAGTATTTAAGGGCGAGTTTACAGCAAGAATTGCTTTGGCTTCATTCACTTCTTTTTGGAAAAGTTCTGGTACGTGCACGTTTTGGTTATGCAGGTTACTTAAAAGGCAAGCAGCAGCATAAACATCAATCATGTCTTGCTTTCGCTTTCTGTCGCTATCTAAACAAACGACATAGAGCGCTTGAGCAAGAGCACTTAAGCAAGCAAAAGCTTGTGGACTTGCTAGTCCAAAAGCATAAATGGCAACTGACAGGCGAAGTTCTGTGAATACAAGCAATTCACTAGGAGTACAACTTGTTGTTTCTCCCCAATGTGCATTGGGTTGTAATTTATCCAAAACACGATCAAAATTGACACCGCTTTTGTTAGTCAGCAACAGATCAATATATTTTTCTTTGCCAGTGATGGGCATATCACTGCTCATAAGCTTTTTTCCTTTCCGGATTTGCCTACGATGTGCAGTATTCACGCTGACAAAATTTAGTTAGGTTTTCATCCTGAAGAATTGGTGCTTCATGCCAATTAGGATGAACCCAAATGGCAATGGCGAGAAATTTATCTGGATTGCAGTTTTGCAATTCAGATAATTTGTATTGGGCAAAGCCATATGTGAGGAAAACGTATGGATCTTCGTCTTCTCGTGCGTCGAAGCTTTGCCACATGCCAAGTTTGGAAGCCTCAGTCGAACTATTCATGCACCAATAATAATCAGGAAATTTGTCTGCCTGATTTTTATCATAACCAACAATGATTAGTCCCCAATAGCGCCTTGGTCCATCACCATTATTGGTTTTCGATAAATCAATAATTTTCGTGAGCGTTTCATCGGACACTGAAATTGGCAAGAGAAAAGATGGCACCAACATGCTTATTGCCCCTCCTACTTATTGTGCTAATACCAGTTCTGCTGCAAAGTCAATTGCTTCTGCCAGACTGGAGAGAGAGTTTTTCAAACTAAACACCACTTTGTATAAGATGCTGTCAGCGCGATATGCAAGTGAATTTTGCTCACTTGAGCTTGATGACAATTCCTTGTTGATTTGTCGGTATACTTCCTGCAATTGCCTAGTAAAAGCAGAAATTTCTCTGCCCAATTCTGATTGTACTTGCACAGCACTTTGCCGGTGATTTACCACACTAGCTTCAGAATTAGCTAAGCCAGATGAAAGCATGCCGGTATATCCTTGACACATGTTGAAGAGTGTAAGAGCCTTTGTGTAAAGCTCTCTTTTGAGCGTTGTTAATTTCAGGTTGCCGTCACGCTCCAACCTTTCTTTGAGTGATGGAGCTTGCTCAATTGCATTTAGCAAGTTTTCCAAAGTCAAAAGCAAGCTATGAAAATAAGCGTTTTGTTCTGTGGTCGCTGTTGTGGTACTCATAGTAGTCTCCCTTCGATTTGAGTTGAAAAACTTTGTTGTTTGCCTTACGCCTAAATGCTTTTTAGTTCTGGCATTCTCGAGGGATGTATGAAACATTCTTGTGCAGCTTTAGCCTAATAAATCCATCACCAGGTCCAATTCCTGAGAAATCTGGTGGATTGACTTCCACAATACGCAAAATGGGATGAAGCGCAATAGAACCAGATGTGTTTATCGGCACAACTAAAGTTGCTCCTTGGTAGGGCGAAATTGTATTGAGCGGAAAAAGCCAAGTATCAGGTGCTTGTCCCGAGGTAGGACGTGATGGCTCCATGCGACAGACAAGCTGATATGAATTGGGAGCTAAGCGTTCTAGCGTAAACTCAATTTGCTGCCAGAGCGCAGGCTCATTTTCTGATTGCAATTGCATATTTTGCAAAAGCACTGGGCTAGAAAAATTATGGTGCGCGATGTAACTTGGTAGATGCAGATCAATTGGTGCACCGGCCCATTCAAAGCCATTTACTTTGTGAGCTACATAAGAATGGTTTGAATCGATAACTTTGACGATAGTGCAATCATGATAAAGGCTTAAGCCAGGACGCAAGATTGGCAAATTAGCCTTTGTGAATTGTTCACGGAAATAACCGTAAAGAAAAGCTGCTGGAAAAAAGATATCCAAGCAATGATGCTGGCTGCGGCAACCTTCACCGACTGTGACGACACGCCAATATTGCCACAATGCTAGGGCACCATTGTCGTCTGGGACTTGAAGATTTACTACCTGAGTGGGCACGTCTTCCATGTTAGGAAATAATTTGGCTAAACTCTCACTGTTTAGAAAACGCGCATTAATTAACGACAGTAAATCATCAGCAACACGCATAGCAATTGCACGCTGTTCAACAAATGCACTTACGTCAGACATTGGTCCATCTCCTGTTTTCATGTTGATCACTTAAAAGTGATCTGAAAATGAATCTTTTGAAGAACTGATGAGTTTTAGGCGAGTTTTAGTTAAATAGTCCTTTTGAGATAGTGAATCAGAAGAGTATCTCGAACATATAATTTATACAGAGGTGATGTCAAGAACAATTTAACGAAATATTAAGGCTTCAAAATCACCTCTATATCTAATTCTCAAGTTTTTTTCCGAGGGAAATTCTTAGATTTTCACTAGAAACTCGCTCAGATAGCGCGAAGTATTTGCATTGACTATGAGTCTGTTTTTATCTCTCTTTATTTATTTTTTGGCTGTGCTAGCTGTGAGACGTGCTTGCTTCCTAGCTTATAGGTAACTTATGTGCAAGGAATAGCTTGATGATTTTTTCTCCTCACGTGAATCACGCCAGTCTATTTTGCAATTTTAACCACTAAAATAATGCTAAGAGTGACACCATAAAAGCATAAAAGAAGTCACTTACTTAACTAAAAGGTTGTGATTTATCCTATTACTTATATAGACTACTTGAGTCTTCTTACTTATACATTACTTGATCCGTTTTATAAGCACTTAAAACAAAGCACTCACCTATTCCTTATTATATTTTCCAGCTAATTAGTGCTGTTGGTGTTTCTATTGCCTTTGGGTCGGTGATATTTGTTCTGTCCTTTAAGTAGGACCACCGAAGAAAGGAAGCTCAATGGAAAATCCATTTGTCTACATGTTGCTGATTGCACTATTGCCACTAGGGCTCTTATTTGTTATGTGTCTGTGGCCATATTTTTTACGGAAGATCAGTTTTGAAAAATCAGTTCTAGCTATCACAGTAGTATTTTTGCTTGCTGCAGATCTAGCTGTGTTTTATTTACCAGTGCCAAAAGGATTTTTGCTGCCCACCTGGCTTGTGCTTGCCTATTGCATGAAGAATGTAGTCTTTTCTCACAGACATGAGCCACATATTTATATACTCCTTGTTGCTATATCAGCGCTGACGACAATCATTGGTTTTTCTGAGGCTGATGAGCAAGGCAATACTTGTGCCATTGTGCTTACTATTGCCTACGTGATGTTACTTCTTTCTTGTGCAGCGGCAAAGGGTTTTGTTGTGCCTCAGGCAAATAAGAGAGACGAAGACAATGATGGTGGCATTCGTTGGTGTGGCGGTCCTCGCCCCGATCCCTCACCTAAGTCATATGATGATAGTGGACCTGTGTTTCCACATCATCGTTTTCCTAACTATGACTTTGTTGGTGGAGGCAGTAGAAATTAGCTAAACGCTCTCCAATGTAGTGCCAGTAACATCGTGCGACAATAAATAAATAGCTGGAAATGGGGTGGGCTATGGGTGCTGACAATAACACGAGCCTAAATACAAGCGATGGACTACGTGCTCTTGAAGCTACGCTTGCTCGTGATCTTGATCTCATACATTACCCTACGCGTGAATGGGTGATTTCCAAGCGAACAGTTGCAGATCAAAATGTTCTTGACGTTTTGATTATTGGTGGCGGACAAGGTGGACTTGCTGCTGCTTTTGGTCTGATGCGTGAGAAAGTCAATAACATTTTGGTTATTGATGAAAACGCTGAGAAACAAGAAGGACCTTGGCTAACTTTTGCTCGGATGCATACTTTGCGTACACCAAAGCATATCACTGGACCAGACCATGGTATTCCAAGCTTGACTGTGCGTGCTTGGTACGAAGCACAATATGGGGCTGATGCTTGGCAAAAACTTGGTTTTCTACCGAAAGAATTATGGGCTGAGTATTTGCACTGGTATCGTAAAACATTGAAATTACCTGTACAAAATAATACACGTGCTTATGATATCGAATGGCTAGAAACAGAAAAATGTTTTGTTGTGCCTGTAGAGAAAAACGGTGTTAAAGAAAAACTTTACGCCCGTGTGATTGTTTTAGCTACAGGTATTGATGGATCTGGTCGTTGGGAAATGCCCGACTTTATCACTTCCACTTTGCCCAAATCTCTTTATGCGCACACAAGAGAAGATATAGACTTTGCATTGTTAAAAGGAAAACGCATTGGTGTTTTAGGCGCTGGTGCATCAGCTTTTGATAATGCTTCAGTAGCATTGGAGGCTGATGCTGGTGAAGTGCGCATGTTTTTCCGCCGTGAAAAGCTACCAGTAATTAATCCATATCGCTGGGCTGAATTTGTTGGTTTTCTTAAACATCATGCTGATTTGCCAGATGCAATAAAGTGGCGATTTATTCATAAATTCATCACTATGGGTCAATTGCCACCAGGAGATACTTATAGTCGTGCGCGTAAATTTAGTAATTTCCACTTGCACAATAATAGTGCCTGGCAAAAAGTTGAACATGTAAATAATGTTGCTCGTGTGATAACAAATCAAGGACAATTTGACTTTGATTTCTTGCTTATTGGTACTGGTTTTGTCACTGATTTGTCTTTGCGACCAGAATTAAGTAAGCTCTACGATCAAATTGCTCTTTGGTCTCATCGCTATACGCCTCCAACTGGCGAACGGCAAGCAGATCTAGAGCGACATCCTTATTTGGGTACTGCTTTTGAGTTTCAAGAAAAATCTCCTGGAAATGCTACATATCTTGCATCCATTTTTAATTACACTTTCGGTTGTCTGCCAAGCTTAGGATTAGGTGGAGCAAGTATTTCTGGTATGAAATATTCTCTGCTTCGCCTTGTATCTGGTGTGACACGCAGACTTTACCTAGATGATGCTGAGGGATTTTATAAATCTCTTGAGCATTATGACTTGCACGACTTTGAAGTAGATGAAATTCCTTCTACAGTTTTACAGCGGTAACTGTCTAAACTACCAAAAAGTTCTTACTGCTTACGTAACTTCTCCGAGTTGCGTTTGTAGTTTGGCGCAGGTGCTAGCCTACCTGAGGGCATTAGCCTGCGTGTCAATAATTCTCAGGAACAAGGAGAAACAAACATGACTACTCAAAAGCAGAGCGACAAGCGTCAAAAGCAAGGTCAAAGAAAAGCTCAAGAACAAGACTGGCGAGATGAATCGAAAAATGTTGTTGCGCAATATATTGAGTGCGAAAGCCATCCTCTTTTGGCTCAATTGACCAAATGTTATCGTATTCTTGAAGCTGCTTATAATGAAGGATACGCAGCAGCTACTAATTGGTCTTTGCGTTACGGCAATCTGATTGAAAACTTTACTCCAGAGAGTGAAGGTAAAGCAAAGAGTCGACAGTGGGATTATATTGCTGCTTGCACACGTACACGGTGTGCGCTTGAGCGTATCAATAATGCAGTTGTAGCAATGCAAGGATTTTTGCCAGAATTAGCTAAGCTTGTTAAGCAAGAGCAAATATGCCTTTTGGAGGAAGACGTAGCAGTTGATGATTGTAGCCGTCAACTTGACTATATGGAAAATGATGTTGCTCTCATTAATATCCCTTGTGCTGTTGAACTGCTCAAGCTAGCAATTGATATTGCTTCTCGACTTGGCATGAAAGTGGAAGGGCGGCTTAGCAGTAACCATACATTGCATCTACGTTGTCGAAGCGCACTTGAATGTTTTGAGGGTATTCCTAAAATGCCGGTAATTAAGCTCAAAGAAGGGCGACGAAATTATTGGAAATATCTTTGTGTATATTTTGGACGATTTGTCTCAATTGCTTGGTCTGGCTTTGGTAGTGACTGCGTTGCTTCACTGGATAATGCAAGTGATACCCAAGACGAACAAGAAGCCCAAATTCGTATCCAAATGATCCTGAGTAGATGCAAAGGTTGGAAGGCTAAAGTACAATCTCGACACTCAGAGGATATTGAACCAGGCTTGGAACTTAGCTGGCCTCAAACGGTTCAAGGACAATATCAAGGTCGCTGGTGGCAAAATAAAATGTACGGTTGGTGATTAACTCGCTCGCTTAAGTATTTGACTTAAGTAATTGAAATTTAAAGGAGGTATCCGGAGCTGTGGACACATAGCTTCGGACCTCCTTGTTTTTTCTAACGAAAGGAAAAAGCAAAAATGGGGAGTATGTTTCTCCTTCTCTTTGGGGTATTGTTTTTACAAAAATTAGTTAAGCTTGGGCTTTTGATGTTGAATGCTAATTATCTTAGACAGCATGGCTTGCAAGTGCCTGCTAAATTTCAAACGGTGATTTCTTCAACGACTGCTCAAAAGGCAACGCAATATACGTTAGAAAATTCTCGCGTCGGTGTTTATGAAATTGCTTATGAGACTATAATGCTTTTAGCGGTAATTTTTAGCGGTGCTTTAGGAATACTTGACACTTGGGTTGCTTCAGTAGTGACACAAGGACTGTGGATTATTCCAGTTACGTATTTGCAAGGGCTTCTTTATGTGCTGACCTTTTTTATTGCAATTACTATTTTGTCCATTCCGATTGATCTCTACAAAACATTTAGTATTGATCAACGTTATGAATTGAATAATATGACGTTTAAGTTGTGGCTTATGGATTTTTTCAAAGGCATTTTGCTTATAACAGTTATGACCACTCTTTTGCTTTTGCCTCTTTTCTTGGTAATGGATTTGTTTGGTGCTTATTGGTGGATTGCAGGTTCATTGCTTGTTGTCGCGTACCAATACGTAAGTTATGTTTTAGGCCCAGCACTAATTTATCCACTCTTTCATAAATTCACTCCAATTGCAGATGGTGAGTTAAAAGATGCTATTCGGCAATTGTGCAATAAGCTCAACTATTCTCTTCAAGGCATTTATACAGTGGATGGTAGTACACGATCGAATCGTGTAAATGCATTTTTCTCTGGCATAGGCAAATTTAAGCGTGTAGTTCTTTATGACACTCTTATTGCTAAGCTAAGTAAAGAGCAAACACTTGCTGTATTAGCCCATGAGGTTGGACACAAAAAGCACAATCATATTGTGAAGTTTTTTCTTTTGGGTACTGCTGGCAAGGTTATTAGCCTGTGGGTGTTAAGTTTGCTTTTGAATTATCTGCCCATGTATCAAGCATTTGGGGTGGCTTCGCCAAGCTATCATGCTGGATTGATTATATTTATGGTGCTGTCAGGACCAATCTTGTATTTCACTAAACCGCTAGTTTCTTTTTACATGCGTAAATGTGAGTATGAGGCGGACAATTATGCATTGCGTGCAATGGGATCTTCAGAGCCCCTCACGACGGCACTTGTAGCAACAGTAACTAGTAACCTGAATCCAGTAACACCTCATCCATTTTATAGTGCTTTCTATTACAGTCATCCGACATTAGCAGAGCGAGTGGCTGCAATGGAGCAGGCAGAGAAAGGAATTATTTGTGAATAATCAGAGAATTTTCCCCGGGCTTTTTTCTAGCTTATCTTTTGCGAGATCTTCGCGCCGGGATCTTTTAAGAGGTGCTGCTTTTGGAGCTGGTGGTCTTGCTCTTGCAAATAGTCTAGGTGGTAATCTTACCTTAGCTACCGAGCCTAGTGGAAATTTGGATGCGTATCCTGGTATTGAATTAGCTTTTGCTGATGATGTGCAAGCAGCAGGCTCATCGACTCGCGCTTTGCAGGCAACCGAAAGCAATGTGCTTGGTCCTTTCCACAGGACAGGTGCACCATATCCGCCTTATTATGCAAGAATTACTCCACCTTATGAGCCGGGCACAATTTTGTTTGTCAGTGGAAAAGTTTATGGACTGGATACAGGCAAGCCATTAGCAAATGCTATTGTTGATGTTTGGCAGGCTGATGAAAAAGGTCATTATGACAATGATGATCTCAATAAGCCGCCAGCAGCAAATTTTTATCATTTACGTGGCAGAATGCTCACTGGTAATGATGGTCGCTATGCATATGAGACTATTCATCCTGGTGCATATTACGAATCTGTACTGAAAAGCTGGCGACCAGCCCATATTCATTATATGGTTACTTGTCCTGGCTATGACCGGCTGGTCACCCAAATGTATTTCAAAGGTGATAAGTATAATGCTACCGATCGTTTTGTTCTTAATTCACTGATTATGCCTGTCAATGCACAGCAATCTCACGGCCGTCAATATGAATCAGTGAATTTTGATATTGTGCTTAAACCAAAGCCCTAATTGTCATTAAATAATTTGGAAAGACAAATCTATGCCAGATGATAAAGCAGGCTCTAACATAAGAGGATGCTTACTTGCTCTTCTTTTTTTACGGATGTGCTTTTCTCTTTATGGTAAGTTGTAGCAGGTACATGGCATTGTTGAATGACAATGCCATAGGACAAACTTATTATGATGACGAATTGACTGAGTGGGCAAATGACTTCGTGGTAGCTCTTGAAGCACGTGATGCAGAGTTGAACGAAGAGTGGAAGAATGATTTGTTGCAAGCAACAAAAGATCTGGTTGACGCTATGAATGCACTAGAAGTTGTTGCTCTAACTAATAAGCTTGACACAATTCAGATTCAGCTAAATCAAATTGAGGCAGATCAATACTGGGATGCTGCTTCTAATTTTCTTGGCACAGCAAAAGTGCTCTATCAAAAAATAGAGCATCCGCTGGTTGCATTTAATCTAGCCTTAAGTCTAGTAGTAAATTCGGGACAATTTGACGAAGCTGACATTAAAGCAATTATCCAACCAGCTTTTGGTCAAAGAGCAAAATTGGATGCTATTGAAAAAACAGCAAATGAAATTTTGGCGGAGAATGCTCGGCAGACAGAAAGGAAATTACCATGACCACTTTCGGAAATCATGACGATTGCTTCAATGCCTGAAGAGGCAGTGGTACAGTCATCGACTAGATTTCTTGATGAAGCGGATCAGCTGCTTGGTGTGAATTGTTGAGATGAAATGAGGCGATTTGTAAATATTCACTGAAGGACATGCCGTGACAGGCGTGTCCTTCTTTTTTTGTGGTTTCTGGGCACCGTATATAGTATCAGGATAAATCTTGCTGATTTTCTTAGCCTGGGCATTTTAGTTCTACCTTTATCAATGGATTAAATGCAGAATGGATTTATGTCGAGATTTGCTACTGTTGTAAAGATACCTGTCAAAATACTTTAGCCTAAATACTTCCTGCCACAACCATGCTGTTGACCTCGAAAAAGGTCAGAAAAACAAACAAAATTCTGACCTTTTTGCAGGCACCAAATAGGGTAGTCCATGTTGGTTGATTAATTCTTTTAATTTTATTGCCATTTTTTGAACTTAATTAAAACTTGAATTAATTTCCTGTGCCAATGTTACCCTCATTTTTGTCACCACTTATTCAATGCTTATCTTTTTTCGTATTAGTTCACTAAACCATGTAGTTGGTAGAGTAGTTTAAACCTATGCCATTTTCAGATTTTTTTGTTTTGGGTCTGGCCAAAATAGCTATTAGATCT
>JAGVLS010000009.1 GCA_020054205.1 Candidatus Obscuribacterales bacterium | reverse complement strand
CGACTACCTTAGCTATTTGCCAACTTCGATAATAGCTGAGAAATTCTGCCGTTTTTCTAACGATATTCCTAAAATAATCTATTCGCTTTTTTTATCCCTAACCAACGTTAGATTTTCTCCCCTTTTTCTCAGCTGTTGCCGGCATAGTCACAAGAGATACCCAGATGTCTCAAAGGTAGCGACAGCTCAATAGACTCTACGTCGGCAAGTTGCACAATAGACTTTCAAACCGTGCGGCTTGAAGTATTTCACTTCATTCCATTTGCGATCATAGGTCATATAAAGACGATCATCACTTATACCACGATAAGCAATGTGCACATTCTCAGAACAACATGCACGCGACCCTTCACCACTGTCAGACGATTCGTATCCAGACGACTGGAATTTAGAAGATTGATGCTCAGAAGATTGACGCTTTGAAAATTGAAATTCAGAAGATTGGAATTCAGAAGATGAGAGTTTAGAAAAACCAAATTTGCCCAACCATTTAAAAAAATTGCGCCCAAAAGCCATCACTATTCACTAGCCTTTAAAGAAATGATTTTTGCAGGCAAACGCAAATAAAATGTGGAGCCTTTACCAAGTGTCGATTCCACATCAATAACTCCATGATGACGCGCAATAATTTCCCGAGTAATTGCTAAGCCCAACCCCGTACCACCACCCGTTCTAGTCCGTGCTTTATCACCACGATAGAATCTTTCAAATATATGAGGTAAATCAGCCGAGTCAATACCAGATCCAGTATCCTGAATACTTACTTCTACACGATCTGACTCAACCGATTTAGCTTGTATGGTTATCATTCCGTCAGCTTGAGAATAATTAAGAGCATTTGTGAGCAAGTTTACTATTGCTCGCTGTAATTGAATATTATTACCCGACAACAGAACCAATTCTGTCATTGGCACAAACTTTATACCAATTTGTTTTTTTCCCGCTTGTGCTCTAACTTGTTCTATAGCTTCACCTATTAAATCAGCCAAATTCAAATCTTCTTTCCATTCAACAGACTGACCATGGATTCTGGTTATATCTAACAGATCTTTTAAAAGACTAGATTGCCTATCTACTAAATTTTCTAGGGACTTAAGAAATTGTTTTCTCAATTCCGGATCTTCAGCAGCACCAGCTTGCAAAGCTTCAACAACAGAGCCAATTGCCATTGTAGGCGTTTTCAATTCGTGGCTAGCATTTGCAATAAATTCTTGCCTCAATCTCTCTTCTTCTCGCAGTCTTCCAATCATTTGATTAAACGATAAACCCAATTCACCAATTTCATCTTGCCTTACAACTGGCACAAATCCAGAAATATCTCCTGAGATGGCAATATTTTTTGCCATCTCACTCATATTAGAAATAGGCTTTGTTACTCTTTTAGCCAACCAAATACTAGTAAGCACAGTCAAAATTAAAGTGCCACAAATTATTTCCACAAAAATAATCAAGTCTCTATTTAAGCGTTGATTGATTTCAGTCAATGGAAAACCAACACGAATTACACCATTAGTTTCACCAGCTGATCTGACTGGATAAGCTACATAAAGCCAATCAGAATGAGTACCGCTAGATCTACGTGTATAAAATGCAGCAATACCAGCTAAAGCATCACTTATTTCTGGTTGGTTAGCTATATTTTCTCCTTCTTTTAATTCCTTTGGACCAGAATCAGCTAACACATGCCCATCATTATTAACAACTGTCATAGCAAGACCTAATCTCATCGCATGACGATCTACTGCTTGTTTTATTCGATTAGTAGCTTGTGCCGAATCAAGCACTAAATCATTATCGATTTCAAGAGCTAGACGCACAGCATCAACTTCCAGTGAATTTCTCAAATCTGTAATAGATTCCGATTTAATTTTTGAAAGTGCCCAGAAAGTAACAATTGAAAGAGAAAAAGCAATAACCAGCAAATAAGTAACCAGAATTTGATTTGCCAAGCTTCTGAATAACCATTGATAGATTTTTTCAAACCAGCGCATTATTCTTTACATCTTCCCCATTACATCTCGCCCTGTATTCTCAGGATTTCCTATACATTTACAATTTCAGAGTATATGTTTCACAAGAGCCTTAAGACAATTGGATGATTTATGTGCAAAACTATAGCCTGTTTTTATAATTGATGTAGTAATGTCCACGTGCAACAAAACAATAAGAATATTGGGTATACTGGCAAAACCCATTAAATTGCAGAAGCTGGAGGTCCTAATTAAATGTCTAGTGTAGCTAATGTAACTGATGCAACTTTCGAACAAGAAGTTTTAAAAGCTCAATTACCCGTCTTGGTTGACTTTTGGGCTCCTTGGTGTGGACCTTGCAAAGCTGTTGCCCCAGTCGTTGATGATTTGGCAAAAGAGTACGAAGGTCGACTGAAAGTAGTTAAACTAAATACCGATGAAAATCCACGTACAGCACAAGCTTATAAAATTCAAGGAATTCCTAATTTTTATTTGTTCAAAGCTGGTCAGCCAGTTGAACAAGTAGTAGGGGCTGTTCCAAAATCGACTTTAGCTGAAACAATTAATAAGCATCTATAATCCGCATTTTTCATTGCTGTGTTTAAATAAGTACTATGAAAGAGATACTTATTATATTTATTGCCGCCTTAATAATTGGCGCTGCCATAAATGGCTATAACAATATTCAAAGCCAAACTCCAGAGCCTAAGAATACTTCTTCCGATAACAATCCGCTAGAAGACGGTAATAACACTACCGATACCGCCGCGGGTGAAAATGCTACCGGTAACACAAATACCGGAGGCACTATTGGAGATGCAGTTCGCACAGCAAATGCCAATGCAATTACTGCCAAAGAGTTAACTGATTCATCCTTTACTGACACTGTTTTAAAAGCAAACACACCTGTATTAGTAGATTTCTATGCTACTTGGTGTGGTCCTTGCAAACGCATGTCCCCAGTTATAGAACAAATTGCTCAAGAATATTCAGACAAAGCTAAAGTCTATAAAGTAAATGTAGATGCTAATCCTTTATCTGCTGAAAAATACAATATAACTAGCATTCCACATTTTATTGTCTTCAAAAACGGACAAATGACAGATTCATTTGTTGGCGGACAAGCAAAAACCACATTAACAGAAGCAATTGATAAACAATTAAATTAGCCAGACCTCAAAATTAGACTTGCCACTAAATTAGAAGAGTATTGACTCCAATCAGAACTAGGCAAGACTGTTTACCCAAAATTAGAGCTAGGCAAATGTTTTAGCAACAATTGCAGCTATGAGTTAAAATATCGTTTATCATTGAATTGCAGGCATTTTTAGAACTATGCTCAAATAGCGAGGCTATGGGCTTTATGAAAGCAATAATCATTATTTTCATAACTGCATTAGTTATCAATACATTGTTATTGAGTTTATTCCAAACTCTTAATTGGATGCCGCCCATTCCAGCTTATCCTTGGCCATCCGGCATTTCCGATGTAAAGGAGAGTGGTTTTGGATTAAAACGGGAAGATTCTGTTTACCCAGAGATTCATTACACAGAAGGCGCACGCAACACTATGTATATGACTCGCATTAGCGATAACGACAATGAACGCAATGTAGAATTTCCGCTAGGAGCTAATAATTAATTGACCAATCAGCCAAACTAAAGGCATGAAGCAAACGGAGCTAAGAAAGATATGTTAAAACCCTGGGCAAAATGGACTTTACTTATTGTCTGGACCATTGTTTTGTTGGTTACTGCCCAATACTGGAATCCGTTCACTTCATTTCCTGCCTTACTCAAATATTCAGTAGTTTCAGTTATTGCTTCCGCTATATTTGGCGCTTTAGTAATTCTGATTCAGTATTTCCTCCTAATTTCAATCATATTTCCTTTACCACCACGAGCTGATGCAAAAGCTCCAAAAAGTTTTTGGAAGCGTGTATTTCCATTTTTATTTAAAGAATCCAATATCAATCCTAAAGCACCAACCCAATTAAATGAATTAATTGGTAATACTCAAGCAAAAATGGAAATACGTGAAGTAGTAGATATGATTGCTCATCCAGATCGTTATGCATCTTCTGGAGCTGAGGTTCCTAAAGGTATGCTTTTTGTTGGACCACCAGGAGTTGGAAAAACATTATTTGCTCGCGCTATAGCAAATGAAGTAGGGATTCCTTTTTATGTAGTAGAGGGGTCTTCACTTAGTGGTCTCATTATGGGACTTGGTGTTTTGAAACTAAAAACTTTATTTTCAAAATTACGCAAGCATGAAAAGTCAATTTTATTTATTGATGAAATTGATTCAATTGGTGGTCGCCGTCAGTCTGACAAAGGCTTCGGCGGTGTAGCTGATATGAATATGACTTTAAATACATTACTTACAGAAATGGATGGTTTTCGCAGCACCAATATTATGGTTATTGGTGCTACTAATAATGATGGCACACTAGACCCTGCTCTTATGCGTGCTGGTCGCATGGACCGTCGCATTTATTTCCAATTGCCAACTCCAGAAGATAGGCAAGAATTATTTCGCTATTACTTAAGTAAAGTTGCTACTGATTTTAATGCAATTGATTTTGACGAAGTAGGAAAACTTACTACTAATTTTTCACCAGCAGATATTGCTAGCGTGGTCAATGAAGCAGCCTTGATTGCCAGACGTCCAAACGGCCCAAACAAAGTAAATATGGCTACAATTGAACAAGCTTTAGATCGTGTATCCGTTGGATTACAAAGAACTTTAGTAGGTTCTGGTGTAGAAATTAGCAATGCTGATTCTTCAGTACGCTTAGCTGATGTTATTGGCATAGACGATGTCAAACAAGACATTTTAGAAATAGTAGATTTCTTAAAGCATGGTGACGATTTAAGAAAAATTGGCGCTAAAATTCCTAGCGGTGTTTTATTAATTGGACCTCCTGGTGTTGGTAAGACTATGTTAGCTAAAGCGATGGCTAATGAAGCCAATGTTCCATTTTATGGCTTATCAGCAAGTTATTTCCAAAGTATGTTTACCGGCGAAGGAGCAGGACGAATTCGTGCTCTCTATTCGCAAGCTCGTAAAAGTCCAGCTGCCATTGTATTTATTGATGAAATTGATGCTATATCAGGAACTATGAGCGAAACTGGTAACAATCGTACTGGCACACTGAATCAACTATTGATTGAATTAGATGGTTTGTCTCACAGCAATGTAATTACAGTGGGAGCAACTAATGCCGAAGCCAACTTAGATCCTGCTTTTATGCGCTCAGGCCGCTTTGATCGTAAAGCTTATGTTGGACTTCCCGATGGAGAAGCTCGTAAAAAGATTTTTGCTAAATATCTAAGTAGTATAAAAATGGCTTCTGAACCAGATTTAGATAAATTAGCTAAACAAACAACTAATTTTTCAGGTGCCGATATTGCTGCTTGTGTTAACGAAGCAGCAATTATTGCTGTGCGCAATAAAAAGAATCACGTAGAAGAAACTGATTTAGAAGAAGCCGTAGACAGAATATCTGTTACTGCTGGACATAAGTTAAATACATATGGCATGAATTTAGCTCGCGTTCCAGATATCGATGTCAGCCTAGATGATATAAAAGGTATGGAAGAAGCTAAAGCTGAAGCAGCAGAAGTGGTTGCTCTTTTAAAAAATGCTGACAAAATTCGCTCCACTGGCTTAAAAGCACCTAAAGGTTTAATACTTGTTGGACGTCCTGGTACCGGTAAAACCATGTTAGCTAAAGCCATAGCCAATGAAGCTGGTGTTCCTTTTTATGCATTATCTGGTGGTGATTTCCAATCTATGTGGGCAGGCGTTGGTGCTAATCGTATCCGTGCTGTTTATGAACAAGCAAGACGTAGTGGCAAACCAGCAATTGTATTTATTGATGAGATAGATGCTATTGGTGGCAAGCGTGGAATTGATATGGGTGGCGGCGCCATTCAAGACTCAAATAAAACTTTAAATCAATTTTTAGTTGAATTAGATGGATTTGGTAAACACAAAGTACTAACTATTGGTGCTACAAACAATCCAAACATGCTGGATGCCGCACTTTTACGTCCTGGTAGATTTGATAGACGCATAGACGTTCCATTACCAAATTTGGAGGGACGCGAAGCTATTATCAACCATTATTTGAAAAAAATTGAAGTTGATGAAACAGTAAGACCAATGGAAATTGCTCGCATGACTGTGTTTGATACAGGAGCTGATTTAGCCAATATAGTTAACGAAGCTGGTCTTATAGCAATTAGAAATGGGCGTTCTAAGCTAAAACAAAAAGACTTAATTGATGCTATCCAAAGAGTTAATTTTGGTGCCTCGCAACATCGTCATATACTTATGAGCGAGCTATTAGCTACTGCTTATCACGAAGCAGGACATGCTTTAGTTTCTTATTACCGTAACCTTAGAGCTCGCATTCAAATTATCACTATTATTCCTAGTGGTGGTGCTTTAGGTTATGTCTGGCCAGTAGAAAAAGAAGACTATACTCATACCACCAAGCATGACTTTTTAGTACGTATGGAAGTATCGCTCGGTGGTTACGCTGCCGAAGATCTATATATGGAAACGACTTCCAGTGGTGTCAGTCAAGACCTAGCTAATGTTGCTCAAATAGCCAGCCAAATGGTTCGCTATTACGGCATGGGCGCTTTCAAATTCAATACAGATCTTGCTTTTGGTGGTGAATACGGCAACAGAGTCGCATCTTCTGAAACACAAAGAGAGCTGGAATTAGAAATGAAAAAGATTACTGATGATTGCTTAACAAATGTTAGAAATCTTTTGCGTACTCATAGAGCAGAGCTCGATAAAGTTGCTCAGGCTTTAGTTGAAAGAGAAACTTTGTATTATAAGGACGTCGTCAATATTCTAGAACCTCATAGAACTGATGAAGATATTGAAAAAGAAATTGCTCAATTAGCAGAACGCAAATTAGTTGGCAAACCACCAATAATTAATATCGAAGCTATTAGTGGAATAGGTTCTTCTATAGGCGAAAGCAACAAACATACAAATAACAAAGATTTAGATTCAGAATCTAAATAAGTAACCGAGAAAATACTTTGTTCGACTTTCCGCTTCCTATCCAGCCATCAACATATGATATGAAAGATTGGCTTGGCTATTTCAAGCAAAACAAACAAGCTAGAATAACGCTTGATTGGTCCAGAGAACTTATTGTCGATGATAGTTTGCGGCATCCTTTGCTGAAAACATTGCAGTGTTTTCAAATTGGCGAAACAGGAGAAGGAGAACATTTACTAAATTATGCTAACAAAATTAAAAATGCAGATTATATAGCTTGTATAGAACTATTCATAGAAGAAGAGCAAGAACATGCTCGTCTTCTAGCTCAAGCAATTCAATCTTTAGGAAGCAGCCCTATACAAAGTCATTGGGCACAAACTGCATTTTTTATTTTAAGACGTTTAGGCAAACTAGAATCTGAAATTTTAATTCTTTTAATTGGAGAAATAATTGGTCTTAATTTTTATGCCATTGCTCGCGATAATGTAAAAGATCCAACTTTAACAAAAATGTTTTATCAAATTACCCATGACGAATTTGGTCACACTAAATTTCACAGCCTTTATTTATCCCACTTCTTTTCTCAATTACCAAATATAAAGCAAAATCTTATTGCTTATATCTGGCGCATAATATTTATTGGAGCAGCTTTAGTTTTCTCTATTGATAATAGACAAACGCTAAAAAACCTAAACACATCTCCTATTTCCTTCTTTAAAACATGCTTGTTGTTTTTTAATCAAAACTGCAAAAAGATATTTAGCCAGTTATTTACATGTACAGTTGAAAAAGTGTACGGACAAGAATAAATCAGCTAAATTTTGCCTCTATAGTGTATTTAAGCAATATCACTTGGACACGTTTTTCGCTAGCATTGCTGGTTTTGCTGTACTTGGTAAAAAATTATGATAAAAACGACAATCACTAATTGGGTAAACGATATACATTCTCAACTAAATTTGACTCAAGTAGATCAAACAATTGCCGTAACAAGTATTGCTGACATAATCAATGTAATAGATTATGCTCAACAAAATTCCAAAAAAATCTCTATTGCAGGCGGAAGACATGCTATGGGTGGGCAGCAATTCGGTGACGATTGCATTTTGCTTGATATAAATAATATGAATCGAGTCCTTTCTTTCAATCAAATAAATGGCACTATCACAGTCGAATCTGGAATTACTTGGCGACAAATAATTACTTATTTGTCAAACGGCCAAATTGATAGTCCTAAGCCTTGGACAATTGCTCAAAAACAAACTGGTTGTGATGATTTATCAATTGGCGGATCAGTCTCAGCTAATATGCATGGACGGGGACTGCATATGAAACCATTTATTGAAAATATTATTTCGCTTACGCTTATATTGCCAGATGGACAAATAATTATTTGTAATCGCAATCAGAATGCAGAACTGTTTCGCTTAGTAATAGGTGGCTACGGACTATTTGCCATTATTTATAGCGTCACCATACAGTTAATTCCCTTTGCTTATTTAAAACGAAAAGTACAATTAACTGATGCTGACCATTTGCTAGAAAATATGGAAGTAGCCATAAAAGAAGGTGCAAGTTATGGAGATTTCCAATTTGCCATTGACTCAAAGTCAAATGATTTCATAAACAAAGGTATTCTAAGCACATATCACCCTGCCCAAGCAGACCCAAATCAATGCCATAACAATAAATTATTAACAGAGCAAAACTGGCAAGAACTGCTATATCTAGCTCATACAGATAAAAAAATGGCTTTTGAAAAATATGCCAAGCATTATTTAGCAACCAATGGGCAAATTTATCGCTCTGATATTTTTCAATTAAGCACCTATATATCTAATTACCATGATGAAATTGATAAGAAGCTTAATTGTGATAAAAGCTCTGAAATTATCTCTGAGCTTTATGTGCCACGCAGACAAATTGGTTTATTTTTGAAAGCAGCTGGTCAAACCTTACGCGCTCACAAAGCTAATATTATCTATGGCACTGTCCGTTTCATTGAAGAAGACAATGAAAGCTATCTTGCCTGGGCAAAACAAAATTATGCTTGTACTGTTTTCAATTTACATAGCGAGCATAATGAACAAGCTCTAAAACATACATCTGAAGCATTTCGAGAATTGATTGATTTAGCTATTAGTTTTAAGGGCAGTTTTTATCTAACTTATCATCGCTTTGCTACAAAAGATCAAATAAATACCTGCTACCCGCAATTTGCCTCGTTCTTAGCCCAAAAGCTTAAATACGATCCCAAAGAACTGTTAACTAGCAATTGGTATCGCTGGTATCGTTCCCAATATTTGATATAGCTAAATTAGATAGAACAGACTCTATCGCCACCACGCTGAACAGCTAATTGTGCAGCTTGAACAGCTTTAGCAACTAACTCTTCGTGGTTATTGGCGTCACCAGGAAATATAGCAATACCAATGCTGGCTGAAATACGCAAATTCAAACCATTATGAATAATGGACTGTACACCAATTTTATAGCGAATACGCTCTGCAACTAGAGCTACTCCAGATGGTCCCGTTTCAGGCAATATTATGGCAAAATCTTCTTTGCTATAACGAGCAGGAAAATCTACATCACGAATTTCACCCTTAATTACATTGGCTACAACTTTTAGGATAGCGTCACCAGTCAAATTGCTGGTTTTTTCTAATACTTCTTCAAAGCCATCCAGTTTAACCATTACTAGCGAAACTTGTCTTTTATATCGATTGGCTCTAATTAACTCTGCCTTTAGTTCTTTAAAAAATGTCCGTGAATTATATGTCTCAGTCAATCGATCTAATAAAGCTAAATCTTCCATTTCATGTGATTTAACAGCAGACATAGAAGCCGATGTGCTTTCTAACAAAGCCTTTTGCTCAAGCGACTTAACCCCTTGCAATACACCATTATCAACCGGCATATTAACTGAGCCAGAGCGCTTTGCTCTCAAATCACTCAATATATGACGAAACTTTGAATCCCGACCGTGAGCCCATTCATTTTGATTTCCAGAAGCCATAATTAAACCTCAACATAGAAACACTAATAATTAGTGCAATAATTAAAGCAGACTTGTCATGAGTTTGATCAGAAATTTAAGCACAAACCTGAAAATCTAACCAAATTAGACTAAATAATAACTATAACACCAATAATTGGACAATTAATAATTGAGATTAAAGGTTATAAGCTTCTACTATTAAACGGTATCAAATATTTAATTGGTCCCTACTATGCCATGGTGATCACAATGTCCTTCGTGGGGACTGTGAAGATGCCCATCAACTATATAGTCTGAATGATTTCCGTGTGGAATAGCTTCGTGTCCACAGCCTTGTCCATGAATATGTCCTTCGTTGTGTCCCACACAAGCATGGTTTGGAGTACAAGAAGACGTATTTAAAGCGTTTTCTTCCAATTTATGTTCATCTATGTGGTCATTATGGACATGATGTAAATGATTATCATGCAAATAGTCGACATGATCATTGTGTTTGATTTTAATGTGTCCACAATTATCCCCATGGACATGATTATGTGATTGGTGAACGGTACAGGTCATTTAGCAATCTCCTCCAATAAACATATTAAAGGCAAACGAATATGTTATGTTTTTTTACGTACGGTTTTTACTTTACGACAAATTTTTAGATTTGTCCAAACGCGCGATTGGAAACCGTTTTCATTGTCTTTCAATTTCTGCAAACAAATGAGAATTGGAACAAATAGGTGTGATCGAAAGTCTATATTTCTAGTACTGCAAACACATTTGGACATTTTTAATAACTCTTGTCCAAATCGACAAAATCCACTAAACAAGCCGGTTTTGACCTTTTCAAAACTAGCAAATTATGGTAGATTTAAAGTAACTCTCATGCCACCTAGATCCTTTTGGTTCCAGGGCACATCTTTATATATCTCTATAAATAGATATCAATTCAGCGGTTTTATTATGCTATGAAATATTTTTTCTCTGACAAAACATCTTTTCAAAGCTCAGCATCTACAAGCATAACAAAACCATTTTTGGCCTTATGTTTTTTACTAGTGTTTTTGATAGCTCAAACTCCACTCATTGCCGGTGCAAATGATCCCGATAGTGCTGCCTTAGAGCAACTTACTCATGGCGATATCTTAATTGATGCGCAAGACGTAGGCAATATCAAATTTGTCACAGGCAAAATGATAATTAATGAGCCTCCCTCAAAAGTGTGGCCAATCATGACCAATCCTTTTGAATTTAAAGGTAAAATCTCCCCGAGGGTAAAAAGTATTGAAGTTATTACCGATAAAGCTGATATGTCTGTTCTTAAAATGACAATCAACTATACTTTTTTATTTCCACATGCAAGTTATGTCGTGGAATCACATTATGTACCTAATTCACACATAGAATTTAAACGTGTAGATGGCATTTTTAAAGATTTTCGTGGCTCATGGCATATAGAAGCATTAGACGGTGGCAGTAAAACACAACTTACTTATTCCATGTATGTTGACCCAGGTTTTGCCATCCCACAATGGCTTGTTCGTGAAGCTATCAAAATGGAATTACCACGCACATTAATGGCATTGAGAAGTCGAATTGTAGCTATTTCGGATAATAATGAAGCACCTGAGTCCCGTTCCATTATGGCAGCCACACACAGTCCAACTTGTTTAGCACCAGAAACAGCAATATTAGCATTGCCAATAATTGCTCCAACAGTACAAATCAAAAAAGACTAGTTTAATTATGTAAGTCCTCTCCTGCTAATATTTATAGCTATTGCCGCCTGCATTTTTATTGAACAGATTGCCATCACGGATTAAAAGCAAACAAAAATGTCGTGATGAAATTGAAGCCAACGTGTGAAATTATGGTAGTGGTTGTATTTGTATAGTATCTAACGATACCCATCATCGTTGACCAACCAGCAACTTGCACAATATAAATTGGCGCATGAGTAAATTGTCCATGCAATGCTCCATGCAAGAGACCAGCAGGAAATATACCAAGTACTGGCTGCAAGGCACCACGAATTAAAGTTTCTTCTCCAACTCCGGCAAATATTCCCGTAGCTAAAGCTAACAGAAACGACGAAAGTGCGTCCCCACCGCCAGTAAACGTACCAGCATTGTAATTACTTAGTCTACTAGCCATATTACTGCCAAATTGATGAGTAAATAAAGACCAAATCCAGTCATAAGCAAAAGTAACAAAAATCATTGCTATACCTATTCCAATCTGCATTAGGGTTGGTTTTACTATCCCTAAACGTTGTAAAACTTCTTTTGGTTTGCGAGTAATAAATATTCCCACACCAAATACAGAAAGCATAATAAGCCCTAGTCCGTTATATGAAAATAATTGATCTATAGGTACAGGAATTGGAATTGGTAATGCTGGCAGATTGAAATTAGACATATCAATACTAGATAAAATATAAGCTAGGCAAGTGACATAAATCCATAAAGCGGTCAAATGTGGCATAGACTCTGCTACAAATATGCGTCTGGCAAGCCAAATTGAATTTGGCTTAACTACCGTAATTGATTCTTTCGCTGCTAGTTCCAATTGCTCAGGTGTCGTAGCTGTCGTCTCTGTATTATCCGCTGTCATTGCCTGAGCTTCCGGCGCTACATCAGCAGTCGTTATTGTATTAGCTGTTATTGCTGTATCAATTACAGGAATTGCATCGCCAGTTACAGGAATTGCACCCGCTGCAGCTGATGGCAGCTGTCTTTTAGCTAAAAAGATTTGCCCACTAAATAATTGATTTAAGCATGATAAAACTACCGATATGCCTTGGCGAAATGGCAAAAAGAGCATGCCAGCAGTTAATACACTAAGCACAGTCATAATGGCTAATGTGTTTTTGCCAGTATTAAAGCCAATCATGGAAGTAAAAACTGAAATGAGCTCTATCCCTAAAGAGATGAGAATGATGGCGCGTATAAAGCCAGCCAGCCACTTCCATGATGGTTGGCGGCTCGCATGCGCCATCACAGCTAGAATACATAAAAGAAAAATGCCTATTAAGTCCCAAGACAATGTGTGTTCTCCTTAAAAATTTAACCATTCATAATTATATTTAATCTCAACTTTTCATGTTATTATTATTGACAAGCAAATGTTGGGCATATTGTATTTATCATAGACAAAACGGCAACACTTAAGCCAATCAATTATTACCAACAACAATTAAATAATGAAGTTCTGAAGTTCGGAGGTTACCCTATGCATCGTAAAAATCTATTGTCGTTAGCCCTTGTGGCGGCAGCTCTAGGCATTACAGTTTCGGCAGCTCTTGCTGGACCAATTATGCTTGGACCAACAACTGCTCCTATGACACCCAAAACATTAACAGTACCTATATCTACAAGCAAAATGGTTCAAGTTCAATTACTGAACGCATATAGACAAGTAAGAGAATTCTGGCTTTCTAGAGCTTTAGTTAGGTAAGAATCATTATTTAGTCATTAAGCTAAGCCAGGCTTAGCTAATTCACTTCGGACTTCAATTGGCCACCATTTTCTGGTGGCCTTTTACTTGTGTTTTTACTTATTTCTTGTTGCTCTTATTTGCCAATTCTTACTACAATTTCGTTATTGCCACACAGATTAAGTCGTTCTCGGGCAAGCTTTTCAATGCCCTTAGATGAACGGTAATCAGCTAAGCCGCCTCTGAGCTCTTTATTTACTTGTTGAGCTTGAACTTGTCCAGCTTTTAAAGCAATCATTTGTTTATGCAAAAAAATTTGATGATCAATGCTGGTGACAATGGCTAAGCCAGCATGATAAATAGCTATTAAGGTGACAGCCATAATCAATATTTCTTTTATTGCCCTACTTTTAGTCATTTAATTTAATCTTCGGCATTTAATAATCAGATCATTCCATATTACATTAAAACCACTTTTAAGCCCGTTAGATTTTCATCCTTATTTCTTAGTTTTTACCTGGTAAACATAAATAGTCTGGTAAGGAAGCTCATTAGTAAGTCTCAATAGAATAATCAATATTGGTTGCGCCTTCAGCCATATGAGTTTTTTTGCGCCCATAATAAAATAAACCAATAACAAAATAAGTCAGACAAAAAAGAGGCAACCAGCAATACGGAGCAGGAGGAATAGGACATAAAGTGCCAATAAAAGCACCTACCATGGCTAAGCTGGCAAATAATGAAACCACTATATGCATTACTCTCAATTGATTTATTTTTTTCAAATACAAAGAAGCAGAAATTGAAACAATGACATAAGCTACCAAACAACAATAAGTAGCAATCGATCCTAAGTAACCAACAATATCCATTAAAGATTGTTTGCCAAACATAAGCAAAGAGCTAGCACCGCAAGCAATCGTGGTAGTGATAATAATCGCTGTCATTGGTGTACGATTTTTATGATGAATACGACTAAATATGGAATGGCAAAAGCCATCACGACTCATAGTAAATAGAATGCGAGCAGCAGCATTTGTGCCCGCCAATGCACAAGCAAAAAAAGTAAAAGCCGCTCCTAGATTTACCAATTTACCCAACCAGTTAAAGCCTATATGGTTAGCTAGAGTAGTCACTGGAGTTGGACAATACGCTAGTTTGCCAGGCATTTCTTCAAAACCTTGCACTATCACATAACTGGTAAAAATAAAAAATACACCTGTGATAAGCACACTATTAACGATAGCCTGGGGAATTTTTTTGGTTGGCTGATTGGCTTCCACGCCCAAAGAAGCTGAGCTTTCAAAACCAATCGAGGCAAATATAGCCATCACTAAACCCATGAATATACCTTGCCCACTTACACCTTTTAAAGACAATTGCTGAATGTCCAAAGCAAAACCGCCATGAACAATAACACATGCACACAATACAAGAATAATGGCAATAGAAGTGATTTCAATCCAAAGCATAAGTTCTGCTGATAGTTTGATATTCAAACAAGCAATAATACTTGTTGCTATTAAACACAAAGCCACTATAAAAAACGGTGAGACAGTTGTTTGTCCGAAGTCTTGCAATAATGCATTGACAAAAATTGAAAATTGAATTGGACAACAAGCAATACTGGCTACATAAGTGCCTAACAAGCTCCAACCGGTAATAAAACCAGCTAGTTTGCCACTGCCCTGTGTGACGTAAGTATATAAAGATCCAGATGAAGCTAATCTACTAGCAAAAACATTGATACAAAATCCTGTTGCTAGCATAATAAGCATAGCTATTAAATAAGTAAGCCAAGCACCGTTTCCTGCCATACTATAAACTATAGCTATCGTCATCACCGGCGCAGCTGTAGGCGCAATACCAGCTACCGACTGAGCAAAAGTTTCAATTGACGATAAAATTGAAGCCGCCAAACCAGAATTCTGTTGATTTTTACGAGCAGTTAAAACAGGCATAATTCATCAACTAATTAATATCATCATAATTATAAATATGAGATCTGTATGAGGCTATGGTGATATTCCCAGATTGGCTAAAACATATAGCTTAAGTCTTTCTTCGATCATCAAACATTTTAGACTTTTGTCTTAATTTTGTTTGCATCCTTGCCAGCCGAACCAGCTCGATCAACGATTTCATTCACTTGTTTTTCAAAAGCATTTAAAAGGGCATCAACCTTTTGATCAGAAGTACCTTCAAAATAAAGTCTAATCAATGGTTCAGTTCCACTTGGACGGACTAATATCCAATTATTTTTATCCATATAGAATTTCAAACCATCTTTCCTTGATACTTCTTGCACTTTTTCACCACCGATGGTATCAAATGGTTTTGCTTTAAGCTCTTCCATTAAAGCCTTTTGAGTAAATGAATTTAAATGCAAATCCCGACGACGGCCAACAAAATTTATTTCTGCTTCTTTTGCTAAATCTTGCCATATTTGAGACAAGGGCTTGCGCTCACAGGCTAACATTTCCACCAATAAACAATTAGCTAATATGCCATCTTTCTCTGGAATATGTCCTTTAACAGATACTCCTCCTGATTCTTCGCCACCTATTAAAACATCCTTTTGGCGCATTACTTCACCAATATATTTAAAGCCAACTGGTGTTTCAACAACTTCCAAGCCATAAATTTCAGCAAGTCGATCAATCAAATGAGTAGTAGCGACAGTACGTACCACTGCCCCTGTTTTTTTATGATTTTTTACTAGATGTCGCATCAATAAAGCCAATAAATGATTCGGAGACAAATAATTTCCTTTATCATCTATTACCGCAAATCGATCAGCATCCCCATCCGTAGCCAAACCTACATCAAAGCCCTCTTTACTTACTGTAGCTATTAATTCCGTAAGATATTCTTTTTTGGGCTCTGGCATACCGCCACCGAATAATGGATCACGCCAATTATGTAATACTTTTACAGCAATGCCACTTTTAACAAGTACCGCGTCTAGATATTCACGACTAGTACTATACATAGTATCGCATACAACTTTTAACCCAGACTTGCTAATTAGCTGCCAATCCACCATTTTATCTAGTGCTTTTAAATATGGCTCTTTAGCATCAAATGTTTCTACATCATAAGCATTCACTTCAAAGCCATCAGGTAATGCATTTAAATAACCAAAAATCTTTTCAGTAATAGCATTAGTTGCTGGACCAGCAAAGTCAGGAATATATTTCATACCACAATATTCAGGGGGATTGTGGCTAGCTGTCAATTGCAGAGCGCCTGCTGTTGGCTCAAGTTGTACCGACCAAGCAATAGCTGGTGTGGGCACATCACGTTTAACAAGCTTGGCAGGCACGCCAATAGTCATTAAAGTTTGTGCTGTCCTTAACGCAAATTTGTCCGCTAAAAAACGTGTATCATAACCAATTAAAACAGGTAGTGTTTTGCCACCTTTCGTGTAAGTTTCTTTCACATATTGACCAACAGCATAAGCAACTCTTTCTACATTAGCAAAGGTAAAATCCTGCGCTATGATTGCTCTCCAACCATCAGTCCCAAATGAAATAGAATGTGACATTCAACAACTCCTTAGTTTCTAACAATTACCAGAGAGATACTCATAAACAGCTTGCCAACACGTGGCAGCTTGTTTGTTATTTCTGTATTCGGGCCTAACAAAAATGCTACCAGCTGCTAAAACTTTTTTAGGTTTCATTTCCTGCAAATCATCTAATGACCTAAACTCAGCGATGCTACCATCACGTCCATAAAAGCGAAAGCTAGTATCACCATTCTCACAGGTTTTATAAATATTTTTCTTTAAGTTATTTATGTACCTAACAAAAAATGTCGCCATACGAAAGCCGTCATAAGCAAATACAGCCGTAATATATTTTCCTTCATAAACACCTTGTTTTATATTTGTATCTACAAGGCGTCTTTCACTAAACATCTGAGACAAAAGATCAACAGAAAAATATTGTCCTTTTATATCATGAACAAAAAGTCGTCCTAGAGTATCCACAGTCATATTTTCTCCGCGAGCTCTAACACGTCCTTCTGAATCACGAACAATGACACCATGTTTTTCCATATTGCCACAACTATGCAAAACACCTTTTGCATTCACGCGAGAAAATGCTTTTAAATTGCCGAGAGAAGAATATTCTAAATTCAAGCAATCACCAGAACGAGAACATACTTCCATAACTTTTCCTAGAACATCTTTAAAAATATAACCACCTGTTTCAAGAAATTCTAGGCGCCCGCCGCAAGCCGTATTTTCAGTATAAATTTTACTATTAATGCTGTGGCTATACACAACATTATCTTCTAAGTATTTTGGTTCAGATTCGCTATTTTCAGCATTTGGTTGTAATTGAGTTTTTAATTGAGTTATTTCATTTGCCAATTGAGACAAAAAATGTTTAGGCAAAAATTCATTAGATTGAGAGTAAAAACTATCTTCATCTGCCCCAAGCTTTAAAGCATGAGAACTAGCATTTTTTACTGATGCAACTTGATTAAGTCTTTGCCTTAATTCATCACCATATTTTTTCAACGGTATCTTAGAATTGGGCGTTAATTTGGTTTGTGCCTTATTACAAATAATATTGGCTAAACGTCCATCGCGTAAAAAATCGCGACGTGAATGACGGTAAATATCTATTAGCTGCATGAGCTACTCTCAACAAAGAATCTGTTGGCCAACATCTCTTTAATACTACATCCAAAAGCCCTTCTATTGCCATTCTTCAACAGAATTTTTAACTTCTACACTTAACCAGCCACGCACTTGTAATGATTCAGCCATTCTAAGCCCTGATGTTCGTTCATCATAAATGGCCACTTGAAATTGCGACATAGTAATTTTGTTCTGGTTTAACAGCGTTTCAGCTAATTTCAAGGAATTCATTTCTTGATTAGTGGCATAGCCAGCATTCAGAATTAGCTTTTCTACAGCAATATTAGGAGCTAATTCCATTTGTGCTTTTAAAGCTTGCACTTCCAATGGTCCAATAAATTGTGCTGCTTCCATAAGCGCAATGATTTTTGGCATGGAAGATACTTCTGGAGCTGGTTTACGCAATTCTTGTTCACTGAACGCAAAAGCTTCTTCATTTACACTTGGTTTTTCGTTAGGCACACTTGGTATTGGTGCATTAGCCGACTCGGCTCCTACATTTGCTTGGAAACTATTGCTGAATAATTCTTGGCTAATTTGAGATGTTTCAACCGGTACTGGACCAGGCTCTATTGAACTTGATGCTGCAATTGACTCTTCTTCTATTGGCACTGGTTCTTTCGAAATAGGTTCTGCTTGTTTAGTTGTTCCTGACATAGCAGATAATTCAGCTGAGACTTGCTGTTGAAAACCTTCTGGAATTGGGCTTTGAGTAATGAGCTCTTCTTTTGGAGCTTCAAATAACCAACGTCTCACTACCACCAAATCATGACTTAGCCTTAGTCTTGGCTTTCTCAAAATAAAGCCAGCATTGAGGAAATTAGCATACGCTTGTCTTTGTTCAGCACTCAAATTTTCTTTTATGGATTTTCTGACTTTTTTTAAAAAAGCAGCCAGAACAACATTGGAGCTTGAGCTAGGAACAACATCCAATACTTCGTAATAGTTAACTCTACTTTTTCCGTTTGCTTCTTCTTTTTCTGAAGGCGGCAATAAATCTGGAAATAAATGCGATAGTTCTCTTATTGAAGTAAATGAACCAACTTTATCCTTGGCATGCCAGCTTTGACGGAGTGCCGCACATAGAACTTGCGACTCCAATTCAACTCGATTAACAGGTCCGCCTCCACGCATTTGCATACTGTTTAACCTTAACTAGCCTCCTGACAAACCTAATTACTGCACCAAGGAAAATATCATTTCTGTTTCACCAACTTTAATGATGTCGCCACTTGCCAGTTTTGTTGCCTCTTTTACTGGATTTCCATTTAGTAATGTACCATTTGTAGAACCTAAGTCTTCCAGAAAGAAAGAATCTTCTTCATATGTTATCCAAGCATGATAACGGGATACAGATGTATCAGCGTTCAAAACAATTTGATTGCTTGAATCTCTGCCTATTTTCATCCAACGATTATTTATTGGTATTTCAATATTAGTAGTCTGCACAAGAACAAAAGCACCTTCCGGCACAACATTATTTAGTGTTGTTTCTTCTAATTCTTTCAATTTAAACCAAGCCTGCTTTTACAAGCAAAATTATAAAGGATAGCTATATATTTATTTTGCCAAAATAATCTTTGAAACTAACCTAAACGCCAATAATTTCTTCAAGTTCAGTTTTATCTGCATTTGTTGTTTGGCAATTAGGATCTTGCCGCTTTTTATTTTGAAAACAATAAGAGCAATAAACTGGCCTATAACCTTTAGGCTGAAACGGTACTTTAGTAGGTGTATTACACTCCGCACAATTCACTTGAGCAATATGTTTAACGTCTTTTCCGCTTCTTTGCACTTTTAGTAATAAACGACAATTAGGACATCGCTTTGGTACATTAATCAGTCCTTTAGTTGAAAAGAATTCTTGCTCGCCAGCAGAAAAAAGAAATTCTTCATTACAAGTACAACATGTCAGCAACTTGTCATCAAAAACCATATAGAACCTTTTGCAACCTCTAAGTTATGCACTATTTAAGGTGAATCCCTTAATTTATATAGCTGTAGACACTTGCTGTCATCCTAGCATGCATATATATTTCAGAAAAGTTTAAATCAACCAATGTAGTTAAAATATTGCCTCAAAAAAAGATCAAGATCTTGAATAAACAGTTGCATCAAGCCCTACCGGTTTACTAACAAAATAAGCGGCTGCCGCTACCATAGCAGCATTATCTGTACACAAACTTATAGGTGGGAAATAAACAGGACAAGGTGAAAGCTCTAACAGCTTTTCTCTTAATTCACGATTTGCTGCTACACCTCCAGCTAAAACAATTTTTGTTGCTTTAAATTCATTAGCTGCCTCAATTGTTTTTCTCACCAATACACTTGTTACTGCCTTTTGAAATGAAGCAGCTAAATCTTCTATTGGCCAAGGCTTATTTAGTTTTTCTGTTTGTCTTAAGACTGCTGTTTTGAGACCACTAAAACTAAAATCAAATCCTGACACTTGTCCTTCTGGAAAATTAAAAGCTTTGTCGTTACCTTCTGCTGCAAGTTTATCTATGATTGGTCCACCTGGATAACCAAGTCCTAATAATCTTGCTACTTTGTCATATGCTTCTCCAGCTGCATCATCTCGAGTTTCACCAATAATTTTAATTTCTGTATAACTAGCAAAATGAATAATTTGAGTATGCCCACCACTTACTAAAAGAGCAATAAATGGTGGCTCTAAATCAGTATCAATAAAATTAGCAAATATATGTGCTTGCAAATGATCTACTGCTATTAAAGGCAATTCCCAGAGCCATGCCAATGTTTTTGCAAGAGACATACCAGTTAACAACGTACCGACTAGACCTGGTCCTGCTGTATACGCAATCCCTGCCAAATCCTCTGGTTTGATACTTGCTTTTTGCATTGCTAAATCAACAATGAAATTTACTGTCTCTAAATGTTTGCGAGCAGCAATTTCTGGTACAACACCACCAAATTTTTGATGAATATCAATCTGGGAAACAATTTCACTAGATAATATTTTTCGTCCGTCAGCAACAATTGCTGCTGCTGTCTCATCACAGCTGGTTTCAATAGCTAAATACGCAGTCATATTAAACCTATAAATAACGAACTCTTTTAATTTATCAGTTTAAACAAGATAAAAATAGGCAAAAATCTTGACAAGCAAGGGTCAGAAGTATACTATTGCCAATTAAGCCATGCTTTTTACTATTTTAATTCGGTAAATTAAATGAGCAAATTACTATCTTTTGTCTGCGCTAGTCTTATAAGCCTTCTTATTTGTCCATATTCTTTTGGGCAAGAATTTGATCAAGGTAATGGTTTAAGTCAACCAGATGGTGGCAATTCACCTGGATCAGACAGAATTATTTGGGGACCAAGCAATGGTTTTGCTGATGCTGGTCAATTTGGCAATACTACTCAAAAGACCTGGGAAAATAACGGTCAAAATCAAGTACAACACATAGATAATGGCTGGGTTTATGATGTGTCCGCTCAGCAAGGTGAAACACAAGATACACAAACACATAATTATCAAAAAATGCTTGATACAGAAGTAAGTACAGACTTATTATCTACTGGCTCTGTTTCATTAAAGAAAGTGCCTTCGGCTAGTTTTAATTTAGGCTTTAAAGGTAAAGGTGGCTCATCTTTTGGTGGTCCATGGTTTGGTACAGTGCCACCAGCCTGTTCAACTACATCAGTTGATTTAAGCATTACTGATACTGGTTATTAATAGATGAAAACTATTATTTAAGACGTTAACTCAAGCTTGATTCTATTGACAATGAAAGGCGAAAAGAGTACGATTCAGCCACTGAAAGCCTTTCCTGACTTGCACACAAGTCAAACCCATTACTAAAAGCCTTTTTTAGACCATTGTGAGGTGGCTAAACTATGTTAAAAAAGATAATCGTTACAGCCACAATTATGGTGTTTACATTACCTTGTAGCGCTCAAAGTTCATATCAGTTTGATTCTACAGCTGATATGGGTAATCTTTATAACGACAGCGCACCAACCACAAATATGGGTGGTGCTTTTAATGACTCTCAAATTACAAGCAGTAATGGCGCTGGTTCACCAGATGGTCCTGATTTACCTGGTGCATCGAGTGGTTCATTTGGTGGTCCAAGTGGAGCGGCCAATGGTGCTCCAATTCTTGGTTCATTTGCAGCCCCAGCCAATCTTGCTTTAAGACAAATTGGCATGAAAAGTCTTCCCCCAACAAAATTAGATAGTTTTGTTGCTCAATCTGGCTATAACGATATGATTTATGGCGATGAAGGTGAATATGGTCCACCGCCTTATGATGATTTTAGTACAATCAATTCAGGTATATATTCCAATCTAACAACTGGACATCCTAGTGATGCGCCTTCAGCTTGGGGATATCCTAACTAATTTCTTTCGCTTTAAAACTAATTGCAATTTTGATAAATTGGCAAGAGCCTTTTAGCAATTTGTCTAATTACATTTTGTACTGACTTTGCTATTTTAATAGCAATCAGTCAATTGAGTGGAGTAGAAAATTGCAATTACAAACAATTTCAACAGATAAAGCGCCAAAAGCTCTTGGTCCGTATTCTCAAGCTATAGCTATTAATGGATTTATATTTTTATCCGGACAAATACCAATTGATCCTAAAACCGGCAATCTAATTACAGGTTCTACAGCGGAACAAACTCAACAAGTGCTAAATAACTTAGCAGCCGTTTTAGCTAGCGTTGAAAGCAATCCAAATCATATTGTAAAAACAACTGTTTATTTACAAAACATGTCTGACTTTGATGAAATGAATAAAGTCTATGCTGAATTTTTTGGTTCGCATAAACCAGCCCGAGTAACAATTGAAGCAGCCAAATTACCTAAAGGTGCAAAAGTAGAAATTGATGCTATTGCTGTACAGGTAAAATAATGTCTGCCATCAACTTGGATTTAAATTACTTAGAAATAATGGCACTGATTGTCGTCTCCATAGGCACAATTACTGATTTACGTACTGGTAAAATCCCAAACAAACTAACATTTCCAGCAGCTTTAATTGGTATTATCGCCTCTAGTATTTATACAGTACAAACAGCAGAAGGCACAGTACTAGTGAAAGCTTTATCAGGGGCTGCAAATGGCATTCTTGGCTGGCTTACTGGTGTACTTATTATGGGCGTTACCAAATTATGCCTTGGTAAATTTGGACATGGTGATACTAAATTAGTAGCAGCAGTTGGTGCGTTTTTAGGACCAGCATTTGTAGTGCTTTTGTACATTTATTATGGTCTTACATTTGGCTTGTATTACATTTGCGTTTTGTTTAAATGCTTAGCTAAAGTAAGGTTTGAACTTAATACCTTATTCTTATTCCAAACATATAGAATACTTTGGTTAGCTAAAGCTCTTATGCATTTATTTTCACAAAAAAAGCCGTCGACAAGTGCTGATAAGCAAGCTTTTACTGAGTCTTATTCTCAATCCACCGGGTTATCACCAACCGATGTAGATATGCTCGAGAAAATTGTTTTAAAAGGGCTACCAGTTGGACCATTTTTAGCTCTTGGAACAGCTTTAGCAATTATACTTAAAGATGCTACTTGGAACTTTTTAACTTACAGCAAGTAATTTCTCTATTACATCACCGATTTGTGTGTTGGTTTCAATAATTGTTCCAGCAGGTAGCTCGAGACAAGCAACGGCTTTAGCATAATAACCTGATATTTTCCCTGGTAATAATGTATTTTCTACACCAATGACTAGATTGTCTTCACTTACAAAAACAACATCAATAGCAAATTTCATACCAAACATATGAACACATTTGCAATCAGTAAGATATAGCCCATTACCTTTTTCTAGTGAAGCTTTACCTAAAAGCCCAACCAGCCTAGATAAAAAACTGTCAGCAACAGAAACTTTTGTAGCTAATATTGTTTCTTTTGTGCGATTAACAAAAGAGACTTGTTTATTTACCGGTGCCAAAGACTGGTCCTAATGCTTGCATAATGGTAATTACAGCTGGTCCTAACATTGGACACATGATTAAAGGCATGATAAATATCATGATTACCGGCACCATTTTTACGGGCACTTTTGACGCTTCTTCTTCTTTTTTACGCTTTAACTTATCACGCAGAGCTTCCGATTGTTGTCTTAATGGATAGCTGATATCCGATCCTTTTGCTTCTGCTGAAATTAAAGCTGCTGCCATACCGGTTAGTTCTTCAACGCCGCAACGGTCTCCCATATCCTTTAGCGCCGTAGCCACAGATTTAGCAAATATTTTTACGTCTTGAAGCAATTGAGTAAATTCAGCAGCTAAATAAGGGCAAGAGTCACCCACTTCTTTGCTTACTTTATCAAAACACATAAGCAAGCCAAGACCCGCTTGGGCACATACAATTAAAAGATCTATTACTGTCGGCAATTCATGAACAATAGCATTTTGCCTTCTTCTCACTCTTTGAGCCAAGAAAAAGTTAGGCATAATCCAAGCTACAAGCGCTCCTGGTACAACTGCCAATAATTGCAAAGGATTCCCAGCTGATGACATAAGAAGTGAAACACCTAATACTGTCACTACTATAGTTTTAATACCAATATATGTAGCAACATGTGCCTGCGTTCTATAACCTGCATGAACAAGAAGTTGTGTTGTACGTTCATCAACTAGTTGTGGAAATAATCCCAAAGTAAAATCCCCTACTGCCTTACAAGCATTTAGGATTGCTGATTCTTTAGGAGGAGCGGCAGCTGATAATTCTTCTTTTTTTCTAGCCTTAATTCTCACGCCATATGTCAGAAAGTACTGTTCATAAAATGGGCGATAAAGAACAAGACCAACCAAAATTATTGTAATGAAAAGAAGAAATGCAGATATCTGCTCCATTTTGACTAAACCTCAAACGTTGTCATTTTTACTAAAATCCAAGCTCCAATAAATTCCCAAATCATCAAGCCAATAAAAACTATTCTCGCTACAGGATGATTTAAGAATGGAGTTATATAACCAGGAGTAATCATTAGTGTCATACCAGTAATAAAATATGGTAAGCAACCAATAAATACCGCTGTAGCTTTACCTTGTGCTGTCAAACTGTTGAGAAAATCACGCAATCTAAATCTTGCTCGAATAGCATCTGCAATAACTGCAACCACATCAGCCAAGTTTGCACCAACGTCTTGGCTAATAAAAATTGCTTGTGTTAAAAGTCTAAAATCAGGAGTGCGAATACGAGTTGACATCTCATGCATAACATCACGGAATGGCTTACCAAGTTGTAATGATACTAACGCCCTTTTAAATTCGCCTCTTATTGGATCAGGAGCCGTTTCGGCTAATAATTTAAAGCACTCAACTACCGGTGAACCAGCCTTCAATGAACTAACCATAGACTCAAGTACTTGCGGCAATTGTGCCGTCATCTTATCTTGTCTGCCTTTAACTAAATACTTTAGATAGGCGATAAAACCAAAGGCACCAGCACCAAGCCCAAATACAAAACCAAAAGGAGATAATTCTGGAGCACCAAATACAAGAGGTAAAATTACAAGCACTACGCTTCCACCAATGGATGACATCACCCAATAGTTTTTCATCTGCTTGTATTTAGCTTCCATACCTGCTTGCGATAAAAGCTTACCGAGATAATCTGTTTTTTCTTGCAAAAAGATATTTTCACTATCTTCTGCAGCTAAAGCAGCTTTCTCTTCCATCTTCTTTTGATGCTTCTCTAAACGATGAAGCTCTTCGGTCCAGCGTTTTCGCCCTATGAGATATAGCGCTCCGATACCGAAGACACTAAAAATTGCGGCAAAAGTTGACCAGTACATGATCGAATTATTGACAGTCGCTTCCATTATCTACCTATGCGAATTTTTTTGGAATCCTTAATTATCTCAACCACTCAAGCTTAAACGGAATTGCTTCTTGTTCAATTTGTTCAAGGAATTTAGGTGGCAAACCAGAACCAACGTGACGACATTTAAAGAAGCCGCGTGGATCACGTCCTTCCCGCTCTAAATGGAATAGAGTAGAAATAGCAATCGTATCACCTTCCATGCCAGTTATTTCAGCCACTTCAGTCACGCGTCTAGTACCATCTTCTAAACGGCGAATCTGAATAATTAGTTGAATAGCGCTCGCTATAAGTTCACGAGCTGCTTTTGCTGGCATATCCATACCACCCATGAGAATCATATTCTCAAGACGCTTGGTGCAATCTCTAGGTGAATTAGCGTGGATTGTGGTCATAGAACCAGAGTGACCTGTATTCATGGCCTGTAACATATCAAACGCTTCTTCGCCCCGACACTCCCCAAGAATAATACGGTCTGGTCGCATACGTAATGTATTTATCACAATCATCCGCTGTGTAATCTGACCCTTGCCTTCAATATTGGCCGGTCTCGTTTCCATTCTTATCCAGTGTTCGTGTTGTAATCTAAGTTCTGCCGCGTCCTCTATAGTGATAATTCTTTCACGAGGATTAATATGCGCTGACAATGCATTTAACAGTGTCGTTTTTCCAGAACCTGTACCACCGGAGATAATAAGATTGATTCTGCCTTTAACACATGCTTTAAAGACTTCTGCCATTTGCAATGACATAGCGCCTTTTTCCACCAATTGTCCAAGTGACATAATTGATGTGCCGAAACAACGAATTGTTACCGTTGGTCCATCAATACTTACTGGCGGAATTGTAGCATTAACACGTGAACCGTTAGGTAAACGTGCATCCACCATTGGCGAATTATCATCCAATCTTCTTCCTAATGGTTGAATAATTTTGTCAATGGTTTGACGTAAATGTCTTTCGTTTTCAAAAACAACTGTTGTTTTTTCTAAACGACCATGTCTTTCCACATATATAGAACCTGGATGGTTGACGCATATGTCACCAATACTTGGATCTCTAAGCAATGGACCAAGTGGACCAAATCCAAAGATTTCGTCTAAAACATTCTGTAATAGAATGCCTTTTTCCATCATTGTAAGAGGAGCTGGATCAGAGTTTACTATTTCTCTAATTCTTGCTCTTACTTGTGCTTGAGTATCTTCAGATATTTGTGTCAATCTAGATGTATCAAGCTCACGTCTTAATTGCTCAATAATGACTTTTTCACGCTCACGAATCAAAGCTAAATTTGCTTGAAACTTAGAAGCATCTTGCGCATTTGGATCGTGTGGTGACTGTTGCTCATATGAGTCATCCCGTCTATCAATACGCTCGATATCAGCTCGACTCACACTTTCTGGCGCAACAGGCGCTCCACCATAACCTTGTCCACCGGCCACACCAGTCTGTGGACCTTGTCCACCAATACCAGTATTTTGTCCACGACCAGATAATCCACTACCTTGTTGTCCGCCAGCAACACCAGTTCCTTGCTGTCCTCCAGCTAAACCGGAACCAGCTTGTTGATTATTAGCTGGTGCAACTTCATTTGATTGTCTTTGTTTGACCAGTTGCCCCATCAAAGAGGAAGCTGGACGGACTGGTAAATTTTGATCTTTATTTTTTTCGTCCGACATTTTTTATTTCTCCCTCTTATTTTTTCCTAGAGAATATGGCTGGGAATTTAAATCCACCTTTCTCGCCTTCTTTAGTGGTTAACAATAATTGTTCACCACCAGTAATTCTGCGAGCCAGTGAATCCATTGATCTTCCAAGTGCTGTATGAGCTGGGGCAATCTGTCCTTGATTGTTTACCCATTTAGCTGTTTTAGCATCATTTGGAATTTCATGATAAACAGGGTAATTCAAATTCGCTCGACACTCACTCAATACATCTTGCGGCAACCATTCAGAACGGTTAATTAAAAGAAGCAACTTATCTGTATTGTAGTGAGCCTTAAATGTATCTAGACACTTACGCGCATTTAAAATTGCTGCCCAATTGTATTCTGTAACAACAAGAACACAATCAGCTAAGTCGAGAGTAGCAATTGCTCTCTCATCCAATAAATTTTTCGGTAAATCAACTACTGTATAACGAAACTCTTGTTTGGCTGTATATAAAATTTCTTGTACTTGTGCAGCATAAATATCACCAATATCTTCCAATTCTGGTGGGGCTGCCAAAATACTAAGTTTATCGTCATATTTGGTCATTAGGTTACGCAAATATGTCGAGTCAAAATTGGTATGCGAGAAATCAATTGTGCTTAAGCTAAAGGATGGTTCCAAGTTAAGGTAGTGGGAAACCATACCAAATTGTAAGTCAAGGTCGACAATACAAGCTTCACCATATTTACCTAAATAACCAGCTAAATTGGTAACAATTGTCGAGGCACCAATGCCACCAGTTGGGCTAAATACTGCGACAACTTTTCCAGAGGCTGTCGACACAGACTCTGATTGATGTTTAAGTAAAATACTTTGCACAGCTGCTGGCAAATCTGTACGCCAACGCTCTGCATCTAAAAAGTCGGATGCACCGAGTCGATACGCAGTACGTATCAACTCGGGATCCGGAACTTCATAGCTAACAAAGAAATACAATTGCGGAAAAGCTTCCCGCAATTCAGCTAATAGTGATAATCCGCGTACTGGCGCAGGGCTTAACTCAATCCAGACTAGCTTTGGATGCAAGCTACCAATTTGTTCACGAGCCATACCCCCTGAAACCGTGCTGACTAATGCCAGCGATGGTTGGCTATGGATTAAATCCTCGATAGTTTGCCGTTTATCAAGTCCGGCATCACATACAAGAAGCGTAGTTAATTTCATGAGTTAATAAATCTCCTGATGTATCAGTACCCTTAGTGGTTGTACCCATTAAGGTTTAAATCATCACATTAGTTAGATGGTACTGAAAGTACTTCCTTTTTGCTTCCTGACCACAACTCAATTTCATGCATTGGTGGTGGGGGAGGCGGAGCATTACCACCCATCCCTGGCATGCCTGGTGGCAATGGGGGTGGGGGTAGGCTTGGAGGAGGCAACGCAGCCAATTCAGACATTGCTTTTTCCGATTTAGGGAAAAGAGAAGTAATGTCTACAACCGGTACTGGCGATGTATCCTTTTCACCCCTCAGTGTCAGATAAAGTTTGCCAGCCATGACAGATTTGATTAATTTCTGTGCATCTTCTGGACTAACTGTAACTGTTACTGAGCTTGCTGGTGTAGCGTTTTGTTGACCAGGTTGTTTCACATAAGTTCCACCAACGGCGATAACTTCGACATTGGATAAAACTGGTGCAGCCTTTGTGTCTGGACCACTGCCTGCGGTACAAATAATGTCCACATGGCTATCTGGATAAATAAATCCAGCTACTCCAGAGTTTGGATCAACGGCAAAGGTTACTGCCCTCATACCGTCTTTAATTTTTCCAACAAAGCCTGTTTGAAAACCACGAGGTCTTAAAGCATGCTGCGAGACAATTGTGCCAGCAGGAATTGGATAAGCAGCAATGCCGCCTACAACTCCAGCTGAAGAT
>JAGVLS010000045.1 GCA_020054205.1 Candidatus Obscuribacterales bacterium | reverse complement strand
TTTGGTCAGTTTGGCTACCGGTAGCATTGTTAATACTGTTGTTTGTGTAATTACCCATATCAGCAGTGCTATTGAATGCATCTTGAGCGAATGCTGGTACGCTCAACGCAAATGTAATTGCAGCTGCCATAGTAAGTAGAGACAATATGTTTTTCATATAGACGTGCTCCTTCGAAAAGACAAAATAATAGTCTTAATGAATGATGTTATAGAGTGTTAGTAAGAATCAGGGTGGTTGGCGAAATGCCAGTCCATGAGGAGAAATCATGGTTAGGTTAACTCAAGACAGGATTGTAGTCAAGATATTTCCGGTGTTAAAACCAAGTTTTAATCTTAATCTGATTAATTTCGAGTTTTAAGTTCAATTTTTTGGGTATCGGAGCAAACGTTTTATGCGTTTTGGACTATAAAGTAAAAGCTCAAAGGCAGCAGCAGCGGAGCTACTTATTTTAGTTTCCCCTAGATGTGTTTCTAATTCTCTTATTGCATAAACTAAATCAATTAAGCTAACTTGAGGAGCTTCTCTTAATATAGCTAGTCCTTTTGCATGTAATTTTGCTAGGCAATAAACTAAAATTAAATGATGAAAGCCAGCAATTAAACTAATTTGGCCAAAGCCTGCACCAAAATATTTTTTGCCAAAAATATAAGTAAGAACATATCTATATAATAGATTGTCCATTTCTTTGTCATCTGGCCATGGCATTGCTATGAGCGTAGGTAATGGAATTGATTTGGTAATGAAAGACAATGAAGATGGTTTATTTAAATTTTGCCAGAAAAAACGGAGAATACTAAAATCACCATGACCCATTTTATGGGGGCGACTAGGAAAATAAATTTTGTGAAAAGCAATCAATAATTGTTTGTCTAAATCATTTAAAACACTATTTTGTTCGGCGCTATTTAGCGCAGGCGATGACTGAGCAGATGTTGTCCTTTGATTTTTTACTTGTGTAATTAAATAATGAGATGCTTGTAAAAGACGTTCGTTTAAAGAGATATGAGAGTTGTTGATTATCTCAAAGATTTTTTCTTCAATATTTAAATATTCTTGCCAGCTTATTTCTTGTCCAACAGTTAATTTGAGTTTTGACCAATCAGGTTGATAGTTGGGAAATAATGAATTGAAGTCTTGCCATTTCTTTTCTAGCCATTCTTTTTGTAAAGTCAAAGCTTTGCCAGAATTATATATTACTCCCATGCTAACAAAACTTACTGTGGCATAAACACCACTTGGAGTTTTAGTAAAACAATAGGGAAATAATTGACAAATAGATGGTTTAAATTCAGAATTGAATTTGCTATGGATAAAACATAAATTGTCTGAGAGAAATGGACATGTACCAGTTTGAGAAACAATTTTATGCGTATAAGGCGTTTCTGCTTTTTGATAATTTTTCAATTTAGCAAATAAACCTTTATCATTTAAAGTAGGATTTAATTCATGCCAATTAACTTCAGAAATACGCTCATAATCAGATGGAGTAAGTGGCACAGCCCAGCCACCACAACATTTACCACAACTTGTACATTCGTAATTTATTTCTTCTGGAATATGTAATTCAATCAAAGATTTATCCTTAAATTATGGTCGACATATCTTCCCTAAACATACTTTATGAGCAGCACCTGTGCAAGTTGGCACATTATTAGGTATACCAAAATTGGTGGTATAAGCTAACAATGCAAATAAGAGAGCTTCTTTAAATTTAACTGAAATACCATAATCTTCATGTGTTTCTAAAATTAAAGAATGTGGCCAGTATTTTGCAATTAAGCGATTAAGTTCAAAATTATACGTGCCACCGCCACCTAATATCAGTCTATTAATCTTGTAATTTGGTTCAATAAATGTTTTGTAGGCATGAGCTATGGAAAAAGCAGTGAAGGCTGTAGCGGAAGCAATAATATCTTCTTTGTTTAAATCTAATGCTTGTGCTTTTTGTAGAAACTCATTAGCAAAGGCAGTACCAAATAATTCTCGTCCAGTTGTTTTAGGTGGAGAAAGTAAAAAATAATCATTGGTCATAAACTGAGCAATTAATTCATCATTGATGTTGCCTGAAGAAGCAATTTTGCCATCGACATCATAGTCTTGATTGAAAAGAATTTTGACCAGATGATCTATGATCATATTGCCAGGACCACTATCAAATGCCATGGCTGCTTGTCCATGATTATCCAATACAGTAATGTTGGCAATGCCGCCAATATTTTGAATACCAATTGGTTCTTCTGAACTACCAAAGAGTACTTGATCGGCAAAAGCAGTAAGCGGAGCACCTTGTCCCCCTTGAGCCATATCTTGTTGGCGAAAATCAGCAATAGTGGTGATACCCGTGCGTTCAGCAATTATTGCTGGCTCACCTAATTGCAATGTGCCGTGAGTTTTAATTCCTGCATATGATTTATTATTTGGTGCATGCCAAATAGTTTGTCCATGCGAGCCAATTAAATCTACTTCTTTTCTAGTAATACCAGCAGCTTTTATAAGACTGAGCGCAGCTTCAGCAAATGTTTCTCCTAATGCTACGTTTAAACGACAAATATCATCTAAGCTAATTTTTCCAGAATTAATTGAACCAAGTAACTTTTTTTTGAAAGAACCTTCAAAAGGATAGACAAGAGATTCTTGCATTTCTATTTCTAGTTGTTGTATATCAGTAGAGCCATTTCCTTTGGTGCTGCTTAACCGAGATGGAACAATGCGAAATAAGGCGGCATCGATTCCATCCATGGAAGTACCACTATTTAAGCCAATTACAGAAAGTGATTTCAATTAATAACTCCTATTCGTTCTTGACTTCGTGGCGTTTGGTCTTTTTAGTTTGTATTCTTTGATTTTACTCTAGATAAGGCTATCGTTAATCTTCATTGTCAAATGACGCTTGCTTTTTAGAATGCTAATATATGCTTCAGTACTATATTTAATTGACGTCAAGATTTGAGGACATAAACTTGCCAGCAACAAACAAAGACGAAATCAATGATAAAGAAATTCAAATTGGCAGAGGTAAATCTGCCAGGCGTGCTTATGGATTTGATGAAATTGCTCTTGTGCCGGGAGCCTTAACTTTAGATTTTGAATTGTGTGATGTTTCTACCGAAATTGGTAAACATAAATTACAAATACCAATAATTGCATCTGCTATGGATAGTGTTGTGAATGTTAAGATAGCAGGCATTTTAGGTAAATTAGGTGGGCTAGGTGTTATTAATTTGCAAGGATTGCAAACTCGTTATGAAGATCCGACCGCTGCATATAAAGAAATTGCCAATTGTGATAATAGTCAATTTGTCGATTTGATGCAAAAACTATATGCTGCGCCTGTTCAAGAAAAGTTAATTGCTGAGAGAATAAAACAAATAAAAGCACAAGGTGTATTAGCAGTTGCATCGCTCACGCCAAATGTAGCAATGCAATGGGGACCAATTGCGCAAGATGCTGGCTTGGATATTTTAGTAGTGCAATCTACTGTTACTGGGCTTAAACATATGAGCACTCAAGGCAATACCCAATTAGATTTAAAACATTTTTGCCAAGAAATGAAAATCCCGGTTATTGTTGGCAATTGTGTTACATATGAAGCAGCATTTCAATTATTTGAAACAGGAGTTGCTGGTCTTTTGTGTGGTGTTGGACCAGGAGCTGCATGCACATCAAGAAGTGTGCTTGGTATCGGTGTGCCAATGGCAACAGCAATAGCAGATTGTGCTAAAGCCCGAGATGATTATATGGCTAAATCTGGACGCAAAGTAACATTGATAGCTGATGGTGGCATGGTGGTAGGTGGTGATTTATGTAAAGCGATTGCTTGTGGTGCTGATGCTGTGATGATTGGTTCGCCATTGGCAAAAGCTAAAGAAGCACCGGGCGGTGGTTTCCATTGGGGAATGGCAACACCAAGTCCAGTATTGCCGAGAGGCACACGCATTAAAGTTGGTAGCACTGCTACACTTGAACAAATTGTTTTAGGACCAGCTCATGTGGATGATGGTTCACAGAATCTTATTGGTGCACTCAAAACAAGTATGTCAACTTTAGGGGCGGCTAACTTAAAAGAAATGCAAAATGTGGAGGTTATAATTGCGCCTTCAATATTGACTGAGGGTAAAGTTTTTCAAAACGCACAAAATTTAGGTATGGGCAGAAAGTAATGGGGATGCAAGTCATGAGAAAAACTTTTTTAATGGCAACTATTATTAGTTTTATTACTATAAATTTGTTGAGCACAGCTTTGGCTGCTACTAATGCTGTTCCTTTATTAGAGTCAAATATAATTGCTGATATAGCTGAAAGAGTAGCACCAGCTGTAGTTAATATTGATATTTCAAAGTCAGTTAAGCTGGGTAATTTTAATCTGCCAATTATGCCATTTGGAAAAACAGAATTATTTTTTAATGGACAACGTATTACTCCCGAACAATTAGAATCTGGTAAAATTCCTGGCTTTGAAAAGCACGATACAGCTTCAGGCTTTATTATTAGATCTGATGGTTATATTCTAACTAATGCACATGTTGTAGGAAATTCAAGCAATATCAAAGTTACTTTTAATGACAATAAATCTATGACAGCAAAAGTAATTGGTATTGATAATTTTTCTGATTTAGCAGTTATTAAAGTAGAAGCAAAAGATTTACCGGTATTAAGTATGGGCACGTCTACTGGTCTCAGACCAGGTGATTTTGTTATTGCCATTGGTAATCCTTTAGGGTATGACCACACGGTTACACTTGGAATTATTTCAGCAATTGGACGAACAGTTACAGACGTAAATGGCAATATCAACTTTATTCAGACAGATGCTGCTATTAATCCAGGTAATTCTGGTGGACCATTGCTAAATCTAAAAGGTGAAGTAATTGGGGTGAATACTGCTATTAGACGTGATGCACAAAATATTGGTTTTTCTATTCCTGTAGATGTAGCAAAAAATGTAGCTCAAGATTTAATTGCTTATGGGAAAATTTCTAGACCATGGCTTGGTATTAAAATGCAAGAAATAGATGATGAATTAGCAAAAGCTGTGGGAGTTGCAAAAGGTACCAAAGGAGTTGTTGTAGCTGGATTTGTACAAGGAAGTCCTGCTTTAGCTTCTGGTATAAAGCAAGGGGACATAATTCAAAAAATAGATGGACGTGAAATAAATACAGCTAAAGAAGTAAAAGATTATGTCTTATCGCATAAAGTTGGTGATACATTACATTTTCTTGTTTTGCGAGAAGGCAATATAGAAGCTGTGCCAATAAATATTGGTAATTATCCAAGTTTAGCTGATCAGTCAAAAGCACAGCCATTGCAACAACCAATTGAATAGTTTCAAAAAGTTCAAATTATTTTGATTAAAATTGCTCGCAATTTAATTATTTAATGCATATTGCCTCATATCAATAGTCTATTAGTGCAAGAACGGCAATTTGGTCAGAAAAATTTCAATTTTTCTGACATTAAAGCGCTAGACTAAAAGGACATGCTTTAGGGTTGCGACATGGCTGTCATGCTGCTTGTTTATTCTAAGAAAAGGATATTTTATTGACGTTTTATATTTGAGAAGACATTTTTATCAAATCTGAGAATGTATCCCAAATTACAGATAATTTGCCGCCAGAGGCACCTTGAGATAAACGAGGTAAATGCTCAATTGGAATTTCAATGACTTTGAAATTTGCCTTATGAGCACGAATAACTAGTTCTGCATCAACAAATGGTGTGTAAGATTTGAGCGTAATTTTATTGAGTATTTGGCGGCGAAATAATTTGATGGAGTTTACATCTTTGTATTTGACGCCATGAAATAATCTGAGCATAAAATTGTAAACATGCGATTGTAATTTACGTCTTGCTGGATCATTACGATTGACTCTCAAGCCAATGACAAAATCATGATCATGTAATCCTTGTGCCATTGTAATTAATTCTTTAGGAGCAAATTGATAATCACCAGGCAGTGAAAAAACTAAATCTTTTGTGCCGGCATAATACAATTCACGAATGGTTTCGCCATAACCTTTATTCTGAACATGATTAATTAGGCGCAGGGAATTAAGACGTTTTGCTAGATTGGTTAGTATATTGAATGTATTATCTTTGCTGCCATCATTTATACAAACAATTTCATAGTCAGAACAGATTTCTTTTAAAAGCGTATTTACATCTACTATCAAACGTTCAATAGTTGTCTCGTCATTATAGGCTGGAATTACAACTGAAACAGAAGTAATAGGTAGATTTTTTGTGTTATTAGCACTTGCTTTAGCAATTGAAACGTTGTTCATGGTTTTAACGAATTGAAGTCGGTGGGGTAAATGAATTAGCTGGTACTAGCGCAGGATTAACAACAATATTTGTATTGGAATCAATATTTGTGTTGGGATCGGTATTTGTGTTGGGATCAATTGCTTTGTTTGGATTTTGTTTGATAAATTCTTTAATTTCAAAAATAACTTTATCAATTTGTTCATCAGTAAGTTCAGGGAACATTGGTAGACTTAAAATTCTACCTGCTGCTTTTTCAGTGTGTGGTAAATCCCCTTCTTTCAAGCCCCGATATTTGTAGGCTTTTTGTAAATGTGCTGGCACCGGATAATGAATCAATGTTTGTATGCCTTTATCCAGCAAATGTTTTTGTAATGCATTGCGATTATCAGTTTGTATAACATATAAATGATAAACACTAGGTGAATGTTCAATTTCAACTGGAGTGACAACTGAGTCTTTAAGTCCTTCCGTATAACGGTTGGCTATTTGTCTGCGCCTTGCATTCCATTCAACTAAATAAGGAAGTTGAGCTGACAAAATGGCAGCTTGAATTTCATCAAGTCTTGAATTTATACCAATTTCATCGTGATAATAACGTTTGGATTGACCATAATTTCTTAGCTTTAATAAACGTTCATAACCTTCTTGGGAATTAGTACAAACAGCACCACCATCGCCAAAAGCCCCTAAATTTTTGCTTGGATAAAAACTAAATGCACCGTAGTCTCCGATGCTACCAGCTTGAGCTAATTTATATGTAGCACCGGTTGCTTGGGCAACGTCTTCGATAATTGGTATGCCATAACGTCTGTTTAGATCAACTAATGGCTCCATCTCACACATTTGTCCGTATAAATGTACTGGCACAATTGCTTTTGTTTTTTTTGTGATTTTGGCTTCAATTAATGAAACGTCCATGACATATGTATTGGGATCGATATCTACAAAAACGGGTTCAGCCCCAGCCATGGAAATAGCTGAAATAGTAGGTATTGCTGTATGAGCAACTACAATGACATCATCGCCTGAATTAACACCAGCAGCTTTTAACGCCAAATAAATTGCTTCTGTACCAGAGGCACAACCAATTACATGTTTGACCCCTAAAAATTGAGCAAATTCTTGTTCAAATCTCTCTAGTTCTGGACCAAGGATAAAATAGCCACTATTTAGTACGCGAGATACTGCTTGATCAATTTCTTGCTTGAATTGATTGTAGTGGATTTGCATATTGCCAAATGGTACGTGCAAAATAAACCTCTTTATTGCCTTTGTATGAAACTAATTTCAGTCGTCAATATAATGCATTTACATAGTAAGATAAACTAGTAAAAAAGAAAAATATCTTTGAATTAAGCTCTCTTAAATTGCGCTAAATTTTCCTTTGACAATTTAGCATATCTCTCTAGACAAAGCATGATAAGATCAATCTTGCCTCTTTATAGATATATGTATTAATTACAATATTATAGAAAGATTACCTATATGAGCAGGAACTAACAGTGGCTTTTATAGACCAAAAACAATTTCAAAACAAATCAGCACTGGTAACCGGTGGCATGGGCTTTATTGGCTCTAATCTTGTGATTGCTTTAGCAAATGCTGGTGCAAAAGTAACTGTAGTTGATGCAATGATTCCTGATTATGGCGGCAATGAATTCAATCTTTATCCTGTTCGCGATCGAGTTCATGTTAATTACTGCGATATTACAGATCAATCAGCGATTAATTATTTAGTGCGTGGGCAAGACTATGTTTTCCATTTAGCTGGACAAGTTTGCCATATTATGAGTTTGTCCAATCCATTTCCAGATATTAAATACAATATTACAGGTACAGCCGTCTTAATGGAGGCATTGCACAAATTCAATAAGGATGCCGTTGTAGTCTATACCGGAACACGTGGACAATATGGTCCTTCTGTTTCATTGCCGGTTAACGAAGAAGCACCACTAAATCCAAAAGGGATTTACGAAATATCTAATTTAACAGCTGAAAAAATTATCAAAGTCTATAACGATGTTCATGGAATACGCTCGGTATTGCTTAGACTGAGCAATATTTATGGTCCAAGGTCACAAATGCAACATTCTCGTTTTGGCGTATGTAATTGGTTTGTGAGATTGGCTATGGATAATCAAGCTATTCAAGTTTTTGGTGACGGTAGTATATTGCGTGATTTTGTTTATGTTGATGATACGGTAGAAGCTATTTTGAAAGTAGCCTTAAGTGAAAAGGCTTATGGAGAAGTATTCAACGTTGGTTCTGATATTCCAGTTAGTTTCCTTGAGCTTGTAAAAAAGATTGTCTCTGTTTCTGGGCAAGGAAATTGGCAATTTGCTGAGTTTACTCCCGAGCGCAAAGCGCAAGAACCAGGAGACTTTTATTCTGATATAAACAAAATTGAAAAAACTGTTGGCTGGCGACCAGCGACCAATTTAGAAGAAGGTTTGAAAAAAACATTTGAATACTATCGCAAATATAGGGATCACTATTGGAGCCCTACCAATGCTAGTCTGACAGCCTCGACAGTAAAATAAATACCAATCTCTTGACAATTCTTATGCCTTGGATTATGAATGAAAAATCCTGGGTATCATTTATTTATGCTTATTCCATCTGACGAAGAATTAGTTATAGGCTCAAAACTAGCCAATCGTTATGAACTTCTATCAATTATTGGTAGGGGCAGCGTGGGCATTGTCTATAAGGCAAGACATGAATTAATTGGCCGAATGGTGGCAATTAAGATGCTTAGATCTCAATTCATAACAGATGAGAGAAGTCGCAAGCGCTTTTTGCGGGAAGCAAAAACAGCTAGCCGTATGGATCATCCACATATTATTAGTGTGCATGACTTTGGTTTTACTGATAAACAACAACCATATCTGGTTATGGATTATGCCAAAGGCGTTTCGTTATTAGAGGTGCTAAAGGTTGAAAAACAATTGAGTGCAGAGAGAGCCATTCATATTGTATTGCAAGTTTGTGATGCAATGTATCATGCGCATGAGCAAGGCGTGATTCATCGTGATATAAAACCCGGCAACATAATGTTGGTGCACAAAGATAGTGATAACGACTATGTAATGGTGGTTGATTTAGGAGTAGCAAAAATTGCTACCGGTGAGGAAGCAGAGTTAGAAGCTATTACAAAAACAGGAGAAGTTTGTGGCAGCCCATTTTATTTGAGTCCAGAGCAATGTCGAAATTTTCCTTTAGATGCTCGCTCGGATATTTATTCGCTTGGTGTAGTTTTGTATGAAATGCTTACTGGTATTCCTCCCATTGCTGGTCCGACTTCTTATGACACAATTGCTATGCATGTAAATGCATTACCCAAAACAATGAGTTCTGTTTGTCCAGATCGAGAATTTTCACCACGTCTGGAGGCAGTTGTTTTAAAAACGCTGGAAAAAGATCCAGAAAAACGACAACAAACAATGTTGGAATTGAAAATCGAATTAATTGATACTTTGAAAAGTTTAGCAAAGGCAGAACCACATATATTACCGCCTAGTCCAATAAAGAAAATTAGTCCCTTAAACATAGATGTAGCTAAAACTAATGAAACAAAAGCAAAAATAAAAAAAGAGACTTCACCAATTGTAATTGCCATAATTTCTGCTATAGCTGCTGGACTTTCAGCTGCTACGGCTAATTGGTTTTTTGCTAATTATCGTATGCCAATTAAAGACATACCGACAAAGCAAGACGTGCCTGTAAAAATTGATGAAAAGATAATAAAAAAAGAATTACCAGAAGAAAATAACTTTGAAAATAATATTCCAGAAAAAACTGCTCCAGAAAAAAATGTAGATTCTAATATTGGGCAACAAATACCTGAAGCTAAGAAAAACGATATAAAAACAAGTAGCAATACAGTTGTTCAAAAAAATGTCAATACTGTCAGCAGTGTCAGCCCAAGTAAGCTTCAGCCGGATAATGCTCAACACTTTCTAGATTTTTTGCAACAAAATTCTAGAGATAAAAATACTATTCAGAATAATATTCCAAATACAACATTGAAGAAATTAACGAAACCTGAAGTACAACCAATAGTGGAGAGCCATGGCAAAATAAGTTCTAATGTTGAACCCAGACCAGCTCAGGACGAAAAAAATATCAATATCTACCAATCTCGTATTTTTAATAATGAGGGGGTTAATGCTCTTAAGGGAAATGATTTTGATGTGGCAATTAACAAATTTTTGATGGCAATAAAAGCAGATCCTAATTATCAACTTGCTCGGATTAATTTGGGGCGAGCTTATTTTAATAAGGCTATTGGAATGGAAAATTCAGGACAAATAGCACAAGCCCATAAACTATCTAAGCAAGCTTTAAATTTTATGCGAAGTGCCGATGCCTCGGAAGCGGATTTGCAACGCATTCAGAATCATATTGATTATCTAGAACAAAAAAACAATGGGGAAAAAGAATAGTAAGTAATTATTTTTCTGTATTGCTGGTATTAACTTCTGTTTGCTGATGAGCTTCAGCTTGTTTTTCTGTTTTGTTGCTAACAGCAGAACGCATATTTTCTAAAAAGCCATGTACTTGTGTTGCACACTTTCTATCATCGATGATAATGTCAGAACTAATTACATTTAGTCCAGTAATGTTTTTTTCTTCGGACTCTTTTGTTGAGGCTTCATTTTTTTCATTGATTAAGATGCTAGTTCCTAACAAATCATCAACTGATGTTTGTTTAACTACATTTTTGATTTTATCCATTATGCGCACGGCATCTTTACCTAGTGCTTCTTGAGAAAATTTGGTAGCACTAGACTGATCAGTTTTGTTTGCTGTTGGCTTTTTAGTTTCTGCCATAATACTTACTTCAATTAATGGATAGATAAGTGTATATACACATCGCCTGTGGTTTTTGTACCCTAGGCAGCTATAAGTTAATCTTTAATGTATAGATAATGTTTTAATTTAACAATTATATGGGCTTGAAATTGCTGGCATATGCCTTTAGTGAATCAAGCAAATTGTTTATATCATCTGATTTCATAACACAGTCCCTGTCTGGATCTGTAATTTGTCCAATATTAGTTTGCCTAAGTACTTGTTGAATACACCAAGGTCCATAATCGACTGACTCAGCAAATCGGCACTCGTCTTCAGTAATGCCAATTGTGGCAAAAATACCAAATCCTCCAGATGGCAACTGATACCAGCAATCGGGTGCAATATCCTCGTACCAGACTAATATATTATTGATTTTAGAATTGGCATTTTTGGTCAAAGCCTCGCTCATATTTAAAATTTTGCCTGGGCTTAAAGTGCCAGTATAACTCAATATGTAATAAGCTAATCTTCTTAATAATTGTATTGGCCAACGGGCATCCTTTTTTGTTTTTACAATTAATTCAGTACCAAAACCAGATACTTCACTAGGTACATCTTGATACCAAGGATTGCTTAAACCAGAGGTAATATACATCCAATAAGGACGACTATCATTAGGTGCATAAGTTAAAACAGCAATACGTTGAGTAGACATATTGGGGTTGAAAACATTGTCTTTTTCCAGATGAGATGTTCTTTTAAAACCAGGTATTGGAGAACTAGGAGGTAAATTTGTTTTTGGAGATGAATAAGCATAATCACCAAAAAGCTCTTTGTACAAGACGTCTCTAGCTTGCCAGGCTTCTATTAATAGAAGATTTTCTGTCTCATCACTCATAGACTAAATTTAGTTTGCCTCTCAAGGTAATGATTATTCTTCGAGCTTTAATAAAGCCATAAATGCTTCTTGGGGAATTTCTACTTTCCCGATAGACTTCATTCGTTTTTTACCCTCTTTTTGTTTTTCTAAAAGCTTTCTTTTACGACTAATATCTCCGCCGTAACATTTAGCTAAAACATTTTTGCGCTGAGCAGAAATATTTTCACGAGCAATAATTTTGCCACCAATAGCAGCTTGAATCGGCACTTCAAACATTTGTCTTGGGATAAGCTTTCTTAATCTTAAAGCTAAATTGCGTCCGTAAGCTGCAGCTCGATCGTGGTGCACAATAGCAGAAAGGGCATCTACTGGGTCACCGCCAATTAAAATATCAAGCTTGACCAAACGAGATTCTTTGTATTCTTTAAATTGATAATCTAAACTGGCATAGCCACGTGATCTACTTTTAAGTTGATCAAAAAAGTCAGTAATAATTTCAGATAATGGAATATCATAATGTAACATGGCTCGGCGAGGATCTAAATATTTCATATCATTGAATATTCCTCTTCTGCCTTGTGCTAATTCCATGATAGAGCCAACATATTCATTTGGCACTAAAATGCTAGCTCGTACGTAAGGTTCTTCAATCATTTCTCGATAAGTAGGCTCAGGCAAATGGGCCGGATTATCAATCATAACAACTGTCCCATCGGTTTTGGTGACTCTATATATAACAGACGGGGCAGTGGTAATAAGTGTGAGGTTATATTCTCTTTCCAGGCGCTCTTGGACAATTTCCATGTGTAAAAGTCCAAGAAAGCCACAGCGAAAACCAAATCCTAAAGCTTCAGATGTTTCAGGTTCAAAAAACAAAGAAGCATCATTTAGCTTTAATTTGTCCAGAGCTTCTCGCAAATCTCCATACTGATCATTGTCAACTGGATAAATACCAGCAAATACCATTGGTTTGGCTGGGCGATATCCAGGCAATGCTTCGGAAGCAGGATTTGATGCGTGAGTGATTGTATCACCAACTAAAGTAGCAACATCTTTAATGGAGGCAGCTAAATAGCCTACTTCGCCTGGTCCTAGCTCATCTACTTTAACTTGATTGGGACGCAATACACCAAGCTCGATTACTTCAAAATCTTTTGCATTAGCCATAAAGCGAATACGATCGCCAAGTTTAATTAGCCCGTCTTTTACTCGGAAATAAACAATAATGCCGCGATAGCTGTCAAAATAACTATCAAATACTAATGCCCTAAGAGGTTGTGATATCGTATTTGGTGGCGGTGGAATAAAAGCAACGATTGCCTCTAATACATCAGTAATGCCAACGCCATTTTTAGCGCTCGTTAAAACAGCAGCACTAGCATCGATAAGTAATACTTCTTCAATTTCATCGCGTATACGATCTACATCAGCTGAAGGTAAATCAATTTTATTAATTACCGGTACAATTTCTAGCCCGTTATCAAGAGCAAGCTGAACATTAGCTAGTGTTTGTGCTTCTACACCTTGTGTAGCATCAACAATCAACAATGCTCCTTCACAAGCTGCCAAGCTTCTGGAAACCTCATAACCGAAGTCAACATGTCCAGGTGTATCGATGAGATTTAGTACATAGATATTGCCATCGGCAGCTTTATAGTCCATACGGGCAGGCTGAGCTTTAATAGTAATGCCACGTTCCCGCTCCAAGTCCATTGTGTCTAAGACTTGGGCTTGCATGTCACGCTTGGCTATTGTTTCTGTTAATTCCAAAAGCCTATCGGCTAACGTTGACTTACCATGGTCAATGTGAGCAATGATTGAAAAATTACGAATAAAATTTGGTGTGGTTGCCACAGTCATCAACTCAATTCAAAACTTATAATACTTATTAAGGTATATTATCAGGGTAAAGCAATCTGTGAGTATTCACTTGCATATGGTGTGAAAATTCTTCAAAATAAGCTTTTTTAATAGGAAGTTATGACACATCCTTTTTTGGCAGCTTTAAAAGAAAAACCACTCCTAGCCGATGGTGCTATGGGGACTTTGTTATACGCTCGTGGCGCATCAAGCGAAACTAGCTTTGAACAGCTTAATTTAACCAATAAGTCCTTGGTAGAACAAATTCATATTGATTATATTAATGCTGGTGCTAATTTAATTGAAACAAATTCATTTTGTGGTAATCGCTACCGACTTGCTTTATATGGCTTGGAAAAAGATGTTTGGCAAGTAAATGTTTGGGCAGCAAAAATTGCTCGCAATGCTCGTGAAATAGCTGGCATGCCTGTTTTTATTGCTGGATCTGTTGGACCGACTGGAAAGTTATTAGCACCAATTGGTGAAGTAACTAAAGATGATTTAGATTTGGCATTTCGCGAACAAATGGAAGGGCTATTAGCTGGTGGCGTGGATTTATTCATTATTGAATCAATGTCGAGCATTGTTGAAACTGCTGTTGCTATTAAAGCAGCCCGTAAATTATCCAAATTGCCTGTGGTTGCACAATTTAGTTTTACAACTGAAGGACATACTGTACTAGGCACCAGTGCAAATGACGTGGCACGTTTGTTAATAGAACTTGGTCCAGATATGCCAGATGTTGTTGGTATCAATTGTGGTGCTGGTCCTGGTCCATCCCTTGAGTCATTGCATGAAATAGCTTCTGCAATTGCAAATGTTGGACTCACTCCAGAAAATATTTCATTGTCATGTTTGCCGAATGCTGGTATGCCAGGAAGAGTTGGCAATCGTTTTATGTATATTAGTCGTCCAGATTATTGTGCTAGCTTTGTTGGGCAATATATAGAAGCCGGCGCTCGTTTAATTGGTGGATGTTGTGGTACGACACCGGAGCATATCAAAGCTTTAAGAACATCTTTGGATAAATATATCGAAGATAATTACAAAGAAAAATCTAAGGCAAAAATTTCAAAAACATTTCCTGTTAATCAAACAGCAATAGTTGTTGAAAATGAAAAATCATCAGTTACACAAAAGCCGGCAGATTTTAATAGCATAATTAATAAACTTACAACTAATGACAGAGAAAAATTTTTTATTAGCGTTGAGCTAGATCCTCCTAAAGGTGCCATACCACGTAAATTATTGCAAGCAGCTGAGCAGATAAAATTAGCTGGTGCTGACACAATAAATGTGGGCGATAGTCCAATGGCAAAAGTAAGAATGTCATCTTTAGCGACATGTCTTTTGATTCAGCAAACGGTAGGTATAGAAACCATTATTCATTTTACTACTCGAGATAGAAATCTTATGGGTATTCAAGCTGATTTATTGGGCTGCCAGGCTTTAGGAATAAAAAATATTCTTGCTTTAACAGGGGACCCACCCAGCATTGGCAATTATGCTCATGCCACAGCTGTTTATGATGTTGATTCGGTTGGCCTTTTAAAAATAATCAGTCAATTAAATCAAGGTATGGATATCAGTGGTAATACAATTGGCTCTCCAACAAGTTTAAGTACAGCTTGTGCTTTAAATCCTACTGCTGAAAATCGTGCTTTAGAAATAGAGCGCTTACAAAAGAAAATTGAAGCTGGCGCTCAAGTAGTAATGACACAGCCTTTATATCAATTAAGTGATTTATCAGATTTTCTTCACGACTTTGGCAAATGTCCAGTGCCTATATTAGCTGGTATCATGCCTTTAAATAGTTTCAAACATGCACAATACTTACACAACGAAGTACCAGGTATTACTATTGCCAATCATATATTGAAGGCAATGGAGGCAGCTGGAGATAAAGGGGCAGAAATTGGTATTAAATTGGCAGAAGAACTAACAGAAGAATTAAGATCAATTATTGCTGGTGTATACATAGTGCCATCATTTGGCAGATATGATGATATTTGCCATATGATCGGCAAGCTTAAAAGCAAAAATAAAATCATTGCTTCATAATTTAATCTAAACACTAAACAAAATACATTTTTTTGTCATATTTCTATCCTTAAATAATAAAGGACGGGTATATAAAAGACACCGGCTTTAATTAAGGTTATATGCATGGGTGATAAGCCAGAGCAAGAAAATTTAAATGATAAACTTGACTTATCTGAAGCTGATTCAAATGAAGCAGCAGATAAACTTGCTCTTGATGCTGAAAATAGGCAAGATGATAATTTGACAGATAAAACTTCGCCTTCAATGCCAGCTAGTTTTGACCAAAATAATCCATTTCAATTAGTTGATTCTGATCAAACACAACAAAGTTTTACTCCATCTATTCCGGATGATGTAAAAAAAATTGCTATTATAGCTGGCTTAGCTGGTGCAGGCGTATTGGCATATGAAGGCTTACGTCGCTTACATAATCATTTAGAAGAAAGCAATCTTGAAGCGAGAAGTTTAAAGAGTACTGAGCCCCGTTTAATTACTGTTATTGGTGATAAGGTAGTTAATCCCGGTGTGAGTGTTGTATATGGAGATGTAAATCATCCCTATACTGAAGGCAGTTTAGCTGGACAAAAATGGGATTTAGCCTCTGCTTCTGTGGATGAAAGTGGAAAAGTATTTCTTAGGGCTTTAAGCGATCAAGCAAATGTGTATATAAAAGACAAAGAAGGCAATATGAGACATGTAAAAGTTGCCGATGGTGAAGTAGTAATTAAACCAGGTGAATCATTTAGTATAAATAGCAATCCATTTATTGAAGTTGGCAAACAATATGTGTCAAATTTTGATGTTTCAGTATTGCCAGGAGATAAAGAAAGATTTGGTCCACATGATGATATAAGACATTCTGATACGCCTGTAAGCGATAAGGAAAGAGCATTGCTTAGAGCAAGGACACCTTCTTTGGATATGAAAATCGGAGATGCATACGAGCTTGCTTGGCGTGATGGATATGGGCCTGTTTTAATAAATTCCAATTCGCCTGATGCTGATTTTATAAAAGGAAGTGCTTTACCAAGAAATGTTCAAATAGGTTTTGATGATAAAGGTTTATATGTTCTTGAAAAACAAAATCCAGAAGCTGTCGATCCATTTGGACCAAGCCGTTATAGCGTACATGTGCAAAACAATGGCAAAGGACAATTTGAACAATTAGCAGCTGGAGTTAAACATTATGTAAAACCAACAGATAATATTTGGTTTGGTGAACCCAATCAAGGTGATAGTACAGAATTGAAATTATATCAACGCAGTGATAGACAATTAGCTGATTTAGTAAATAAAAAACCAGAGAATGTACCTGAGCCTGTTGCTGTTCGCAGCTTGCAACTATCAGATAATAATAAAACAATAAAAGATATACCGCCAGGAAGTACATTGGGCATTGCTGTTAATGAAAATAAAGAGGCAATTATTATCACCAATAATGGAAATCAGTATATCGAAGCAGATGCTCGCATGTTTACCGATAAAAATGGGGATGCATTTATTAAAGTATCCGGTGAACCATTAGCTAATGGTAAAGAACGAAAGATAATGCTAGAGAATGCCAATGGCAGCACTACTATAATTACTGCTCGCGATGGTTATGTTCCAATTGGTGCAAATGACAAATTTTATTTATTAGGTAAAGTTGATAGCTCAAAAAGCTTATCTTTAAATTTGGACTATTTACAAACCCATGCGGCAACAATTGATGGAAAACAGATAAATATAAATGGTGCAGTAGAACTAGGAGCAAGTGGCAGCTTTGATCCGTTATTAACGTCAGCTGAAAGAGTAGAATTTGATCGATTTAGCTATGGGCAAGTAAGCGATAAACATGCTCGTTTAGGTTACGATGATAAAGGAAGATTATTTGTTAGAGATATTGGCATTAGTGAAATTGAGGGTGAAGGACATGCTGGTACTTGGATTCAGGATGAACAAGGTAAAACACGTTGTTTAAGACAAGATGAGATTTATTATCCAAAATTTGGTGAAAAAATATGGCTAGGAATGCCTAATTCAGATGATGCTATTAGACTTGATATAAATGTCAATCAAGCAGTATTAACACGTTTTCGACCACCTGATGCACCAGGAGAGGGTGTTTTATTATCGCCGCCAAAACCAAAACAAAGTCCAAGCACTTCTCGTAATGAAACGCCTGAACAAAATGCTGGGGAAATTGTAGATGGAAGCAATAATACTGAAACTGAAAAGACACGTTCTAATCGTGGGACTAATACTCCACCAAATAATCGAGTTAAGATAGGAGAAATCGGTGAAGGCATAACTAGATTTCCTGATTCGTTTGATTCTAATTTGCTTGGTATTGAGACTGCTTTACCAGATAATTTGCTGCCAAATCCTACAGGTGAATTAAGTGAGGCAGAAATTGAACGGGTAGCATTAAGTTTAAAAGAATCTGCTCAAGAAAATTTGCGAGCTAATGAAGAAGCATTGCGTAGAAAAGACTTACCTGAGAGCAAGCGCAGGGCAATTGAAGCTAGTCAGGTAATACATGAGGCGTTTGCCGATCCAAAAGTATCGGAAACAGTAGCTAGAGAAGCAGCTAAAGCCGGGCGCTTTAGAGAATTTTTTGGCAAAGGTGGCGGTCGCTTTGTGCCTGCAATAATATTAGCTGGAATGCTTGCTCAATTTAGTAAAGAACTTAAAGCACAAGAAATTGATGTTTCTTTGCCTGATAATGTAATTCCTTATTCTGATAAAGACTAAGTATTAGTAATTACATTAAAATATTTGGCTTCTGGATGTGTGACTATGATAGCGGATGTACTTTGCTCGGGCACAATTTGAAATTCTTCTGTTAAAGTAATATCAATACGGTCTGGAGCAAGTAATTCAAATAAAAGTTTTTGATCTTCTAAATTAGGACAAGCAGGATAACCAAAACTATAACGTGAACCCCGATAGCCTTGATTAATCAATTTTTTGATGTCATTGGCATCATCTTGCGTTAGTCCGAGTTCTAATCTGATGAGCTTATGTACATATTCTGCAAAGGCTTCTGCTAATTCTACTGAAAGACCATGGAAATATAAATAGTCAGAATATTTATCAGCTTGGAAAAGTTCTTCACTGTGAATGCTTGCTTCTTTGCCCATTGTTACTACTTGGGCAGCTAATACATCCATTTTGCCTTCATCAACTGAAGCAAAAAAATCAGATATGCATAAATGACGACCATGTTTTTGTCTAGGAAAATTAAAGCGTAATTGTTCTGTTTTTAAATCTTCTTTATAAACAATTAAATCATTGCCTTGAGATTGGCAAGGGAAATAACCATAAATGGCCTTGGGCATAAGCCATTTGTTATTCATTACTGCTTTTTTTAATTTATTTAAAATCGGAAAAACTTTTTCTTCTAATAATTTGTTGAAATCTTGTTTGGACATCTCTTGTTGTCGTACACGCCATTGTCCACGAATTAAAACAGTTTCGTTTAAGTATGGAAATATTTTTTCTAAAGAAATAGTGTCGATAACACGTGTGCCCCAAAAGGGTGGCTTTATCGTTGGTAAATTTCTAGCTACGCTAGAGCGAATTTTGTCATTTTTGTCATTGCCAATTGGGCTTATAGTCTCTTCTGTTTCTATGTCTTCATCGTCAATACATTTTTCAATTATTGGTTTTTCTTCAATAAATTGTAATAAGTTGTTTTTGCCACCATTTCCTAATGCTTCCATATATCTAAGATCATCAAAAGCATCTTGTCCGTATAATAATATGCCTTTATATACTTGACGGCAATCTTGTTCTACATATCTGCGAGTAAGAGCTGCTCCACCCAGTATAATTGGAATATTTATTCCTCTTTGATTTAAAATTTCAAGATTTTCTTTCATGATCACAGTAGACTTTACTAATAAGCCGCTCATGCCAATGCAATCTGCTTTATGTTCTACTGCAGCTGAAATTATATTTTCAATTGGTTGCTTTATACCAAGATTTATTACTTTGTAGCCATTATTAGTGAGAATAATATCTACCAGGTTTTTACCTATGTCATGAACATCGCCTTTTACGGTGGCTAAAATCATTGTTGCTCTGCTCACACCTTCAATTCTATCCATGAATTGTTCTAAATATTTAACTGCTGCTTTCATGGTTTCTGCTGATTGTAAAACAAATGGCAATTGCATTTTACCAGCACCAAATAAATCGCCTACTACTTTCATTCCGTCTAACAAAATTTTGTTTATGATATCTAGTGGGCTGTGCTTTTTTAATGCTTTATCTAAATCTTTTTCCAGATCTACTCTATTACCATCAATTATTCTTTGTTTTAATGCATCTTCAATTTCTAAAACAACAGTTTTTTTCTCGCTAGTTTTAGTATTGCTTTTGCTTTTGTAATAGCCTAATAAAGCAAATAAAGGATCATAATCTTTTGTTCTTTCATCAAAAACAAGCTTTCTATGAAATTCTCTTTCTGCCTCTTCGATTTTATATAAAGGTATGATTTTTTGCGCGTTGACAATAGCCATATCTAAGCCTGCATCTACTGCATAGTGTAAGAAAACTGAATTTAGCTTTTGCCTTATAGACGCATCAAAGCCAAAAGAAATATTGCTTACACCTAATATTGTATGGACTTCTGGCATAGCTTCTTTTATTAGCCTAATGCCTTCCAGTGTTTCCATTCCTAGTCTTCTATCTTCTTCATTACCAGTGGAAAGTGTAAAAGTAAGTGCATCAAAAATGATGTCACTTGCTTTAATGCCAGCTTTAGTTACTAAGTCATAAATTCTTTTAGCGATAGCAAGTTTATCTTTTGCTTTGCGTGCCATGCCTGTCTCATCAATAGTCAGGGCAACAACAGCAGCTCCATATTCTTTGATCAAATTTACTTTAGCAAGCATTTTGTTTTCGCCATCTTCAAGATTTATAGAATTGACAATTGGTTTACCTGATATAAGTGTTAATGTTTTTTCTAAAACAGAAAATTCAGTTGTGTCTACTACTAATGGTATTTGAATTTCTGTGTTTAGACGCTTGATGTAATGCGACATATCACGTATTTCGTCGCGCCCAACATAAGCCGTGCAAACATCCAATACGTGCGCACCTTCTTTTTCTTGCGCGCGCGCCATGGCTACCATGCCATCCCAATCTTCTTTTTCCAATAATTCTTTAAATTTGCGACTGCCATTAGTATTGGTGCGCTCACCGACAATTAAAGGAGCAATGTCTTGTTTAAAAGGTACGGATGTATAAAGACTAGCTACAGCTGAAATTTCATTGACATTGCGTTTTTTTGGTTTTGTATTACCAATAAGTTTGCAAACTTTTTCTAAATGTTCTGGTGTAGTGCCACAACAACCACCAACAATATTGACTCCTAATTCGTTGACAAATTTGTGTAATGATTGTGCTAATTCATCTGGGCTAAGTTTATAGACAGTTTTGCCAGCAATATTTTCTGGTAAACCAGCATTGGGTAAAACAGATATTGCTTTATTGGTGTTTTGACATAAATAACTAATTGGATCAATCATTTCAGCTGGGCCAGTGGCACAATTAATACCAATTACATCAATGGGAAATGAATTTAGTGTAGTCAAAGCAGAAGAAATGTCAGAACCAGTTAGCATTGTACTAATAGGAGGGGCTTCAATGGTAATTTGGACAATAATTGGTAAATGACGTCCAATTTTTGCTAAGTATTCGCCTATAGCTGAAATTGCTGCTTTTGCTTGCAACAAATCTTGTCCAGTTTCAAACTGTAATACATCTACTCCGCCATCAATTAAGCCAGCTACTTGAGTAGAATATGAATTTTTTAAATCGTTAAAGGATATATGTCCTAAAGAAGGCAATTTAGTAGTAGGACCAATTGAGCCAGAAACAAAACGTTTTTGTTTATTAGAATAGTCGTTTGCAATTTGTTTAGCTAATTTTGCTGCTTTAAAGTTAAGCTCATAAGAACGTTCAGCAATGCCAAATTCATTTAATACAATTGATGAGCCACCAAAAGTATTGGTTTCAATAACATCACAACCAACTTGCAAATAATTAGCATGTATTTGCGAAATAATATCAGGGCGACTATCAACTAAAATTTCTGGACAATTTTCTAAGCTTTTATAGTCATTCTCCAGCGAAAGATTATAGCTATGTATGGCTGTGCCCATAGCGCCATCAAATATAAGTACTTTTTCTTTTAAAGCTGTTAAAAAATCCATGAAAAAACCTAAAAACTAAGGTTAAAAAGGGTATTTGACCCCAAATTATTACTTGAAATTCCAAACTTTACATGTATATTGTTGTTGGGAGATGTCAGGATGAAGGCCAACACTTATTATAATAGACTGAGGGGTCTAATTTTTGGGGTACTGTTACTCAGTAGTTCAAAAACATGTTATGGGCAAGATTCTAATAATCAGACTATTAGGACAGTTTTAAAACCATCAAGACCAATAAATAGACCTTATTCTTATCGCGTAACCACAGGCTCTACTCATAATGCTGGTTGGGAAAAGACATTAACTGATGGCAATCCTAATTTAAAACGCTGGACTTGGCTGCCTGTGACTAGTTATAACCAAGGCTTTGTTAAAGTTGAGCCAGGTAAAGATGCCTCTGGAAAATCACTTATAAATCGTCCAGCTTCTGGTGTATATGTTAAACCACAACAATTATCACCAAATGCTTTTGTTAAACCAAGACCAGTGGTGATTGTTAGCCCCCCACCGGTAAAAACAGCTGCACGCAATTCAGCTTCTACAAATGTAAATGGCAGAATTCGTTTGTCTCATCAAGAATTAGAAGAAGAAAGTGTGCCAGCTACTTATTCATATGCTAAAGATGGACAATATGGCAGCACAACAGATGTAAGTGCGAATTTGTATGCTGCCAAGAAAGATGTTAAAGGCAAACTATTGAATAAAGCAAAAAATATCCGCTAGAATGGCAAAGTTGTTTTATTGTCTTAATGACAAGAATGGAGCTGGCCATTGTCTACTTTCAGGCATTTATTTATTGCAATTTGTGTTTTTTATTTTTGTGCAACAAAAGTCCATGCAGAATTGCCACTGACAAAAATAGTGATGCCTACCGGATTTAAAATTAGTTTGTATGCCGATCGTGTTTATGGTGCTAGATCCATGGCACTAGGAGACAATGGCGTTGTATTTGTCGGTACGTTAAATGATGTTGTTTATGCTGTTGTCGATGTAAATAAAGATGGTAAAGCAGATGAAGTTATAGAATTAGTAAAAAAGCTAAATCACCCTAATGGTGTTGCTTTTAAAGATGGTGCTTTGTATGTTGCTGAAGTTAATAGAGTACTTAAATACGATAATATAATTTCAAATTTGCATAATTTTAAACCAGCTAAGCCGTCAGTTGTGAATAATTCATTGCCAAAAGATTTTTGGCATGGATGGAAATATATTGGTTTCAGCCCAGATAATTGGTTGTATATTCCTGTTGGTGCACCATGTAATGTTTGTGAAAAAAGTGATGCAAGATATGGCAGCATTATGCGTATGAAACCAGATGGGACTAATTTGGAAATTTATGCTAAAGGTGTACGCAATTCAGTTGGTTTGGACTTTCATCCGCTAACGAAAGAATTGTGGTTTACAGATAATGGACGTGACTGGTTGGGTGATAATTTACCACCAGATGAATTAAATTATGCTCCTAAAAAAGACATGTTTTTTGGCTTTCCCTATTGTTTTGGCAAAGATATTAAAGATCCAGAATTTGGTCATAAACGCAAATGTAGTGATTGTATTCCCACAGCGCAAGATTTAGGGGCGCATGTAGCCTCTTTAGGTATGCGTTTTTATAATGGCAAAATGTTTCCAGAAGAATATAAAAATCAAATATTTATAGCTGAACACGGATCATGGAATCGTAGCAAGCCAACTGGCTATCGAATAACACTTGTTCGCCTTGATAATAATAAAGCAATAAAGTATGAAGTATTTGCTGCTGGTTGGTTACAACCAGGTGGTGCTTGGGGCAGACCAGTTGACTTATTGATGATGCCTGATGGATCACTTTTAGTTTCTGATGATAAAGCAAATGCTATTTATCGTATTACCTACGAAAAATAGCATTTTAATGTATTGATCTTAAAGCTTTTGCTTTAATTTCCCATTTTCTCGCTTCCACGTTTTTGTTCATTCTATGGAGAAAATGAGCATATTGATGTAATGCATGACTATGCAATGTGCTTTCTATTTTTGGTTCGGACTCTAAGGCAAATATTGCTTTTTTATAAAACTCATCTGCTTTAACAAATTGATCGGTGATTTCATATAAGTACGCCAGACTTAGATAAGTGTTAGCTAGTTCTTGCTTGGAAATACTTTCATTATTTTCTTCAATTGCTAATATTTTTTGCCAATTATTTACTGCTTCTTTATCGTTATTATTTGCCATTGCAATCAATGCTAACGTTTCAAGTGTATGCGCCGTTGATAAACTAGTTGTATTATTAATGAAAGTCTTTTGTAAGTTCAAGGCTTTATGGGCGTAAGTGCTAGCTTCTTGTAATTTATTTTCTACTAAACATAATCTAGCCATATCTTGATATAGCAACGTTTCTTTGTCAGGCATTTTTGCTTTAGTAGCAGTGTTTAATGCTGTTTGTAGCTGAATTTGTGCTTGTTTATAATCACCTTTTTGAAAAGCAGTTAGTCCAACTTTTCTATGTTTGTCTATTTCAATGCTTAGTTGTAATTGATAAATACTTGTTGGACGATTATTAGGGTTTAAAATCAAAAATGCTGCTAAGCCAAATACTGCTAATAATAATGTTGATAAAACAATTGTAGGAATTGGAGAAAATTTTTGTTTGTTCTTTTTCTTTTGTTTGAGCTTAGATAAAGCTGGTAATTTTGTGACTTGTGTAGATTTCTTTTTTAGGAGCGCTTCGCTTATAGCTTCCAGGTCGCGTTTGACATCGACTATAGATTGATATCTATCATTTGGCTCTTTTTCTAATGTTTTAAAAATTATTTCTGTTAGCTGTTCTGGTATATATAAATCAGGACGTGCTACATCAAGAGATTTAGGTATTTCTTTAATTTGTTTTTGCATTGTCGCAGCAACATTGATACCTACTAATGGTGCCTGCCCAGTTAGGCACTCATACATAACACAACCAAATGAATATATATCTGAGCGAGTGTCTAATTCTCTGCCTAATGATTGTTCTGGACTCATATACAAAGGTGTTCCTAAAACATCACCTGATTGAGTCAGTTTTTGATATCGTGCGTTGCCATAAGGTAAAATTTTGACAAAACCAAAATCAAAGATTTTCACATAATCTTCAGTAGTGGCTGTTTGTAATAACATTATATTGCCAGGCTTAATATCGCGATGAATGATATTGTGCGTATGCATATGAGCTAAGCCGTTACAAATTTGTACAAAAATTTTCAAGCAACGCTTAACAGGTAAGCGCCCTTCTTTTTCAATAGTGTCAGATAAGGGCATGCCTTCCAAATGATCCATAATCAAATAAGGATTGCCATGTTCGTCTATGCCTGTATCATGCACGGTGACAAGATTGCGATGTGCTAATCTGCGAGCAGCAGCTGTTTCTCTTGAGAAGCGTGCAACCATTTCGTTGTCGGTCATAAATTCAGCTTTGAGCATTTTAATAGCAACATCACGTCCCATTTCTGGGTTTTTGGCTTTATAAACTATGCTCATGCCACCACGACCAATTACAGACAAAATTTCATAGCGGTTATTTATGAAAGTACCGATTAATGGATCTGGCGGCGATGTCATCTCTTAGTTATCTAGCCATTGCTTTTGTGTTGATGGAAGCCAATGCATTTTTTAAATCGTTAAGTAAATCATCAATATCTTCAATGCCAGCTGATAGCCGAACTAGTCCGTCTACTATGCCACGTTCTTCGCGAATATTTTGTGGAATAGAGGCATGTGTCATTGTAGATGGATGTCCAATAAGTGATTCAACGCCACCTAAGCTTTCAGCTAAAGCAAATAGTTTTGTATTGTGTAACAATTGCTTGGCTGATTCAATACCGCCATTTACGACGCATGAAACCATACCGCCAAATCCATGCATTTGTTTTTTAGCAAGATCGTGTTGTGGATGACTAGCTAATCCTGGATAATAAACCTTTTCAATTGCTGGGTGTTTTTCTAAAAATTGAGCAATTGCTAAAGCATTTTTTTCATGCTGCTGCATTCTCAAAGATAAAGTTTTTAAGCCTCTTAACACCAACCAAGCATCAAATGGTCCTGGCACAGCGCCAACGGCATTCTGATGAAATTTTAGTGTCTCATACATATCTGTAGATGAAGTAATGATGGCTCCACCCACAACATCGCTATGTCCACCCATATATTTTGTGGTGCTGTGTACAACAATATCTGTACCTAAATCCAGAGGTCTTTGGAAATAAGGACTAGCAAATGTATTATCTACTACTGAGATAATTTTCTTTTCTTTAGCTAATTTTACATGAGCGCCAATGTCAGCTATGCGTAATAAAGGATTGGTTGGAGTTTCCAACCAAATCATTTTAGTGTTTTTTTCTATAGCTTTATAAGCATTTTGTACATCTTGGGAATCTACATATGTGTACTCTATTCCATAGCGACGAAATACCTTTTCAAATATTCTATATGTGCCACCGTATACATCTTCACCAACCACCACATGATCGCCAGCGGATAACAAATTCATGACAGTATTAGTAGCGGCAAGTCCTGATGAAAAAGCCAAACCATATTTACCATTTTCAAGTGATGCCAAACATTCTTCTAAAGCGTCACGAGTAGGATTATGAGTTCTGGAATATTCCCAGCCTTTATGTTTTCCTAACTCGTCTTGGGCATATGTAGAAGTTTGATAAATGGGAGTGGTGACAGCTCCTGTCCTTGGTTCTGGTTCTTGTCCAACATGAATTGCTTTAGTTGCGAATTTCATATTTTTACTTTCTAGCCCTCACAGCTTTATTAGGTATTTCAATCTTTTCTTTGTCTTTTATAGTGTCATGCAAATTAACCATCATATCTTTGATGTTTTCACGTAAGTGAGCCATCATGTCGAATTTGGTCAAAACACCAATTACTTTATGCTCTTCTGCAATAGCAACCATGGCTACTCCTAAACGAAAAGCTTTATAGACTTGTTCTATTTCTTCGTGTTTGTCAAATTGTGGGAATGGCTTACCCATTACTGAATTGATTGGTATGTTTGATGGATCTTTTCTTTCATAGACAACTTGCATAGTAATAATGTCATTGACCGAGCCAACATTCTGTCCGCTTTCAGTGATAACCGGCAATTGATCAATTTGATATTCTTGCATAAGATCTATTGCTCTTTGCACAGTGTCTTCTGGTTTGACGACAATCATTGTTGGTATTTTGCTGTGTTTAGCTTTACGCGCTAATAAATCACTTACATAATAACTGTCTTCTGGTGTTGGTAAAAATCCACTAGCGCGCATCCAATCATCAGAAAACATTTTGCTTAAATATCCTCTGCCGCCATCGGGCAGAAGTACCACAATCACATCGTCTTTGGACATGTTTTGACTAATACGCAAAGCAGCAGTCACGGCTGTACCTGATGATCCACCAACTAAAATTCCTTCTTCACGTGCTAGTCTGCGAGCCGTAGTAAATGAATCTTTATCACTTACACGTATGATTTCATCAATTAATTTCAAATCTACATTGCGTGGAATAAAATCTTCGCCAATACCTTCTACTTTGTAAGGTTGTGCCATATCACCAGAATAAATTGAACCTTCTGGGTCTACTCCAACAATTTTAATTTTGTTATTTTTTTCTTTTAAATATCTAGCTGTACCACATATGGTTCCGCCAGTGCCAACTCCAGCTACAAAACAAGTGATTTTGCCTTCAGTTGCTTCCCATATTTCTGGCCCAGTTGTTAAATAATGAGCCATGGGATTATTTGGATTAGCAAATTGATTTGGTTGAAAAGCACCGGGTATATCATTTGTTAGCTTGTTGGCAACTGAATAATAACTTTCATGTGAGCTTGCTGATACAGAAGTAGGAACAATTACTACTTCAGCTCCATAAGCTTTCAACAAATTTATTTTTTCTGGAGCAACTTTATCTGGACAAATGAGAATGCATTTATATCCTTTTACAGCAGCAATTTGAGCAAGTCCAGTGCCGGTGTTACCTGAAGTTGGTTCAATGATGGTTCCACCTGGCTTTAATAGTCCTTGTTTTTCAGCTTCTTCAATCATTCTTAGCGCTGGTCTATCTTTAACAGAGCCGCCAGGGTTAAATGCTTCTACTTTGGCCAATACTAATGGCTTCAGCCCTTGTGTAATTTTGCTAAGCTTAATTAGTGGTGTTAGACCAACTGTTTCAAGAATTGTGCTGTGATATTGCACTGAAAGAAACCTCCATTACAATTGCCACCTGGCTACTCTTTCATTATACGCTTATACTCACAAAATGATTGTTACCAAACACGGCTAGAGGCAATTATTGAGCCAAACTAATGATGGGTCGCAAAGGCAAATTTTTTTAAATGAAAAAAATAAATAAATACGTTTTTAAACCAGAAGATCTTAATGCCGAATCATTGAAAAAAAAGCTAGGCAAGCCAGGTGAATATCCTTTTACGCGCGGTATTCACAAGGATATGTATCAAGCAAAACTGTGGACTATGCGTCAATATGCAGGATTTGGTAGCGCCAAAGAAACAAATGAACGTTTTCGTTATCTCTTGGCAAATGGGCAAACTGGTTTGTCTGCTGCTTTTGATTTACCAACGCAAATGGGTTTAGATTCAGATGATCCAATGGCAGCAGGTGAAGTAGGAAAAACTGGTGTTGCCATAGATTCATTAGCTGATATGGAACAATTGTTTGAAGGCATAGACTTATCGCTTGTTTCAACATCGATGACAATTAATGCGACAGCGGCCATATTGCTTTCTATGTATAGATTGGTGGGTGTAAAACAAGGAGCAGATCCAACCAAACTTAGAGGCACAATTCAAAATGATATTTTGAAAGAATACGAGGCTCGCAATACTTATATTTTTCCACCTCAACATTCTATGCGCATAATTACCGATATTTTTGCTTATTGTGCTCGTGAAATGCCACTCTGGAATACAATTTCAATTAGTGGCTATCATATTCGTGAAGCTGGTGCTACAGCTGTACAAGAATTAGCTTTTACATTTGCCAATGCTTGTGCTTATGTGAAAGCTGCCATTGCATCAGGACTTGATGTGGATACTTTTGCACCACAACTTTCTTTTTTCTTTGTAGCGCAAATGAATTTATTTGAGGAAGTAGCTAAATTCCGTGCAGCTAGACGCATTTGGGCAAAACTAATGAAAGAAAAGTTTAAAGCAAAAAATGCCAAATCAATGATGCTGCGTTTTCACGTGCAAACTGCTGGATCTAGTCTTACTCAACAACAGCCGGATAATAATATAGTAAGAACAGCAATTGAGGCATTATCAGCTGTTTTGGGTGGCACTCAGTCATTACATACTAATTCTAAAGATGAGGCTTTATCTTTGCCTAGCCCACAAGCAGCTCTTACTGCTTTAAGAACACAACAAATAATTGCCCAAGAGACAGGCTTAGCTAATGTTGCTGATCCATTTGCGGGTTCTTTTTATATTGAGAAACTAACTGATGAAATTGAAAAAGAAGTAATGGATTATTTGGAAGCTATAGAAAAAATGGGTGGCGCGATTAATGCAATTGAATCTGGGTTTATTCAAAAAGAAATTCAAGAATCTGCTTATCAATACCATCAACAAATAGAGTCAAAAGACAAGGTGGTAGTTGGTGTAAATGAATTCATTGACAATATAAATGAACCAATTCCCATATTGAGAGTAGATGACACCATTGAAAGTGAACAAAAAGAGCGTTTAGCAAAATTAAGGAAAGGGAGAAATCAAGCAAAAGTTGAACTTAGCTTAAATAATTTAGAGAAAACTGCTTTAAGTAATGACAATCTTATATTTCCAATAGTTGAAGCTGTAGAAAGTTATGCCACAATTGGTGAGATAAGTAATACGCTCAAAAAAGCATTTGGAAAATTTAAGCCGCCTTCTTGGTTATGAGCAAATCAAAGTTATCAATCATCATAGTTAATTGGAAAACACCTGAGCTTTTGTCTCAGTGTATAGACTCGATTGTAACTGATGCCCTACAAAAAGAATTCGATATATATGTAGTCGATAATGCATCAGATGATAATTCTGTTGAAATTGTCAGTGAATATTATCCATTTGTACATTTAATTATTAATGATGACAATGTTGGTTTTGCCAAAGCATGCAACCAAGTTATTCCACTTACTGATAGCGATTATATTCTTCTTTTAAATCCAGATACTATAGTTACCAATAATGCCATTTCTCGTTTAGTTGCATATTTAGACAATAATCCGAAAGCAGCAGCAGTGGGACCAAAAATTTTAAATCCTGATGGTTCATTGCAATTAGCATGCAGACGTTCATTTCCTGATCCAAAAGCAGCTTTTTTTAGGCTGACTTATTTAAGTCGTTTATTTCCTAATAATGCAAGCCTGGCTAGATATAACCTTACTGATAAAGATCCAAACAGTGAGCTTTCGGTAGACGCGCTATCGGGTTCTTGCATGATGGTAAGAACTGCTGCTATTGAACAAGTTGGTTTATTAGACGAAGACATATTTATGTTTGGTGAAGATATAGACTGGTGTTGGCGGCTTAAACAATTAGGTTGGAAAATTGTCTATAGACCAGATGCTGTTGTTTATCACTATCATGGTGCAGCTAGCAGGCTGCGTCCAATTGGTGCCACTATAAACTTGCATAAGGGCATGGAAGTTTTTTATCGTAAACACATGGCTGACAAATATCCATTGTCTTTCAATTTATTGGTCTATTGTGCCATTTGGTTTAGAGCTTTTGTTTTCATTATTATTGCGTATGTTAAACAGTACCAAGTACAAGCTGATCCAAAAAATGTGTTTAGAGTTAATGTAATCAATTATCAAGCAATTAATGATTCAGCTCTCGATGAAAAAGTAGACGATAAGGCTAGTACACTTAAGTAATGATTTTAATCACGGGGGCAAATGGACTGGTTGGACGCGCGCTTGTTGAACGGCTGAAAACCGAATTAAAATTACAAGTAAGAAAAAAAGCTAATTTCGAAAAACTTTTTCCTTATTTGCAATGCTCTTCAAGTATTGAAATAAAAGAACTGGATTTTTTAAAGGTCTCAGATGATGAATTTACAGAACTCACTAAAAATTGCTCTACTGTAATTCATACAGCTTCTCTTGTTCATAGACCAAATGCCTCTCAAGAAGAATATAATCTTTTAAATTTAGAAACGACAAAAAAGCTAGCTCAAGCATGCAAAAAAAACAATGTCAAAACATTTGTGTTTTTTAGCACAATTGCCGTTTATGGCAACGGTCCTTTTTCGGAAGCAACAGAGTCATCTTCTCTTGATCCAAAAACTGCTTATGCTATTTCTAAAACACAAGCAGAAAATTGGCTCACAAAAAATCTAGTATGTCCAAAAACAATAATATTTAGACCAGCGCTTATTTTTGGTGAAGGAGATAGAGGTAATATGCTTTCTCTTATAAAACAAATTAAAAAAGGAAGGTATTTCCATATTGGACAAATGGCTGCTCGTAAAAGTTTGATTTATGCAAAAGATGTAGCTAAAGCAGTAGATTTAGCTATAAATAAATTACCTGATGGATATCATGTTTTCAATTTAGCTAATTCATATGTACCGACAGTAAGAGAATTAGCTGATAAAATAGCAAAATGTTTGAATAAACCAACTCCACGTACGATGCCTTTATGGCTAATTAAAACAACAGCACGTACAGCTCAAATTATTTTAGGTAAATCGTCACCAGTGACTATTGCTCAAGTTGAGAAGTTAATTACTGAAAATACTTGTTCTGTTAATAAGCTTAAGGATCAAATTGGTTTTTACGAAGACTTTAATTTAGAAGAATCGTTAAGAGCTGAAATTGCCTGGGCTAGGCATTTTCTCAACTAACTTTTGATGGGCTTGAAGTATTAATGCTTTTATCTGAATGAAAGGGTAGATTGAGATAAGAGAAGCAGGATGGAGTTTTGATTAGTATGAAAAAACAATTTCTGATAATTATGAGTTTATTAGCATTAGTAGGATGTCCAGTAAGCGCTGAAGATAAAGAAGATCCTGTAGTTGGCATTGGTGTTGCCATTGAAGTAAAAGGATTTAACGATAAAGACAAAGAAGAAAGTATGATTGTCTCGAAAGATCATCCAGTAATAGTTAAAGATCTAACTGCTGACAGTCCTGCTGGCAAAGCTGGACTTAAAGTCGGTGATCGTATTACAAAGATTGATGGAAAAAATATTGACGGCTTACTTTTTAAAGATGTCGTTTTTAAAATACGCGGCAAAGAAAATACGCAAATAAAAGTAACGTTTGAAAGTGCAGATGGCAAAGGTCCACAAACTGTTTCTATCAAACGAACACAGCTAACAAATTAATTGGGTAAAGATTAGACTTTGCGTCGATAATGAGCTGTCATAATTTGCTGCCATTTACCATTGGCATCAAGTACTTGTGACCTGAGTAAACGGTTATTGTTGTCTTTATATTCAACAATGTCTTGATATTTACAAGTTTTACCTGGATTTACAAAATCTGGTCCTTCTGTATCAAGAGTTAAAATGGTCTCTTCTTTATTCAATTGACCTTTATATTGCCACATATGGGTCATGATTGAAGCAATAAATGTGCCAACAAAATGTTTTGTGCTCGGGTCATAGCCTAAAGTCATAATGGTTGTGCAAGGACCACCATCGGGAGTAGTGCTTGTTCCTTCGCCTACCATCCAAAGCCCATCTAATGAGCGAACTTTTTCTGCACCAGTTGATTTCATAGGTGGATTATCTGGACCCATAAAGCATTCAGCTTCAAAAGTCCATTCACCTATGAGTTTGCTGAGCCATTTATGTTCTTTTTCTGGTTCTGCTTTCACGCAAGGCATTGGTTCTTTTGTATCGGAAACTGTCATGTCCACTCCTTAAAAAATAAATGAATGAATTAGTTTACCACATTATCAAAATCTCAACGGTGAAGTTTGACTTATAGTATGCACAAACTTCTGCATATTGTTGCAACGATCTTGCATCTAATTCTTCTAATAGGTACTGAAGCTAAAAAAAATTCTTACCGCCAGTTAAAAGGCTGCTTTTTTCATTTGATTTATGGTTGGTAAATAGCAGCAACAAAAAGTTTTTCATTTGTTTTTTGATCGGCCAATACAAGAATGTATGGTTTGTTGACAATCATTTCAAAAGGTGGTTTTACATTTTTTTGCGGCATTGCGCTTGTACACATAACTACAGCCGTAGCAGCAGCGGCAGTAGTACCTTCTTCATTAATTTCCATTACTGCTTTATGAATGACCCGACCAATGAAAGTATCTGTTTCGCTAGTTATTTTGGAAAAATTAGCTTTGCTGTTAAATGCAATTGCCATTCCTAAATTGCTCAAAACATTATTGAGAGTAATAGAATACTCAGCTTTAAGAACAGGTAATCCTAAATAACCTTGTTCAGCTTTAAATGATTTAGTCAATTTATTCCAATCAGCTATCATAAGATCGTTGCTGATAGAAGTAATATTATTACCGTTCATGGGAAGGAAAACATATAATCCTAAACGTCCATCGGAATAAGGTAAATAGACTGATTGAAATTTATTATTTTCAATATATTGAAACTTAGCTGATTTGTGCATCATTTTTACTTTGATATTCGAGCCATTTACTAAATTGAAGTTTTCTTCGTGTGTATCGCCTTTCAAAAAAGGACTTTTCCACAAGCCTTTAAAGTAAATAGCATTTAATAAGCACATAAGATCTCCACCATTTAGCTGGTCGATGATAGTGGGGATTTTGCCTTTAGTTTGTTTGCTTACCCAATCATTGATTTTAGTTACGGTTTTTTGATCGCTAAAATTACATGAAGAAATTTCTGCTCCATAAAATTGCTTATTTGTTTCCAGGAAATCAGCTTTTAGTTTTATTTGTTTGTTGATAAACAAAGCATTGGCTATTGTCAATTGTGTGTTATTGTCAACATTTTTGAGTGAATCTAAATGGGATTTATTATCAGTATTAACAGAAGCCATATTTTTATTGGAAAATCCCAAAGTCTTAGCTATTGCCTTTTCTGTTTCACCATTGGCTCCATTTAAAACCATTGATAATGCAGTTGAAATGCTAAAAGGTGAGAGAATGACATTTTTGTTTTCTTTGCCACCAATAGATTGATCTAATAAGTTAAAGGCAAAATCACTGGTGTGGGAGGGATTTTCCTGTAATGTTGATTTGCTATAACATGGTAATAATAATTGACTCAATATTATTGTGAACGCTAAATAAATTGTTGTCATTGTCTTTGGCATTTAATTCTCCTTAGCTAAATCAAGTTTTGTCTTTAAAAGCAATGTTCTTGGATTCTTTGGTTGTAATTGTTCTGCTTTTACTAAAATTTCTTTGGCTTGTTTGACTTTCCCTTGCTTCATAAATATATCTGCTAAGTCAAAAAATATATCGGCATTGTTAGGCTGGCTGTAAGATAATTTTCTTGTGATCAATTCAGCTTGGTCTAATTTATTGAGTACAGCCAAAGCTTCTGCTTTAACTAATTGGCAATAAATATCAGTTGTTATCATACGATTATTTTTGCTTGCTTTATTTAAAAGCTTAAGAGCATCTTCCGGTCTTCCTAAGCGAATGCGGGCTTGAGCAATTACAGCCACTGCTCCCGTATTTTTATTATCCAAAGCTAAAAGTAGTCTTGCTGTTCGCATTGCTTGTTGTATATTGCCAGAGCGCATTGATACTTGAGCTGAATTAATTAATACATATGGATCGTTGGGAGCAAGTTTGAGAGCTTTATCTAATTGTTGTCGTGCGCGGACATAATCATAATTTTGAAGATAACAATAAGCTAAACTCACTTTTGGCTCAACAAAATCAGGTTTTAACGCTAATGCTTTTTGCCAATGTTCGATAGCATTTGGTATATATCCTAATTTAAACTCTGCTGTTGCTAAATTGTGCCAAGCGTAAGCAAAATATGGATCAATAGTTGTAGCTTTACTGTAATTATCCATTGCACTTTGATAAGCAGCACGCTTCATATTAGTATTAGCTTGATTGTATACATAATAAACATAGGTACGTCTGCCTAAGAAACAAATCAAACTTAGAGCAATAAAAACAGTAATGAAAAAACGTTGTTTGTGATAAAAACAATAATTTCTCTTCAAATTTGCTAAGTCTGGATTTTTACTGACCAAATAATATTGGCTATTTATTTGTAAATTAGTTACTTTAGAAGCAAGCTTTTCTATAAATGACTTATATTCATTTGCTGCAAAGAAAAAAGATGGTAATTCTTTTGAGCGCCATCTCTTTTTTGCATTAGAACGAGCAATAAATAAAGTAAGTTTGATTGGAGCATTTTCTAAAGAAAATAATTTGCCAAATAATTTTTGTGGTTCAAGCGATATGGCTTCAACCAAATCCCAAGTTACTAATTTAGAAAATCCTCCTAGCCGGATGCCTTTTGCGCTAAGGGAAATTTCTCCTACAACAAAAGACGCAAAAAACATGATTAATAAAAAGCCTATATACCAAAGCACTAGAGCTTTAGTCCAAAGCGAAATTATATTGATAGCAAAGTCGGCAATTCCATTATATGTAGGAATTAAAGCAATGGCATCACAAAGAGTAAGCAATGTAGCAATGACAATTGCTGTTTTTAAAGCAAAAGTATTGAAGCCAAGGTAATGAAATCTCAAAAACTGTGAATGTTTGAAAGAAGGAGAAACTTCTTGGTGGGTGGAATTTAGTTTTGAGCTTTGCATCTAACTATTATTGAGTATTGTGATTATCGTTCTATATGTTTCAACATACCCAGTTTTGTAAGTAGGCTGATAAAAACTCTTATTCCTATTTGTTGACAAATGAGATTTTCTTAAATCTACTTTAATTAGTACGGCCCTGATTGAGGTAATTGAAAAATCTCAAAGGTTTTTTTTCAAAACCCCTTTTCGAAAGATTAAACACCTGGTAGATTCTTTAATATTAGCTGTAGATATACATTGTAAATAGGCTCTAACTTCAAGCTAATCTTTGTAACTCAAGTCTGATCAGCGTTTTGAACAATATCGTGTAACGAATTCAAAAATTTTGATTGCAAAGCTTAAAAGTCGTTTGAGTAGGGTTTAATATTAAAGGCTGACGTTAAATTAAAGGTTATGAGGTGAACGCTCTTGAAGATCCTAATTATCGAAGACGATGTAAACATCGCGCGTCTAATCGAATTAGAGCTGGGTTATGAAGGTTACCAGGTCTGTGTTGCCCACGAGGGTAATCAAGGTCTAGACGTATTCAAGAAAGAGCAACCAGATTTAGTACTACTAGATATTATGCTGCCGGGCTTAGATGGAGTAGAAGTTTGTAAGCGTTTACGCGCTATGTCAAAAGTGCCCGTAATAATGCTGACTGCTAAAGACGGACTGCAAGATAGAGTTTCAGGACTAGACAGTGGTGCTGACGATTATTTGACTAAGCCATTTGCTACAGAAGAATTATTGGCACGTATAAGAGCAGTAATGCGTCGCAAGCCACAAGAAGGCATTTTGACTTATGCTGATTTGTGGATGGATCAACTTAACCGTGTTGTAAAACGTGGTGAACGCCAATTAGATTTACGTGCAAAAGAATTTGATTTACTCAGACTCTTTATGCAATTCCCAGAACAAGTTTTAACTCGTGAATTTATATTCGATAAAGTATGGGGTTATGACTTTATCGGCGAATCAAACGTAATTGAAGTTTATATTCGTTATTTACGTTCTAAGTTGGAAGATGGCAATGCAAAACGCTTGATCCAAACAGTACGTGGAGAAGGTTACGTATTAAGAGAAGAAGATCCTTCTCGCTAATAATTAGAAGGCTAATTTTCTTTTGTTGTATGTTTGCCGCAGCATGATTGCAGCAATAAGTTCAATCTGGCTTGACTGTGCAATGACATTCTTTGCAATGTTTGTAAGGCACGGCAGCGTACATACGGATTATCATCATCTGCTAGTTTGATCAAAATATCTTCTGGCATATGTGGATTTTCTGCTACACCAAAGCGAACATCTATACTTTCATCGTTCGATAATTTTGTCAGTATCGCAGCATTAGAATTAGGATTTTCAGCTACTGCTAGACGAACTTCCGTATCATTATCATCAGCAAGTTTAGATAATGTCTCTGGTGGTGTTCTTAAATTTTCAGCTACCCGTTGTCGGATTGTAGTGGAGAGATCTTGAGCTAGAAACATCAATACCTCTTTTGGGGTATTAGGATTTGAAGCAATAATGCGCCTAGTATTTTGATCGTTTACATCATTTGTTTGATTTATTTCGCCAGCTTTGCAAAAACTTTTTTTGTTGCCCATTACAAATTTCCTCAAAGAAACATTGAGCTAGCGCCAATTACACTTGGATTTAGACCTACAAGTACCTATTGACAACTTATGCTTTGTATAACATACCCATTTAGTTCAAACTTTTAGCATTTTTGTAACTTTTTTAAGCCTAACTAATTCCTTTCCAGCAGAATTGGCTATTTCAGGCTTTTCTCGTTGGTTTAATCAATATTAAAGGGCTAAGGGCAATCAACTTATAAATGCATTAAATATGTAGGCTCTATCGAAAATATAGAAATTAATGGGCTGCCAAGCGCTATCAGTGGTGGATACCGTAGCTAGATTGGTTTTCAACGCTTGTGTTTTATTACTCTGTAAAGTTATGATAAGAATGGCAATTTAGAAATAAATTTGATTCGTGGCGTAGGATACATAGGAAACCCATATTTATGGTTAGAGCATTTGCTGTACCAGCGCTTGGCTCACAACAATCACAATACTTTTTAGATATTGTTGCTTTGCAAAATAATATCTATACGCTCAATTTGCCACCATCATTACAATGTTATCAAGGTGAATTGCAAAAACTGTTAGATCAAGTATTTGCTAGTCGTCCTAAATCAAAAGAGAACTTAGCCCTTGCTCAACAAATGGCATTAAATTGGTGTTTATCAAAATGCCGTAAAGAAGGCATTTCTTTCGATATGTAATTATTCTTTGGCTTCGCCTGTGTCTACATCCAAATCTACATCATCTGGTGGCTCAACCAATGGTGTAACGGACATTACTGAGTCATCTTCACCCAATTGTTGAATGCGTACTCCAGTAGCCATCCTTCCTTGTGAGCTTATATCGTCAGTGCGTTGTCGAACGACAATGCCATTGGCTGTAGCGACGATTACTTCATCACCAGTTTTGACAATTCTCAAGGTTGCTAAACGAGATTGAGCATTTTTGAATTTAATACCAATAATGCCGATACCGCCACGTCCTTGTTGACGGAATTCTTCAAATTTCACTCGTTTGCCATAACCATCAGTGGTTATCACTAAGATTGATGAGTCTGGTTGTGCTTCCACAACGTCAAAGCCGACGATATTATCACCTTCACGTAATGTAATTGCTCTTACACCGCGGGCAGTACGTCCAAGTGGACGCAATTCTTCTTCGCTATAACGAATACACATACCATCTGATGTGCCAATAATAATATCGGCTTTTCCATTTGATGGTCTCACCCAGCCTAATTCATCACCACTACCTAAAGTAATGGCGATAATACCACTGCGACGTATGCTATCGAAATCAGTCATGGAAACTTTTTTGATGCTTCCTTGACGAGTAAGCATGACAAAGTATTCATCGTCTCTAAATGAAGATACTGGAATAACGGAAGTTACAGTTTCATTTTGTGTTATGGGAATCAAATTGACAATTGCCATGCCGCGAGCAGAGCGGCTATTTTCAGGAATATCCATAACTTCAATGCCATACACTTGCCCTTTGCTTGTAAAAATAAGTAATTTATCGTGCATATTGGCAGTGAAGAAATGTTTTAAATCATCTTCTTCTTTTGTTTTAACACCAGATACTCCACGAGTATTTCTTCTTTGGCGTTTGAATGTATCCAATGGAATACGTTTTACATAATCTTGTTTGGTCATGAAAACAGCCATTGGCTCATTAGGAGTCAAATCTTTGTCAGACAACTCAAGATCACTAGCACTACCTTCTATTTTCGTGCGTCTTTCATCACCATATTTTTTCTTGATTTCTTCTAGTTCGGTTTTAATTAAGGTAAGAACTTTGTCTCGTTTAGCCAAAATATCTTTGTATTCTTTTATTTTGCCTACTAGTTCTTTATATTCTTTTTCAATTTTGCCGCGTTCTAATCCGGTAAGGCGTCGTAATTGCATTTCCAGAATAGCGGAAGCTTGTGCTTCATCTAACTGGAATTTTTTCATTAAACCTTGGCGAGCTTCATCTGTTGAATCAGCACCACGAATAATTTTAATTACAGCATCTAAATTTTCTAAAGCTTTCAGATAGCCAGTTAATATGTGGGCTCTTTCTTCAGCTTTTTTAAGTAAATAACGTGTACGTCTGGTAACAACATCAATACGATGGTCAACAAATTCTTGAATGAGTGCAGCTAAGTTTAAAGTTGCTGGACGTCCTCGCACCAGAGCTAGTGTATTTACGGGGAAAGATTGTTGTAATTGGGTTTGTTTATATAAATTATTTAGTACAACTTCTGGATGAGCATCTCGTTTTAATTCAATGACAACACGTAGTCCAGTTCTATCAGTCTCATCATTTATATCGCTAATGCCATTAATTTTTTCGTCTTTTACTAAGTCAGCAATTCTTTTGGCAAATGCTTCTGGTCCACACAGATAAGGCAGTGATGTGACAACAATTGCCATACGTGTTTGTCTGCCGCCACCACCAGGAATTTGTTCAATAGTGGCTTGTCCTCTTACTGGTATTGAGCCACGACCAGTTGTGTAAGCTTCTTCAATTCCTTGTCTGCCTAATATCGTTCCACCAGATGGGAAATCTGGACCTTTGATATATTGCATCAAACCTTTAGAGTCCATATCTGGATTATCAATTTTGGCTATTGTTCCATCTATTACTTCTGTCAAATTATGTGGTGGAATATTGGTTGCCATGCCGACAGCAATTCCAGCTGAGCCATTGAGAAGCAATGTTGGTACTCTCGATGGTAAAACAACTGGCTCACGACGGCTATCATCAAAATTAGGTCTAGTGTCAACGGTTTCAGATTCTATATCTGAAAGCATTTCCATGGACATAGGAGCTAAGCGCGCTTCTGTATAACGCATAGCAGCAGGGGGATTATCTAAATCACCAAAATTTCCATGACCATCTATTAATACATAACGACTGGCTGACGGCTGAGCTAATCTAACTAAAGATTCATAAATGGCAGAATCACCGTGTGGGTGATAATTACCCATTACATCGCCTACAGCTTTTGCAGCTTTACGATAACGCTCATTTGGAGCAAGACCTAATTCATACATTCCATAAATAATGCGACGATGCACTGGTTTTAGTCCATCTCTCACATCAGGAATAGCTCGACTGACAATAACTGACATAGCGTAGTCAATAAATGACTTGCGCATTTCTTCTCTTAGTTCAACAGTTACTATTCTTTCGCCAGTACTCAAGAGCTAATCTCTCCTAAAAAGTTATTACCCAACGAACACAAGGGCTTTCAAAAACGCTGAAAAACCAGTGTTGCATACAAAGAAAATTATAACATGGGCTAACTTTAGGCTTGTGAAGCGAGTCTTAGAGTAAATCTTTTACTTTGCTAATATAATCAAAAAGTATCAAAGTCTTATTATTAGCCAATTATAAAGTTGATAATGGCGCAAATCTAAAGCAAAATAATGCTGGCAAGGAGATTGAAATTGACTGTTGTCGATGTAGAAAAAAGTAGATTGCGCGCTGAAAAATTGCGCAAGCTTAATCAATTAAAAGAGGAAGGTATTAATCCTTATCCTTATAATTATGCGCGCACTCATCAAGCTGATGATTTGCAGAAACTCTATAAAGATTTGCCAGCTGGCAGCGAAACAGAAGATGTTGTTTCTGTCTGTGGAAGAGTTATGAATGAGCGAAATAGCTGGATGTTTGTTGATTTATATGATCAATCAGGAAAAATTCAACTTTTTTGTCACAAAGAAAACTTATCTGAAGAGGCTTTAAAAAGGCTGAAGCTTCTCGACAAAGGAGATTTTGTTGGTGCAACAGGCACAGTTAGGCGCACTAAACAAGGTGAATTGTCGATTAAAGTAACTGGTTATGAAATACTTTGTAAATCGTTGCAGCCATTGCCAGATAGCTGGGACGGATTTACTGATGTTGAAGCTCGTTATCGACATCGTTATGTTGATTTGATTATGAATCCGAGCGTACGTGAAACATTTAAAAAACGTAGTATTGCTATTAGATCGCTCAGAGAATTTTTGGACCAAAGAGGCTTTTTAGAAATAGAAACACCAGTTTTGCAAGCGGAAGCAGGTGGTGCTGATGCCAGACCTTTTATTACCCATCACAACGCGCTTGATATGGATTTGTATTTGCGTATAGCAACAGAATTGCATTTAAAACGTTTGATTATTGGTGGTTTTGAAAAAGTTTATGACATTGGTAGAATATTTCGCAATGAAGGCATAAGTACGAAGCATAACCCAGAATTTACTATGCTTGAACTATATCAAGCTTATGGTGACTATTTTGAGCTTATGGATTTTACCGAGGAAATGCTTTTACACGTAGTAAATACTGTGTGTGGTACAAGCAAAATTTCTTATCAAGGGAAAGAAATTGATTTTAAGCGTCCGTGGGCACGTATTACAATGGCACAAGCTATAAAAAATATAACTGGTGTTGATGTTGATACGATTTCTGATTTTAATAGTGCCCAAGAAATTGCTAAAAAACTAGGCGTAGAATTGAAAGATGAAGATTCACGCGGAGCGGTTATTAATACAATTTTTGAAGAAAAGTGTGAATCTACACTGATTCAACCTACATTTATTATTGACTATCCTGTTGAAATTTCACCACTTACTAAAATGCATCGCGAGAAAAAAGGCTTGGTAGAGCGTTTTGAACTGTTTATTTATGGACGTGAACATGCTAATGGCTATAGTGAACTTAGCGATCCGCAAGATCAAAAACAAAGACTAGAAGAACAAGCCAAAAAGCGAGAAGCTGGAAATGTAGAAGCACAACCATTAGATTTAGATTTTATTTTAGCAATGGAATATGGTATGCCACCGACCATGGGTATTGGAGTTGGTTTAGATAGACTAGTTATGCTTTTAACTGACTCTCCTTCCATTCGTGATGTAATTGCTTTTCCAACCATGAAGCCTCTATAAAATTAAATCCGTCCACTTCACAGTTAATCTTAACCATGCCCAGGTATGATCCAAGCGGCGATACTAACGGTGCTTATACCTTGAGAACGCGCGGCAAGGATCTACCAAGAGAAACCTTACTAGACTACCTTTCCAGGTTTTCCTCATCACAGCAATTTATTGAACAAAAGGGTCTATCAGGCGCCTGTAGAGGGTAAATAATTTACAGAAATAACCTAAGAGCTTGGGTTATAATCTAAACAGTAGTACTACTATGAGATAGTTATATGAGTACCTGTATTAATAACGATAACGAATCTTATGATGTAGTTGAAATGACTACGGCAGAAACGCGCGAGTTGTTTGATAAAACTGTCAAAGAACAGCTCGGCATGACAGCAGAAGAATTTATAAAAAAATATAGGGCTGGTGGTTTTGATACGGATAATCGCTGTGAAATCATGGAACTATTAATGCTGTTGCCATTTACTGGATACAGTCAAATTTATGGCAAGAACTGCGGATCAAGCAAATAAAGAATTTAGTCCCCATATACAAAAAGCACTTAGTACTTTAACTAAGTCTCAGTGGCGGCGTTCAAAGCATCCCATCAAAGGGGACACAATAAAATTATATGCTTTAGTTCCTGCATTGGAGCTAAAAACGCAGAACGGAAAAAGCTATACAAGTTACATGCTTACATAATTACGGAGGTAGTTCCAATAGAAGATACCTCCAACAAAGTACGCATTAAAACAAGAGAATATATTTATAAAATTAGTTCTGTTGAGACTGGAAAAGCTTTATATGAATTTCATTGGCATCCTGAAAAGATTGATAGAGAAACCCTGGAACCAATGAAGCTTGAAGATACTGATAAAAAACCTTTTCCATATCCACATTCACATGTACGAATATCTACGGAAGAAATTCCCGATTTGTATGACAAGCATATTCCTAGTGGAAGGGTGGCTTTTGAAGATGTTGTGCAATTTCTTATAGGTGATAATAATATCGAGCCCAATAGAAATGATTGGCAAGCTGTATTAGATCATAATCGTGAAGTCTTTAGACAACTTAGAAAGTGGTGAAGTTCATTGGCGAGATCCACAAAAACGCGATAACGAGTCCCAGGCAAATTTTACGGTGTATACTGTCATAGGGAAAAGAGGGTAAATTATCCTATGTCATTTGTTAGATTCTATCGTTACCATAATCAAATTATATTGCCGACTGTAAAACAGGCGGATAATTCTTTCTATTTTGATGCTGAGCCAGTCAATGTTTGTGATTTAAATGCTAAAAATGAATTAGCACAACTTATTCATGATGAGCTCACTACCAGTCGTCCAAAGGTTGATATTCCAGAGAATGCTGAGACAGGACAATCAATTATTCTTGATTTGTTGGATATAAAAAAATGGTTTCAATTTGAACGTGAAGCAACAATGTTTATGATTCATGGTGATAAAGACTATTATAAAATCAATGTCACAGCTCACCACAGAGAAACAAGACTATGGACACATGACCTAATTGGTGAAAGAAAATTGCCTGCTCATATGGCTATTGATGAGGTGGTGGCTATGCTTATGCGCATTATTGATGAGGATGTAAAAGAAGAAGAAAGGCTTAAAGCGAAAGAAAATGAACCGAAGCCGATAAGACTTTTACCACCACCGCCACCAAGTAAAGGTTAATAAGTACTAGGACGACCACCACGCTCTAATATTTTATGGGCTGTGCATTGACCACTATTGCCAAATCCCCAGATGGTTCCTGCCGCCTCAAAGCGCATTACTGCTTGTTTTGGCTTTAAAGATTTAGTGGAACCAAAAGCACGCTCCATATTGTTGTCGGTCCAATAAGCATCATCAATAATGCCGCGTTTAAAGCGTGCGTCTACTTGTGCTAAGTCATTATATTTGAATAAATTTCCTGTAGCATGAGTGTCACCATAATCAACATAAGACTTGATGGCTATCATTTCTTCGCGAGTAATAGCTTGATTGGGCTTAAATGTTTTATCTGTATAGCCAATTGAATAGCCAGTATTGGACATTGCTTGTATCCATTTATAACAAGGATGTGTTTTTGGTACGTCAGAAAATTGTGGTTGTAACCAAGGAGCAAATTGAATTTGATGTTCAGCTGTGCGCATACGATTATTAGCTGTGACAAGCCAAGCAATATATTCACCGCGACTGATATTTTGATATGGCTTAAATTCTAATCCTAGTCCATCAAAAATTCCTAATTTAGTTAATTCTTCTATATAAGTTTTGTTAGGACTATCCGTTAAATCTTTAAAGCCATTTGTAGGAGATGCAGCGTTTAAACTTAAACTAGACCCAGTATTTATTAATAATGCTACTAATATAGCTGCTATAAATTTACTTTTCACAACAAATTACCCCGTATTTAGCTTTGCCTGGCTAAATTACGTGTGTGATGGAAATATTAGCCCGGGCTTTTGTTTTTTAGGAGAAAATTTAACTTTAAAAACAAAGCATTTATGTTTTTTGGCAAAGAGAATCAAGACTGGCAGCAAATGTATTTAGCGATTCCATATCAAAAATGTTGTGGACAGTGGCGCTACGATCTATTTTTTTTACCATGCCAGTTAATGCTTTGCCTGGACCAATTTCAATAAATGTTTTAACGCCTTGAGAAAGCATGTATTCTATGGAGTCACACCAAAGGACTGCATTGGGCATTTGTTTGCTTAGTTTAGACTTTATGTCATTAGCGTCAACAGATGATTTAGCATCAAAGTTTTGTATAACTTGTATTTTGGCATTTTCAAAGTTTGCTTTTGAAACTTCTTGTTCAAATTCCTGAGCTGCCTTTTGCATAAGCGGTGAGTGAAAAGCACCACCAACGGGAAGTGGTATCACTTTTGCTCCAGATTCTTTAGCTTTGGTGCCAGCTAATTGTACAGCTTCCGGGCTACCGGATATAACTAATTGTTCACGTGTATTGAAATTAGCAACAATTACCACTTTGTCTTTTAATTTACTTTCTACTTCTCGGCAAATGTTTACTAAATCATTTCTGCTCATACCAATTACTGCTGACATTGCACCAGTTGGACATTCTTCCATGAGTCTTGAACGCTTATCTACTAATTTGACGGCGTCTTCAATAGATAACACTTGTGCAGCAACTAAAGCAGTAAATTCGCCCAAGCTATGCCCAGCGACAAAATCTGGTTTTGGTCCGCCAGTTTCTAGATAGCATTGCCAAGCTACTAGTGACACAGCCAGTATTGTTGGTTGGGTATTAATTGTTCGCTTTAACTCATCTTCAGGACCAGAAAAAGAAAGTTGGGATAAAGATCTGTGAGCAATGACATCAATTTTGTCAAAAGTATTTTTAGCTAGTGAGCTATTATCATAAAAACTTTTGCCCATGCCAACGCTTTGAGAACCTTGTCCAGGAAACAAGCAAGCAATTTTATTCATCTAAATAGTACTTCCTATTGTTTTTTCTTTATTCTGATTTTCTTGTGTAATTTGTCTTTGGTCAAAGGCAGTCCAGCGTATTATTGCCGAGCCCCAGGTTAATCCACCACCAAAACCAACTAAAACACATACAGCTGGTGGTATTATTTGTTTGCGCATTAGCGCGTCAGCCATAGCCAGCGGAATTGAGGCAGCAGATGTATTGCCATATTGATCTAAATTGCTGACAATTTGTTTTGGCGAAAATCCTAGTCTTTCAGCTGCTGCTTTAATGATACGTTGATTAGCCTGATGTGGCACTAGAAAATCTATATCTTTCACTTCAATGCCCGCGCGCGCGCAAGCAGTTTTTACAGCATCTGGTACGGCATTAATAGCAAATTCATAAACAGCACGACCATTCATTTGCAAAAATCTATGAGTAGCTTTTTCGGGTGTAGTACCAACATGCGGATAATGCACACCAGAATTTGGAATACACAATAAATGACCGCCGCTGCCATCGGCGCGTAAGTAAGTAGCGAGCATATCATTTTCATTTTCTTTTTGGGATGCTTGCATAATAAATGCACCGGCGCCATCACCAAATAAAATACATGTGTTTCTGTCTTCCCAGTTTAAAAAACGAGAATGTACATCAACGCCAATCATAAGCACAGTTTTAAAAGTGCCAGAACCAATAAATTGTTGTCCTACAGCTAAAGCGTAAATGATGCCAGTACAAGCGGCTTCCATATCAAAAGCAGCTGCTTGCTTGGCTCCAATTGCTGCTTGTACCATGCAAGCGGTGGATGGATATAAATTGTCGGGTGTGGATGTAGCAACTATAATTAAATCAATTTTTGCTGGATCAAGAGCGGCAAAACCAATTGCATCTTTGGCGGCTTCAATAGCTAATCCAGTTGCTGTTTCTCCTTCAGAAACAACATGTCTTTGACGGATGCCTGTGCGAGTTGTTATCCATTCATCAGAAGTGTCAACCAAGCCTTCCAAATCTGCATTGGTGACAACACTCCTGGGAACAGCTTTGCCTACACCTATTAATTTTGCACCAACTTGTAAGTTCACGACTTGCTTCCTGCGGTAGTCAAAGACAAAGTCCATTCAATTTGTTTTACTATGTTAGCACGCACCATATCAGAGGCAGTTCTAATGGCATTTTTAATGGCTGTATGTGTTGAGCCGCCATGGGCAATAACATAAACTCCTTTGACGCCTATAAGCAATGCACCGCCAAATTCGTTATAGTCTATTCTGCGCTTTAAACTTTGAAAAGCTGGTTCAGCTATTTTGCTGCCAATTTTATTGCGAATTGATGAGAGTAATTCTTGTTTGAGCATAAGAGATATCATTTTTGCTATGCCTTCTGATGTTTTAAGAGCAACATTTCCTGTAAAACCATCAGTAACAACTACATCTACTTTGCCCATAGGAAAATCACGCCCTTCAACAAAACCAACAAAATTAAGTTGTTCTCTGTTTTGCATAAGTTTGTATGCTTCTTTAACTAATTCAGTACCTTTTGTTTCTTCGGCACCAATATTTAACAACCCGACTTTAGGATGTTTTGTATTGAATAGTCCTTCCGAAAGTATTGAACCCATAATGCCAAATTGAAATAATTGAAAAGGAGTACATTCTACGTTGGCACCAACATCTAAAACAACGCAAGGTTTATTGGAGCTAGTTGGCATTACACAAGCAATTGCTGAGCGATCTAAATTAGCAATGCGTCCTAAATTTATTTGTGCAGCTACTGCCGCTGCCCCAGTTGAGCCAGCTGCTACAACACCGTCAGCTAGTCCATCGGCAACTTGTTTTGTAGCAACTACAATTGAAGAATCTTTTTTCTTTACAATTGCTCGACTTGGTTTTTCATCCATGGATACAATTTCAGAAGCTGGTACCACGCTAATGTTGAGTCCAGTTATGTTATGACGACTTAATTCTTGTGAAACAATTTCTGGTAGTCCGACAAGCTGTACCGCAATCCCATACTCTTTGGCTGCAAGTACAGCGCCATGTACTACTTCGCGAGGTGCATGATCACCGCCCATGGCATCAACCGCAATGCGAATCATCAATTCTCCCGCCCACTAAATTATAAAACCCTGTAAATATCGTAACATTTATGGCAATTGCCGAATGCTTGCCAATTATCTTGTAAACATCTCTTCAGCCAATTTTAGGTGAGGCGATCTGATAATCTTGCTGGCATCCCACGGTAATATCCACATGAGATACAAGCTTGATGAGATCTTATTGGTTTGGAGCAATTTGGACATTGCCCTAATTTGCTTACTGTAAGCTTCCAATTTGCTCGGCGAGAATGTTGTTTCTGGTGTGATGTTTTCTTCTTGGGGACAGCCATGGACCTTTAACTCCTTCTTATGCCGATTATTTATACTCGACTAAATACTATTATCTACGATTTTCTCTTCTTATTCTTCTTTTGCAAACAGTCTCTTCAAGTTTTCCCATCTTGGATCAACTTGATTTGCTTTATCTGGGCTATTATTACTACTTGCTAATAAATCAGCATTTTGTTCTGTAGCTTCAGCCGAAGCTAAATTATACGCTGGACCAGGACATTCTCCACTGCATAAACAACTAGTTGGTGTAGCCAGTGTAACAGCTTGATACACAACATCGCTAATGTCAAGCTCCCCCTTGTCAGAAAGATATTCAACAAAATCATCTTTGTTAAGCTCTCTTTCTTTTTGTCCTGGCTTATAAATATCTGATTGAACTGCAAAGCGCTCATCAATATCGACGATTAAACTTTGAAAATATGGCTGTAAACAGCGATGGCAGCTAAGTTTTAGCAAGGTCTGTACTGTGCCTGAAAGATGTAAGCCAGAGCCACTATAAGCGAGAATAAGATCGCCTATTACTGGCTTTACAGCATCAATATCTTCAAGAGATTCTTTAAAAGTAATATTTAGCTTTTGTTTGGGAAGTAATTTTAATTCAGAGATACTAATTTTCAATGATTATTTCTCAGCTTTACTTAGTTTGCGGACATAATAGTACAACAAAGCCATATTATTAAGTAAAAATGTCTACCGGAAATAATTTGAATTACTCTTATTTAGCAGCAGACTGGCTATTGCCCATAGTAGCAAAACCAATTAAAAATGCTGTACTTATCTTAAATAACCAACATATTTTTGATATTTGTTCGAAAGATGAATTTGATCAAAGATTTTCCCAGCGGCAAAAAGAAAAATTATTGAATGCTGGATTATACAAAGATTACAAACAAGCAATAATAATGCCAGGTTTGATTAATCTGCATACCCATTTAGATTATTCATCGCTCAAATTTTTAAACACTCAGAAAAAATTTTTTTTTGATTGGATTAGAACTTTAGTAATATCATCAAGAAAATTTCAACCAGATGACTGGAAAAAAAGTGCTTTATTAGGTGCCAAAGAAATTGCTTTATCAGGGACAACATGTGTAGCCGATTCTTCTTATACAGGAGCTGCCGCTTGGGGATTAGCACAAATTGGCTTAAGAGGACTTGTCGGGCTGGAATTATTTGGTATTGATGAAAATATAGCTCAGCATACTTGGCAAAAATGGTTGGATAAATACAATTTATTTATCAAAAATGCTCAAGAAGATAATAAACTTAAAAGAGCATTAGCGTCTGAATTAATTAAGATTACAATTGCTCCCCATGCTCCGTATACTGTTTGTCCGAGTCTTTTGCAAGAAGTTATTGAATGGAGTAAATCGCATAATCTACCTTATTTAATTCATTTGGCAGAATCAGAAGCTGAATGTGCATGGATAGAAGATAATAATGATTGTGTCGATAATTATCTCAGCTTTGTATTTCAAGAAAAAATTGAAAAGATACAAAATTTGTCTTGGAGGCAAAAAGGACTGACACCAGTAAATTATTTGTACAAACAAAAATTTTTAAATTCTCTTACCGTTGCCAGCCATGTTGTACATGTGAGTAATGATGAATTAAGTCTTTTGCAACAAAATCAAGTTAAAGTAATTCATTGCCCACGCAGCAATGCCTTGCTAATGAATGGCACAGCACCGATGAAAAGTTTTATTGAGATGGAATTAGAATTTGGTTTTGGCACAGATAGTGCTGCTTCTGCTTTCAGTTTAAATGTCTTAGAAGAAGCTTTATTTGCTGTAAATTTACTAAAGGCTACAAATCCACAATTTAATGTAAGTAGTGAAAAGGTAATTCACCATTTAACCTTTGGGGCAGCCAATATTATTGGACAAGCTAATAATATCGGCTCCTTAGAGCCTAATAAACTGGCAGATATTGCTATTTTTGGCTTGAAAGATAGTAGTTTGCATGTCTTAGATCAATTAAATCCATATGACTTAATTCTTCATGGGCAAGCCCAATTAATAGATTTATTTGTGTCAGGGAAAAAGATTGTAAATGAAGGTACTATAATAAATTAGCGGCTTTAAGAAACTATAGAATGATAGGTGTGGGGGTAAGCTTAATACGTTTGGCCTTAAACTTAAAAGGGAACATTAAGCGTATAAAGGCCGTACCTACAATAAGCTAAAAAACAATATATTGTGAGACTAAAATGGTAGGCAAATTAGATCATATCTGCAGTGGTAGAACATGTATGTTTTGTCGTGTTCTTGACACTAATCAACGTCCCAAGACACAACAAATTGGTGGACGTTCGCAACTTGATGGTCAAATGTTGGAGAGGGTAAAAGAGCTTGAAAACCGCTCTTTATTAGCTAATACTGAGTCAAATCTGACGGCAGTTAAAGCAGAAGAATTAGATAGGCTTGCACTTTTAGATTCTTTAACTGAGCTTTACAACTCTCGGACATTTCTCAAAGAATTGAAAGATGAGCTTAAGAGAGCAAAGCGATATAAAAGACCGGTATCTTTATTACTTGTCTCAATTGATGGATATAAAGAGATTGCTCGTCAATTTGGATCGCTGACATCTGATGCTGTTTTGAAAGTAGCTGGTTCTGTAATTAAAGCAACTATAAGAGATGTTGATATTCCAGCGCGTTATAGTGGCGATGAATTTGCCATTTTATTTCCAGAAACAAATCCGCAAGGTGCAACAATTGCAGCCGAGCGCATTCGTCAGCGTATAGGTGCACAAGCTATTAGTCATAATTGGAATAACTTAAACGTAACAGCAAGTATTGGTGCTGCTTCATTTCCAGCGCACGCGCGTGAGCATGATGAGCTGGTTGCTCGGGCTGTTCAAGCACTTGAATTAGCTCAACAAAGGGGCGGCGATCGAATTTGTACTGCTTAGTATGAGTTTTGTTCTACTTAGAAAAACTTTTGTACTAGAGTTGCCAACAGAGAAGATACGTTAAAATTGGTAGCTCAGAACTAAGTATATATATGGTGGAACGAATAATTTATGTTTGTGCGTAATTGGAAACTTTGGGCAGTAATTGCTGTTTTTGTTTGGTCCTTAACAACACTGATACAAGTGGTGCCAGACAAACAATTAGCTAATTGGCAGAGATTAGCTGAATTAGCGCCTTCTGTCTTGCAAGAAGAAATTTTGTCATCGTTAGAAAAGCGACCCGATTACAAACAAATGAATCAATTTCAAATTGATCAAGCAACGAAAGAAGCTTTTGCCGAAGTTTCACAAGCTAATAATATTCAAGTATTAGGACATTTTAGGGATTTTGCTTTTATTACTAATCTCAAACTAGGATTGGATTTAAAAGGTGGTTCACAACTTCTTTTACAAGCACAGCCTAGCAAATTGGTGCCAGAAATTACACCAGAGGTTATGCGCGGAGTGGAAACAGTAATAAATAATCGTGTTAATAGCTTAGGTGTATCAGAGACTGTTGTACAAAGAGCAGGGCGTGACAGACTTATTGTTGAATTGCCGGGTGTGAAAGATCCGCAAGCTGCTAAAGATAGAATTGGGACTACTGCTTTATTGGAATTTAAAGAACTTGCCTATAATGATAATGGCAGTCCAATGCTTGATGACACAGGAAGTCCTGTCTGGAGGGATGTAAATTTAACCGGGGCAGATTTTAAAAGTGCACAAGCAGTACCACTGGCTAATGGTCGCAATTGGGTAATAAACTTTCATTTCAAACCAGAAGGTGCTAAAAAATTTGGTGATTTAACTAGCCGATTAGTTGGTAAACAAATTGGCATATTTTTAGATGGGTTACCAACTGATCGTGGTCCAGATGGACGTCCTTTATCAATGCAGTCTTATCATGGTATCAATGTCATTGAACCAATTAGAGGTGGAGATGGTGAAATTAAAGGTAGTTTTACGAAAGATCAAGCTGTTGATTTAGCATCTAAATTAAATGCAGGCTCTCTGCCTACAAAGGTTGTAATTTTGGAAGAACGTACAGTTGGTGCAACTTTAGGGCAAGATTCTATTGATAAAAGTTTAATTGCGGGCTTGGCTGGTATTGGTTTAGTGATGTTGTTTATGCTTGTTGTGTATGGTGTAGCTGGGTTAGTAGCTAATACTGCTCTTATTCTTTATACGCTAACTACACTGGCTGTCTTTAAAGCTATGCCTGTCACTCTTACTTTAGCTGGTATTGCTGGTTTTATTCTATCTATAGGTATGGCAGTTGATGCTAATATCCTTATTTTTGAGAGAACAAAAGAAGAATTGAATAATGGTAAAAACTTATATTCTGCTATTGAAGCTGGTTTTGAAAAAGCATTTTCTTCAATTTTTGACAGTAATATGAATAGTTTAATTGCTTGTTCGGTACTGATGGCATTTGGTACATCGGTAGTGAAAGGATTTGCTGTTACTCTAGGAATTGGTGTGGCTATATCAATGTTTTCTGCCATTACTGCCACCAGAGTGTTCTTACATCTAATTCCGAAAAACGTTAAGTTGTTTGGAGTGAGAATGGATAAAAAATCAAATGCTAGTAAAGCTAATGCCAAAGTAGGTTAGGAGAAAATATAGTGTTGCCTAAAGTCAATATAGTTAAATATCGTCCGTTTTGGTTCGGTATATCTTTGTTAATTACTATTCCAGGTCTAATTGGCATTGCCATGTGTTTGTATCAATTTCATTCGCCATTAAAGTTGGGTATAGATTTTACTGGTGGCTCTATTTTGCAATATCAATTTGCTAAACCAGTTGAATTACAAAAAGTACGCAATATCCTAGAAGAGACTGGATTGACTGGCTCCCAAGTGCAATTGGCTAATATTGCTGGAAAAGATGTAATTGTGATGCGCACCAAAGCATTAACTGATGAAAAACAAGATGAACAAATAAAGAAAAAATTGAATGAAGAGTTAAGCAATCAGATTGGCGAATTTAAAGTACTTTCAGTTGATAAAGTAAGCGGAGTAGTAGGACCTGAATTATTGCAAAACGGCTTATTGGCATTGTTGCTTACATTTGTAGCTATGGTTGTATATATAAAAGTACGCTTTATGTTTGATTATGCTATGTGCGCGATTGCTGCTTTAGTACATGACGTTTTAGTTTTAGTTGGTATTTTTGCTATTTTAGGGCTCGTAATTGGTACGGAAGTAGATAGTTTATTTATTAGCGCGGTGCTTACAGTAATTGGTTTTTCTGTGCACGATACCATTGTTGTTTTTGATCGTATCCGTGAAAATTCTAAATATGTTGGTAGTAAAACCATTGATGCTAAATCTGGTGAACAACAACGTAGGACTTTTGGTGATATAGCAAACGAAAGTATCAATCAAACTTTGACCCGATCGATATATACTTCTTTAACTGTAATTATCACACTCACTGCTCTTTATGTATTAGGGGGAGTGACTACTCGTGATTTTGTCCTGGCAATGTTAATAGGTATTATTTCAGGAACATATTCTTCTATTTTTAATGCTAGTTGTCTTTTGGTTTGGTGGCGCGAATTAAAAGCTAATCGCAAGACAAGATTAGCTAATTAGGAAAAATACAATGCAATTTGCTAATAAAGTAGCAGTAATCACTGGTGGTGGTTCTGGTATCGGTAAAGCGACAGCATTAGCTTTTGCTCAAGCGGGAACTAGTGTCAGTATCCTTGATATTAATGCTCGTCACGCTAATGAAACAGTTCAAGAAATAAATAAACTTGGTGGGCAAGCATTAGCAATAGCAGGCAGCATAGCTAAATCTTCCGATGTAGAAATTGTAATTGCTAAAACAATGGAAAAATTTGGACGCATAGATTATTTGTTCAATAATGCTGGTGTAGAATTTGTGGCACCATTATTAGAAACAAAAGAAAGCGATTGGGATTTTGTATTTGATACTAATCTTAAAGGCACATATCTAATGTCTTTAGCTTGTTTAAAACAAATGATTGTAAATGGTGGCGGGGTAATAATTAATAATGCATCGGATGCTGGACTGAGAGGAATAAAACTCTCGGCTGCTTATAGTTCTTCAAAGGCGGCTATTATACAATTAACTCGCTCTATTGCTTTAGATTATGCTAAAGACAATATACGAGTTAATTGTATTTGTCCTGGTTGTATTGCGACACCCTTATGCGAAAGATTCAATGAAGAAGTAGGTGCCCGTAAAGGTATTTCTGCTAAAGAAGCGTTAAATGAATTTGTGCAAGCCAATATCCCTATGCAAAGGGTAGGAAGTCCAGAAGAAGTAGCAAATGTAGTTTTGTTTTTATGCTCAGAAGCAGCAGCTTATGTGACGGGGGCGGTTATTCCAATTGATGGTGGTTTAACGGCTGGAGTATAGAAACAAAATAGTTTTATTTGTAAATATCTTTTCGATGTTCTATCCGTATGACTAAAATTTTGATGGTTTTATCTTCGATTTTGCAGATAATTCGGTAGTTACCTACGCGATATTTCCAAAAATCACCTAACTTTTCACCATGTAGAGCTTCACCGAGTGTGCGTGGATCTTTTAAAGGAGCAAGTCTTTCTTTCAGAAAGTGAAAGATCCTTTTTTGTGAAACAGGATCAATTTTTTTTAGGTCACGTTCTGTATGTAGATCAAATTCAATCTTCCAGACCAAGGCGTTTTTCCATTTCCTTTACAGAAATTGCTGGCAAGTTTTTTTCTAAACGAGAAACCGCCAAATAATAGTCTTCTAAATCATCAATATGCTCCAGAATAGCTTCACGAACATAAAAACTCTTCGAACGGCCTGTTTTGCGGGCTAGTAATTCAAGGCGATTTTCAATTTCTTTTGGTATTCGTATGGCTAACATATTGCTTTGGTTGTCCTTTTTGCAACTGCTATACATGTATAGCACTGTCTAATAAGCAGTATAACAAAACCAATTGCAGTTGTAAAGTTGATGATTTTGAGAGTATTTGGTCTCTCAAAATATCTCGATTTTTAGTTTGAATTTTTGTGACCGATAACGTTTGTTTGGTTAATCGCTCGGGCATAACCTGAATACGCCAGTTTTCATTTGACAAGCAAAGAGCTTTGCCCGATGCTTATTGATAACCAAAACTGACACTATTAGCGGTTTTGAGGGTATTTAAGGAAACACTAAATGATAAAGTCCAAGAAGAAAATAAGTCTTTTAGCTGTATTCTTATCTATTACTTTAAACTCGACTATTTGTTTTGGGTCATTTAATGGGCTTTCTGCCCAAACATTGGGTGTAGTTGCTCCACGCCCTTCTTTATTACGCCCATCAGCCAATTATAAATTGCCTAAGGCTAGCAATCAGCAACAAAAAAGGTTGGTTAAAGCTAAAACTAAACCAACAAAAAAACTTTCTAAAAGCAAAACTCATCGGCAAAAAAGCAAAATAATAACTGTTAAACCATTATCTGAAATTGCTGATTTAATGGGTACTTCTAATTTATCTGTTGGTGTTGTCCATAAGTTTTACCGTGGTGGACTTAATGTAAATTTAGTAGATGTAGATATGAATACTGCTCAGGTGAAAGTAAAGCCAGTATTAGCTGCCAATAGATTTGCGCTTGATGAAGTTAAAAATCAAGCTAAGCGTGTACAAGCAATTGCAGCAGTAAATGCTAATTATTTTAAAAAAGATGGTACACCACTTGGATCTTTAAAGATTAATGGTGAATGGATAACTGGACCTATCTATGAACGTATTTCATTAGGGATTACAGAAGATGGTTCTTTTAGAATGGACCGTTTAAATTTACATGGTTTGCTTGAAACATCAAATCCCGAAATTGGCTCTATTTGGGTAAATAATGTCAATCAGCCAAGACGTAGCGGCAGCCATTTAATAGCTTATACACAACGTTGGGGCAGTTTTGTACAAATGGCTTATCCTGGTACTTTGATTGCCGTTGATCATAATGGTTGTGTTACTGATAAAACAGAGACAAGCATAAGTATTCCGTATGGTGGTTTTGTTTTAAGCGATAGTAGAGATAGTGATATTGCAAAATTATCGCGTGGTGATTTGGTACATTTAAATTGGCAAACAAATCCCCAATCATGGGAAGATGTGATTGACGCAGTTAGTGGCGGACCAGTTTTAATTCGCAACAATCAAATATATATAGATCTTAAAGGTGAAAAATTCCGTCAAACATGGACTACCAGCCAAATTAAGGCTCGCACAGCAATTGGAGTGACTGCTGATAGACATTTGTTATTGCTTACTGTTGAAGGACCACACACGTTATGGGATGTTGCCAAGTTTTTGCATAAAATGGGTGCTATAGCTGCGATGAATTTAGATGGTGGTGGGTCAACTACTATGGTAGTGAATGGACAAACAGTAACTAGAAATAGAGACGTAAAAGCTAGACGAGTAGCAAGTTCATTGGCTATTATTCCAATAGATAAATTATCAGCAGATACAACTTATATAAATGATGCTGTAAGTTATATTCCAGAAGAAAGCTTATTTGATTTTTCCAAACAAACATTGGAAAAAAATAGCCTTTTGAGTGAATATGGACTGCCATCTTTACGTTCGGAGAATTATAATCCAACTGAACTTTCATCATTAGGCTCCCTGCCAATACCGAACGCTATAATTGGTGCTTCTGCAAGTACTCATCCAGAAAATAGTTCAAAAGCTGGGAAATACTGGCACTGGCTGCAAAAACGTATTTTGCCATAGTATTTTGTTATAATTATTTGTCCTTTGGATACTAGGGAAATTTGTTATGCCCGAAAAATTGGCCATTGGTATTGATTTTGGTGGAACAAAAATTCTTGCTGGTGTAGTAAATCTAGAGACCGGTAGATTAGTTGGTACCGGAAAAAAGAAAACAAGATATCCACATGAACAAGATGATTTGATAAAGAGAATCATTGCTGTAATTGATGAAGCTTTAGCGGAATCAGGTACTGATATAAAACAAATTTCTGGCATTGGCATTGGGGCTGCTGGTATGGTCAATCGTCAAAAGGGAATTATTTTAAATGCTGTCAATCTTGGCTTAACAGAACTGCCTTTAGTAGAACCATTGTCAAGCTATTATGGCTTACCTTGTAAACTGGGTAATGATGTAGAAGTAGCAACATTGGGTGAATTGCATTTTGGCGCGGGGCGTAATTGCGATCATTTTATTTGTATATTTGTTGGTACTGGTATCGGCAGTGGTATCGTCATCAATAGCAAGCTATATCATGGAGCTAGTGGTACTGCTGGTGAAGTAGGACATATGGTGCTGGTGCCCTATGGGAGAACATGTGGTTGTGGTGGTATGGGTTGTTTGGAAACATATGCTTCTCGTACAGCTATTGCCAAATATATAGTGCAAGAAATAGCGCGTGGCGCCGATTCGCAAGTGCGGGAAAAAATCGATCCTAATAAAGGCATATTGCGCTCTAAATCCATTCAACATGCAATTGAAACAAAAGATGAATTGGTGGTGAGGGCTGTTACAGATGCTGCTCGTTTTATGGGTATTGGATTGGCTAATATAGTTAATATGCTTAATCCAAAAAAAATCATTCTTGGTGGTGGTTTAGTCGAAGCTGTGGATTATTATTTCCAAACAGCTCAACATGAAGCAAAAACTAAATCATTGAAAATAGCTTCTAAAAAACTTGAAATTGTAAAAGCAGAATTGGGTGATTATGCCGGAATTGTGGGAGCGTCGCTTTTAGTTAAAAATGATTGATAGCGACAACCTTGTTCGGTGCCACGCGCGTGCATAATTTTATCAATTTTAATTATTGTTTGACTTTTGTTTAATGCCCATTTGGGAGCAACTAATTCATCCTTTGTTCCTTCTGCCACCAGTCGCATTATCACCATGTCTTTGGGAAGCATCTCAATGGCATCAGCTACCAAATTTACATAATCATCTTCATCAAATGTTTGCAAACTGCCGGAATTATATTCTTTTTCTAGTGGGGTTCCTTTGTAGATAACCAACTGATGAATTTTGATACCATCAATATCAGTTTGAGCAACTTGCTCAACAGTTGAAAGCATTTGTTCTTTGGTTTCTCCTGGCAAACCAAATATCAAATGTGTAGCTACTTTTAAATTTCTTTTTTTTGCCCGTTTGACAGCATCAAAAAATTCCTCAGCAGTGTGTGCTCGATTGATAATATCCAATGTTTGGTTAAATGCCGATTGTAAGCCTATTTCCAACCATATAAATGTACGTTTATTCAATTCTGCTAGCATATCGAGCACATTATCTGGCAAACAATCTGGGCGTGTGCCTATACATAAACCAACAACATCTTCATGATCTAAGGCAGCTTCATAGAGATTTTTCAGAACGCCTTCGGGAGCATAAGTATTAGTAAAGGCTTGAAAATAAGCGAGGAATTTTTTTGCTCCAAAACGATATTTAATTCTGTCAATGCCATGAATCAATTGCTCTTTGATTTTTATATTGCTTTTAATAGTGGGAGCGCCAGAACCGTTTTCATCACAAAATGTACAACCACCAAAAGCCCGTGTGCCATCTCGATTTGGACAATCAAAGCCGGCATCAATTGGCACCCGATAGACGACAGTGCCAAAATGCTCTTTTAAGTAGTTATTAAAAGTTCTATATGGATGAAGCATTTTTGTGAAAAAACAACTGGCAACTTGATTGTACTGCAAAAATAAACAGAATCGTAAGATAAGTTGACACTACCATAAGTATTTTGTTATTCTGGCTAACTCATAGGACGTCTATGGCGTGTTTTTAAGCAATCATGCCCCCATCGTCTAGTGGCCTAGGACACCTCCCTTTCACGGAGGTAACGGGGATTCGAATTCCCCTGGGGGTAAATTTAAATTTCCAAGAGCCGGGTGAAAACCTGGTTTTTTATTATTAAGCAAAAGGAAAAATTTTTTATACAGGGTTTTTGCTTTGGCTAATTTCTGGTCTTAAACCTGGTGAATTATCATTATTTGATTGATTATTCGCATTGGGGTCTTCTTTTGAATTAGGAAGATTTTGAGATTCAGATTCGATGAGTTGACGTTTAAGCTGATTGATAGAGGGTGAATAGGAAGGTTTATTCATGGAGAACCTTAAGCCGCCAAATAATCTAAAGTCAAAACCACTTATGCCAGCTACCTTTTGTGAACGCCAGTTATAAATTGGCTCTGCTCGAACGAAACCGACTAAACCAGGAATTTTTCTATGTATTGGATGTGATACTTCCAAATCACCAATTAAGGAAACATTTCCTACCGGTGGAATGGCGTTGCGTCGTCGATAATTGTTCACGAGAGTTTGTGTTGCTGTAAACACCCATTGACCTTTGCGATAAACAAGTCCCAATGTATAAAAAGGATCTATTTCTCTTTGCGGTCCACAAAAATAATCGCTTCCTCTTAATTGCAAAACACTATTGCCAAAAACAAGCATGCGAGGAGTAAACATATGTGTGACTAAAATAGAAGGCAAAAGATCTGCCTGGCGTATATTTGCTGTTTGCCAAAGTTCTCTTGCTTGAAAGTCCAGTTGAATATTTGTTCTTTGTGTAATGGGAAATTCTTGACGAAAACCAAGCGATAATGATTGGGTAGTGGGAAAATTTAAAAGCCCGCCTTGTGATGCGAATAAATCTTTAATGACAAAATAATTTGTGTAAATGCTCGAGCGTTTCCATAAATCATAACCAAGAAATATATTAGGCAAAACGCGGAAAGCATAATCTGCTTTTGGATGACTATATGTGAAGAGCACATTAGTATCCAGACGTTGGCTAACTTCAGTGCTCATGCTAAACCAAAGTCTTTCTGGAAGCTTATTTAAAACATGATATCGCCAGCCAGGATCTACTAAAGATCTTTCTCTACCAATGCCAATATTAGTGACATCAGTTGGAATAATATTAGGCACTGGCGCGAGGTGAGTGGCTTGAGCAATGCTTACATTATCGCTTACTGTTGTCTCAGCAAACACAAGTTGACTATTCATGCTTATGGAAATTGCCGCAAGCATGATAATTAGGTTTTGATTGTGCTTGTAACTAATATCTCTATACACTAGTTAAGTGCTTTCTCTTGGATACTGTTTTGATAATGTCATTATCGTCTATTTGACAGTCTAAAAATAAGTGTATGACATCTATCTTGGCGCACTTTCTTTATTATTGATGCAAGTCAAGATTTAATTGAGGAAAAATTTCTTTGATAGAGATACTGATATTGCTGCAAATAGTCTCTAATGGTAAATCATTTGTTTGTGTACCAAAAGGCTCTTCCACTTCCTCTGCTAATAACTCTACGCCTAAAATAAAGTAAGCGCTTAATATCACCGCTACCAGTGTCCAATTATCTAAAAGCGGAATGATTAACCAGGGCGCTAAAACCATGTATATAATAATGCCGTGCCAAATTAGTTGTTTGTAAGCACCAGCAATGGGAGATTTAAGAATGCGTTCGCATGATCCACAAATATCCATGAGCGCGCGTGCATGCAAATCAAGTTCTAACCAGATGAATCCATCAATTTTGCCTTCTGTTTTCCACTTGTAAAGATTCTGGCTGGCTAAACTTGCTATGTATTGAGGAAAATGACTTGGTTCTATTTTTTGGGCATGCAAGTCAAATACTTTCAAATCAAAAACGCCTCCGCGCAAATGATTTTTCAGGCTATAGGGAAAAGCTAACAAGAGCTTGATAAATTCGTACTTGTCTTGATCATTTGCAAGAACAGCCTGTGTTTTTATAGATAAATTGCGAATCTCGTTGACTAATTGTCCCCAAAGTTTACGTGCTTCCCACCAGCGTTCATAAGCGCTATTGGTGCGAAATACAAGCAATAAGCCCATAATACCGCCTATAGTTAAGGCGCTATCGGATTCAAGCACTGTTTTAGCGGGAAAGCCATGATCATCAATCCAGATAACAAAAGCACAATAAATAAAAACTATTGTCATCAAAAGCCAAAACTTTTTGCCTCCTGGTGCAATAAATGAGTGAATATAATTCTTTTTGTGCATTGATGGATTTCTCTTATTGGGACAATGGCCATCCTGGTTATTATAGTGCTATTATTTTAAATCATAATTTATAAGAGACCAGGAGATATTATGGCATTAACAGTAAAAAAAGCCTTATTATGGCGCAAAGAATTAGATAATTGCCCCGGTGCCTTAGCAAAAACATTACAACCATTAGTAGAGGTTGGTAATAATTTGAGCATAGTAATGGGATATGTTTATCCTCATAATGCAAAAAAAGCAGCGGTAGAAGTTTATCCCGTTTTAGGTAAAGCAGCAAAAGTAGCTAAACAAATTGGATTAAAACCAGCGACAAAAATAGCTTGTTTATCTGTAGAAGGTGATGACAAATTGGGGCTAGGAGAAAAAATTTCTCAGGCGCTAGCAACAAACAACATCAATATTTCATTTTTAGTTGTACAAACAACAGGCAAAAAATGGCTAGGAGTATTTGGTTTTGAAAATGAAAAACAAGCCAATAAAGCTAGCACTGTGATTAAACAAGCAACAAAAAAGAAAAATAAATCTAGTGTGGCTAGAAAAAAATAAAACAAGGTTATCGCTAATGAAGCATTTTATTGTTTGTTTTTTAATTCTAGTATCTGGTTTTACTTTGTCTGCAAATGCTGAGCCTGAAGAAAAGGAAAATGTTGCAGGTGGAATATTTAGTGTGCCTAAAAAGGTTGCAGGGGTAGTATGTGGAGTAAGTCTAGGAGTGCCTATCAGGGTAGTGAGAGATATTAAACTAGAAACCCGTAGAATGGCTGGTGTTTTACGCCAGGATTTTGGCAATGATTTTGGTATTGCTAGCAATATTTTAATTGCGACAATGAGTATTCCGTATGGCTTACTGAGCGGCATGATTAAAGGTTCAATTCATGGGGTTCAATATGGTATTGAATATGGTGCTAAACAACCATTTTCGCCTGAATCATTTAGCTGGACCGATGCAGAAAGCAATAACAATCGCTCACAAAATTGATAATTTTAACTGTTAATCATTCTTTTATTTACAGAAAAGGGTAAACTGAAGGTGGTTGCCAGTACAAATATTTGAAACAAATTATGATTATAAATAATAGTTGTAAGTCTGTAAGCAAAATCACAGGAAGCCTTGTACTACTTTTTATTAGTTTCAACTTGCTGTTGGCGTCGGTGGAAGCTAAAAAGAAAGCCTCTTCCGGGACGTCAAGTTCTAATATGAATTCATTGCATGATTTACCTTTTCCGGTGCCGGAATTACCTGGTAGTAAGTCTAATTCTCATTTAACTGGTAATGCTGAAAATAATCTTTTGCAAGCTGGAACCAAACAAGATTTATTGCAAGGTAATATAGAAACGACAGAATTAGAAACTTTAGATCCCAGAGATCTCCATAAAAAGCCAGTTTTGCAAGGCTCAGCCACGCTCAATACCGGTAATTTAACTGCAGCAGATCCTGATGCTGGAGATCAAGAGTTGCAAGTTGAATGGGATCGCTGGCGTAACCGCTTTTTGAGAGCAGTACAACTTTCAGTTCAAGAAAAAGTAAATAATCCTGATCAGTATGAAAGACCACGTATTAATCCAATGACAGGTATGATAATGCCTCGTTTTCCATTGGGTACGGTTGCTTGGTTTTCCTGTCAAATTACGAATGATGGGCGCATAGCTAATCTGGATATTTTTGAATCGTCTGGTTTTAAGAAATATGATCAGGCTGTTCTTTCAGCTATCAGTGATTTGGAAGGTACGAGTATTTTACGTTTTCCACGTGGTTCAAAACGTAGGACTGTTACTCAAGAAGCAGGTATCAAAACCGCTACTAGCGCTGATTATCGTTATCATCACTTTGGTGATATCGAAAGATATCGTATGCCGGCGCCATAGTCAATAGGGGAATAAATTGAAAGCGAAAAGTTTTCTCAAGTCTGATTTTATTCTGAATATACTACTTTTATTTGTACCATTAACATTATTGGCGCAATATTTACACTATGAAAATCTAGTTTTTTTCTTTGCTTGCTTAGCAATTATTCCTTTGGCTGGTTGGATGGGTAAAGCGACAGAACATCTTGCTAGTTGTGTTGGTGAAGGTATTGGAGGACTATTAAATGCTACTTTTGGTAATGCTTGCGAACTCATTATTGCTGTTACTGCTTTAAGGGCTGGTTTGTTTGACATTGTAAAAGCATCTATTACTGGTTCGATTATTGGGAATATTTTGCTGGTTATGGGTGCTTCTATGCTTGCCGGTGGTTTACGTTATGATACACAAACTTTCAACCGTACAGCAGCAACTACTCTAGCGACACTCTTAGCTCTGGGTGCAATTAGTTTAACTGTACCAGCCACATTTCATTTTAGTAGCCGAGCACATTTTAATGAAGATGATCTAGCGCTAGGAATTGCAATTGTCCTGTTTATTACTTATATTCTTAGTCTTATTTTTAGTTTAAAAACTCACAAACATCTTTATACTCCACCTGTTGATCAAGCTGCTCAAGAAGCAATTGGAGTTAGTCATTGGAGTGCTAAAAAATCAATTTCTATTTTAGCTGTTGCCACTATTTTGGTAGCAGTAATGAGTGAATGTTTGGTGCGTAACGTAGAACATGCTGCCGCCACGCTTGGCATGACGCAGGTTTTTATTGGAGTAATTTTGGTAGCAATTATTGGCAATGCAGCCGAGCACAGTACAGCCATTTTAATGGCTATGAAAAACAAAATGGACCTAGCAATAAATATTGCTCTTGGTTCAGGGGCTCAAATTGCCCTTTTTGTAGCGCCGGTTCTGGTTTTTCTAAGCTTTTTTATTGCACCGAGACCAATGGATTTATTTTTTACGCCAGTTGAAGTTTTGGCTGTAGCAGTTTCGGTCATAATATTAGGTTTTGTAGCTATGGATGGCGAATGCAATTGGTTAGAAGGAGTACAGCTGTTAGCTGTATATGCCATTTTAGGCACAGCTTTTTTCTTTGCTGGTGATGTAAAACACGAATTGGGTAAGTATAAAGCAATAAAATCGGAAAATGCTGCCAATATACATGTTTCGAAGGTGCCAAGGCATCATGTGGCATCCATGTTTAGATCTTCACTTGATTTAGTTGCACAAAATCAAAGCAAACTGGAAGTTGTTTTGCATTCATCTAATCGCTTGGTGATACTAGATCAATCTGGTAAAGAATGTTTTGAAACTACAGAAGAAAGTGATATTGATGTATTGCAAGACGCTATAAAACTGAAAGCCTATAATAAACCTGAAGGTATGGGTCAAATGCCAGCTATAGCAACGATTAAGTTTTTTGACCATGACATATTGTTAGCGGTGGTTGAATTTACTGGCTATCAAATTTATTGGGATAATGATCGCAAATTATTTTCATTAGCTGATAATGGCACAGGATTATATAATTGGCTGAAAGAACAAGGCATTGCTATGCCAAATTTAAAGGATGAGGACAGGTCAGAGTGAGTTCATCAAATCATTCCTGTTGTCACAATCAAAATAATAATTTATTGTCAATGCTTGACCCAGTTTGTGGTATGACGGTAGATCCTCAAGTAAATAGGCAATTATCTACAGAATATGAAGGCAAACAATATTATTTTTGCTGTAAACATTGTTTGGATAAATTTAACGCTCAACCAGAACAATATTTAAAACCTAATCGTCAGCATGCTGCCCTTGCTGATGGAGAATACACCTGTCCCATGCATTTGGATGTTTTGCAAATTGGACCTGGTATTTGTCCTTTCTGTGCTATGTCCTTAGAACCAGTTTTACCTTTGCCAAATGTACATGATGATGCTGAAGAAAAATCACTAAGAAAAAAATTAATGCTAGCCTTATTATTAGGCTTACCGGTAGTGATATTTTCTATGCTGAATATGTTTTTGGAAAACTCGTGGCTTGCTTTTACTAGATCAAATTTATGGCAAATGATTCTTGCCTCTTTAACTATTGTATTTCCAGGCTCATTCATTTTTGCACGGGCTTGGAATTCTTTGCTAAAAGGTAGTTTCAATATGTTTACACTTATTGCTCTTGGTGCTGGTGCAGCTTATTTTTATAGCTTGATTGCTACACTTTATCCAGCTGTTTTACCTAATGGATTTCGCGGACAGCATGGTGAAACACCTGTTTATTTTGAAAGTATATGTGTAATTATTATTTTGGTTATTCTTGGTCAATTATTAGAATTGAAAGCTCGTAACAAAGCGTCAGATGCCATGCAAAAATTATTGTCTTTAAATCCTAAGCAAGCACATAAGTTAATGTCTGACGGACAAATCCAAGATGTGGACATTGACAAAATTGCCGTGGGTGATTTGCTGAAAGTATTTCCGGGAGAAAAAATTCCTGCTGATGGCTTAATTATAGATGGCTCTGCCTCTATTGATGAGTCAACCATATCTGGTGAATCAATGCCTGTTGATAAGCATCAAGGTTCTTATTTGACTTGTGGCACTCAAAATATTCTTGGTAGTTTTATTATGCAGGCAAAACGAGTTGGAGAGACAACCTTATTGTCACAAATCATAGCTTTAGTAGCGCAAGCACAAAGATCGCGTGCGCCAATACAAAGCCTGGTTGATAAAATATCTGCCTATTTTGTTTTTATTGTTATGGCTATATCGGCAATAACTTTTATTGCTTGGGCAATATATGGTCCTGAGCCTAAATTAGCTTGGGCGTTAGTAAATGCTATATCAGTTTTGATTGTTGCTTGTCCTTGTGCTTTGGGGCTAGCTACTCCCATGTCGATAACGGTAGCAGTCGGCAAGGCCGCCTCTGAAAATATACTAGTAAAAGATGCTCAGTCTTTAGAGAGCCTAGCTAATGTCAATTTAATTGCTTTTGACAAAACAGGTACGCTTACTGAAGGCAAACCAGAAGTAATTGCTTGCCAAACAATTGAAAATTTTGATGCTAATGAATTATTATTTTTAGCAGCCTGTGTTGCAGCTAATAGCGAACACCCTTTAGCCAAAGCTATTTGTGCATATGCCAGAGAGAAAAAGATAGACTTTGTTCATGGAGAAAACTTTAATTATTTTGTTGGTAAAGGTATTACTGCTTTAGTAAATAACAAATTAATTGCAATTGGCAATGATAAGTTAATTAGAGACTTAAATATTGCCGAGCATATATTTGAACAAAAAGATGTATTAACAGACTTGTCAGCCTATACGCCAGTTATAGTTGCTTGCCAGGGAAAAATTATTGGACAGATTATTATTGCTGATAGTCTAAGAAAAGACATGGACCAATCAATTGCTCAGCTAAAAAAACAAGGCTATAAAATTTGTATGTTGACTGGCGATAAATTAGCAACTGCTTTAGCAATTGGTCAGCAAGTTGGTATCGATCCTGAATTTGTTTTTGCTGGCTTGTTACCACAAGAAAAAGCAGCAATAATTGATTCTTTAAAAGATAAAGGAAATAAAGTTGCTTTTGTTGGTGATGGCATTAATGATGCTCTTGCTTTGGCAAAATCTGATATAGGTATTGCTATGGGGCATGGCGCCGAAGTGACTGTTTCTAACGCTAATATTACATTGCTGCATTTTGATAGTGCCATGCTTAACAAAACAATTCACTTAAGTAAATTGACTCTTAGTAATATTCGACAAAATCTTATGTTTGCTTTTGCTTATAATGCTGTTGGTATTATTGTTGCTACTGGATTGTTGTATCCGCAATTTGGTATTTTACTTGATCCGATGCTGGCAAGTTTTGCTATGAGTATGAGTTCTTTGTGTGTGGTTGGCAATTCGCTTAGACTAAAAGCAATTGTATTGTAAAAGGGTATTATTTTGCCTGAATTACCAGAAGTAGAGACAATTAAAAGAAGCCTAAATAAGTCTTTATTGGGCAAAAAAATTGTTACTGTGAAAATTCTACGTTCAGATTCGATTGCTTATCCAGAAAAAAAACATAAATTTAGTCAATTGCTTTGTGGACAAGAATTCGAAACTATTGAGCGACGCGGCAAATACCTTATTTTTGTTTTTAGGTCAAAAGCCTGCTTGGTTGTACATTTGCGTATGTCTGGACGCATTTTAATTAAAAGCAAAAATAAAACTATTGATAAGCATGTAAGGGTATTGTTTGATTTAAATGATCATAAGCAATTTATTTTTGAAGATATGCGTGTTTTTGGGCGGCTTTGGTTTGTGCCAAACTATAAAGATTTGGCACAAATAGTCCCAGCTTTATCTGAATTGGGATGTGAACCACTGACAGATTTGCAAGCGAATGTATTGCACAAACAAATTAAAATGCGCCGTCAGGCTATAAAAAGTACTTTATTAGACCAAAGAATTATTGCTGGCATTGGAAATATATATGCCGATGAGTCTTTATATTTAGCTGGCATTTGTCCTCAAACCAGCTCGTGTGAGCTTAGTCTTAAACAATTACATACATTATGTTTGGCGATTAAAAAAGTTTTGCGTCAAGCAATTGAAATGGGTGGCTCCACTCTTAGAAACTACACGAATAGTGAAGGGATAAATGGAAATTATCAAAATGATTCATTAGTGTATGGTCGCACCGGAAAGCCTTGTAAAACTTGTAAAAATATTATTGTTCGAGTGCGTATTGCTGGACGCTCAGCACACTATTGTCCAACTTGTCAACGCGGATGATAAGAACTAATATTTTTCAATTGTTTTAAAAGTCTGGATGGGAGCCATTTTTTCTAATTGATCAAGAAGTTGTTGGGCTTCTTCTTTTCTATTTTGTTGCGTAAGAAAATTTTTGTAATTAGTAACTAGTTTTTTGTAGAGGCGGGCAGGGGAGACATCTAATCGAGCAATTTTAATTGCTTTTTTATAGCATTCTTCAGCCATTTTAAATTCGCCTTGCTGCTCACAACAGGAAGCTTGCTTATCTAAAACAGAAGCTAAATCTTGTCCCCGTCCGGACATACTTTTATCTTGGGCTTCGGTTTCATTCCATAATTGTTCATAAATACTTGCTGAGCGAATATAAAGCTTATTTGCCTCGCTGTAATTTTGTTTTGCTAAATATAGATCTGCTAATTCTTGCAGGCTAGTGGCTACGCGTGCATCATTTTTACCAAATTTTTCTGCTTGTTTTAAAGCTTTTTCAAAAAGCTTAATTGACTCTTCGTCCTTTTGATTTTTAAGGCTTTGATATGCTGTCAGCCGATACTCTTCCCATAATTCAGCTTCTTGCGTGTAGTTAAAAGGGGTAATACTACTACAGTCCGTCAATAGTGGCGAAAGAAAGAAAGTAAAAAGCAAAAAACAAAATTTGTTCTTTGTATTAGCTTTGCTTTTTTTCACTATGCTTCTAATTTATAGCCAACTCCATGTATAGTATTAATTATTGAGGGCTGTCCTTCAACATCTATTTTTTGGCGTAAACGTTTTATATAAGTGCGTATAGTTTCAGGAGATGCATCTGAGTCAGAAGCCCAGACTCTATCAAGTAATGCCTCTGGACTAAATACTTGATTAGGATGACGCATAAAAAAAGCTAAAAGTGCAAATTCTTTTGGTAAAAGCTGAACTTCCTCATTATCTCGTATTACACGATATGTATTTGGTTCGACAACTAAATTGCGAGCTTTTAAGACATTAGCTGAAAGTGCAATTGGTCGACGTAAAAGAGCTCTGATGCGAGCTGATACTTCATCTAAATCAAAAGGCTTTGTTAGATAATCATCAGCGCCAGCGTCCAATGCTTTTATTTTCTCTTGTGTATTACTTTTAGCAGTAAGCATTAAAATTGGTGTTGTACCACCGTTTTGTCTAAACAGGCGGCAAACCTCTACTCCAAACATTCCTGGCAAAACCCAATCTAAAATAATTACGTCGTAAGTATAATATTTAAGCTTTTCAATAGCATCATGTCCGTCATTTATTACATCAACCAAATGGTCTTGGCTTTCTAAAAAAAGCCGTACTGGATCGGATAAATCTTTTTCGTCTTCAACTAATAGTATTTTTGCCATAGTAAGATTTTATCCCTATTGTTTTATCTTGTCATCGATTTGAGGAAGTTGTTAACTACTGACATCTTTTTTGTTTTGATTATTGCTTTGAGAATTTTGCAGCAGAAAACATATGCCAGCTGGAATGCAAGTAGCAATAACAAAACAAAATAAATGTAAAACAAAAGCGTAAGCTAAGGCCTGATTGTTTTCTATATGAGCAATCAAAGAGAGAGCTTGGCTAATCAGTAAGTGATAACTACCTACACTACCAGGAGTAGGAATAAGAACACCAACAGAACCAATTGTGAATACTAAAAGAGACTGTTGCACTGATACACTTGTTGTCATGCCAAAGGCACAAATCATCAAGTAAATATTCAACCAATAACACAACCAAATCAGTACGGTAAGGATGCTAATTGCTGGATAATTCAAAATATTAGTGAGAGATTTTGTGCCTTGATCAAATTGCTCACAAAGCTTCAGCAAAATTTCTTGAACTTTTTCTGGCAATACTTTTATGACAATTGGTAAGGTCATTGCTGTTTTTATTATCTTTCCCATGACAGGTAAAAGTATCAAAACAAGCAAACTTATTACCATCATTGTGATTCCAGAACCAGCCAAATAAGGCATTTTTGCAGACACATCTTTTGGTAGCTGAGTTAAACAAATACCAAGCAATATTGCCAGCATGACTAGATCTAAGACTCTGTCGATAAACATAGTTGGTAATACACCCGCCCACGGCAGATTTTCTTTTTTGCTGATGGACATAAGTCGTACAATTTCGCCTCCTCTCGGAATAGCGACATTGACAGCATATCCATACATAACAGCACAAAAAGAATTCCATAACTTTATTTTGTGACTGGAAAGTGGTGCTAATAAAATTAACCAGCGCCATGCTCTAAAAAAATGGCTCAATAAAGAAGAAATGAAAACTAAAGCAACGAAAGTTAAATTAAGCTCTTGCATATAACTTAAAAGCAATTTCCAATCAGCGTTGCGAAAAGCTAGCCAAAGGCATAACAGAGCAAGCGAAAAACTAACAATTTGTTTTAATAACAATTTGTTTTTATTGTTGGCAGTTGCTTCGTGAGAAAGTTGAGAAAATTGCTCAGATGCATTTTCTTGTTTCATCTTAGAGCGCACCAGTTGTGGAAGGGTCTTCTATTTCTGAAGTGGGAGTGGATAAATTATTATTGCCGGTGAGAGGTAACGTTAACGGATCATCTAGTTGTAATTGCATGGGCGTACCAGAACTAATTAAAACATTCCGTCCTTTCCTTAGCACTAACGAATCTAAAATCCCAATACCACCACCAATGGCAGCACCAGACCAAGCACCACGTCCAACGCCGCCAGCAATTGCACCGACAGCAGTTCCAAACGCTGCCCCACCGCCAGCGCCAAGAGCACCACGCAAAGCAAATTGTTCAAATTTTGTTCCCCAGCCCTCACCATGATATGTATTATTCTTGTCACTATATTTGCCAATATTGCCTAGCACATGAGCACTGAGAGGAATTGTTGTGCCATTAGGCAAACGCAATTGATTGAATTGAATACCTAATGAGCCAGAGCGACTTAATCTTCTACCTGCTTCTGCCTCAGTAACTTGTCCAGTAATTATCGAGCCAGCTGGAATATATGAAGCGCCATTTAAAGCTACATTTTGGCTAATTGTAGCTTGTATATAATCTCCAGCTTTAGCAATTTGAGTAGAAATAGCAGTATTTAAAGTAATAGGAATTACTAAGCCGGCTGGTGCGTAAGCAACTCGTCCTTGTAATGGCCAATTGTTGCCAGTATTGGAGAAGTTTGGATTTTCATTTTGAGCCAATACAATTGATGATGAAAGAGAAAATGCTAATACAAAATAACTTATAGTTATTCTTTTAAATTTTCTATACATCTAATTACCTCTCTTGTCATCGCCGATTTTAAATCATCTGAACTATCTATTTTTCTATAGAAGTAACATATTTTTGTACTTGGAAAAATACATTTTTCAAAAGTGCTGAACTTGAATCTGCTTCTAGCCAATTATCTTGTTTTAGATTGTCTTCTAATTGTTTGCATAATTTGCTCATTTCATGGATGGTCATAGTGCCAGCTAAGCCTTTAAGCTGATGTGTTTGCATCATTGCTGTCACTTTATCTTTTTGAGCTAAGGCATCAATAATTTGATTAATCAGTTGTTCAGATTCAGTAACAGACATAGCAAGTAATTCAAGGGCTGTTTCTTTGTTATATAGTTCAACTAATTGTTCAAAATTAAGAGGAGCTGTTTCATTATTAAAATTGTCATTTTTGCCAGACAAAATAATTACCTCTATTTTGAAAAGATAAAATAATATGGATGCTTATCAAGATGCCTTTATCTTTTTCCATATAAGCCGAAGATAGCATATTTGTGCTTACTTTATTTCTATGACTGGTACTCATTTTTAAGACTTGGCACGCCAATTGTTGACAAGAAGCTTATATTAGTTACCCATTGGGCATAAAATCTAGTATAAATATCTACATTGGTAAGTAGTGGGGCAAATTTATGACTGAAGCGGTTGGTACTTGTCTTATTTGTGACAATTTATTGGAGTTTCTTAAAACATTGCCTTGGTGTAAGCAAGAAGGCGACATCTTAGTAGCTGTGCACACTTGTACTCCAGAATTAATTGTTGCTTTTACAGATCATGAAGCGCGAGTATTTCCCGGCGGTACTAAAATTAAAATCAATAAGTCTTGGTTAGCTTATTTGCAAGAAAAAAATGGAGAAGGAACACCATTGCCAATTCTTTTGGTTTGGCGTTCTCATGGAATTGAACTCTGGTATAGACAACATAAAAGCTGGGACTTCCCTTACGATATGTGGAAGAATCCAGTTGCTCAAGCCTATGAACGTGAGCAGGTTTTGTTACCAGCTAGTCATGTTAGCCACAAGTTTAAGCAATATCACCAAGACATACTACAAAAAGTTAAAGCTTGCCCAGCTAATATTCCTCCACAATAGAGCCAAGCCACTGTATGTGGTATTGCCTTATTTGGCTGTGCTAACTTGATTTTGTAGATTTGGTAATTTATTATCAATTTCCAAACGGTTTTCAGCTAAACCTAATAACTCCGAAGCTTTTACTTCTAGAGCAATTGCTAGTTTCCGTAAATTTTTAACTGAAATATTCCGTGTTCCTTGTTCAAAATCACCAATATACGAACGGTGTAAGCCGCTGCGTCTAGCTAATTCACTTTGTGACAGCTCAAGATGTTCACGCCGATCTTTGACCGTGAGTGATAAAGCAGTTAATAAACTGTCGGGGTCAGACTTAGCCAAAATAAAGTCCTTATCGTCCATCAATTTCATTTTACTTATCCTAACTTGTATTTGGATCACGCATGAGAGCTATTTTTCTCCCACTTTCTGTTGATAAAACTATCCCTCATGAAATGCCAAGTTATCTACACCAATTTGGCAAAAATTAGGTAAAGAAACGGTTTTTAGGCTAATATTTCAAAAAAAATCACCCTTTCGGGTGATCAAAACTGTTAATCTCCACTTGCTTATTTTAAGTAAGCCAAATAACTCTCATTAAGGAGAGGAAATTATGTTTGGTTGGTTTTATTAATAAACTTGATTTATTTATGCAGAGCTACAATTACGTTTTTGCATGAACTTATAAGCTTCGTACAAAGCTCCTAAGCCCACTAAGCCATATACTGCCTTGGTCATCATGCTAGCGTCACCTAACAATGAAGTAACAAGGTTGTAATTGAAGGCTCCGACTAGCCCCCAGTTAATTCCACCAATCACTACTAAAATAAATGCAAGTAGATCTATAGTTTTCATTTGTATTTACCTGTTATTACACCAAATCTGTAAGCCGAGGGTTGGTTGAAAGCCAGTTGCCTCCAGGCGATTTGTATGTTTAGCTTCATTTTAATACCATCTTTGGTGCCATGTCAAGGGCGAAGCCGCATAAAAATGAGACAGGGACTGGGTTTCGGTGAGATGTTGTATCTATTTTTCTTCTTCTTTTTGTTTGTCGCCATTCATTTGTGCACGTATTTCTTCTAATGTCATATTGACAGATAGAACAATTTTGTTCATATCTTCTTCGTGCGCTAGTTCTAGTTTTAGTGTTGGTTTATTTTCGTCACTATTCATAAAAGTAATTGTTCTTGGTGCTAATTTGGCAAGACCAAGTGGTGAATTTACAGAAAGTTTAATACCTTCAATATTTTCTACTTTGATGCTATCAGCCTCTTCGCTTAGCGTAGCTGATAGTGTTTCGGCTAATTCAAAGGCTTTAAGTTCAAAGTTAGGAACTGTCCGATTTATTTTTCTTTCTCTTTCTTTATTACCAACAAGCTTCATATCGATTTTGCCGTCATCTCGACGGGATAATTCAATATGATCTAAATCGTTGGAGTCTATTAGCCCCTGTAATACTTTGCGTACCTGTTCAAATGAACCTGATCCACCTGTTAATTGTTTGAACATATTGTCATTTTGTTGCAAATCTTCAGCAGATAAATTTAGTGATTTATGCCCATCGCTTCTATGCTGGCGTCTGCGTGGTGCAATCAGAGCAAATCTTTCATATGATATATCTACCTGCATATTTCCATTAGCATCTATTATTATACGTTCGGGAGTTACTTCGCCTTCGGGTCGCATACCGACTTTTTTTGTTGTACTAAATCCACTTAAATCAGATATTATCAACGCTGATTTAGTAGGCGTAATTGATAAAGAGACATTTTCATCGATGCGCATGCGGCCAGTTTTAATTCCCATTTTCTTTTGTGGCTCGCCTATATATTGTTCTGTATTATTTTCAATTTGAATTAAGAGCTTTCCATCTCCCTTATCAATTTTGACTGACTTCATATATTTTAATTGCTCGAATAATTTTTTAATTTCTTTGACAGCATCAGGAGATTCAAGCAATCTGTCCAACAACTTTACAGCGCCATTTTGTAATTGTTGACGTTCGGCGTCATTTATTTTAGGAGTATTATCAGTCTGGTCTCCCGTTTTATTGATTTGATCAGGTGGTTTTTTATCGCCTGTTTCTGGAGGTGGACTACAAGAACGCGCATTTCTTTCTTCAGAAAGCAAACTGATAAAATCCCCAAAGTCAGCATTCTCCACGCTATCAGGGGTAGCGCGATTTGGCTTATCGTCAGGCTTTTCGGGGGGAGCCATGGTTACAAAATACCCTCAGTATTTGTCTAAATTATAATCTAGAATTGGAGCAGAATAAATAAATTATGGGTGTTTTTGAGCTTCTGCGATTAATTGTTTAATCGGCAGCATCAAAGGAGCTAATTTTTGTGTTGGATTATTTGGATTGCTTAGTTGCAAACTTAAGCATGATTCACCCTTAGTATTACGTATAAATTCAACACTGCTAACACTAAGCATGCGATTGCCTAATAATGGCATTTGAATGGATATGCCATTAATTTCACTTATTTTTAGGCTATCTTTAGTTTTTTCTATCTTAGCCGACAAACTATTGGCTAATTCAATGGATATGCCTGGAATTGCTTTTATAGTTTGTTCTTTTGTTGTTTCAATATTGAGATCAAATTTTCCTTCTTCAGTTTGTTTTAATTCTAGACTTTTAAAATAATCAGTATCAATAAGGCTTTGAATAGCTTGGCAAACATCTGAAAAAATTTGTTTGTCTTTAATTACGTCTGCTAGCCCTGGTTGTCCTTGTACTAGATCGGAAGTAGGAATTGTGAAAGGAAGGCGCACTACACCTGTTTTTAATTTCCCGTGTATATTCTCTGGAGTTATTTTTAAAGAAGTAAGCATATGCTCTATGGGAGCAGGGGGCGCAGCTGGGCTTTCTTGACTGTCGTCGGTTTTGCTATCGTCAGCTGTTTCTGGTCGTTTTTTAAAACTATTGATGCCGGTAATGTAGTTTAGCTCTAGATTAGGCTCTTCCCCTGGAGTTGCAGTCAATAAGAATCTTGTGTTTTCTGTAATTTTAATTTGTCCATTTTTGGCTATTCCTCTATTTATTTGATCATCGCCGCTATGTTCATTTTCATTGGTAGCAAAAACAAATGGCTCTTTGCTAGCCATTTTTATATACAGACCTCTATTTCCATTTCTATCTTTAGCTTTATCTATACGTAAAGACTCTACATTTTCGACAAATCTTGCAATATTAGTGTTTTTGTCAGAAGGACTAAGCAATTCATTTAAAGCATCGCCAACAGCAGCTAATACTTGTTTGTCTTTTGAAGCAGATTTATCGCTTTCCCCTTTAGGTGGTGCATTAATATCGCTTGCAAAATTGCTTTGCCAGTCTTCGGATTTAGAGTCAGTACTTGATTCAGATATGTCTGGGTTAGGTTTCTTGGTGTCAGCCAGGGGTTCTGTGGGAGGCATTGTAATTTTTCCAGTAGGTTCTGTCAGTTTAATGTACCCAATTGAAAAGGCACTACATATTTGTGCAGTCTTTGAGCAAAAATACCTTCTTTAATCTGCTAGACTATTTGCTGGTATGGCGACAATAGATTAATTAAGGTGTTTATGCGTAGCTTAGCATTTGTTTCGTTTTTAATCTCACTGACTTTGATATTTACCCTGCAATCTAATGTAGTGTTTGCTCAGGCTGATGAGAAAAATATTGCAGAGACTATTTTAGAAGCTGAAAATCTAATCAAAAATAATAATGCTAATCAGGCTGAAAAGTTATTACACAATAAATTGAAATTGTTAAGTGATTCTCCAGCTGATTTATTGATAAAAGCAGAAATCTTTTCTTCTTTTGCTGGTTGGTCGTATGCAGAAGATAGATATTCTGATGCCATTGAATATTTGCAAAAACAAATTGAAATTCTTGATAAGTTTGACAATAAATCTCTTGATAAAGCAAAGGCAATTAATAGACTAGGTAATTGTTTTTATCACAAAAATAAAGTGAAAGAAGCATTAGACCAATATTTGGCAGCACTAAAAATAGTCCAACCATTAGTAGAGCCTGGTAATTTTATTATGAATGAAATATTGGACAATATTATTGGTTGTATGATTGCTGAAAAAAACTATAAAGAAGCAGAGTCTTATTGCCTACAACTAATTCGTTCATATCATGCTATGCCAGATCAAGCTGATCTTTCTGATGAAATTGCTGAGAGTTGGGCATATTTAACTTTATCTGATATTTATAGAAAATTGGATGATACAAAAAAAGCAGAGGAAGCATTTAGTAAATGGACTAAATCAATTGTTCTTATTACACGGAGCAAGCTTTCTGCCCCTAAAAATTTTGATGTAGATAATGATCAAATAGAAAAGAGGGAAATTAAAAACATTGCGGCTAAACAAGCTTCATCAAATGATTTTTGGGAAATAACAGAAGCTCATGAAGCAGACTTGCCAATTGTAGTTTGGCGAGATCGGCGAGTTGAAGCAAAAACTATAGTTGTATGTGTTCATGGGCTAGGGCTTAATAGTCATTCTTATAATGAACTTGCTAAAGCTTTAGTAAAGAGAGGTTTTACTGTAATAGCTATGGATGTTCGTGGTTTTGGGGCATGGTCTCGTTTAAAAGGGCAAGATACAGTAGACTTCAACTCTTCTATAGCTGATTTCCAATATTTGATAAAAACAATTCATGAAAATTCTCCTGAAAGCAAAGTGTTTTTGTTGGGAGAATCAATGGGCGGGGCTTTAGCCTTGCAAACAGTGGCAGACTATCCAGGCATAGTAAGTGGTTTAATTTCATCGGTACCAGCTAGTGAACGTTATAAACGACGTAAAACTAATATGCAAGTAGCTCTACATTTTCTGCAAGGACCAAATAAACCATTTGATATAGGTACAGGTATTATCAATCAAGCTACGAAAAAACCTTCTCTAAAAGACAAATGGCGCAAAGATCCAAGAGATAGATTGGAATTGACTCCTGTTGAACTAATTAAATTTGATGTTTTTATGAATGCTAATTTAAAACATGCAGAAAAAATAAAAAATACACCAGTGCTTGTAGTGCAAGGCAGCAAAGATAAATTAGTAAAACCAGAGAGTACTATCAAATTATTTAATGCTTTAGCTTGCGATGATCGTAATTTACTAATTATCGGCAAAGCTGAACATTTGATTTTTGAAGAAGGACAATTCAACAATCTTTTAGTTGATGGGCTTGCTAATTGGATGAATTTTCATGCCCAAAACTAATTCAATAGTTCTTTAATTGGCTCACCTTCTGGCTTATTTGACTTTGGTGTTGGCGTCGGTACAGCTGGAGCTGTTTCGCTATTGGGCTTACTCTCTATCTTGAATGTATTGCTGTTGGTGGGGTGAGGAGTTTGTATTGTGTCTTCAGACTGCTGTAAGCGTTGCATTTTAAAAGAATTAAGACGATTTTGTACTTCTGGGTTTTGCATAATATCTTTAAAAATTTCTATAAACTTTGGTACAAAATACTCAAAACCCATTTTTACATAATCACCTTGAATTTGTGGCAATAACGCTGCTGTTTTTTGTCCAGTTGGTGATTGCCAAAATTTCAATATGGTTTGTAAATCTTGATCTGAATAATATTTACTAAGCAAACTTGAAAGAACACTTGGTAAAAATTTTGGTAGCTCAAGTATGCTTCTGTATTTTTGCACTTGTTCTCTAAAAATTTCTTTGCCTTTGTCCATGCGTGCTTGCATTTCTTGTTGTTTGGTGTCGGGCATGTCTTTGGTAAATGGTAATGAATTCATCAAGCCAAGATCACTTTTGCTACCTGGTTTGCAAGTTTCTAGGGTTCTGTCAAGAATGCGATCTGGTAAACTCGCCGCTTGACTTGATGTAATTATCTTATTGATTAAAATATCTTTGGAAGAACTATTATTTACTTTTTTGCTCTCAGAAACTGGTTTTTTTGTGATTGGTGCAGTTAGACCAATAGTCTGGGACATAAGTAATGAACTAATTAAGAGCCAAGCCAATTGAGTTCTCACGGATAACACCTCTAAAAATGATAATTGCCATTAATTTATCATAGCTTGTACAGATTTTTCCAGGACATCCAGTTCGTTAAGTTGACTATGAATTAGCTGTCCAGGTAATTCGTGCTTTTTCTTCAGTCGATAAGTATCTATTTCACGCATTACCTGTATGCGTAAATTATCAGCAACGCTATAAGATGATCCAGCCAAATATGGTATGGCGCCTACTCCTAGCATAACATTTGTCATTCTTGGGTCATTGTAATATTTATAGCCAGCTTCGATAAACATAATTCCATTAGCTAATTTGGTTCCACCAATAAATAATCCAGATAATATATTTTGTACTGCTACTCTATTACCGCGACTTATCTCTTTGTTGGCAATATCTAATTGCTTAGTAAATCGTTGTTCGTGTGATTCATAAAGATCGGCTCTATCGAGTGAACTTAAAATATTAGTTTCACTATCCTTATACTTTTTGCAATTATCTTTTAATTCGTCATTGTCTAATTGTAATTTAGCTAAACTTGTATTGGTTTTTCCCAGCCCAGATCTTTTTAATGAATAACCATCTAGTTTGGCCGCAGTTTTGCCAATTAAACGACTTAAAATTGGGTTGGCAATAATAAAAGCACCAGATATAGTCACTAGTACACCAGCTGGTTGATTGAATATACGATGACGTCTGGCTAAAGCTTTATAGCCATATAAATTGCCGAGGGCGCCAGTAACATTTTTGGCTGTGTCTAAAATATAAAAAGACTGTTGAGTCCAAAGAGATCTGCGTGCACTAACATGGAAACTATTAAACTCATTTACCAGTAAATCACGGATATCTACTAATATTTTATATTCAGATAAATGTACTAAACTAGTTTTATTTCCCGTTTCATTTTCCTTTTCTGCCAAGCTTTGCATAGTAACAAGCTGAGAATCTATTTCGGTTACTAAATGATCTACATATTTAATTCCTTTAGCTGGAGAGAATCCTTTGCGCCATGCTATATATGAATGATAACCATTAGTGACAAATTCAAACATAGAGCCAGACGCTCCTAGTATTTGTCCAACGCCAGCTAAAACATTAGCATGACGTAGAGCGCCAGGGTGCAAATGTCGATGCTCGTCGCCATGGATGTGTGCCATGCGCTCAGCTACAGTGACGGTAAGTCCAGACATAGTTAAGGCAGAATTAGCTTCTTGCATTAAGAAATAACGTATACCTTTGAAACGTCCTTGTTTAGCTGCTTCCAGCCGGTAATTTAAATTGAAGCGTGCTAATTTTATTTCATTGAGCAAAATTTCTTTTATTAAGCGATCAATGGATTGAGTGTTGTCACTAGTTGTTGTTTCATTGCCTAGCGCACAGGATAAATGCGAATATATCAAAGAACAACTAATTAGAAGACTTATAAATAACTTAAAGCCAATATGTCTTTTGGGACGCATTTGATGCATAATATCGTACCGGTAAAGTCTTGTCCATGCCCTTAACTGCTATAACTTGATTTCCAGTTTCGAAACATTCTTTGGCAATGCTTGTTAAATAATTTTGAGTACTATGATCAACTAATCGTGTGTCTGGAGTGAATATAATCTCTACGTTTTTGCAGGATGAACAAGCTTTTTCAATTGCTGATCTTATTGCGAGGTTATTGAAACATGTTAAAGAGCCATGGAAATATATTTTAGCGATATTTTCGTTGAATTCTAATTTTAATACTGGTGTTTTAAATAAGCTAATAAAGCTATCCCAAAGCTCTAGCAATAAGTTTTCTTTGCGAGTAGCAAGTGATTTTGCACTAGTAAATGAATAAGCTAATAAGATGACAATTTTTACCAGAATACCGCAAGCTATACCAATTAATAAATCACTAAATAAAGTAACGATAACAGTAGTAGAAAAAATTACTGCTTGTATCCAGCCAAGCTTGAATACACTCTGCCATTTGCTTGGTCCTGCTAGTTTAAATCCAATGTGTACTAGTACAGCGGCTAAAGTGGCAACAGGGATTAAGCTAATTATGTTATGAGCGATAAGCAAAAAACAAATGAGAAAAAGAGCATTGTAGAAATTTACCCAAGCTGTACGGCCGCCAGCCACTATATTTGTAGTGCTTTTGATAATGCCTGGAATTATAGTTAAGCCACCAATTAAGCTAGAACAAATATTGGAGATACCCATAGCAGAAAGTGTCTTGGTTGGATTTGATTTGCGATGATATGGGTCTATTTGATCGACAGCATGAATAGTAGCTAGAGATTCGGTGCCGTCAACAAAAGTGAGGGCGAATACATAAAATATAATTGTTGGAATTAAAGCAGGGTGACTAAATAAGCCTTGAAAATCTGGTAAGACAATTCCATGCTTAAAAGGATCGGCTGGTATTTGTATGAGCAAATTGTGATGCAAATGAAATATTTGTCCAAGTAAAATTCCAGCAACTACTACAATCAAATGGGCAGGAATTTTTTTAAGCCAATTTATTTTGCTATTAGGAATGAAAAATAATAATGCTATGCAAATTAAAGCAGTAGTAAAAACACCAATATTTGTGTGGGCAATATGGGCAGGAATTTCAAACACAGTACTTATTAACTCGTGGCAGTGAAATTTTTCTCCGATTAGATTAGGAATTTGTTTGACTAACAAACCAATGCCTATGGCCGTTAACATCCCTTGAATAGCAGCTCGTGGTATTAAATAACTAAATTTGGCTGCTTTAAGATAAGCCAATACTAATTGAGTTAAGCCAGCAAAAAGAATAATGGCAGTAATAAGTCGATAACCTATTTCCATATTGCCATGTCCTAGAGTATAGATACCTGAGTAGAGAACTGGCGATAGTCCTGCCGCTGGACCACTAATAGTTGCATATGCTCCACCTAATAGAGGAAATATCAAACCAGCAATTATTTCAGAAGTAAGTCCACAAATAGGTGGAGCACCAGAAGCCAGAGCAATACCTAAAGATAAAGGAACAGATACTAAGGCAACGATCAATCCGGCAATCATATCTTGTCGCCAATGTTTTAAACCCGCTAGTCCATTTTGTGGTACGTGAGTTGGTGATAAATCTTGTGCAGATTGTTCTATGGTGGAATTTTGCATAAATAGTTACAACGTGTCCCTTGCGCTAATTCAAATTTAGCAAGGCGTTGTAACCACTCTGTGATCGGGATGTTGTGGTTTTGTGATCACAGTGAGAATTTACAAAATCTGTTTACAAGGGGATGGCTACAGTAAAAGTACTGCCCTTAGCGATAGTGCTTGTCACTGAAATATTTCCTTTATGGGCTTCAACTACAGCTTTTACTATAGATAAACCCAATCCAGCTCCACCTGAGGCTCTGTTTCTAGCATTGTCTGCTCGATAAAAGCGATCAAAAATTTTTTCTATATTATCTGAAGTAATACCAATACCTGTATCTTTGACTTGGATGTGTAAGCGCTTTCCATCAACGAATATATTTATGCTGACTGTGCCATCAGCGTCTGTAAAACGCATGGCATTGCTTATCAAATTCGATAACATTCGTTTTAAAAATTCAGCATTACCTTGTATTTCCAAATTGGGAATTTGTTCTAAACACAATTCAATATTTTTGATTTTAGCTAAAGGCCGAAAATTAGTTGCTACTTCATCAACAATCTCTTTGATATTGATTGAGCTCATCGGATAATGAGATATAGGATCTTCTACTCTTGCTAAAAAAACTAAATCAGAAGCAAGTTCATTCATTCTGGCGCTTGCCTTACTAATTACTTCGGTGAGGTCTTCACTTATTTTATGTTCTCGTAAAACTTCTTGTAGAGTTTCAATACTAGCTTCAATAATGGCAATAGGTGTATTAAGTTCATGACCAGCATCAGCTACAAAACGTCGTAATAATTGCATTGTTTTGTTTACTGGCTCAATGGCAATGCCGGCAAACATATATCCGACAATAGAGACTAATGCACCAATAAAAGGAGCAGCTAGTAGCGCAGCATAAATAGCATGTTGTGTTGAAGTATCATTTTGTTCTGTAGATGTTTGAATCTGTAAATATCCAAATGTATGATTGCCTTGATTTATTTTTTCATGGCGAGATTGAATGCTAATTCTATTTTGACTTAATTTGCCATTGGCTAGTTTATTAATTCCTTCCGGTCCATAATTTTCTAAAATATTTCCCTTGGTGTCAAAAACTTGAATGGTCGCTCCATGCTTAAGTTCTCTGTCATCAGCATTTGTCGCCCAGGTAATTAAAGTAGGAATATGATTTTTGGTAATTTGTATTGATGGTCTGACTTCTGCTAGTAAATCCGTAAGCAAGGTCTCAGTATTTTTTTCTAAACTAATATGAAAGAGGGTAATTGATAAGGCAGCGCCAATAAAATGTAATACTAAAACTAGGCACATAAAATAAAGAGCTAGCTTTATTCGCATTTTATCAAGCATTATCTATACCTAGCTTATAGCCTACTCCATGGACAGTAGTAATAATGGAGTTTTTTCCTGGTGAGTCCAGTTTTTTTCGCAATCTTGTTATATGTCCTCTGACAGTGTCTAGATGCGCAATTGCTTCTGTTTCCCAAACGCTCCTAATTAATTCGTCAGAGCTGAATATTCTTTGGGGATGTCGCAAGAAAAATTCTAATAGGCGAAATTCTTGTGGCAAAAGATGAATTTCTTGATTGTCTTTTATTACTCTGTGATTTTCAATATCAACTTCAATGTCATTGATTTTATATGTGTGATGATGTTCAGATACAGTTCTTCTTAAGAGTGCCTTGACACGCATTGCCAGTTCTTTTAATTGAAATGGTTTTGTTAGGTAATCGTCTACTCCTGATTCAAAGCCAATTTCTTTTTCATCTAGTCCTTGTTTGGCAGTGAGCATAATAATTGCTGCATTGCCTCCTAATGCTCTATATCGTTTGCAAATTTCTATGCCTGATAATTCAGGTAACATCCAGTCAAGCACAATTACATCATAAGTATTGTTTTTAAGTTCAAGTAATGCAGCAGAGCCATCTGTGACAATTTCTACCAGATGATGTTCTCGATTAAGCCATTCGGCAATTAATTTAGCTAGGTCTTTTTCGTCTTCTACTACTAGTATTTTGGCCATAATCTTTTCTATTATAAATTTATTAGAATAACACAGGCTTGTAATTGTTTTGTGATCACTCAGTCCTTTAAATAATAACGTTACAAAGCAATGAAAGCTCTCCTGACAGCTGGCTAGTATTTTGGCTTGATTTTTGGAACTAAATGGCAAAATAAGCGTCTACCTTATTTGCAGACTAATTATTTTGGGGACATCAGTTATGAGTACGTATAAAATCGGAAATTTGTTGCTTGCCATTGCATATTTATCTACGTTATTGCTGCCCGTGCAAGCGGAAACAACAATGTTAACTGGTTCAGTTAATACAACTGCTTTGCCGAGTACAAACCCAGTTAATACTTATAGATTATTGCCAGCACAAGCTTATTATGATAATCGTCCTGTTATTACTAAACCGGTTATAAAAAGAATATATGTCAGAGATCAAAGAACATTCTGGCAACGTCATCCTATGGCAAAAGGAGCCACAATTGGAGCAGGAGTCGGAGCTGGCACTGGTGCATTAACTGGCTTAATTACCAAACGTGGCGTTTTGCGAGGAGCGGCAATTGGTGCTGGCACAGGTGCTGGGGTAGGAGTAATTCGCACTAGTAAAATTATGAAGCGACATCCCATTGTGCGCGATATTGCCACAGGTGCTACAGCTGGTTTAGGACTAGGCTGGGCTGGTAGCCGTCATGGACGAAGAATTGGTCAAGCAACTGGTGTGGGTGCTGCTATTGGTCTTGGTGTAGGTTTATTTAAAAATTTGCGCTAGTAAATAAACGCGTGCAAAATAAACGCTTGCAAAATAAAAAGGAATAAATATGAAAAAGCTAAATAAGTTTCGAGTTTTCTTGGGATTAGCAGCAACGATACCACTTTTGTATGCATGCAGCGCTTTTAACAATCCCAGCTCACTTCGCGACGATGCAGATAGAGCAATAAAAATTGGTGATTATAGTAAAGCTGAAACATCATTAAAAACAGCTTTAGAAACTGACGAAAAACGTTTAGGAAAAGAAAATCCTCAATTAGCTTTAGATTTAAATGCTTTGGGTAAACTTTATCAGCGTGAAGGAAAAATTGCTGATGCGCAAGAAGCTTATAAAAGAGCTTTAAAATTACGTGAACAAGAAGCACGGCCAACTTTATTGAAATTAGCAGAAACACTTAATGGCATAGGAAACGCTTATTTAGCTGCAGGCAAATTGCAAGAAGCAGAAGCGGCACTAGAGCAAGCTTTGCAAATTAGAGAAGAAAATCTGTCAGCTGGTAGCATTGAAATTGGTCAAAGTAAAGATAGTTTAGCTCCATTATATTTTCAATTAGGTGAATATGGACAAGCAGAAAACTTATATAAACAAGCTCTTTCTATTTGTGAAAATAAATTGGGTAATGATCATCCAGAAACTGCCAGCGTGAGAAATAATCTTGCCTCTATGTATGTAGCATTAGGGAAAGATGCATTAGCTGAGCCGTCTTTGAAATGGGCTATGTCAAGCTATGAAAAATTCTATGGACCTAATCACCCAGAAGTAGCTACCGTAACAAATAATTTGGCTGAATTATATCGTGCACAAAGACAATATAATAAAGCTGAGCCATTATACAAACGAGTTATTAGTATTTATGAAAAAGCACCAAATTTTGCTCATAGTCTTTATTTAGGAACAGCAATGAATAATTTAGCTATTTTATATACAGAACAAAAACGATATGCAGAAGCAGATTCGTTATATAGAAAAGCAATTGCAATATTTGAGCAAGGTGGCATAGGCAAAGCACATTTAGCTAATGGTTTGAAAAACTATAGCAATATGTTGCATGCTAGTAAAAACACAGCTCAAGCTAATAAAATAGATGCCCGTTTAGGACAAATATTAGCGACAAATTTCTAATACAATTTTTCTTGTTGGTTAGAAGTATTTGTTGCTTGCCGATCAGACTTGTTTTCTTTTTCAACCATTTTTTCTTTGGCAACTTTCTTTTCTTTTTTGGGCTGCTTTAAAGTAATCTCTACTGGCTTTACTTGTTCAGCCGGTAAAATCATAGCTTGTCCTAATACTTGCTCAGCAGGTGTTCTGCCTGCCATTTGCGCTAACATAGACTCGCTACAAAGAAGTAGAGCTGGGTTTTTAGTTAAAATTGCCATATTGTAATTGTTTATAGCTAAAGAAGCTTCAGTGTTCAAGCGTTTAAAACGACTTTCAAAACAACGATCTAAATAAACTTCTTTCAAAAGCTTTTCTTCTTCTGGTCCGCCAGTAAGAGCAACAAATACAAGCTGTGCTACTTGGGCAGCAGGGGCAATTAAAGTGGGGCTAAACATAGCTACGCTTAAACTAGTATTGACTATTTTCGATGTAGCGCGTGCAAAATTACTACGATGGTTAAATTTATGCAAACGAGCTTCGATTGCTTTTACTACTGAATCATCTTTAAGTGCGGATGTAAGAATTTGATTAGACTTGCCTTGTGTTTCCATTACATCCCATGAGTCTTGAGAAAATGTAGACTCAGGTACGGAAGCATTCTTTGACCAAGCAGTCATTAAAGAAAGTGTTTTGTCTGTTTCTTCTTTGCCAACAAGTTTTTCCATTTCGGCAGTGCCAGCGGCAATAATTTTTTCTCGACGCTGTTCATTATTTGTAATGCCGACGCCTTGTGCTATCTGGCTCATCGACATAAATAATTTAGTGTGCATTTCATCTAATTGTTTTTGTTGCACATATTCAATAGCATTGGCATGTTTGAGCTTTAGCTTTTCAGAGAGAATTATATCGGCAGCTTCACTCGATGATGCAAATCCTTGGTAGGCAGTAGCAAATTGAGCCATTGATTTTACTCGTCGAGCTACTTTTCTTATATTTTTAAATTTTTTGCTAGCTTTTTGATTTAATTGTTGTGCTTGCTCACTACGATCAATAGCTATTTTAACTAGTTCTTCTAATCTTTGCGGTGGAGAAATATATGTATTGCGAGTAGCTTTGAGAGAAAAATCAAATTGATTGTTCTCTGCTTGGCGGCTGCTAGTGGCTTGAGCTGTATCGGCAGGTACAGATATGGTGATATCACTTACTTCTGCCATTGCGGCAAAAGGTGATACGGCTAAATTAATAAGGATGCTACAGGCAAGTATCCTGTATGCGGCATTTACCTTCTTCGCATTCAACACTTACTTGTCACCAATATAAGACTTAATCAGAAATCATTTACCTGTGTTGTTATACCATAAATCAAGCTTTTCAAGAAAGGTAAATAATAACCTATGAAATGCTCTTAAAGCGTAAATTGCAATAGAAAGGACAAGTTGTGAAGACTATGTTTTTTCTTTTATATAAATACTTGATAACGGCTAGCAAAAATCACTTTGCATCTGTGCATTTAGTTTGGCATTAGTTTGTTTTACCGGCATTTTGTTTTGGTTTAACTTGTAACTCTTTTGTGCAATCACCAGAAATAGTTTTTATTGCTAGTCGGCGTGCATTTAAAATTTCAGTTGAATGTTCTTTTGCCCAATTTTCTAGTTGCTCTAAAGCAGGAACTAAAGTTGTTCCTAAATGAGTCAATGAATATTCAACTCTTGGTGGCACTTCTGGAAATACTTTGCGAGAAACTAAGCCATCAGATTCTAATTCACGCAATTGATGAGTAAGTACTCTTTGAGTAATGCCTTGTAAGGCTTTCATCAATTCATTGAAGCGCATTTTGCCATTACGTAATTTGCATATGATTAACACTTTCCATTTATCTGAAATCATGGCCATGGTTGACATAATTGGGCAATCAAACTTGTCATGCATAAGAGATGTATCCTTTATTATTTATCTAAAAACCTTGCTGCTATTAAATAGTATCAAAATGGATACTACATTACTTTTTGGTGCCTTCTTGCGTTTGAATACTAGCAATTCTATTATGGGTATAAGAAAGTTGCAACTCAAAAATAAGACATGAAAAGAGGTTTTAACAATGACAGTACATACCCAAGATAAAACACAAGAAGCAGTTAAACATTTTGAAAGCAAACTAGCTTTTGAAATTGGTCCAATTGGTTTGCATTATGCACAAAAAGCTAATGAGCCATTGCAAATTATTGATTTACGTACAAAAGAATATTTTGAAAAAGGACATGTGCCAGGAGCTGTAAATGTTTCTATTGAAGAATTAGAACAGTATGCATCTAAGCTAAGCAAAGATAAAACAACAATTGTGTATTGTTATGATCTTCTTTGTAATTTAGCAGCAAAAGGTGCTTTGACTTTAGCCAAAAAAGGCTTTCCGGTTAAAGAATTAATTGGTGGCTATGATGAATGGGCAGCAACGGACGCAAAAATACAAGCTAAAAGCAAAGGTTCTAGCTGTACAACATCTTCTTGTGGATAAATAAGGCGGTTCTCGATAAAAGCAGATTACTTTTTAGGTAATCTGCTTTTACTGTATGGTATATTGTGCCATTTACAAAAAAGATGTTCGATGCTACTAAAATCAAAATGGAAATTAGGAGATGACTGAAATGACAATAGATTCATTGCGGGTGGTAAGAAACATTCTGCTGAGAAGTGCGCTTATATCTTTTGGTATTGTTCTTTTTTCTTATGCTGTTACCTTCGGTTGTTGGGATTGCTGGCTTGGTATGGCTAATAAGATGTATCATATGGATGAAACACAAATGCGCTGGTTAATGCTTGGCTTTTTTACTGAAGTCAAATTTTTTGTTTTATTTGTATTGCTTACACCAGCTTTAGCAATTCATTGGACAATCAAGAAAGAAATAGCTAAAGGCTAATGGTGGAAAGTCAGCAATAGAGCCTTTGTGAGTAAAAACGTAGTTATTATAGATGAGAGTTTGAAAAAGGTTTTTAAGATCCCGACTAATTATTGTAGGCTTGTTTTAGTTTTGCTATATCGAGCTTTTTCATTTTAAGCAGTGCGGACATGACATTGTTTGATTTTTTAGGATCTTGATTGCTTATCATTTCGCCTAAAACACTAGGTACTATTTGCCAGGAAAGTCCATATTTGTCTTTTAGCCAACCACATTGATGAAATTGTGGATCTCCACCTTCGGAAAGTTTTTCCCAGTAATAATCTATTTCTTCTTGTGAATCACAAAATACTTGTAATGATATAGCTTCACTGAATTTAAATATAGGACCACCATTTAAAGCTGTAAATTCTTGTCCATCAAGCTCAAAAACTACAGTCAGTATAGTGCCAGCCTTTTGTCCATGAATTTCAAAACCAGATTCTCCATAGTGAGATATTCGTAGTATTTTTGAGTTTTTAAAAATAGATGTGTAAAACTTTGCTGCTTTCCTAGATAATATATTTGAATTATTGAACAGTGTCCAGATGCTCCTTAGTGCGTTGCTGGCTCCCTGCGTTTACAAAATCTTTAACTGCCTGGACAATATTTACTGGCAAGCTTACTATTACCTGCGTGATAAAGAAGAAAATTATTGCCCCTAATATTGAAAAAGTTACGTTGAAGTTTTTATCTGCAGTACTAGAAGAGAAATCGAAAAGAGTAATGTTGCACAAATCAATTATTTCGGATGTTATGAGAAAAATGAGAAATGGGCAAACAAAAAGTTTTGAAATAGTGGGCAATGATTTTGAGCTGTGTTTTGTCCACCAATATCCCCAGAAAAAGAGAACTATAGGTAGGGATATTGTGTAAAAGGGTTCTGACAAAACTTCTGCAAGATAGAAATTGTTGAGAAAGGGGTTTTTCATGGTGAAAGTGAAAAGTGCTGGTATGTTCATTCGCGGCAATACCAACGGAAGATCGCTCAGGAAAAAATTGAAATCTAGGCGATCTATTATTAACAATGAAGCAATTCCACCAATTATTTTAAATATAATCAGACACCATAGAGCAGATAGAAATAAACAGATCAGAAACTTTATTATCCATGCAAAATTTATATTGATCCATTTTTGCCAAGCATATAAAAGCAAGACTCCACAAATAAATGGATAGAGTATGTATATAAGCGTGTACCAGTAAGCTCCAGGAGTGTGAAAATATGGATCAAAAACGCAGCCATGCTGAACATATGATAGACCAAAAGCTTTGGGTAAAACCGTGTAGCTTACGCAGCATACATCTATCATAAGAGCTAATAGGATAATTGAAATGATATAGCAAATGAATAATATAGCGGCTAATACTGGTAAAAGTGCCAGGCGAGAAAGGAAATTGCCCATAGTAATTTGATGCGCGTACGAATAACTTAACACCAAAATTGGAACAAGCAAGTTTATAGATTACAAATTCATAGTCAAACTTATCCAGAAGACATGGGAAATTCGAAAAAGGCTATTATCGAGAAGAAATCAATCAGCTATTGCAAATTGAATCAACTCATTATAAATTCCAGCATCAGCTTTTCTAAGTGCTCGTAAATACCGATCTCTAGTTTGCCCTTCTGCGTCTATCGGTTTATGCCCGCCCCATGTAAATCGACTATGCCCAGCATAAAACATCATCAAGTCGGCTATTAGACGTGTGTGGCGACCATTGCCGCTTATAAAAAAGGCAAAAGTCCATAAAACAAAAAAGCCCATAAGCAATCACTTACGAGGCTTTTAAAAATAAACCTGGTGCTAGATTCCATAGATGGAATTAGATTATCTGTAGGTATTTTTGCGATGGGCTATTTGCACAACCAAGACAATTACTCTGTCGTCTTGAATATCACAAATGACTCTATAATCTCCAACTCGATAGCGCCAAAAAGAACCAAGTGGTCCTGTTAATGCTTTTCCTGTACTACGCGGATTATCTGAAGTACTAACGCGTTCATCAAGATAATCTATAATTCGGCGAGCAATTTGCTTATCTAATTTTTTGAGTGACTGCTTAGCGCTAGCTGTATAACTAATCGTCCAAGCCAAGATCTTTTCTCACTTTTTGAGACGTAAAAGTAGCTTCTTTACCTTTGCGAACATTTTCTAGTATAGAGGCAGCCAGATAATAATCTTCCATATCATCAATCTTATCCATAATCATTTCACGAATATAAAAAGCCTTAGTCCGCCCTGTTTGACGAGCGAGAAATTCAAGGCGGTTTTCTATTTCATCAGGTAAACGGATTGAGGTTGCCATAAAACTTTCTGTAATATATGTATTCACTGTATTCACTGTATTCAGTGTATCACAAGTCAAGACATAAAGGCAAGTGCAAACAAAAAGCCCTGCAAGTAGTCACTTACGGGGCTTTTATAGATTCATCCTGTGGCTGTTTACTGAAGCGGTTCTTTCCAGTGTACCAATCTAATTTACCATCTTTAATTGGGCACACAGATGCATTCCAGTTTGAGCCCACAAGAAAACCATTACGCTTTTTGAGAAAAACCAATGTACGTCCAGGCGCAAAATCTATATGATCACAAATATAATTTTCACCACCATATAGAGTAATATTTTTTGGCAAATTACCTTTTATTAGTTTTTCGACTACAGCTTTAGCTTTTTGGGTAAGCCCATATAATCAGCATTTTTAATCATTTCAGCTTTAGATTGAATATAGTTGCGTGCACAAACGTTTTAGCTGAGATAACAGTAAAAATGGGACTTGAAAGAACCTAAGTTTTATATGATTTTTTTAAATCACGATAAAAATTCTCGTGCGAGCCTATGGCAAGGAGTATCAATGTTTTGGATCGTGCTTCATAAGTGTAGGCAAGTAATTTAAGCTGTTTAGCTATTTTAAATTTGTAAATATATACATCTGAAAGATCACCAACTTTCTTATCTCCGATCACTGGATTTTTCCTAATTGCTTTTACTGCAATATCTAGATCTTTTTTTTGATTGGCATGAAGCTTATTTACAGCTTTTTGAAAAGAGGTTGTTTGCAAGATATGCATAGATACTAACCAAGTTTGTATGGTTTCGTTTGCTTGTCTTTAACTTCTTGCTTAGCCATGAGGATGTCTTTAATAAAATTATATGGCAAGTCAGGATTTTCCTCGGCAATTTTACCAATGCGTGACCAATATTCTATTTGCTTAGGAGCAGAGCGGCTATATACATTGCCCCATCTGTGAGCTTCGTCTATAAGTTCATCCGATAGTTTAATTGTTTTAGCCATTTTTCTCACTCCATGCATATGAAATTATTATGGCAACAAAGGCGTAAAAAGGCAACCTTTTGGCGTAAAAGTCATCTGAAAGCAGCTATGACAAGGAAAGCGCGCTTTGGGGACCTGCTCCCAATAAGTTATATAGGCAAGTGCTCAATCAATAAAACAAAAAGCCCCGCAAGCAATCACTTACGGGGCTTTTAAAATAAACCTGGCGCTGGGCTATCTTTCCGGGCAGTCTCCCACCAAGTATTGTCGCTGCTGACCGTCTTTACCTTCGTGTTCGGGATGGGAACGGGTGTGTTCCGGCCGCATCAGCACCAAGACTTTTTTCGTAATCGTATTTGTTATGCGCTTCATCCCTGAGCGCGATACGATTACAAATCTTGTCAGGGTTCAATTACCCTGAAAACTGCATATTATGAGTGTCTGGCTTACAGTAAGTAAAAAGTTAAGCCCTCGGGCTAATTAGTAACGCTCGGCTACACACCACCTTGATGTGGCGTTTCCACCTGCGTCCTATCGACCCCGTGGTCTTCGGGGGCCCTTACTACCTTATGGTATGGGAATTCTCATCTTGAGGTGGGCTTCGTACTTATATGCTTTCAGCACTTATCCACTCCGAACACAGCTACCCTGCGTTTACCGCTGGCGCGATAACAGGTATACTGGCGGTTCGTCCGTCCTGGTCCTCTCGTACTAGGGACGGCTCCTCTCAAAATTCCTACGGGCATGCCGGATATGGACCGAACTGTCTCACGACGTTCTGAACCCAGCTCACGTACCGCTTTAATGGGCGAACAGCCCAACCCTTGGAACGT
>JAGVLS010000020.1 GCA_020054205.1 Candidatus Obscuribacterales bacterium | reverse complement strand
TGCCTCACCGGTAATAGCTCAAGCTGCCTCACCAGAAATTCAAAATACATCGCCTCCTTCCAATGTAAATTCATTTACTGACGCTAATGGCACTCTTTACGAACGCGATCAAGGTTCAGATGATTGGCGAGCATTACCACCTAATGGTGAATGGGAAATTCCTTCTAAGCAAGATGTAAATGCTGCCTATCAACAAACAGCATCAGCACCTCAAGAACTAGCAAGCAATCCTACTAATGCCCAAGCGTTTACGCAGATGGACTCTTCGCTTGCCCAACCCGCTCAAGCTGCTAACGCGCCCTTGAATCCTTCTAGTTCTAGTCAAACCCCTTCATCAGAAGTACAAAATGCCGCTAACACTGAAGGTGGATCCTCACTTGTTACTCCTGCCGGACAACGGTTAGGGCCAGTAACCCAAGCAACAAACAGCAGTGGTAGTGAAACTGCTGCTGCCAATATGCCTAGAGCTAGAGAAGGCTATGAAGAATTATCGAGTGCTCCTACCAATGTAGCTAATTCTGCCTCTCAAATTTCATCACCAGAAATACAAAACATTCCTACAAAAGTCAATTCATTCACTAGTACTGATGGCACTCAATATCAACGTCAACCAGGTTCAGATAATTGGCTTTCACGCTCAGCCACAAATCAAGAATGGAAACAAGTTGCCGCTGATGACGCAACAAACGCCTATCAAAAATCAATTTCTTCTCCTACATCTAGCTCCGCTGATAGTCAAAATAGATTTCCGCAAGCAGCCGTGTCAGTACTTCCAAATTCTAGCGCTCATGAACGTTCCGCTCTTGCTCTTCAACAAGCTAATAAATTAATACAACCGATACAACTTTTAGCAAGACTAACCGTGTACGCTAATTCTGCTGCTATGCCTGTTATTAGCCTAAAAGAAAGCAGTATAGCTAAAACTAATGCAACTGTAAATCCAATAAATGCCAATGCTACTTTAATGAATAGATTAGAAGGAATAGTTAGGGCAGCAAGCGTAAGCAGGCCAGCCGATTCATTAATTACTGCTCTTAGCGGTCGCCGATTTTCCACAAGCACAATTCATGGTGATGCTTCCAATATTTCTATTAACAGAGCTAATTTTAGCGTTAGAGCTAGTGGGCTAGCCCCATCATTTGCTACCACCAATCTAAATGCCAATATACACAGATTTAGATCCGAACAAAGATCTTTATTAGGCGCTGAAATTGCTATAGCATCGGTAATTGCAGCAGCTGGTATTCGAAGAATGTTACCAAATGAAAGACAAGTACGACAAGAAAATATTGCTCAAGCCTCGAAGACGCCAGCAGCCAAATCAATTGTAATTGAAAAATCATTAACGCCAAGAGTTGCAGCCCCAACACAAATTGCTTTTGCCACTAAAACAAATATTTATGGTCATCTAGAACCTCGAGCTACTAGCGGCAAAAGATGTTTGTTTGCTGCTGAAATTGCCTTGTTTACTGCCATTGCAGCTGCAGGCATATCTCGCAGACGCTTAGACGCACAAGAAGCTAATATAGTTGCTCAAAATATCAAAACCGAAAAGCCAAATTTATATAAATCGCTAACTGCATCAATTGCTAAATCCAAAGATATGGAATTTGCCCGTACTTTAAACAATGAAAAAACAAATATGGAAAGACAAGCATTTCTCGACAAAGCTATGCTTGCTTGCAATTTAAAAGTAAAAGCAAAAGATATAACCGTGTTTAACCAAGCTTTTGGTAAATTATATATCCCAAATTCGTATGAGAAGTACAAGCAAGAACAAAAAGAAAAAGATTTAGCTAAAACCAAAAATAAGAATACAGAAGTCTCTGAGTTAATAGACAAAAATAATTTGCTTGGTCAAAAAGAAGAAAATCCAGTTTTATTTAGACCAACATGGTTGGTTTCAGCTGGTGAAACATTGATAAGCATTGCTGAAGATTTATATAGCGATCCTAATTTAGGTTATCTAATTGCTGATTTAAACAGACATGAGACTAAAGAACATTTTATTGATGGTAAACGTATTGTAGAACTACAAGTAAGACAAAGGATTTATTTGCCTGTTTGGCAAGACATAGTTGAATTCTATAAATATTTTGACCGCGAACAAAAAATAGAAAGCCTGGTCACTATATTAGTTGAAAATCAGTTAGATAGAGAAGTAATAGACAACGCTTTAGGTGTATTTGTTGGGCATGAAAAAGAAAAGAAAGAAATGCCTGTCAAAGACAAAGCTCCCTCTAGTCAATCTATTTTGGCTCATGATGCTTTAAGAGAATTGGTTTTCTTAAACCAAAACAATCCTCAACATCCTGCTGTAAGCACAGATTTCCCACCTCAACACCCATTAAGTACCGGTGATTTGCCACAGCATAAACTGCCTATTCTAAATATAGACATTAGCCGTTTTATATTGCCTGCTAAATATCGCATTCAAGCATTTTCAAGCAAGCGTTTTGGAATTTAAATTTTTACGAAATCAAGCTCAACAGGTTTATCAATAATGCCTTGCTTATAAGCCATTTCAAAAAATGTTGTAAGAGCTGCTCGTCCTTGATCTCCATAGTCTACGGTCAATTCATTGACATACATACCAACAAATTTATCTGCTTCTTCTTGTTTTAAATCACGTGCGTATTGCATTGCATAAGCTAAAGCTTCACTGCGATGACTTAAAGAATATTTGATAGCATCTTGCAATAGCTTGGTGACAAATTGAATAAGCTCAGCTCCTAAGTCCTTACGTACAATATTGCCACCTAAAGGCAATGGCAATTTAGTTTTTTCATACCACCATTCACCCAAATCAACTATTTTAGTCAACCCAAGCTGTTGGTAGGTCAATTGTCCTTCATGGATGATAAGTCCTGCTTGTACTTTTCCTTCATGTACAGCTTCTAAAATTTGGTCAAAAGGCATTTCAACTGTTTTTACATTTGCTTCCCACAATCGTAAAGTGAGATAAGCCGAAGTCAATTTACCAGGAATAGCTATTACCGTATTAGCTAAATCAGCTTTGCTCAACTGAGTTTTGCTTACCACCATTGGTCCATAATTCAGACCCATGCTCGCTCCACAAGGCATAAGAGCATATTTATCGCAAACTTGGGGGTAGCTAGCAAAAGATATGGCAGAAACTTCATATTTCCCATTCATTGCTTCAATGTTTAAAGACTGAATATCTTTTAGCACTTGGTGAATTTTTAAGCCTTTAGTATCAAGCTTATTATTTGCCAATGCATAAAACATGAAAGCATCGTCGGAATCAGGGCTATGGGCAATTGTAATTTCTTTAGTTAAGACTGTCATAATAACTCCTAAATTATCAGTATTATTGTCCCCAAGTAATTGAAAGAATTCCTGAGTTTTAGATAATTTCTAAACAGAATTTTTTATGGCCAGCCAAGTGGTTGTGGACTTTGAAAACCAGGAGACAAGCCAGGGAACTGATAAATGCGTTTTAGGGTATTGATATCACGAGCAGTTATGACGCCAAATTTAGCTTTATAATTCGATTTATTACCTGAAATACCAATAGATTGCATAACGTCTTCTTTTGCCGAACTATGCCCAAAAATACCAATAGCATGTCCAAATTCATGCAAAGCAATGTCTTGCAATGTTTTTTCTGGAATATGAGAGAGATAATAATTTGGTCTCAACAAATAAACAGTTACTCTCATTTTGCCATTGAAAATTTCTAAATTTGTGAGTCCTAATTGTCCTGGCGGCAAATGATTGATCCAAGCAATTTCAATATCTGCCGGTTGAGCTACAGATACAATTTTAATAGGTATATATTGCCCCCATCTCTTAAGTCCAGCTTCAAGTTGCAAACGCCAAGAATCAGGAGAACCTTCAGGCAAATGTACAGAAATAGGAAACTTGGTCCAATGTGCATAAGTATTGCCAGGAAATTTTTGTATATTACTAAAATAATCACCTGCTTTATCTTCATATGGAATTGCTTGTACTATCTGCTCAAAACTTTGGTTATGGCTTACCTGAGGTGTTATGTGAGGCATTGCTTGAGCTGTTGTTTGAGGTATTAAATGGGGATTAGGCATTGCATGAGCGTGCGCACCACCAAATGCTCCTTGATTCAAACCAATTTTAGCCTCTAGATCTTTAAGGCGCGAACTCATATCTCCACTATTGCGCTTAGCAAAAACTTCCATATCCAAATGATCAAGTCTATCTGTCAAGTCATGCTCTGGATACATATAACCAAAAACAATTTTTTCCAATCTGCCAATACGATCTGCATCCAATAATTGTGCCGGCAATACTGGTGCTGGTGCCAAAGGTTGTGGGCTAGGGCTAGCATTGGAACTGGGATTTAGCATGATAGGACTAAAATCAGGAGGATTTTGATACTGTCCTTGATAATATCGTGTCGGAAAGCTTTGATATTGTTGTGGTCTATTTTGATAATTTGGGTAATTTTGATATTGGTTATTTTGTTGATAAGGAACGTTTTGATATTGTTGATTTTGATAAGGTAAAGTTTGTGGCGGTGGCATTACTTGTTGCATATTTGAATACTGCACATTATGGTTTTGATAAGGCATGCTTTGATAAGGTAAATTTTGTGGTGGCATTTGTGTTTGCATAGGCGATTGCATATATTGCTGTTGGGGCATCATCTGCTGTGTAGCAGCTTGCCCAGATTGCAACATACTTGAATCCGTTTTTGCTTGTGAAATATCGATTGGCTTTAAAACTGGCTTTGGACTAGCATTACTGGTATTAGTTTTTGCTTGAACAGCAATTGGAAAAAACAATATAAATAGTAAAAAAATATATTTAAAACACAAGCAAATCACTTGTTAATTCTCCACCAATTTTAAGGCTTGTCCTCAATTCCATAATTTTATCTGCAAAGGTTGGTCTGACCATATTTTCTGGTTCTTTTAAGAGCTGTACTATGAGTTGAAACATTGGCAAATCAATTTCTTTCAATTGCATTCTACTTTCAGGTATTGAAAAAGCGGCTACAGCTTCAGCCCAATATTCATTTTCACTAGAACGTCCATAGCCCGATAAAAAAATGCGCTGAGGAATTTGTTGCATAAGCAATAACTCTGATTTACCCTCATATTCAGCTGGCAAAGGATAAAGGCTATTGCTACGAGACAAACGTTTTTCATACAATTCAACAATTTTGTCTTGTGTAGCCTGAGACAAAATAAATTCTAATTGATGACCAAATTCATGCGAAACCACAAGATTTATACGTACTTCATGGTATGGCTTATGACGTGTGGCAACTATTGCTACTGGTCCAAAACGTTTATAAAGCGTAATTTCTTTTTCAAATTCATCACGATCTAAATCAACATGTCCTGTTCTCTTTCCAGTCAAGCCGGATACACCTTCACGAATACTGCCTATGGCGGCATTGCCTTCACTTTTGCGAACAATTTGTAAAAATCCAGCACAAGTCCAAAGGCGCAAGCTATCTAAGACATATTTTTTTTGTACAGAATTTAAGCGATCATAATCTTGGAAATAACGAATCATTTCATTGTCTGAATATGATTTATCTCCCTTGTGCAGAGGACGAATATACTCAAAATCAAAGAGATCACCAGAGCTTTTATTTCCTTTAAAAAAAGTATTTAATTGACTATTTTCATCCATTTTACGCATAATAGCTCGATTTTTATAATCGTAAAATTCAAGCTCACCTGCATCATTCATATAACCAACCAGCTCATGATTTTGTGTCGATATACGTCCACAAACAACATTTAAGGGCTGATTATTATAAGTAAGGACTCCACTTGGACCTTGCCTTTGTGTTGGAAATTCAAGCGGCTGTCCATAGGAATCAATACCACGAAACACACATCCTGGCACTTGTTCAATAGGCTTTAGTCCATCCCAAGAACCAAATGGCTCTCCTTTAGATGACATCAAACCATCTTCGTGTAAAAAACCAACTGGTGTTCCATCTAAATAAACTTTCCCATAATCCACAACCAGCATATGTTCGTTTTGAGCAATAAATCCAGATGGTCCACTGCTACTATTGCTTGGATTAGTTTTTATTTGATGCTCAGCTGCCATATACTCCAATCAGCTATGTTAGCGGCTACTTGCCACTTTTGCTTTTTCCCAGTCAGATAAAAACTTTTCTTGTCCCATATCGGTAAGTGGATGATGTACCATTTGTTTGAAGACTTTATATGGCAATGTAGCTACATGGGCGCCTGCTAACGCAGCTTGGGTAACATGTGCTGGATGTCTAAGGCTAGCAGCCAACACCTCCGTTTCATATTGATGTATATCAAACACTTGAACAATTTGTTCAATTAAAAACATTCCATCCTCATTTATATCATCTAGCCGTCCAACAAATGGGCTTACAAAAGTAGCACCAGCTGCTGCTGCCAAAATAGCTTGATTAACCGAAAAACACAGAGTTACATTTACTTTTATACCCTTTGTAGATAATGCCTTACATGCACTTAAACCAGCTGGAGTCAGCGGACACTTGACGACTACGTTTGGCGCCCATGTTGCTATATCCTCACCTTGTTTTATCATTTCCTTGACATCTGTGCTGATTACTTCAGCACTAACTGGACCGTTAACGATATTGCAAATTTCCTTAACACGACTCTTGAAATCAATCCCTTCTTTAGCTACTAATGATGGATTAGTAGTAACACCTGAAAGCACACCCCAGCTTACAATTTCCTTTATTTCATCCAAATTGGCTGTATCAATAAATAATTTCAAGACAAATTACTCCTTATAACTTAAGTAAAATCTGTGCAAATTTTATAACTCTCTCAAGTATAAACATGTTGAGAACGATAAGATTTACAGCAGGAATGTTTCGCATCAGGATTTTATTTTGAAAACGTTAAGGCTTAATACATCGCCTCGCGTCTTCTGGTCAACAGCTGTTGCTATTGCACTAGGGATTATTGCTGGTATTGGTATTTTAACATTTACACATAAAAATCCAGCCCGTGCTCTTACCCAAATTACTAATTTTGGACTGAGAGCAGATAATTCTACTTTGACTAAAATACCAATTTTGCCAAAATTAAATGAGCAAATGACTTTGCTTATTATGGGGGTGGATTCAAACGGTAAAAATACTGATCGCTTTGCTAATACCCGTTCTGACACAATGATTTTGGTAAGTTTGGATCCAATTAACCAAAAAGTTGGAGTTGTATCAATTCCTCGCGATAGTCGAGTAAAAATAGCTAATTCCCAACGATATGACAAAATAAATGCAGCACATGCTTATGGCGGTCCTGAGCTAGCAGTAAAAACAATTAGTGAAACTTTTGGTATCAATATCGATCGTTTTGCAGTGGTTGATACTTATGGCTTAAAACAATTGTGCCGTCTAATTGGTCCAATGGAAGTATTAGTAGAAAAAGAAATGCATTATCACGACCACACAGCAAAATTAAGTGTTGATCTTAAGCCTGGACTACAAATTTTAAATGCCGAACAATTAGAAGAATATATTAGATTTCGTCATGATGCAAAAGGCGATATTGGTCGCATTGAAAGACAACAATGGTTTTTACGTCAAGCTTTACATAAACTTGCCGACCCACAAATTGTTTTTATGCTGCCAGATTTAATCAAACTTGGACAAGATTATGTACAGACTAATTTATCTTATGAAGACATGGCACGCATTGCTTCTTTTGTAAAAGATGTACCCAGAGACCATATTCTTACTTGTACATTGCCTGGAACACCAGAAATGATATCAGGCGGAAGTTATTGGGTGCCAGATTTTGAAGCAACAAAAGCCATATTTGCTCGCATTGTTCCATATGCATCAATGCCAAACAATTTCGATAGCTACAATAACATTGCCAATGATTCAAATAATAAGCCTGTAAGCATTGCTATAAAATATGCCAAAGGATCAGAAATTCAAGCCAATCAATTGGAAGTAGCCTTGACCAATTTAGGATATAAAGTTAAATACAAATGGCAAACAGCAAAAGAAGAATGCCAGCATGAAGAAATTGTTTTAAATAGCACAAAAATAGACGAGCAAAAAACCAATGAGCTCAAAAACAATTTGCCAGATATTTCAAAATGGCCAATAATACTTGAAATTAGTACAAGTCCTGTTGTCGATATGACTTTGATTATTACTCCAACCACGAGTCTACCTGCTGTGGCAAACAAAGCTGGAATTAGTCATACATAAAAATAAAAATGTTATTGTCCAAAAGAAATAAAGTTTACGCCTTAATTACTATTTTCATGATTGGGCTTTCTACATGGATATTATCCCCTTTTGGTACAGGCAAATTAGTAGGTGCTAGAGTTGTTTTTTATTTGAGCTTTTTAAATTTTCTGGATAACGAAAAATCCATTGAAAACGAACTAGAACAAACAATGAAAAACAAATTTGCTCAATATGGTTACTATACAACAAATGATTTTGTAGCCAATATACTTGGCCTACCTCAAATAACATTTGTCATTGACGATGGTACTGATTTAGACAAACAAATAATAAAAACAAATGTGAGAAGCACTATATCTGTTGCTTTGACACCTTATTCTAAAACCACTGAAACATATACTATCAATTCATTTAAAGATCCATTTTTGATTGAGCCATTTAAAGCTGGCTTAGTTGACGCGTTAAACAAACATATCGAGAAATTATTTGTTCAAAAACAAATACAACCAAATATTATCTGGTACTGGGCATTATATGCATTGCCACTCAGTTGTATTTGTTTATTGCTTAGGCTTTTTGCTCAGCACAAAATAGCAAATATATTGCTCATTGCTATAGTCCTACCTCTTAGTGTACTTATTGCACTTAGATTAGCTTGGCTAGCAATTACTGATTTCTTTCTGTCTTTTACACCGAAGCAGTCGTAAGATAAGAAGCCTAGATCATCTCGTCAACAAAAGCTTTCATAGTTTCTTTGCTAATACCCAAAGGTTGCTTTACCAATGCCCCTTTTTTAAGCACTGGCTCGGTATCTTCATAAGTAGTTTGGTCTACTTTGTATATAACGCCGAGAGGAATTTTATCGCCCCATTCAAAAGATTTTTTCAAAGATCTTTCCATATCACTTGGATCAAAGCCTTCGTCTTCTACTTTGTAGACACGCTCTTTAAACCATGGATATGTATTTATTTTATTGTAGGTTACGCAAGGGCTATATACATCAATAAGAGCGAAGCCCTTATGAGCCATACCGCCGGCTATTAAATCAGCTAATTGTTTTTGCTCACCAGAAAATCCACGAGCAACATAAGTAGCGCCAGATGTAATAGCCAACGCCAATGGATTCAATGGAATTTCAGCATTGCCTAATGGAGTAGATTTGGTTTTGTGACCACGAGTAGTGGTAGGTGATGCTTGTCCTGTGGTTAATCCATAAATTTGATTATCCATTACAACATAGGTAACATCCAAATTACGGCGCATAGCATGGATGAAGTGTCCAATACCAATTCCATATCCGTCACCGTCACCACCTGTCATTACTACTTTCAAATCAGTATTTGCCAGGTGTACGCCAGTAGCTACTGCCACTGAGCGTCCGTGCAAGCTGTGCACACCATAAGCATGAATGAAACCAGGTAAATTAGATGAACAACCAATACCTGAAACTATCATCAAGTCTTTTGGCTGAATACCAAGCTTTCCAGCTGCCATTTGTACGGATCTTAAAACACCAAAATCGCCACAACCTGGACACCAATCTGGATCAACTGGTCCTTTATATGTATCAAGAGGAAGTTCAACAACTGTTGCCATTTTTGTATATCCTTTATATGTTATTCAGCAGTGGGAACAAATTCGTAAGTTGCACCGGTTTCTATACCAACAGAAAGCTCAGCTTGCTTTTTCTTGGTAGCACGTTCGACAAGCTCAACCTTCCAAGTGGCTTCGTTATGTCCATTCTTGCCTTCTTTAACAATGCGTTCCGGTCTCAAAGATTCTTTGTAGTTTGTGCGTAGATAGTGATAAGCAATTTCTTTTGCTTCTTGCTCAGTCACATCGAGATTTCGTACTTTATTACCCAAAATGTCTTTTACACTTTGCATAATGAAAGCTGGCTCAAATGGCTCACCATCATATTTAGTGACATATCCATCCATAGCTAAACCTGTTTCGCTTCTGATATAACGAGCTAATTGGCTGGTGAAATTGGCTTCCACAGAAATTTTCTTCTTACATTTGCTAAGAATTGCAGAAACTTCTTTGCCGTGGAAAGGATATAAGTACTTGATGATCAAGTAATTTGTCTTAATTCCTGCTTTGCACAACAATTCAGCTGCTTCGCGGATAGCACCATAAGTAGAGCCCCAACCCACTAAGGTAAGGTCTGCCTTCGGGTCACCTTCAATTTGTGGAGCTGGCAATTCTTTGAGAAGCAAATCTAGCTTCTTCATACGCTTTTCAAACATTTTACGTCTGACAGGTGCCACGGTGAACATATCAGAAATTAGAATTCCTCTTTCATCGTGTTCATCACTACCAGATACATACAATGTATTTTCAGTACCTGGAATTGCTCGTGGAGAAATTCCGGACTCGGTCAGAGCAAAACGTTTGTATTTGCCATTTGTTTCTGGCCAACTGGTTACTGTTTCACCACGATCTATTTTTACATCATGTTTGAATACTTCCACATCGGCAGTCTCAGGATGCTCAGAAAGCAATAAGTCTGACATCAAAAGCACTGGCATTTGATATTTTTCAGCTACGTTAAATGCCTCCACCGTAGTGTTGAAACAATCAGCAGTATCACGAGGAGCAACAATCATTCTTGGGTATTCACCTTGTGAAGCACCAAAAACTTGATTTAAATCTGCTTGCTCTGTCTTTGTTGGCAATCCAGTAGATGGACCACCCCGTTGTACTTCCACACACACAACTGGAGTTTCCATAATGCCTGCCATGCCAATAGCCTCAGTCATAAGAGCAAATCCACCACCAGCAGTAGCACACATTGAGCGCACTCCCGCTATGCCTGCTCCTACAGCCATGTTTATAACAGCCAATTCGTCCTCAGCTTGTTTGACACAAATGCCAGCAGCTTCTGCATGATTAGCCATCCAGTGCAAAATTGTTGAGGCTGGTGTCATTGGGTAAGCAGAATAAAACTTGCAGCCGGAAGCCGCTGCAGCAATTGCAATTGCTTCATTGCCAGTGACAAAAGGACGTCTTATTTTGCTGTAATTCCAATCTTTCATAATTGGTCTTGAATGTACTTTGGCATACTCATAACCAGCTTTAAGCAAGCTGACATTCAATTGAACTACTTTATCGCCTTTATGTTGAAAAGTTTCTGTAATTACACTTTCACCCTCAGCAAAATCAATTTGACTTAAAAACAAAACAGCACCAATAGCAACTGTGTTTTGCATGATGGGCAAAATTGCACCATGAGTAGCCACAATTTCTTTTGTAATCTCGGCCATCGGCAAACCTAAAATTTCTACATTTGGCTTAACTTGCGCCGGATCACATTTTATTTTGTCTGAGTTAAATACTACACAACCACCCTCATCAACTTCATAAGCATGACGCTCTATCGAATCTTGATTCAGGGCAACGAGAACACCTAAATTATCACCATGAGAAAAAACTTTATTTTCGCCAATGCGGACTTTAAGCCAAATATGTCCGCCACGAATAATAGATTGGTAGCTATTGTAAGCATAAACATGAAGTCCAAGACGTCCTGCTGTTTTAGCTAGGGTATCTCCAGATTTATCCAAACCATCACCGGCTGCTCCAGCAATTCCAACCGTGACTTCCTGCATTGTTTTTCCTCCAGCGCCAAGCGCCACATACTTTAATGACAACAGTTTACAGTATACTCTGTACAAATCAGTCTTAGATACGCTTAAACACTAGTTATTACTAAGTTTTACTGCGTAATTAAAGACAATAAACAAGTATCTCACCGCCTAGGTGTTTTGAATTAGCATTTAGCCTTTTATAACAACAAAGTTACGCAATGCAAAGACAGCTTTCCATAACCAAAGAGTTACTTTAAGTGGCTTTCATGTTGCTCGTGATTTTCAGCATGACTGTCTATGGGTTGCATTCTGGCAAACTGTACGCCAAAGGCTATAAGACCAATTAAACACATCATAGAAAGCAAAATCAAAATCTTGTCTTGAATACTTCCTTCAGCAATGATGTCATCAGCTGCGTCGGTATTGTTTGCATGAGAATCGTCGTGACCAGCCATATTTAAAGCTCTCCTTTAACGAACATAAAGCCAAACATAAAGGGTAATACCAGCTACACAAGCAAAAATCACCATTGCATAATATTGCCCACGTCCATTTTCTGTATGTTTTAAAACTTCAGCTGCAACTAAAGCTAGAGTTCTGTTTAAATTGACAATATTGTCTATGATCAACATATCAATTAAATTCCATATGCCAGTATAAACAGGCAATAGTATTTTCTTCAGAAAAATATCTTCGTAAATATAGTCAAAGCACCATTTGTTATAAAACAAATTGTAAAACGGCTTGCATATTGCCGCGTTCGTAAGCCAGGTATTAATTGGCAATGCTTTAGTCATATAAACAAGAAATGCTAAAACCATACCTGATAAAGAAACCGCTATTGAAATTAGCATCACCATATGATTTGGTTCTTCAACATGTGCATGCTGACCAAAATGTATAAACTGGGAAAAAGCATTTGGATTTAAAGAAAAAGATTTCAATACATCCAAATTACAGCCCAGATAACCAGACAAAATTGATGGTACAGCTAAAACCAATAAAGGTGTAGTTAAAGGCGACCAAGCACTATCTTTATGTGGATGAGCTTGTCCTCGGTATTCACCGCAAAAAGTCATCAAATACATTCTAAACATATAAAATGCAGTAAGCCCAGCTGTAAATATCATTAACCAACCAAGAATTTCATGGCCATAGCCTTTGAAATCCCATGCACCAACAATAATTTCATCTTTGGAAAAGAATCCGCTTAGACCAGGAAACCCAGATATAGAAAGAGTACCAATTAAAAAACAAAGACTAGTCCAAAACATTGGTTTTCTCAAACCACCCATGTTGCGCATATCTTGTTCGCCATGCAATCCGTGAATAACAACACCACTGCATAAGAAAAGCATTGCTTTGAAAAACGCATGATTGAACAAATGGAATATACCACCTGTAAAAGCTCCTACTCCTAAGCCAACAAACATATAACCCAATTGCGAAACAGTAGACCAAGCTAATGTCCGCTTAATATCAAATTGAGTTAAAGCAATTGTGGCAGCAATAAAAGCAGTGATACCACCAATCCAAGCTACAACAGTTAAGCCTTCTGCTCCTACGACTGTAGGGTGCAAAGGATCTGTCCAATTAAGCCAAATAGGATAAGCCCTTGCCACCATATATACTCCAGCTGCCACCATTGTTGCAGCATGGATCAAAGCTGATATTGGTGTAGGACCTTCCATCGCATCAGGCAACCATACATGCAAAGGTACTTGTGCAGATTTTGCCATGGGTCCCATAAAAATCAATATTGAAATTAAAGTTAAAGCACCTATTCCTAAAAATGTAGTGGTAAGAGTGCCATGTTGCATACCCCATTGAATTGCCCCTGATAAATCCACACCATGACCACTTGGATCCATAAACATCAAGATGCCTTGATCATTATGTGCTTGCCAAAATCCAAATGTAGCAAGTAGCAAGAAAAGAATGCCAACAAGAAAGCCAAAATCACCAACTCTGTTGACAACAAATGCTTTAAGACATGCATAAGCAGCTGATGGTTTATACCACCAAAAACCAATCAAGAAATAACTACATACACCAACTAATTCCCAAAAAATATACATTTGAAATAAATTAGTTGATACAACTAACCCCAACATTGAGGCAGTAAATAAAGAAAGATAAGCATAAAAACGACTATATCCGGGATCTTCCCGCATATATCCATGTGTATATATTTGCACTAATAAGCTAACTGTTGTCACAACAATCAACATGACAGCAGCTAAATTATCTACCAAAAGTCCAACTGCTAACTTGAAATTAGATACGACAAACCAATCAATATTAGTTACATAAGGAGTTGCATTGTCTCTTAAAACTAAAAATATCAATATTGAATGAATAAAACCATAAGCAACTGCACCGACTGACAGTCCCATTGCAACGGTTCGATTGATTTTTATTCCTAGTAAGTAAGAAAGAATTATTGCTGATGCGGCAATAACAGGGGCCAAAACAATCCAATAAGCAGATTGAAGAAGTGGTGAGACGTCAGACAAAGTTATATCTCCAGAAAGTTAAAACAAACATATATATTGATAAATTCTATCAACCTTGAATTCTACACTGTATAAGTATTACTTCAATCTATAAGTAATAGTCTTGTTACTTCTCTAATTGCTATGGGACACTGATAAAACTTATCGATATACTGAAGCGATAAAAATCTTGAAATACCCTTAGCAAGTGATTCAAAGAGACTGGTTCTCAAGGAGATATTTAAGTGGGCACAAGCGACATTTTAACTAGCTTACTTCTCATTCCTTTTATAGGAAGCATAATCATTGGTCTTTTACCTAATAAAGCAGCTAGACCATTAGCACTTATTGCAAGTGGAATGCTCATAGTTGTATCTGCTTATTTATGGTCAAACTTTTCACTTGATGTACATGGCATGCAATTTGTCCAAAAAATAAATTGGATAAATTATCCAATTCCAATTTCATATCATGTGGGCATTGATGGCATGAGCCTATGCTTAGTAGCACTAACTGCTTTTGTTACGTTAATGGCAGTTTTAGCCAGCGAAAAAGTCGGTGAAAACCGCTCAAAATTTTATTACAGTTTAGTACTCCTGCTTACTACATCTATACTGGGTGTTTTCGTTTCATTGGATTTAGTACAGTTTTTTGTTTTGTACGAGTTAGAACTTGTACCAATGTATTTTTTAATTGCTATTTGGGGCGGACCACGTCGCGATTATGCTGCCATGAAGTTTTTACTTTATACATTTTTAGGCGGCATTTTTATGCTAGCTGGAATTTTGTATTTATATTTCCAACTAAACGCCGCAGGCGTATTGCCAGCTACTTTCGATATGGTGGAATTAGCCAAGCAAGCACCTAATTTAACACCAGCAGTGCAAGCCTTAGCATGCCTTGGTTTTATGTTGGCATTTATTATCAAATTGCCATCATTTCCATTTCATACATGGTTACCAGATGCGCACGTAGAAGCACCAACACCAATATCTATGATATTAGCGGCACTTTTACTAAAAATGGGCTCTTATGGTCTAGTGAGAATTTGTATGGGCTTTTTCCCAGATGTAATTGTCACTTATGGCGCATGGATTATTGCTTTAGGCTGTTTCAATATAGTTTGGGCAGCTATTGCTTGTTTGGTTCAAACAGACATGAAGCGCATCATTGCTTTCTCTAGCGTTTCTCATATGGGCTTTATTTTAGTTGGCATTGGATCATTATCTGCTTTAGCTTTAAACGGTGCAGTATTTCAAATGATAAGCCATGGCATCATATCAGCAGCACTCTTCTTTTTAGTTGGTACAGTTTATGACCGCGTACACACGCGCAACCTAGTTGAAATAGGTGGTGGACTAGCTAAACAAATGCCATATATATTTTATTTCTGGATGTTAGCAGCATTAGCTAATTTAGGGCTGCCAGCATTATCTGGATTTGTTGCTGAAGCTTTAGTATTTTATGGAGCATTTACATCGCCCATGGCATCAGTTCTACAACATCCTATGTTTGTCCGTGGATGTTTAGCCTTTGCCGCACTTGGAGTAATACTAACAGCTGGATATATGCTCTGGTTATTAAAGAGACTTTTTTATGGTCCAGAACAAGCAAAATGGGCTGGTCATTTAACTGACATGACTTTAAATGAAAAGGTAATAGCAAGTGCCTTATCAGTCCTCATTATTTTCTTAGGTATTTATCCACTTTGGTTATCGAAAAAATACACTTCGCTTACCGATAATATGTGCCAAAACATTGTCTCGAAAAACAAAATAGGTATGCGCTGAGATTTTGATAAATAGAAACACTAAATCTAAACTCATTAAACAATGCGCTGCAAAATCCTAATGACGATTTACGTCGTGATGGAGTTATTCAGCGATTTGAATATAGCGAAGCAGCTATTGCAGTTTTTGAACGTGCTAAATTATTTCTCCCAGATGCTAAGGAATTGTTGGAGTCATTGCATGATGCCAATTGATATTGGCTAATCTGAAAGATGCATTCAGCCAGTCAAACCTACCTTACAAAGTTGACATTGTGGATTGGGCAATAGTAGCTGAAGATTTTCGAAAACTTATTATGGATAATTGCTTTGAATTATCTTCTGCTAGCAAACATTAGATTTAGAATATACTAGATAAATTATTGGTTGGGGGGGGTTCAAAATTCAAATATCGTTTATCGATAAACGATATTTGCCAAAAGACCATGCCAACTATTAGTGAATTTCGTTCACTGCGGTATTGTCTGAATATTATTCACTTGCTTTTTCTTAATTCTGGCGGCAATATTTCATTATTAATGGCAGGGTTTTTCAGACGTGTAATTACCTTTCCACTTATGGCTTGTTTTACACTGTAATTTATACTATCGACTAGTTCTGCTGCAGTATTTGCATCATAAAATTTGCCACCTGATTTTTCAGCAATACAATTTAATTGTTCTTTTGCTTCTCTATCCCTTTTTAGTCCAAGCCCAACAATATCAATTTTAATTTTGATACCCATTTGTCTCAGTCGATCGATATAAGCACAAGGATCGCCGCCACACGTTTCTGCTCCGTCAGAAATTAAAATAATGGTTTTTTCTCCTTGCACTTGCACTAAGTCTTTACCTGCTTGCATAAGAGCATATGTAAGAGGAGTAAGTCCAAACGGACGTAATTGTCTAACTTTCTCAATTATGGATCGACGATTACCTTGTCCAATTGGTACAAGCAAAGCTGTTTGACGACAGTCTAAACTATCATCACCACTAAAGCTTTGTCCAAATACACGCAAACCCAAATTAATATCTCCTGGTATACGAGCAACTGCATTTTGCAATACACGCTTTGCTATATCCATTTTTTGCTCAGTATCACCTAAAAAATTTCCAGCCAATCCTTCTTTCATGCTTTGGGATGCATCAATCAATATAAGTACGTTAATAGCACCGGCTTCTTTTTCAACATTGCCTTGAATAAGATGAGATTGAGTACCACCTTGAATAAGAGTAGAATCAGTGCCTGTTTGCAACATGGTTGACTGAGTATTACCTTGAATCAAATGTGATTGGGTGCCGCCTTGCAATAAATGTGATTGTGTTTTGCCTTGCAAAACATCATTTTGGTTTTGTGCCAAAGCACAACCTGCATAAATATAGCTAGGTAAAATAAGCATGGCACTTGTTTTTATAAGCCAATTCAATTTATTCTTTCTCCGTATTTTCAGTTTTATTTTTTTTCTTTTTATTCTTTGTATTCTTTTCTTTAGGCTCATCTTTTTCATTATTGTCTGCTTTAGCAATAATTACTTGTCGGCTAATTGCTACCATGTTTTTATTTACCCCAGTGCCACCAGTTGATGCCCAAACAGTAACATAATACAAACCAGCTTTATTATCATTATCTACTGGCGTTTTAAAAGAAAAAACTGGTCCAGCACATTTCACACCACCTTTAATAGGAATATCTGAAAATGCTTTTGGTTTTGGCGTACCAGCTGAGGCCGCAATTAAAGGAGCAGCTAATGCTACCGGTGGCATAAACAAACCACCGGCTAAAGCTAAACCAATCCCTGCATATTGCAGCATTCTTATTGGTTTTTCCCAATCACGCTCAGCTTTACCAGCATAGGCTTCATAATCTAATGGAGGGAAATATGGCATAGCATCACGCGCGGTAGAAATATCATCTTCCAATATAGCTCCTTCTGGATTTTCACCTTCCCAAGCAAGCGATATCATTTCAAATTGATAGGGTTTATTTATCACACCTCTAACTTCAATTTTTTCGCCAACTGCAACTTCTTGTTTTATTGGTTCAACATCTGCATGATCAGTAATTACTTCACAGCAGACAATTAAATATTTATGATCTTCGGTCAATGAATAATTAAAGGCAAATTGAGTAGCATTGGGTGACAACAATGCTTCTCGATCATCTTGTCGAGAATACAACGTATCAAATATTTTGTGTATTAAAGCCTTATTTGCTTTATACGGCTCACCGTCGGCAAGTACAATCAAGCTTTCGCTGATAGCATCAGTTCCTCCAGCTTTGGTATAACGTAAATCAGGATTTTCTCCTTGCCTATTTAAATGAGAAACAATATTACGTTTTGCCAAATCATCTGTAATTTCTTGAGCAACTTTATAGGCTAATTCGCTATAAGCAAGTGGAGCAAGTCCTGTTTCTGCTCTTTTAAAATTTACAAGCTCTAAAGCAAATTTCTCAAGCGCGGATTTAGATAATTCTTGTTGATATTCAGCATTAGAATTTAAATCATTGGCAATAGCTTCTTTTTTTTCAATTTTGTTTAACTTAACATGTTCTCCTTGCCCATGCATAAGACTTTCGCTTTTACCGATTAATGTACTTGTCAGTCTTTGTATACGTTCGTCTGTATTTTGGCGAGCAAAATTTTCTTGAAAAACAGCATGTTCTAAGTGATCAAGTCTACCTTCTAATGAAACATTTGGACTTGAATAACCAAACATTAAATGTTCCATTTCAGCTACAGCAGGAAATTTTTCATAAGCATTTGTTCTCTCAGGTGCTGATTTGAGTTGAGAATTGGCAGTATTAGATTTAATTGGCTCTGGCGCGGGCGCTGGTTCTGGAGTTAAAGGCGGAGCAAAACTAGGTTTAACAGCACTAGCTTTGGCACGAGTATGCTCAACTTTATTGGATACAGGCAAAGGCGAAGGACTAGGCTCTATTGCTTTACTTGAATCAGCTGCATAAGCAGGCAAAGACATAGATACTAAGATTCTTGGCACAATCATAGATAAACAAATTAATTTAACTAAGAGCTTTTGCATACAGTACGAAACTATTACTTTAATTCACTAAAAAAGACATAACACAATAATATCCTGTTTAAGTTAAGTCGGATAACTTGAAATGTTAAATACACTCATAATATTGCTGCTATTGCTCCTTGCCGTCCTGTTTTTCCTTGTCCATAACGATGAGAATAAAATATTTCTGGATGACATGAAGTACACCAATTTGTGACATCAATTTTTTCTAGTCCTTTATTCATCAATTGCAAAGCATTAATGGCTCCTAAATCTGGATAAGGTTTTTCATGACGCCAATTAATCAATTCACCTGCGTGATCAGTTGATGAAGCAAGTTTATAAGCAACATCATCACCCACCTGATAGCAACACATACCAATAAATGGACCAATTGCTGCTACAATATCTTCAGGCTCAGATCCAATTTTTGTAAATAAATCAATAGCATTACTTGCAATACCACTGGCGGTACCACGCCAACCAGCATGTAATACGGCCAAAACTTTTTTCTTTGTATCAAATAATATAATTGGCACACAATCAGCAAAGTGTAGTAAAAGAGGGTGTTTTGGTAATTCAGTCAACAGCCCATCAATACCTGATAGATCCTGGTTAAAATTATCCTCTGAAGAATTGACAGTAAATATATTAGTTGTGTGTTTTTGTCCTGGCACTCTTAATTTTTTTAGATCTAAAGCAAGACTTTCACACAATTTTTTTCTATTTTGCATTGCATCTTGTCTGGATTCATCATCATCCATATGTCTTCCTAAATTGAACCAATTTAGTGGTTCTTTACTAATTCCACCCAATCTTGTAGTAAATGCATGTACTAAATTGTGAACACCAGCCAAAAGAGGTGACTCAATAATAGTCAAATCATTCAATTCTTTTAGCTGCCAATCATTTTTCAGCTTGGCTCTTTCTACATTTATTTGCATGGAATTGGGATTGGACATATCAATAATAATTACTCCAGGATATTAATTGTTAATAATAGTTGCCTTCTCAAATAATTAGTCTCATGCTTCTTGGCTAAATCTATAGTCATCATCTTTACATTGTTTTTAATTTTTTGCTCGGCTTTTACCAATATATAAGGAACATTGCTAGACTAATCAAGTCTATTTACACTATAGCTTGTCCAATTAAGGGGGTCATCCTTCATGACATTGTTCACATCTAAGTTTCGCAAAACTGCATTTTTAGCTGTTGCACTCAGTGTAAGTCAAACTATTATGCTCACACCTCAAATGACACTAGCTGCTGATAATTCAGTACGTTTAGCTGGTCAAGTTGTCTTTACAAACAAAGCAGCTGCCGGCGGTATGTCAGTTGACGAAAGAGCATCTGCTATTCAGCGCAATTTAGATAATGCTCTTGTTGCTAGTAAAGATAGAAGTCCTGCTTCTGTAAATATCGTTTATGTAAAAGGCGTACCAGTAATTACTCTAGGTGGGTATCAAGTCGCAACAGTTGATGCTGAAAATGCTAAAGCAGCCGGTACCACCCCTGCACTATTAGCTAAAAGATGGGCAGATGCATTAAGACAGATATTGGTTGATAGAGATAGCGTTGATGCTTATACTGCACAACTAAATGGTTCATATCAATCTAATGCACCACAACAAGCTAATGCTAGCCCTGGTTCTTCTTACACACCACAAGCTAACAATTATCAGAACTATAATCCAACCCAAAACGTAAACTATGATCAATACAATCGCAATACAACTGGTTACCCAGTTCAAGGTGGTTATGCTGGTCAAGGTCAAAGTGCTTATCCAGTACAAAGAGGTAGAGTAGTTTATGCTCCAGCTGGACTTATGTTACCTATTAATTTAAACACTGCTATTTCTACACAAGTTGCTCAACCAGGTGATTTGATTCAAGCTTCTTTAACTCAAAATGTTAATTTAGGTGATTCAGCAATTCCAGCTGGCTCCACTTTAATTGGACAAATCACAGAAGCTAAATCAGGGGGCTTTTTAGGTCGTTCTGGCATGCTTGGTATTAAATTTAATCGTTTAAGAACACCAGATGGCATGGAAACTCCTATTACAGCTCACATTGTTGGTGGTATTGGTAAATACACTGATGTTGGTGGCGATCAAAGTGATGTTGTTAAAGGTGAAACCTGGAAAACTAAAGCTGGTCAAGCAGCCTTACGTGGCGCTATTGGCGCTGGTACAGGTGCTGCTTTAGGAACAGCAGTAGGCGCTATAGCCGGTGGTGGACGCGGAGTTGGACGTGGTGCTTGGTCTGGTACAGCAATTGGTGGTGGCGTTGGACTTGCTCAAAGCTTATTGCTGAGAAAAGGTCGCGATGTAACCATACCTTCTGGCACCAGCATGCAAGTACAGCTTGATGCTCCAGTAAGCATTTCTGGCGGCGGCATGCCACCTTATACCGGTGCTTTCTAAATTTAACTAAAATAAAAATCGATCTCAGAACAGCAGCCGACAAGCTGCTGTTCTTTTTATTTGCAATTTCACCAAAATTTCACAACTCATTATTACTATTAATAATATGAATGTAGAGAATAATGATCCAAGCAAAATGCAACTAAAAATTGCTAAACCGAGAGATGAATCATCAGATGATAAAACCATTGACTTAATTAGCATATTAAAAGCACGCATAACAGAAAAAAACCTAGAGGAAATGAAGCAATGGCAGCAAGAATTTATATCGAAATTTGAAAATTTCAGTCAAAACAATTCACTTGTACTTGGCGAGCTTGCTAAAAACCAAATTGAAGTTGCTAGTTATTTCCTTGCGCATGCACACAAGACAGAAGCCAAAATAGCATTACACTTATCGCTACATTTACTTTATAGATCTGCACAAAAATGCAATGGGAAATTTATGCGATCAAGTTTAAGCACAGCTCGTAAGATAATATCAGTTATTGAAATATACAGTCTGAAAAAAGAATCCAGAGAAATATATTATCAAGCTAAGCAATTACTGCGCAACGTGCATCAACATACACGCTAAGATTTTACTTTTTCTTCTTACCAGCGTCCATGATTTGACCACGAACTTTTGTAGAAGCACCAGGCAACAATTGAGCATCAGTTGCTGGCTCACCAGTAAATTCTTCTTTGAATTCAGCTAAGAATTCATCACCAGGTTTAATAACTGCTTCTTGCCCTTTAACAGTTGTATCTTCAATTAACCAAGATCCTGGAACACCACTTAAGAAACCCCAAGCAAATCCTTTAATTCTTCTGTGGCGAACATTTAAGCCAACTGGTTTGGAAAATGCAAATGATGGATTTACTGCACCCATTACACCTAATGCTACTGGCATAGCACCAAAGCTAAATACTCCTGCTGGAGCTAATGCTGCATTCAAACCAACACGCACAGCCTTATATCTAAGTTGCTGTGCCCAAGGACCTGTTATTTGTCCATTATGGTTAACACCTAATACACGTCCTTCGCCTTTGTTTTTAACTATTCTAGCTTGACGGGCTGGTTTAGCAACTAAAGGTAAATGTTCTCCTTTTTCATTGACTATTTCGTCAAATTCTATGCCTAAACAACCAGAATTCTTATACCAGCGCTCAGGAGACCAAAGTGCGTGCAAAGTTGTCCTGGCTTTGAGGGCATAATTAATATGACCTCTCACATGTGAGCCCTTTTTAGCTACTAAACGATCGCCTATTTTCAAATCATATTTCAAATAACCAGAAATAGGATCTCCTTTTTTAGCAGTCTTACTTGTAATTTCACAATTTGCTACTACTGGGAATTTAGCACCTGTTTTAACTTTCGTTTTACCTTCATCAGTAGGTAATTCTTCGTATTTAATTGTTTCTTCTACTTCAGCAATTTCATCATTATCAATTACTATTGGTCCGCCACTTTCAAATACAACTTCATCGCCAGCTTCAGGTACAACATTAGGTTTGGCTGCAGCACCTGGAACTGGAGCTGCTAACATAGCAACATCTGCCTTATCAGCTTTTGATTCAGGTTCTTGATCAAGCACAGCAGCATCTGCTGTTTCTTTTGGTTGTTCTAATACAGCTTCTTGAACAATTTCAGCTGCCTGAGGAGTTGGAGCAGCGTTTTCATCACCACTAGCATTGCGCAATGTCATTACTACTGGTTCTTCCAGTTTTATATTTTTTTGTGCAATTCTTATGCTTGTTTGAGATATAGGCAAACTTTTATTTGTAATGGTTGAAGATTGGCTAAAGCCTGGTTGGCTGACCAAACTTAAAGACAAACAAATTACTAATGTTTTACTAATGCTTGATAGTTGAAACCGTTTTGCCTTTTTCACTCTATTTACTGCCATAACTCCAATTCTCCATTTACAACCATTTTATTTATACGATGACTATTTTTTTATACCCGGCACAGAAAAACTAAACTCCTCAACATCTTCCCTGGAATTGCCAAGCGATATCAAGACATTCATTGGCTAGTTGTAATGGACTAGCCGTATCACATTAGCAAAAATGATCTGATAACCAATAGTTATACAACTAAAACCATTTATTAGCTTATTAATTCCTGTGCACTTAAGCTTAATTACCAGGGCCAATCAACTGAAATGCTGCCCAATTATGCACTGAGGAATCTTTAGAAAGGGCAAGCAATTGCGCTTTTCGTAAAGACTGCGCTTGATTTAGCCCTTGTTGGCGCCCACGATAAAATTCTAAAAGCTCATCAGTGCGATCTGGTTCTGGCTCTAGCCAAAGACTCATAAGGACATTACGAATACCTGCATAATTTAGCCCTCGGCTAAATAAATTAACTCCTCTGCCAGAACTATCCTTAGTATTAATGGATGTACCGCTCAAAACAGCTAAGCTGCTAGGTAAAGCTAAACCAAATAAATGGTTAATCATTACTGGACTACGATCTTCGCCACTGGATAAAAACGATAAACGTGATTTAAATGGATTAGTGTCAGCAAAAGAAATGCTTTCAGCAATATGAAATACGACTTTATTTTTTGCTTGTTCTTGCAAATTGTTTATCTCTGCATCTTTGCCAATCAATTTAATAATTTGGTCTGGCTCATACACATTAGAAATCATTGTTGTCTCTTGATTAGCACGCGATTCACTGGCACCACTACCACCTGCTATAAGTACAGACATTTCTGCCCCATAAACTGTTGGGCTATTTAATAAGCTCCTTAATGAACTTGTCATAGTTAATGTATGATCTTCAACTAAATATTTTCCATTAGTGCCTACTAGAGCAGCAAACGGCAAATTAAACAAAACAGAATCAGGCACAATTACAATTGTTTGATCTGGATTATTAGGTAAAATAGTTTGATATTGCTCAGGCAATAATTCATTATATAAAAGCTGTAAAAGTCGTTTATCTGAAAGTTGTCTGTTGGCTTCACCAGCATTATCACGATTTTTATTTTGTTGCGATATTAAAACTTGTACTTGGTTTTGTAATTCTTGTTTTCCAATTGGAATACGAGTGCCATACAATGTGCCTTTACTATCTATAGCAAATGCAGCTATAGCATTGCTTCCTACTAAATAATCAATTACGGTTTTATTACTTTGTTGTACTAATTTTACTGTTTCAGAAATTGAAAGCGGAACAGGGGCTATTAAACTTGCCAACGACTGATTTTCAGCTGCTAATTGTCGAAATCTTTTCAGCCAGTTTTGCCAACCTTCAGTTAGTTTATCAGGAGTAGTTGTAATTTCAGCTATATGCAAATGCATACGTTCGTTAGCTAAATCATGATAAATTTCGCGATCGGTAGGCTTCACTTCGCCACCATGCTTTAACCATTCTGTAATAAAAAAATCTTCTTTTAGCTGTTCAGCAACTAAAATAGCTTCTTCCACCATACCTTTGTCAATTAATAGAAATACTAATTCTTGCCCTAATTCTTCTCGACTAAGCGGAAAACCAGATCGATCAGGAGCAGGGAAATAACCCGCTTGCGGAGATCTAAAAAATGAAATGGCACTTTTTAAAGATTCAGCATTTTCTTCGCCTTGTATGTTTTGAATACGGGCTAAATTTGTATAGTCTCTCCAAAGCGTTGCATCATCACTAATTTTGGTACTAGCCTCTATGCTTTTTGCAATATATTCTTGCGCTTGTGGAATTTCTTTTAAGTTATAAGAAACTTCTGCTAATGCAGCATAAGTTTGTCCTAAAAGCTGTGGATTACGATATTTGTGCGCAGTTAAAGCACCGACAGCTGTAGCCAGATGTTCTTTAGCATTGCGATTTTCTCCAATATGAGATTCTGCTGTTGCTTGATTTTGCATAATGATAATAGCAAGCCTATCTCTTCTAGGTTTAAGTATTGATTGCAAATCCAAAGCATCTTTAAATAGCGGTAGTGCTTTAGCATAATTTCCTTTTTGTGATTCAATCACACCTAATGCATTTAGCAGACAAACATGATCAAGGGCATTGCAATGAGCTTTAACAGTAGGCAATATTCTTTCAGCAATAGTTTTTGCTTGATCTAAATCTCCAATAGCAGACAAAACCAGCACATACCCTACTTCCATGCTAGCTCTTACTGCCGGTGTTTGCCCAGGCACTTTTATACTTAAGGCTTCTTCAAAGGTTTTTAATGCTTTAGCATATTCACCTAATGCGTATTCACAATTACCAACTGTTGTTTTTGCTATAGCAACTAATTCAGGTTTTTTAGAATTATTTGCAGCATATAAAGCTTGATTAGCTTCTTCCAGAGCAACTGTAAATAATCCACAATCTACTAAGCCTCTAGCTAAAGAGATTTGTACATTCAATTGCTGCTGAGTATCATTGGCTTGTCCATAACAAGCAGAAGCTCCTTTGAGAAATAATGCTGTTTGTTTGTGATTTCCTAAACTAGAGGCTAGGCTACCAGCAATAATCATAATTCTGGCTGTTTCAGCACTATCTTTGGCAGTTAAATCCGTAAAACATTTAAGAGCATTATCCAACTGAGTAATTGATCCCAGCGTATTATCAAGAGCAAAATAAATTTGGGATAAAACAATGTTGGCTTTACCTAAAGATTTTTTGTCTCTAGAACCTGCTAATACTTCAACTGCATTTTCAGCTAATTCTTTAGCTCTGATTAATTGACCTTTTTCATAATAAATTTGGCTCATATTAGTTAGAGCCCGTCCTTCACCATCACCATTTTTGATTTCTTTAGATAGCCCATATACCTCTTGAAATTTGACTAGGGCTTTATCAATTTCATTGTTATTTTTAAATTTGGCTGCTTCTTCCTCAGTTTTGAGCATCTTGTCAATAGCTTCAGGAGTGGCAGGTCTTTCAGTCAAGGCAAATATCTGTTGCAAAACATTTTCATCAATCTTTGCTTTGCCGCTTGGTGCCTTAGGTTGTTCTGCTGCAAGAGATTCAAAATTTTGAACAACAAAAATAATTACAATTAAAACAGTGAGAAGTTTGAGAATTTGATTTCGCATTATCCTTTTCTTTAGCTCAATGAGCTGCCAATATAACTTGAGTTTTAAGTAAGTTTCCAAAAAAATTTGAAATGAGCTTACTTATCAAATTCAAGCATTTTATATGCTTAGATCTATTACTTATAGATTAATGCTTATCATTCTCCTAGTAATATGCTCATTGATCAATAATCATGTCCAAATCTTAAGGTTGCCAACGTTAGATAACATGAATTTATGAGCATTATTTGTCACTTTAAGATTGCAATTTATTATATATCTCCAATAAGCACTAAAATAATGATATGAAATCCAGAACAGAATCGCTTGAAATTGCCCAAAGTAAAAAGTTTGACCTTATCATCATTGGTGGTGGCATAACCGGTGCTGGAATTGCACAGAATGCTGCCTTACATGGACTCTCTACACTTCTTATAGACCAAAATGACTTTGCCTCAGGCACCTCTAGTCGCACAACAAAACTAATTCATGGCGGTTTGCGTTATTTAGAACAATTTGAATTTAAGCTCACAACTGAATTATGCCAAGAAAGAGCATTGTTATCACAAATAGCTCCTCATTTAGTCAAAGAAATTGACTTTATTTTGCCTTTGGAAAAAGAAAACCATTTTTTCAATTTAAAGGCAAGGTTAGGATTATCAGTTTATGATCTTCTCTCATTAGCATCATCTGCTCCACATCACCATAAAGTAATAAATGCAAACGAAACTTTTCAGATTGCCCCTGCTATAACAAGTAATAATATCAATGGCGCAATTAGTTTTATCGACTGTCAAACAGATGACTCTCGCATTGTTTTAGCAGTCATTCAGTCAGCATGCGAAAATGGTGCAATAGCCATTAATTATATGAAAGCAATTTCTATGCTTCGCGAGTCAGATAAAGTAAAAGGAGTTGTATGCCATGATTATTTGACAGGCGACGATTATTCATTTCATGGCGAAGTATGTATTAATGCTACTGGAGTTTGGTCAGATGATATTTGTCGTTTAGTTATACCTAAGTGGCAAAAGCGCATTACTGCTTCCAAAGGAATTCACATATTAGTTTCACCTTCAGCTTTTAATACCACAACTGGACTATTTTTACCCACAGAAGATAATCGATGGGTTTTTGTAATTCCATGGCATCAGTATGTAATGATTGGCACTACAGATAGTCCCTATACTGGCGATCTTATGAAGCCAATAGCCCAAGATAATGAAATAGATTATTTGTTATCTGTTGTGAATAAATACGCAGAAAATAGACCTTTAACACGTACAGATATAACTGCTACTTTTGCTGGGCTTAGACCTTTAGTAAATTTTTCTGCTCACAACTCCAATTCTAATCACAATAACACTTCATCAATGTCGCGCGAGCATATTATATTTGAGGCCCCAGGCGAATTAATTTGTGTAGCTGGAGGAAAATTAACTAGTTATCGATTAATGGCTGAAGAAATAATGGAAAAAACTTTTCAAAAATTGCCGCATAAAACAATGAAAGCTGACATCACTAAAGAAATTATGCTTGGTGGTTTTACAAACAAAGAAGATTTCATAACAAAATGTAATATCATTAGAACAAAGGCTTTGAAAATTGATTTAGAGCCAAGAACAATCGATCATTTAATTGCCAATTATGGTAGCGATGCTCAATTAGTTATAGAAATTGCTGAAACAAATCCTCTTTTAAAAGAAAAAATTTGTGCGGATTTCCCATTTATTATGGCAGAAATACCTTTTTCTGTTACACGTGAAATGACAATCTCATTGCAAGATTTATTATTTCGACGCCTGCGCCTTGGTATGTTGCACTTCAAACAATGCCTTGAAGCTGCACCAAAAATTGCTTACTTAATGCAACCGCTATTGAATTGGGATGAAAACAGAGTACAAGCAGAAATAAATTCTTTAAATGAATATATTTCTGAGCTTATGGAGCCATTTACAAAATGACTAGTTCTATCAATGTATTTGCCGATTCAAAATTACCAAAAGAAGTCCTTGATACCTTATCTCAACATTGTTCACTTAGCTTAAGTCCAAACAACTATGAATTATCAACGGACGAATTAAGCAAATCACTTAAAAGTAAAGATGCTTTTGTTTGTCTTATATCTAGTCAAATTACAGCTCAATTAATGGATGCTTGTCCCAATTTGAAATTAATAGCAAATGTTGCTGTTGGTACAGACAACATAGATATAGAAGCAGCATCTGAAAGAAACATATTAGTTTTAAATACACCAAATGTTTTAGAAAATACAACTGCTGATTTAGCATTTGCCCTCATGTTAGCAGTGGCTCGACGTGTAGTTGAAAGCTACATCTATATATTAGATAACAAATGGGATAAATGGTCTTTTGATTTTATGTTAGGCTCAGATGTTTGGGGTAAAAAATTAGGCATTATTGGACTAGGTCAAATAGGACAATGCATGGCAAAAAGAGCAAATGGTTTTGATATGGAAATATCATACTTTCAACGCAATAAAGCAGAAGCAGAAATTGAGAGTCAACTAAAAGCCAAATATGTAAGCCTAGAACAATTATTGTCTGATTCAGATTTTGTCAGCATTCATTGTCCACTAAACAAAAATACATTTCACTTATTAGGAACAAAAGAACTTTCTTTGATGAAACCTTCTGCAATTCTTGTTAATACTGCTCGTGGTGCCATAATTGATCAAAAAGCATTAATCACTATTCTTAAAACAGGAAAAATAAAAGGTGCGGGTTTGGATGTATTTGAAAACGAACCTAAAATTCCAGATGAGCTTAAGAATTTACCCAATGTTGTTTTGACACCACATATAGGAAGTGCCACTCTAGAAACTCGCACTAAAATGGCACAAAGTGCTGTCAATGGTTTAATCCAAGCTTTTGCAGGCAATATGCCAGTGAATATAGTTAATGCCAAATATTGGCCTAATTTCAAAAACAGAATCACAGGTAACGTCAAATGCAAATAAGCAATCATCATCAAAGACTAATCTGGTTTGCTTATTTAGCAGCACTCTTTCTTTGGAGTATTTGCAGTTATTTTGAGTTAGGAAAATATTTAGCTACCAATTTTCTTTTTGCACGCGTAATTAACGGCAGACCTTATGTGCTTGATTTTGTAAATGTATATAATGCTGCCATTTTAGCTAAAGAGTGTTTGTCTCACCCAATTAATATTTATGATCCGCTTATCCAGAGCCAATCTGTCCAACAATTAATTGCTCCAGTAAAACCTGAACTTCCTTTTTACCTTCAATATCCTCCTTACTTTTTTTCGTTAATGTTGCCTCTTTCACTAATGTCCATGTCTTTTGCTTGGGTATTTTGGTTTTTATTAGGTGCCTTTTTATTGTTTATAACAGTAAAAAACAATTTGCAAAATACTAATTACAGTAATGTAAAAAAAGCTTTTATTTATGCTGGCGCCTTTTGTGCTTTTCCAACTTGGCTTAGTTTTGAGTTAGGACAAACTTCCCTCTTATTATTGCCATTATTTAGTGCTTATTGGCTTTTATTGAAAAATAATAAACCGTTTAAAGCTGGGCTAATTAGCTCGCTCATGGCTATTAAATTGCAATATACTCCTTTTATATTAGTAATTGGCATAATTTTGGGTAGACTAAATTTTGCATTAGGTTTTGCGTTAGGACTTGCACTCTTAATTATTCTTGCTTTAGTCACGGTTGGTCCAGCAAATGTATTAGCTTATCCAAATGCATTAATATCAGGAGAGACAGGCACTAAAATAATTGGTGTGTCTCCTGAAGACATGCAAAATTTGCGTGGCGTTATAAGTCTAATTATGGGTGGAGATTCTCCTATAGGACATTATGCAAGTATTGCTTTTTTAGCAATATCTATCATTGTGGCAGGCATTATCTGGCTAAAAAATTATCAATTAGTTAAAACCGACAATAAATTATTTGAAGCACTAGCTGCCTGTACAACACTACTATTGCTCGTATCAAGTCCACACACTCATATTCAAGACTATTTACTAACCTTATTGCCTTGTTTATGGCTTTATAATTTGTTTTCTAATCAAAAAAACAAACAAAATACAGTTATTAATATAGCCACTATTCTCATTGTTTTTTATCCATTTTTAAGTTGGGTATTTTATATATTCAAAGATCAAATACAATTGTTTTATATACAACCATTTTTCGTCTGGGCATTAGTTTTAATTATGATTTGTTATTTTGTTTATTTGGCGGATTTTCACGACAAGTCAAAATAATATACATAAGTCCTAAACAAGATAAGAGCAAAGTGATAGCACTAACTAAAGAAGGTACTGCCATACCATGAAACATAATGCTATCAAGGCGCATTGGCTCGATAATTAAACGTCCAATTGAATATGCTATTAAATAAACAAGAAAAGTAGTACCGGGATACGCACGTAATTTTTTGAACAAATAAAAATAAAGCAAAAGAAATATAGAAAAATCCCAGACTGACTCATAAAAAAAAGTAGGTTGAAAAAACGAGTCATGTATATATGGCATTGGTCTTTCAGCAATAGGAATATAAACTTTCAAAAAAGCATCAGTTGCCACCGGATGTCCATATGCCTCCGAATTAAAAAAATTACCCCATCTTCCTATTGCTTGTCCAAGAGGTAATGTTGCACCCCAAATATCTGATAGAGCTAAAAAAGGCAATTTATAGACAGAACAAAAAATAAACCCAGCTATCAATCCTCCTACAATTCCACCATGAATTGATAAACCACCTTGCCAGGTCGCTAAAATATCTTGAGGACGCAAAGCAAATATATGCCAATTTAAAAATACAAAATAAAGTCTTGCCCCAAGCACACCTGAGATAAAAGTAACTAGACACAAATTTAAAAATTGTTCTTCGGCAATCTTATATTTACTAGCCAGCCGCTGACCAAAATGAAGTGCAATCAAAAACCCAATTGCAATCATAATGCCGTACCAACGCACAGTAAAAGTCCCTAATGAAAAAAGGACTGCTCCTGGTGACTGAAAAATAATTGAAGGCAAAGTTTTTTCCCGCTTAAATCAATTCCATAAGCAAGATTATCATATCAATTAATAGGGTGCTTTGGTATTTGTGACATCAGATCCATATACATTAGTAGGTGCTGTATATTTGTCCTTTGCTTCATTTGCTGGCAATTTATCATCATTATATTCATCATGTGGATCTAAACCATGGGGATCTTCTCCATGAGGATCATCTGCACCATATTGCTGGGCAATTATTTGCATTGCATTTGGCCCCTTAGAATTTTGTATCGGGGACTGGTAGGCAAAGTCCAGGTTTATTAAAGTTGAAACACTTAAAAGTAAAACAAAAATAGTCATAATTATTTAGTACTTGGCAAAATATTATTTGAGAACACAAACTAAATCGTACATACTATTATTTGCTGGAGAGCAATGAGACAGTCAAATGAATTTAGCTAGAAAAGCTAAAAATTCACTCACACTTATATACATCTATATATATAGGGTTCTATAGGATAAAGGCATGTCACGCGTTAAAAGCCATTATATTTGCCAAGAGTGCGGCTTTAAGTCGTCAAGATATTTGGGCAAATGTACTGAATGTAATTCTTGGAATTCATTGGTTGAAGAAATTGATTTTGAATTGAAAGAAAGCAATCCTTTAAGGACAATAAATGAACCAAAAGATATAGAAGCATCTTTATTAAGTGATATCACTCTTAATGAAACAGAGACTCGCTACACAACTGGGCTAAAACAAACAGATGAAGTTTTCGGTGGCGGTATAGTTTCTGGCTCCGTTATTTTATTAGCTGGAGATCCAGGCATTGGAAAGTCGACAATGCTTACACAAATAGCTCATAATTTATCTTACAAAAATCAAGTTTTATATTTATCAGCAGAAGAATCAAAACAACAAGTTTGTTTACGTTCAAAAAGATTGAAATTAGACTCAAAAAATATTTTTGTAGATTCTCAACAAAATGTTTTAGCTTTAGAAAAATTACTCAATCAACATGATGTTCAATTTCTTATCGTAGATAGTATCCAATCGATGTATCATCCACTCATAAATAGTGCGCCAGGCTCAGTAAGCCAAGTAAGAGAATGTGCTAGTTTTTTAGTTACAACTGCAAAAACAAAAGGCATTGCCACAATTATAGTTGGACACGTGACAAAAGATGGCTCCATTGCCGGACCAAGAGTATTGGAACACATGGTTGATGTTGTGCTGTATTTCGAAGGTGATAAATCAAGGCAATTGAGAATTTTAAGATCGAAGAAAAATCGCTTTGGTTCAACAAATGAAATTTCCATTTTAGCTATGTCAGAAAATGGACTAAAAGAAGTAGATAATCCAAGCTCGTTATTTATTGGCGATCGTTTAGCCGGTAAGACAAGTCTAAGAGTGCCATCCGGTTGTGCTATTTTATCGATAGCTGAAGGCAATAAGTCATTTTTAGTTGAAGTACAGTCATTATCTGGCATTAGTGCTCTTACTAGCCCAAGACGCGTTGCAAATGGTTTTGATGTTAACAGACTACAATTAATTCTAGCTGTGCTGGAAAAAAGAATTGGGTTACCATTAGCCAGACAAGATGTTTATATAAATGTTGTTGGTGGATTTGAATTTTCTGATCCGGGAGGCGACTTAGGAGTAAGTATTGCTATCGCCACTTCTCATTTTGATCGCTCTCTAGATCCATTTGTTGTCTTTATTGGTGAAATTGGATTGACTGGTGAAATTAGACCCGTTAGCCTTATTGAAAAGCGCCTAAAAGAAGCCCAATCCATGGGCTTTAAAAAAGCTGTTGTCCCTAAAGGAAATTTACCGACTCAAGGTAAATTTAATGGACTAGAAATTGTTGGCATTGAATACTTAACTGAAGCATTACATATTGCTATGCCTAATTTGGAGTCCAACAGAACTTTACAAAAGCAATCATCATCAGACCACACTTCCAGTCAATTTAATATCATAGACAATAGTAATGTCGGCAATCGTTAACTTCTTTGTCATTATTGTTAAAACATGGATGTTATAAAACCAAAAATAGATTTAGCCAACCAAATAGCATCTTTACCTCATGCTCCTGGTGTTTATATATTTAAAGATGAGCTCGGGACAACTGTATATATAGGTAAGGCAAATAGCTTAAAATCTCGCGTGCGTTCTTACTTTAGTCAGAATGCTTGGCGAGAAAGACCCAAACTTGCTGTGATGATGCCTAAAGTAATTAACCTTGAGACAATAATTACTAATTCCGAAAAAGAAGCATTAATTCTTGAATCCACACTAATAAGAAAACATATGCCTCGCTATAACGTTACTTTGAAAGATGGTAAGCGTTATCCTTGGTTAGCAATTACTTATGACGAAAGCTTTCCCAGACTAATTATGGTTCGTGATCCAGCAAGATATCGTAAAGATAATCCAAAAGCTAAATTATTTGGTCCTTATGTTGAAGCTGGAGCAATGTGGCAAACAGTAAAAACTTTGCGTAAAGCTTTTCCTATGCGACAAAGAAAAACTCCTTTATTTAAAAACAGACCATGCATGAATTATTACATCGGACTTTGTCTTGGTCCATGTCAAAATTTAGTAGAAGAAAGTTTTTACAATAAAATGGTCTCACAAGTAGAATTGTTTTTGTCTGGCAGACAAAATGAAGCTATTCAAGAAATGAATAAATCTATGGAAGAAGCTTCCCAATTAATGAATTTTGAAGATGCTGCAAAACTAAGAGATCGTATTTATGCTCTTAAATCAGTAGTAGAAAAACAACAAGTATTTTTTGCTGATGCAAAAATAAGTAGCGATATCATTGCTTTTGCAAGCAACGATAAAACAATCATTATTTGTCTTATGCGTATACGCGAAGGTAAATTAGTTGATTCAGAATTATTTGATTTACCTCTTGTGGAAAAGACAACTCCCTATGAGGCATTCAATAGCTTCGTTTGTCAGTATTATTTACAATGCTTAGATATTGTTTTACCAAGAGAAATTTTGCTTTCTTCAAATTTTGAAGATGCCAAAATTTTGCAAGATGTATTAGAACAAAGAGCACATCATAATATTAAAGTTTCAATTCCTCAAAAAGGCGACAAATTAAAGCTAATTGAAATGTGCATGAAAAATGCTCAATCAGCTTTAGAAAATTTATCTCAAGAGCTGATTGCAACAAACGAAAAAGCTCAGGAATCATTGGATAGTCTACAAAAAGAATTGCAATTAAAACAATTGCCAAAAAGAATTGAATGCTTTGACATATCAAATATTCAAGGTACAGATAATGTAGCCAGTATGGTTGTCTTTGAATATGGCAAAAGCAAAAAAACAGACTATAGGCATTTTAAAATCAGATCTGTTGAAGGAAAACCTGATGATTTTAAATCTATGTATGAAGTGATAAATAGAAGATATGAACGTTTAAAAAAAGAAGGCAAAAATCTACCAGATTTAATTGTTATTGATGGCGGCAAAGGGCAATTAAGTGCAGCACTGTCTGCTTTGCAAGATATAGACTTAAAGGACATAGATATAATTGGTCTTGCCAAGAAGCAAGAAGAAATATATTTGCCACATAAAGCGCGACCCATTTTACTTAATAGGCGCAGTCAAGCACTACATCTATTACAACAAATTCGTAATGAAGCCCATAGATTTGCTATAACATATCATCGTAAACTACGGGCAAAACGAGCACTAAGTTCTAAGCTTGACACACTGCCTAATGTTTCAGTAAAAAGGCGTAAGATCTTACTTGATCATTTTGGCTCCTACGATAATTTAAAGGAAGCAACACTTGATGAAATTAAGTCTGTACCTGGTCTACCTACTAAAATTGCCACAAAAATATACGAGGCTTTACAAATAATATGATGGATTTCTTTCGTCGTCATCAACAAAAAATCATATGGCTAATGATACTTACTTTTGCTGCTACTTTAATTCCTTCATTATTTGTCTTGGTTCAATGACCAAATTTCCTGAATTAAAAACACAAAGGCTTCTTCTGCGTCTGGCAAAAACTGATGACATTGGAAGCATCCTTAGTTTTTATCAAAAAAACGAAGATCATTTAGCATCAACAAGTCCTTTATTAGCCTCAGATTTTTATACTGATTTGTATTGGCAAAAACGTATTAAGGATGATTTAACCGAATTCGAACAAGACAGATCTGTTCGTTTATTCTTATTTGCCGATAACGCTGTAATTGGTTTCATCAATTTTAGTGGTATTTTGCGTGGTGCAGCCCATTTCTGTTATCTTGGGTATGGCATTGCACTAGACAAACAAGGACAAGGCTTAATGAAAGAAGCATTGGTCAAAGCAATTGAATATATGTTTAACAAGCACAACATTCATCGTATTATGGCTAATTATTTACTAGATAATGCCCGTAGTGGCAAATTATTAGAAAAGCTTGGTTTTACTAAAGAGGGAATTGCAAAAGATTATTTGTATTTACAAGGAATGTGGCAAGATCATGTGCTAACCTCTCTTACTAATCATGCTTGGACATCTAAGGGAATTATATATGAATAAAATTAGCTCTGAAGTTCCTTTAGCCCAACGCATGCGTCCAAATATTTTGGATGATTTTGTTGGTCAAGAAAAGTTATTAGGTCAAAATAGTATTCTAAGAAGAATGATTGAAGGTGACCAATTATCTTCATTTATTCTTTGGGGACCGCCAGGAGTTGGAAAGACTACTTTAGCTAAAATTATTGCTCACAAAACTAAAAGTAAATGGATTGAATTTTCTGCTGTTGTATCAGGCATAAAAGAAATCAAAGCAGTTATGTCCGAAGCAGAAGCTTTCTTTAATTTTCAACAACTAAGGACCATTTTGTTTGTAGATGAAATTCATCGTTTTAATAAGGCTCAACAAGATGCTTTTTTACCCTATGTTGAAAAAGGTCATATTCTATTAATTGGTGCCACCACTGAAAATCCTTCTTTTGAATTGAATTCAGCTTTATTATCTAGAATGAAAGTATTTATCATGGAAGAACTTAGTCTAGATAATTTGGTGACAATACTAAGGAAAGCAATAAATGATAAAGAAAAAGGATTAGCTAATTCAATCGATATCACCGACGAACAATTAAAAGTTCTTTCTACATATGCCTCTGGAGACGCCCGCCATGCTTTAAATAGTCTTGAGCTTTTAGCTAAATTGAGAAATAAATCACAAAAGCAAGTGTCAGAAGAAGATATAAAACAAGCTGTTCAACAAACCATTTTGAAATACGATAAAGACGGCGAAAATCATTACAATATTATTTCTGCTCTACACAAGTCCATGCGTAATTCCGATCCGGATGCTAGTTTGTATTGGTTGGCTCGCATGCTTGAAGCTGGCGAAGATCCTTTATATATTGCCCGTCGTGTAGTGCGATTTGCCTCAGAAGATATTGGTTTAGCTCATCCAAACGCTTTACCTCAAGCAATGGCAGCCATGCAAGCAGTTGACTTTATTGGCATGCCGGAGGGTGCCTTAGCACTAGCTCAAGCTGTGGTTTATCTTGCTTTAGCACCAAAATCTAATGCTATTTATGCAGCTTATAGCAATGCAGCGCAAGATGCACTCAATACATTACAACATCCTGTTCCTTTACACTTACGAAATGCCCCAACCTCACTTATGAAAAATCTTGGTTATAGCAAAGGCTATAAATATGCACATGATTATGCTGATGCAAAAACAGATATGCAATGTTTGCCTGATGAACTTAAAGGTCGAAAATACTATAAGCCAACCAATAGAGGCTTTGAAGCTAAATTAAAACAAAATACTTAAGACATGCAAGATAATGCCAATATTGTTGTATTAAGCCCTTTGCCTGAAGGCGATATTTTCCTCAGCACGCCCGTAGCTTTAACGCTAAAAGCTAATTATCCCAATTCACATATTATTTACTGGACTCAAAATGACTTATGTCCATTATTGCTTTCATCAAGTCCTTATATTGATGAAACAGTAGAATATGATCCATATACATCAATGCGCAATAAATCTGAATCAATTAAATTATTTGGCGCCAATATTTTAATTGATTTGACCTTATCTAAAGAAAGTCAGTCTTTTGTTATTCCCAAAAATGTTAAAGTTTATACGCTACCAAAAAAAATATTGTCTAAAAAACATGTTGTAGAAACATATTTATCTACAATAATGCCATTTTGTCCCAAATTACCCCCTAAGCTTTTCCCAACCATTTATCCAGATTTTCTTGCTAAATCGGCAATAGCTGAGTTAATTCCAACAAAAGATTTACGGACTAAGCCTTTCATTGTACTTGCACCATCTGTTCCTAAAGACTATCCAAGTCGCGCTTGGTTGGAAGATGGTTGGACATATTTACTTGAACATTTAATTGCTGAAAGGAAATTCACTCCAATTATTATGGGCAGTGAAAACGATGCTGAATTTTGTCGAAAATTAATAAAAAACAATGAATCATCGGCAGTAAATATTGCTGGCAAAACTGACTTATTACAATCATCAGCCATAATCAAAGCTTCACTAGCGACAATTGCTTGCGATAGTTTATTTGCACACTTATCTGTATGTATTGGTGTGCCAGTAATTGGACTTTATGGACCAACAAATCCCATTGAAAGAGGACCCTATGGTTTTAATGATTTGGTTCTCAATCAAAACTCTGACTGCCGTTGCAAGGATCAAATGAGCTGCCAATTTGTTTTACCTGAAGATCCTGGCGATTGTATGCACAGAATTATGCTGGCTGAAGTCTTAGAAAAACTAGAAATTGTTCTAAAAACTAATTCTACTTAGCCCTTTTTAAATAAAGAGACTAATACTTGCCACCAAGTACGGGATTTCAATTTTTGCAGTTCTAAATTTGTCTCACTATAAAGTTTGAACAAGCGAACATTTTCGCCCTCATTGACAAGCAACAATTCGTCTAACATATCTCGTTCTCTTTTGATTTTTGATAATGCAGACAATAATTCTTTTCTTTCAGCTTCAGCTTCTTCTCTATACCAAGTCATTGCCCTCAAATGCTTGACTTCTTGTTCTAGTTCAGACAGTTTTTGCAATGAAAATTGTTGCCGAAGCATTGTTTGTTTAAGAGCGGAATTTTCTTCTTGTTTTTCTTGTATTGCTTGCAGAAGGGCCATTACGCGTCTTTGCAGATAACTATTTTCAGCAATATACTTATTTTCAATTTCTTTTTCTTTATTCAATTGAATAAGTTCAAGCACTTGCTTGCGGATGCGTTTTTCTTTTGATTTGAGCAATTTAAAATCTTGTTCGTCAGACACCATATCTTGTGCCCAAGCAAATAAATCTTCTAGTCCGTCTGTATTAATAGCGTCGCTATGTCCAAGCGGCAAGTCAAAATTATTATTAGTTTGGCTCATTTGTACCTTATGAGTATTCATAAAGTTCTCCTTCCTAGGCGATATCATAGCGCAACTTACAAATTTAACAAATCATTTTTAAATGAAGTGTAGTTTTCTTCACCAAATATGGTGCCTGTCAAGCGTTATTGAAAAAAAATGAACCGCCATATTTGAGTATAAGTGGGAAAAACCGCACACATTTGCGTATCTACCCTAAAGACAAGCCTTTACAAGGAGGCTAATGTTTAATTCCTGGTGAAAGCCGCCTCGGCAATGCCAGTTTTAGAACCAAAATTAGGGTAAAGAAGTGCAGATTAACAAAACTATTGCTACAACCTTAATTGCTGTGTATTCATCTTTCACAGTTGGTATTGCTCACGCTCAATTTGCTGGCTCACCAACTAACACATTACGCAATCCATTAATTCCTGGTGCATCATCTGCTCCCCCTTTAGTTTCAGCACCAGTTGGTCAACCCCCGGCCTGTGGGGATGGTGCAATTCCAGCTCCTGTCACAATTGGTATGCCTGGACCACCTACACTACTACCCTATGTACCGACAACACCATCTAATGATATTCAAAATCCTTCTTATGTAGTTCCTTTTTCGCCAGCTACAGTTTCATTGCCTGGACAATTAGGTCCTTCAATATATGCCCCGCCCCCGCCATCTACACCTGGTTTTGATCCAGGAATTATTACTCATCCGCGCGACTTTTACCCACCACCAGCCTCTATTGGTACTGTCATGCCTGGTGGAGGAATTGCTGGATTTGCTCCAACTACACGTTGGGGTGGACAAACATCACGTGATTTTGGCCGTTATAAATACCATGGCACAAGATCATTTGATTTTGGACAAAAAGCATTTGGTTCTACCTCTCAAGATGGTCCTTGGCAAAATCGCTACCAAGGAACACCTACATATGATTTATACGGCAGCCGCCAAAATCATGAAAATAATTCTTCTTCAATTATGACAATTGCCCCTTATTAATTAGGCTTCCGGAGGCCTCCAAAAATGAACGTCAAGCAAACATTATTTATCGCAATCGCTATAAGTTTTGCCATCCCGCAAACAACATTTGCGCAAGCTGGTTTTATTGGTGCACCAAATTCAACACTGCGCACACCATTAATTTCTGGCTCATCAAGCGCCCCACCATTTGTCTCACCACCGGAAGGACAATCACCAGCTTGTGGTGATGGTATGTCACCATCGCCAGTATTGCCTGGGCATGGTGGACCACCTACACTTTTGCCATGGATACCATCCATTCCATCAAATCAAATCGATAGACAAACATCAGGTATACCATTACCTGTAAATCCTGCTGTCGAGATGCCACCAGGAGTATTAGGTCCATTACTTACACCAGTAATTCCTGCTCCTCCATCTACACCAGGTATGGACCCAGGTAGTTTAACTGCACCAATGGGATCATTTAATCCATCACAAGAAATACCTATTATTCCTACAGGCGGTATTCCTGGTACTGGTGGTTTTTTAACTACTATTCCAACTGTAAGACGCGGTGGGCAACAAACTCATCAATGGGAATTAAGAGGACGCAATAGCTCGCTTGGAAACATTTTCCCAGGAGACGGAAGTCAAGATCAAGTTGAATTATTAGGACCTATGGCTGGTTGGGGTGTACCATTTGGGGTAGCCACTGGTAATGGACTAAGAAATAATTCTCTTGATTTAGGTGGTGGACAAAGATTTGCTGTTGGTGGCAACAGAATATCTACTGGCTCTACTGTTCAAGATTTTGGTTTAAGTTCTATGCGCAATAATCCAATTGGTGCTTTGGACGGTAATCAATCTTTTGAATTTGGTCAAGGTAGACGTCGCATGCCAAGATTTACAAATAAAACATCAGATTTTGGTTTCCCGTATGCCCAATTTGCTCCTTGTAATACAAATCCACAAAAAATGGATCAATTGCTTCTACCAACGGCTGTAATCACCAATTTCTAAGGGTTTACGGTCAGTGGGAATATTCCCATACTTTTGGGAATTACCCGTCTTTCATTTAGCTAGCTTAAATCGTAATATGCCCTAGCTAGGTAGCTTTAAAAGAAATGCCCCCCAAGGGAAATATCAAGGAAAAGATATGAATCTAGTTAAGCAACTAAATCTAAATAATAATCGCACAAAGTTAGCTTTGGCTATTTTCTTATCGTCAATTACAACTTCTTTTGGTGCGATACAAATAGTTTTGGCTCAGCAAACAGACACAACTATTAGTGAAGAATCTTTATTGCCACCAGAAATTGTACCTTTAGATCCAATTACTACTAGCACTAGTGCTAATTCTAGTTCTAACCAAATGTCAGCTATAGATGATAACAATACTCCTGGCATGGTAATGAATGATTTAAATGGAATGCAAACAGCAAAAGATTTTCGCCAATCTGCTTTCAATTCCCTTTATGGACAAGGTGAACTTAATCCACAAGTGCTTACACCTCAGTGGAGAGCACAACAAGGCAATATGGAGAATTCATATCCAGCAAGTAATGCATTGGCATCAAATCAACCAGCTCAATCACAAACTTTAACCGGTGGTGTCAAGTACAAACCAGTAACAAAAGATATACGTAGAAGTGGTGTCACTAATACATTATCTGCTTTAGCAGGTTTTGGTGCTGGTGCTCTCACCAGTGCTTATTTAATGAGACCACAATATGCCCCTGTCGGTTTAGGAATATTTGGTTTAACTATGACCGGTTTCGGTGTCCGCAACGGATTTAGGTTTTAATTATGAAAATCAAAACATCACTAGCATTAATAAGTCTTACAGTAGCAGCTAACTTAATTGCCGCTCAATCAAGTTCTGCTCAAGAAAGTCGTGGTGCAAGATTTTCATTTGCTCCTAATCAATGGAAAGTGGAAAGAAATAAAATGCCTTCTGACTATAATAGTCCTGCACATAATCGCAATGGTTCAGTTCCTAAAAATGCAAATTTCTTAGGTGTTGATCCACAAATGTTGGCTAAGCCACCCGTGCCAGTAGTACAACAACAAGTTGCTGCTCGTCCAATTATAAATACAGTAGCTCCTCAAATAAGCACACCACAAGCACAAGCTAGTTTCAATCCAGCATTTGGTCGACCACAAATGGCATCTTTGCCTCATGTAGCTATACCAAATATTCAACCAGCACAAGCACAATCTAAAGCTATATCACCTATAGCTCACAAACCAATTTTTCCTGCTTCAAAAGCAAAACATCTACGTACCAATACAAACGTAAATGGCAAACTATTGAAGCGTCACACAAGTCCAGCCATTGCTGAGCGGGCTACACCTGCTATTGCAAATTATGGCAAAAATTTTGGATACGTTCCTGGTCCTTACTTACCTACAACCAGTACCAGCGGTGCAAATGCACGAGCTGAAGTACGAGGAAGGCTTCTACACAAATGATAATTTTACTGACCAACTCACAAACAAAACCTAACGAACAGGAGGTTCATATGGTAACCAAGATCACATCAATCAAGAAGAAAGTTCTTTCTTCTGTTGCCTTCAAGGTTGCTTGCCGAATGGGCATTCTCCTGGCTCCTCAACTGGTCCTGATGGCCATAGGTGTTTACGATCAAGTAGCACATGCCCAGGGGCTGGTGGGTGCTCCAGTAGACCCCCGCTTTGGGCAATCAAACGAAGTAGGTCAATTAGCCGATTATGGATATGACTGCGCACGTGACATAAGCCGCGTTGTTACAGCCTTATCCACAGTACCTTCATCTTTGGCAGGAATGAAAATAGCATTCGGTCAAAGAGACGGTGGTGAGTCCGCTATGAACGTAGCAAAAGGACTTGGCGTCGGCTTCGGCGGACCAACTGCTGTCCACTTAATTGGTACATTCGCTATCAATAACTTCGGTGGATTAGGCGGCGGTCTATAAGAAAAAACTGCACGGGCCGGTAATAATATACCGGCCCGTATTCTTATAGCGGTTTTTCCCACTGAAGTCCATTAGTCATCCCAAGACAGATTATGAGTAAAACAGTGTCGGACTTCGAAATACTTGTAAATATTGGCAATAACACAATGCCTGTCAAAAGCGCTCAAAACGCCAAGCGCTTAAATTTTAATCGCCAAAAAAATATTTTACTAAGCCAAGTAATTATCCAAAGTAAAAACAAGACTAGACAAATTACTGAAAATACAGCAAAAAAACCATCTGTATTTAAATCATCTCTTTTACTTTTTTGTTTATTATTATATTTAAGCCAAGCTTCTTTATTGCCATTAGCCTTTGCTCAAACATTAGAGCCACCAGCAGCTATGACTAATAGCAATGAATCGCTGCAGCCAGAAGGGCAAGCAAGGGGTACGGATGATACAGTCCCCAATCCATATGTTAATGCCAAAGCACAAGTTCCACAAGTAAATCAAGCTGCTCAAATCAATACGGATTTAGCTAGAAGAAATGTCAGCGACATTTTAGTAGGCGAACGTACTTCACTTGTTTATCAAGCAGCAGAACAAGGTTCAAGTGGAGTTTTAGATGATGTAGGTAATATACTTAATGCTAGCCTTGGTTCAGTAAATGAAACATATCGAGGCTTACATCAATTTTATAAAGATGACATAGTTGGTAGATTATTTGCTCAAGTTGGACAATTAATTGGTAAATGGATTCAAGAATTGATTAATGGCTGGATAGCTGATACTGTGCAGTTTTTAGCAAAAGTATTACGCATATTTGTTTTAAATCCTAATATTGCTATCAATGGCTTAAATGGATCTAGCGATGATCAAATTTCTCCAAAAGTAAGACAAGCAGCAGACATAATGTATGGTATTGCTGTTGACTTATTGCTTTTGCTCTTTATTTTAGCAATTTGGAAATATTGGGCTGAAGCATCTTGGCGTGGCGGTGGCAATTTAATGGGTGCAGTTGGCAGACTAATATTTACTGCTGGCTTAATACTTGCTTGGCCAACTTTATTTGCTTTTGAAGTACAAATAACAAATGAAATGATTAAAGCAATTTATTTCAATTCCGCCTCAGAAATTATCGCCCTTGATGCTGCATTAGCTTCTGCTGTAAAAGGTGGTCTTTTAGCAGGTCTAGGTGGAGTAATGAGTGCATTTGCTCCAATTATTGGTGGTGCCGCCGGTGGTATTGCTGCTGGTACAGTTGGTGAAGTAATTGGCTTTTTTGGCTTAGTTACTTTCTTGATTTTAGGTGGTATTTTAATTGCTGAATTAGTCTATATTTTAATTTTAAAAGCTATCCAAACAGCTTTGCTTACTGCTCAATATATGTTTGGTCCAATTTTCCTTGTCTTTTTTGCTACACCTGATACAGAAAATGTTGCTACTGGTTATGTCAAATCATTTGTTGAAACTAGCTTATGGACATTTGTTTGGGTAGGCTTATTAAAGCTAATGGTAATCATATTAGCCTCTGATTTTAACCCTTGGGGAAAAATCTTAATGGCTATTGGCATATTACAAATGATGATTCAAGTGCCATCATTTTTAGCTCGTGCTCAAATTAGTCCAATGTCTGATTTTATTTCTGCTGGACTTGTCACTGGTGGCTTATTAAAAATGTTAGGTTGGATGGGCTCAACTGCACGCAATCGTATTGGTCAAGCTGTTGATTATAATTTCAATCAAAAATATGGTGCTCGTGGCATATCTAACACATCTTCAGCAGATACTTCTTCTATGGCTGGTAAACAAGAATCACCAGAATTATTGAATACATTATCTAAAAAAACTTCAGAAGCTCGCGCTCATAAAGGAACAGTAGCTACACCACTACCAAAAACACCAACCGATCCAAATGGACAAGCATTAAAAGTACCTTTAACTGCTAAAGAAAAACAAGCACAAAAACAAAAAGAAAAAGAACAAGAAGAAGCCAATTTAGCAACTGAACAATCTAATCAAGGTAAAGATGTTAATACTGGAGCCAATCCAACTAGTGCCAACCCAGCTGCAACAAGTGCAGCTGGAGCTAATTTAGCAACTGGTACTAGTACTCCTGCTAGCAAAACTCAAACTCAACCAAACACAAATACAGGTACACCAACTGCAACAGCACCTGCTGGTAAAACAACACTTAAAACTCCAACTGCTAAAGATGCAGCTAAAACATTAGCCACTGGAGCAGCATTAGCAGCTGGCGCTGGGGCAGCGGCAGCAGGCTCTGGAGCTGCCACTGGTGCTAGTCCTAATACTAACCAACCACTTGAAACTGGCAGCGATGGTGAAATGAAAGAACAATATCAATTACCTCGTTATGGTGTTAAAGATTGGGACGAAAAATATTTTAAATATGTACCAGCTCGTTTTGCTATTGCTCAATTAACTAGTTTACAAGGACTAAGTGCTCGTTATGGCGAAACAGATAAATCATACATTGTTGGTGATGGACGTAATGGTACTTCACGTATGTTCTTAGGTAAAAATGCTAGCGATACAGAAATAGCCCATACAATGATGGCTGGTGCCTTTGCCAATAGTGTTCATGATCCTCAAGGACATGAAGCTGCAAGGCAATCCGCAATTGAGGCTGGAGCTGATGCTCCAAAAGGACTTATGGAAAATGTAGGAGCTAATTGGTTAGCTTATACAGGCTCCAGTTTTAAACAAACAGGTCGCGCTAAAGAACGTTTTGGTAAAGCTTTATATCAAGAAGCAGCAAAAGGCTCTATGGATTATGTAAATGGTAAAGAGGGTAATGCTTATACTGGTTATTTAAAAAGTCGTTTTGGTGATTGGACAGCAGATAATGATGCCGTTGCTACTTTTATTCTTACCGATCCTGAGTCAACAGAATCTCCTTGGAATAGAGCAATTGGACCAGCTACTGATGCCTTAATCAGTGGTGGTTTTTCCATATCGCCAGAGACTCGTGGTGCTGCTCAAAATCCATCTATTATGGCCATGCATCCAGCTAGACGTAAATTAGCTATTCCATCTGTGTTAAAAGCTACATTTGATACAGCAAAAGATATGTGTAAAGATTTAGACCCAAAGGATCCAAATACAGCTTCAATTCAAAAACATGTACATGGTGAATTAGCACGTGGATTATCATCAGGTGAAGTTGAATGGGCAATAGCAGTTGATCCGGTATCAGCTGGAGCTGACTTGAATTTAACCAATGCTCATTATGGAGCACAAATATCATTAGCTGCTGGACTGAATCCAAATGAAACTAGTTTGGCTTATAGAGGACTAGTGCAAGGAGCCCCAATGGTAGCTCAATCTTTAGGAAAATTTGGTACATCTGTTGTTAATGGTGTTGCTGTAAATAATCCAGTACCAGCTGGTGTCACTAATTTAGATTCATTAGCTGCTCATATAATTCCAAGTGCTGGTGAAACAAGAGAACAAGCATATGCACAAGTGATGGAACATACAGTTGATGTGGCCCGGGCCTTTAATGCCAATGGCATACCAATGAGACAACTTATGGATCCAGGCGCTTCCAGTAGTTTATATTCATATATAGAAGATTCCACACAAGGTGGATTAGCAAATATCGACCAACCACAAGGACAAATGGTATTACAAGCAGCTGGTGCCACTATGAAACAACTTGGCTCAGTAGGCTTCAATGCCAATCGTGCTAATGCTACTTATCAATATTTAAATAATGGTGGCAATATTGGACAACTTTCAGCACAAAGAATTCTTGTTTCTGAAAAAATTATGGATAGCGGTACAGCACCAACAGAACATATGGTCGAATCATACATTCGCTTACAAGCTGATGCTAATCGTCATAATAGAACCATGCCTGCTATGGAAACAGTAGTACAAGTTGCTCAAGAATGGCAAGGTAATAGTTTTATTCAAGCTCAAGATTTGCCAGTAGTTTCTCAATTAAAACAAGCAAATGTAAATGTCAATCAAAATACTTTACGTGTAGGAGCAATTGAATATGCTGGCTCTGGTAATGTAAGTGCATCTAATGTTACTGCTACTGTTCGTCTTATAGAAAGTGGTGTAGCACGCAACGCTAGTGATGCTAGTGCTATATTTAACGTTGCTGCTGAAGCTATTTCAGGTACAGGATTAAGTGATTTACCGCCTGATCTTTTAAGCCAAGCAGTTATAGATGTACAAAGATCGGGTGGATTTACAGATCGTCAATTACAAGATAAAACTATTTGTCAAATGGCTATTGAAGAAGGTTTTAAAAACGATTCACAGCCTGCAGATAATGTTGTCACATTGCAATGTTTAGCTGTTGGCACACGTGTACATGGCGCAAGCAGTGTGGCACAAAACAGAACTGAATATATTGAAGTTTATACAGATATGTTGCAAAATGGCTATACTCCTTATCAGGCTATTCAACAAGGACCTCAAGCTTATTCAGCTGCTGAAGCTATTATCAAATCAAATAGTTATGACAATTGGGATCGCCAAGAAGATAGACAAGCTGTCCATGCTACTCCTAGAAATGTATCTATGTTATTGCAAGATCCGCGATTTACACCAAATAGTCCCTCACAAGGTCCACCTATGGATCCAGGTCTTTGGGATAGATTATCTCTACCTAGAGAAAGACCAAATAGATAAAGCAATAAAAAGTTTTTGCTAATGCATTAGGGCAAATACGACTAATATCGTGTATTTCCCATTTACGACGAGAATATCAAGTTTTAATCTTATATTATGCAAGAAATCCAAGAATATTCCCTAGCTGATATATCAATAATTTGCCCAGATTGTGGGCTAGCTTTTGCTACTAATTTACTTGTTGCCATGCCAGCAATTACTCCTCATGATGTAATAGAAGCTGATTTACACCGAGTATTACCTATTTCAATACGTTCCGCTATGATTGCTGTTTGTCCTGAATGTAATTATGCCGCTTGGAAAACTACTTTTGGCAAATGCAAAATAAAACCAGAATTTTTACTGAAGGAAAAAGAAATTGATCCAGCTAAAAAATATGCTCTTGCTATTAAAAGTGGTCGCAATAAAAATCTCCATGCTCTTGATTTAGCCTTTTTAGCATTAAATGGTACTTGGTGCGCGCGTGAAGCTGGGCAAACAGATGAGTTATGGTTGGAATTAGCAGCACACGAACATCAAAGAGCATTTAATGAGAATGCAGAACTTATAGATGGTTATACACATTTAGTTATGGCTGAAATTTGGCGTCAGCTAAAAGTATTTGATAAAGCTATTTACGAATATAAATTAGCTTTAGCTGATAATTCTATGCTACCGGAATTAGTCAATCATCAAATGTATTTAGCCTCTAAAAATGTAAGCTCAGCCACAGCATTGCCAACATATTTAGTTAGCCAATTATTCCCTGAAGATACACTTAACTTTGATCCTCAATTATTGCAAATAGAAGAAGAGCCAATTGTAATAAGAGAAGAGAATATACAAGTTGCTCAGGTTGCTCAAACTCAAATGTATTTTTCTGAGGCTATGAACCCAGATGCGTATTACATAGAGCCTGAAATTGCTCAAAATTCAAATAAATCTAAAACAATAAAAGTTGAGACAAAAAATGACAAATTTCCTGAGCTTATTATTGACGGCTTAGATAGTCACTCTCACATACATAAAGCAAAACCTAAAATAATAGTGCCAGATTATACACAAGCTATTAATCAAGTAGAAAATTTCCTCAATTATTCATATCAGCCAGGCTGGACAGGTTTTAGTAAAGCCAATTAGCTCATATTTCAAACATTTTTCCGCCAAGATTAATTTTTATGGGCATTCCCCCACTCTTATGGGATTTCCCCCAATTTACCCTTAGCACAACAAGAAATAATCTATTACATTATGGAAGATATTACGCCCCTTAACTTAGAAGACCAACCAAAATTATTTGGCTTGCGCTATGACCAGCTCATAGTCATTCTTGGTTGCTTAATCTTATCCACCCAAATATATTCTTGGTTAAGCCCAATTCCTTTTGCTGGTCAAGATTTACGCCTTGATTTTTCCATATTAGTCTTTATGATTGGACCGTTATATTGCTTACTCACCATGCATGAAACTCAATCACGCTGGGGTAATTTAATTAACTACTATTTTGCTTCCCAAATATATATTCCTGGACCAGACCCGAATCCTACCCGATTTTTAGTTGACGAAGAACTACTAGAATTTTGCGAGTAAATTATGACATCCTTCAGTAGAAATTACATAAAAGAAAGCAATAGTGCTAATGCTAATAAAAATCATTTAGGTAGCATTGCTCAATTTTTTAAAAAAACTACAGCTGATACTGCTCAGTCTATTGGTTTATCACGTCTTCCATCATCTTCTGTACCAAGACCACATAATTCAGCAGCTGGCATAGTACCAATATGGGACTTATTTGAAGATACTGCCAGTCAGCTTGGTGTGATTGTTCTTAAAGATGGCTCTTATAGATGTTGTTATGAAGTTGAAGGTGTCCACGTTAGTGGATTTGATGAAGTTAGGCTTGGTTCACTTATGAATCAATTTACTGGCTTTTTAAATAGCATTGATACATCTGTTCAATTAACCATTGTTTGCCACAATATAAGTAAAAGAGAATATTTTTCTAGGCATCCAGTAGAAGTAAAAGAAGATGACCAATTTCTTAAATATGTAGCTCAGACAGTAGAAAACGATGAAGCATTTTTACTTTCCAAAAACTTCATACCAGAGCTTAAATTTTATGTGACATTTTGCTATCGCCCACCAAGAGAAAAGCCAGCCAATCAAAACTGGATGGAAAGCAAAATCAATCATATTATTGATGTTTTTACAAACCAAGCAGCTAGACAAACAGCTGGTCATCACACAAAAAATGTATCCACATTAGTGCAAAGAGCTCAAGGACATGTGGCGCAGTTAGCTGGTTGCGGCATGATCGCTAGACCTATTAATGCACTTGAATATTTTCAAATGCTTTATCGTGATTTAAATCCAATTGCAGCTGAAAATAAAAGTAATGAATTGCCAATTCCAATAAGACCAAAAACTCAACCATTACCTCCCACAGTAAGAAAAGTTTTTCCAGATATGGAACCAGCTACAATAAGGCAACAGTTAACAGAGTCTTTGTATGACTTTCACAATTCAGATTATATAGTTATAAATGATATTAGCCAAATTAACGAAGAAACTGGCGAAACTAAAAGCAAATATTATCGTACTTTATATATGAATCGTTTACCAGAACGCACTGGTCCGCTTTGGCTTTTGCCAATTTTGCGCCTAAATTGTGAATGGCGCATGAATATTTATGCTCATAAATTAGACAAAGAATTATTTCGTAAGCGCATGCAACGTAAACAATCACAATCAACTGCTAATACTTATCAAGGTTTCCTTGGACCACGTTCTGCTCCAAATCAAGAAGAAGCAGAAAAAGCACAAGAAGCAGCAAGCATTGGATCTGAATTATATACATCCAACTTGGAAGTATTTAATTACGCCATTTATTTTACTGTTTCGGCTGATAATTTTGAAGATTTAAATCGCAATACTGAATTAATGCGATCTGCTGCACCACAATGCCGTGGTGCTCGCTTTGTGGTTGGTTTTCATGAACAAAAACAATTATTTATTGGCTCTTTACCTGGACTTGGTATTGATGTTACACGTCGTGGTAAAGCAGTAAGAACTCCTACGTTGCGTAATTCATTCCCATTTGTTCATGCCAAACTTGGCTCAGAATCAGGAGATTGGATTGGTTTTTCTAAAGAAACATTAGAACCTGTTTTTCTTAATCCTTATGATGAAAAACTACCAAATGCATTATGTATAGTTTTTGGTCAACCTGGTGAAGGTAAATCCATGGTTGCTCAACAAATAATTCAATTGAAAGCTTTAGCTGGCGCCAAAGTAGTAATTGTTGATAGATCTGGCAGTTACAAAATGCTCACAGAAGTATACGATGATGTTTCATATATCAAATTAGGCCCTGATGGATCTGTTTGTATCAATTTATATGATTTGCCACCAGTGGGACCAAATGAAAAACCAATTGATCCAGCTAATCCGCCTGAATCACACATTATCAAAATATTGAATTTTCACTCAGTGATGCTCGGTGAGCGTGGTGAACAATCAATGACAAAAGATGAAAAGCCTGTATTAATGCAAGGTATTCAAGCTATTTATCGCGAAGCAGCAAGCAAAAATACTTTGCCTATTGAATCAGACTTAGTTGCTTGGCTAACACAAGAATCTATTAATTCTAAAGGTAGCCGCCGTGGAGAAGTTTGTGAAGACTTAGCTAATCGCCTCAGCCTTTATTGCAAAGGAGCAATTTTTGGTAGATTATTTGACGGTCCAACTTCCATTGCTAAAGATGCACAAATACTTGTATTTGATACATCTGATTTATCCCATGATAAAACCTTAGAAGCAGTAGTAACATTATTCGTTTCCGATTTTGTGTTAAGACGCGCTGCTCAACACAAAATGGAACAATTAGCAAAAGGAAAGCCAGCACGTTTTGTTTTTTGTATAGATGAGTTGTGGAGACTGCTTAGATATGAAGGCGGTAAAACACTAGTTGAAGATGCTTCAAGAACCAGCCGCCACTTAGGTTTATTATTCATTGGTATATCACAAGAATTAGGTGATTTATTACGTGACGATCGGGCACGCAATCTTGCCAGTAATAGCGCTATTAAAATCATTCTTGGTAATGACCCAAGTAATTTTGACTTGATTAGAGATGCTTGCGGTTTAACTCCTCAAGAAATGTCATCAATTGGACATTTAACTCGTAAAAACAGAGAATATTCAGAAGCATTTCTTATCTATCACAAAATGTCTCGTGGAGTTGTAAAACTATTAGTGCCCCGCTTTATGTATTGGGTAGCAACAACTGAACCAAACCATGACCAACCGTTAAGAACACGCATGATCGAACTATGCAATGGAGATGCACGTTGGGCTTGCCATCTTTTATCTAATGGTGTTACACCAGATACTTTTAGTCCAGAAATGTTAAAAACAGGGTGAAAAATTATGCAGGATAAAAACAATGTTTGATTATCAAGCCGGAGAAAAATATAAATTAACCCTAGTTATGGTTGCCATAGCTGGTTTATTAGCTGGCTTATTCTTTTCATTCATTATCATGCCACCACCAGAAGCTCCTAAGCGTCGTGCTACAGCAAAACATTTAACTGATCCTGATGTAACTGGAATGAGAACAGCAAATGGCTCTGCTCAAGCAACGCCATCTCAGTCGGCAGTAGCTGTGGTAGATCCATATCAAGCTAAAACTCTAATAGACAATTGGTTGCCTTTAGCTTGGGACTTAAGTGCAGGCACTGCTAAATCATCTCAAGATAGAGCTATGTCTCTTATGACTCCTGAATGTGCAATTGCTTATCGCAAAAATATTTGGACAGAAGAATTAAGTCAACAAATAGATCAATCTGGCATTAAAAGTTCATTTATCCCTACTCAAATTAGTGTAGGTGAAGTAATGTCTGATGGTTCTGTAAATGTATTAGTTAAAGGAACGCAAACATTAGGCGTACCTGGTCGAGGTAGTCGCAATCGCAATGTTAGCCTAGAATATTTAATTATTCAAACAACAGATGGCATGCGCATCGCTTCTTTCACTGAAAGCGGCGCGGATACAAGGCGCTAAAGGAGCAATTTTAAAAAATGCCTTACAGAGCACAAATTGATGATCATGGTGTAGTCACCCGTTATAAAGATTCTGATACGGGTGAAGTGATTAGCGCCAAAGAATATGAACGTCGCTTGATGACACAACAAGGGCAATACGTAATGGCGCCTGGACAAAATCGTCTGCCACAAATGCAATCTGCTCCTTCTTCATCTTATAATTCAGCGCCATATAGTCCATATGCTAATTCTAGTGCTATGCCTAATACTGTTTTAAATAGTGCTCAACCACAACAGCCATCATACAGTAATATGGCTAGCCAACAACCATTGAATTCACAGAATCAATCTCCTATGCCAATGAGTGGCATGAGTACTTATCCAGATGCACAAATGCAAAATGCATTACCAAATACATTGCCAAATGCATCTTCTGCTAATATGCAAAACAATCCTTTGATACAACCAGGAGCACAAATTTTAAACAATGACCAGCAAACAAGTGCGGCTAACCCACAATTGCCTGGTCAAGCAACATCTAGTTCTAGTCAAATTGCATTAGGTCAAGCACCAAGTTCTGATACTGGTCAAGCACCTTCTAGTATGGGTGTGCAAGGTAAAAATCTTCGTATGGAAGGTATACCTAGACATCAAAATACATCTTCTGTTGGCTATAGAACACATGGATTTTTAGATGCAACTTCTATTGCTATATTATTGCCAACTTTAGTGTTATTAGCCTTAATTATTGCAGCTGCACACAAGAAAAGATTATTTCCCTGGCAAACAATTCGTACATTCAATCCTCCATCAGGTCTCATGACACCACGTGATTATGAAAGATCTTTTGTTTGTCCACCTAATTTAAGGCGACATGGACGACTTGGTAAACGTAATCCTGAAGCTACTTGGGGGGACGCTGATGGTATTGTAATTCCATTTGGCTTTTTAGCTAGAACACATCTACCAATTACAATTCCACTTGGTCGACTACCTAATAAAAACATGTTCATTGTTGCTCCATCTGGTTCAGGTAAAACAACATTGATGCGTGCAGTAATGAAAGCATTATTAGCAAAGCCTTGCGTTATCATTGCTTTAGAAGCTAAAGCCAATGATCCTAACTTGGATGAAAGGAAAGAAGGCTTTAAATATACTATTTTGCCAGAAGCCAGCCAAGCTGGTTTTGAAACTTTATATTTCAACCCATTAGATCAAGACTCTATTCACTGGAATCCATTAGACATATCCCCAGTAGAATTTGCCTCATCAATTGTACAAGATGTTAATTCATTGCCACCAGAAGAGCAACACTGGGCAGAAAGAGATCATGGTTATATCTACGGACTATCTACATTGCTTAAATGGGGAGCAGTCATGGTTGCTGGTGAAGATGAGAATGGTCAACCAGCTGAAGTGCATGAATTACCATGTAACCCACGTGGCTTAATGCGTCTGGTAAATAATCGCCGCAATATAGTTGAATCTATAAGAAGACTTAAAACAAATCCTGATGTTGATCCAGCTGAACTTACTGAATTAACGCAAATGTTGTCCTCTATTATCAGGACTGATACAGATTGGGATAAAAATATCCAAGGTGTACGTGGTCGCTTGAGAATGTTTAAGAACCCAAATGTTCTTAGATGTACAGAACAATCAAATGTTGATCTAAGAGGATCAATGCACAAAGCAACTGTTTTGATATTTGGTGCACCAGCCAGTTTAGGACCAGATGCTGAGTCGCTAGCCAGCTGCTTCGTTTATCAATTACAACAAGCCTTGCATACTCGTTATGGTACTGCATCAGTACTACCATTATTTGCATTTTTTGATGAATATCAAACTTTAAATATAGACTTAGCTGGTAGATTATCAGCGATTGTCCGCGGTGCAAATGGCGGTCTAACAGTAATTCTACAAAATATAAGCCAAATTTCTCGCAACACTTCCGGCAGCGATCCAGCCTCAAGTGGTACTTCAGAATTAAAAACCATATTCTCAAACTCAGCTTTACGCATTTGTTTGCACAACGCAGACGAAACAACAGCAAAATTCTTCGCGGATGAAATTGGTAAACACGCCATTGTAGTTCCTGGTATTTCTGATCACTATGAATCTAATGGTTTTGGTATATTCCCAACCAGTTGGAACAGAATTCACTCTCAGCAAGTAGTTTCACGCGTTGATACTGATTCTATTAAACGTATGGAAAAACATCATGCCCTAGTTTATATGGCACCAGCTGGGGACCCTGAATTTGGTGAAAATAAACCTTTCATGTGTGACTTGCGTGGTATTGAAGAAATTGCCAGATTGCATTTATTGCACAATGTGGCTGGACGTCCAACTCCACCAGATCCAAATACACCTGATATTCCACCTGGTTTTGCTTCTGGTCCATCACTAACATTTGATAGTCATTTAAATTCAAATTTAAATGATGCTCCAATGCCATCAGAGCCAGAATCTGAAAACATACCTGAAAGTGGAAATATAAATGTATCTCCACCAGCAGATGAACAAGCTAACATAGCAGGTGATTCCGCATTAGCAGCCTTCATGCAAGTTCAATCACTACCAGGAATGGCATCTATGCCAGCCATGAATCAAAATGCAAATTATAGTGCTGATCCTAATAAACGCACTTGTCCTCATTGCAAACAAATTGCTGGCAAAGGACGTTTTTGTATTGAGTGTGGCAAATTTATTGGACAAACAACAGAAGTAAATACACAAGCAATTTCTTCTGAAAATAAATTATCCAGCAATCATAAAATTCCAAATAATGTTGATTTTTTTGAAGCTCATCAAAATTCAGTTAATAAAACTGAAAACAAATCAGAAAATTTAGCACCAATGAGCAATGAAGCCCAAGCTTCAATAGCAGCTATGTTTGGCCCGGCTTCAACAAAAGTAGATGATGGTGATACTAATCAAAAGCCACCATTTCCGTATGCTAATCAAATTAATAGTATGGCTGAAAGCATCATGGCAGCAGCCGATGAAATAAGCCAGCCTAAATCAGGAGCTAGCAAACCGCCAGTTACAAGCCTTACCCCTGACTTGAGTAAGTTTGGTCTTGCTAATAATGAGACTAAATCAACAACACAAAACAATATAGAGTTTTAGCTAGCTTAATATAATTAGCTAATTTGATGCAAAATTAGCAATTTTTGGGGTATATTATTGGGTAGGCATCTTCGCACATCCCATGACTGAAAAACTATTTGTAAAATCCAAAAAACACAATCTCGTCCTAACAGATAGGGACATTACTTCTTTAGTGCAATTGTATTTGCACAGAGCAATAAGTTCTAGTCAATTAGCAGCCCTTTGCTTCCCGGAAATAAGTTATGAAACTGCTCGCAAACGTTTAAGACGTATTCAACAAGGTGGCTTTACTGGGGCTAGTTCAAGTGGACGCATGGAAGGCAGAGGTCGTCCGGAATTAATATATTTTTTGACTACAGCTGGTGCACGTGCTCTTGAGCAACATCATGGAATATCATGGGAAACAATTCCAACCGGACCACCACACTCATATCATAAAGAACATTTTTTACGCTTAGTAGATATCAGGCTTTCTCTTTTGTCATCAGAACAACAAAATATTATAAACAATCTTTCTTGGGCTACAGGCAAAGAGTTTTGGCAAGAATTATCCTCAGATAATGACTCAAGTCAACAACAAGCTGATGCCACAATCACTTTTAATTATCCGGGCGGTGAGCCAATTAAAGTACTTCTAGAAATGGATACAGGAAATTTTCGCCAAACAAGACATTGGGATCCAAAAATACGTTCTTTCCTTAAAACTGGTTGTCCAATTTGGGTTGTAACCGGTAATGAAACTAGAATTTTAACCCTTAGAAAATGGACTCAACCACTTTTAGATGAAGCTGGTGTAGGTCCAGGTAAATGTGTTTTTAGTATTTATGATGAAATTATTGAAAAAGGTGTATTTGGTGCCACATGGTATCGCACCGACGGCAGCATCACTAATTTACGCCCTAAAACTAATGTATAAAATGCCTTCTATTTTTCAGCAAAGCCGTCAAATTCATAATCACCAACGGAAAAATTATCATTAATCCAAACAGCAATAGCTGTGGCACTTACGATTACCAAAATACCTTCGATAAATCCCATAAGTTTTACTCCAAACACTACTAATTACATCTTCCGACAATTGGGTTAAGAATTAGGAAAGAAGTAATTAAGAAACGCTTATTTGTAACATTTATTTTTGTTGAAGACTTTTGAATAAATCCATATATTTTTGTAATTCAGCGTCACTAGTATTTAATTTTTTATTTGATGACGCTGTTTTTGTTCTAACACTTTTAGTATTAACAGTAATATTTTCACTATCTAATAGACGTGTTATTTCTCGTTGCGATGCTGGATCATTTAAAAAACTATTGAGAGTTTCTTTATTATTTTCATCCATTACCACTAACAACTCATTCTCCACACGTTTATAATGCGCTGGATAATTAAATGAAACGCTTGGTATAACTTGTGCTTGGGTTTTAAGCGTATTCAACAACACAGTACGTTTCCCTTTAAAATCAATATATGAGAATCTAAGTGGAAAACCTGAGATATTGCCTAAATTAACACCATAAGCACGTCCTAAAATTTGTGTTAGTTGATTAGGCACTTCCATATCATTGCTCATCCACAATTCTGTTCGTTTCGCATCAGGAAATGCATCCGGATTGTTGACAATATATTGCACTGCTCTTATACCAGCAATGCTACCACTGCCTACTTTTCTAGGGGGCACACTATTATCTTTTTTGGGTTGAACTTTATCTTTGGCTTGTGCCTTATGTTCTGCTTCTCCCATCCATTCTTTAAGAGTAGCTGAATAATAAACTTTGGTTTTGTCGTTGTATAAAATTACATTCCATTTTGGTGCTCGAGTTACTAAAGTACATCCAACCTTTTTATTTACTGCGGCTAGTCCATTTTTGCTGCAATAAATATACATATCTCCTTGTTGGGAAGTTTGGAATAAAGCCCACCCTTTACCTTGGCACCGAGCTTCTAATGTTAGGAGGAAACAGCATATAAAGGCTGTAACGAGCGATGCTAAGCATTGCCAGCACTTCATTAAAAACCCTCCTTAAAGCATGTTGAAACTAATATTCCCCGTCTAATTGAGATATTAATCAAATGTTCAAACAAAATTTAGGTAATTTGTCTTATAAAACTAGTTTTGCTTTACCAATAATGATTCAGCAAAATGGCAGGCAGAAAAGCGACCAGGGACAATTTCTCTTAAATCTGGCTCTTCTATTCTACATTTATCTTCCACCATTGGACAACGTGTATGGAAAGAACAGCCAGGCGGCGGATCTGACGGACTAGGCAAATCACCTTGTAAAATAATGCGCTTGCTGCGATCAAAAGCTGGATCAGGAATAGGAGCAGCACTAATCAAAGCTTTAGAATAAGGATGAAGTGGATTCTCATAAACATCAATACATTTACCAATTTCTACAATTTTGCCCAAATACATAACAGCAATACGATCGCTTATATAGCGCACAACATCAAGATTATGAGCAATGAAAATATATGTAAGATTGAATTCTTTTTTTAAATCAGCAAATAAATTTAAAATTTGTGCTTGTACACTAACATCCAATGCTGATACTGGCTCATCAGCAATAATAATACGTGGATTAAGAGCAATTGCTCGTGCAATCCCAACCCGTTGTCTTTGTCCACCAGAAAATTCATGTGGATAACGATCATACATACTAGAAGCTAGTCCAACTAAATCCATTAATTGCACAACTTTTTGTCTTAAAGCAATACCAGAACATATTTTATGTACTTCCAATGGCTCAGCAATACTTTGTCCAACAGTCATACGTGGATCAAGGCTCGCATGTGGATTTTGAAAAACAATTTGCATATGACGACGTAATTCTTTCATTTCTTTAGAATTCAATGAATGAACATTTTTGCCAAGCACATCCACTGTGCCAGAAGTAGCTGGTAACAGCCTAAGCATTACCCTACCTAATGTTGATTTACCACAGCCTGATTCACCAACCAGCCCAATTGTTTCACCATCATATACTTTTAGATCAACACCATCTAAAGCTCTTACCTGTCCAATTTCTTTATTGAAAAATCCTTTTTTAATTGGAAAGTATTTTCTTAGCCCTTTGATGTCAACAATAATTTGTTTATTTTCCATGCTTGCATTTTACCTTATGTTCATAAAGTAAGGTAATAATTGAAACGCTATTTCACCAAGACTATGGCTTTACATTCAGCTTGCTTAATTTTCGATCTAAAAGCAAGGCAAATTTTACTAGCAAAGACTTACCTTCAATAGCTTGTTTAGCTAGTTTATAACTATTTGTCTTGTGATCAAAAATCAATTCAATATCTTCAGGCAATACTTGCTGCAAATCATTATTTAAATAAGCATGTTCCATCATCTTAATTTGATGGAGCTCACGATTATTGAATTTGTGATAGAAGTCCTGATTTAAACCATCATAATGAATTTCATCATAATCAGTTGGTAGCCAAGAAAGGCTGTCATCATGGATACCGCCAAAAGTCATTTTTTCAAAATGCTTAGAATCTGTATCCACGCCTTCATATAATCCCCAAGGATTACCAACAATCCTTTCTCTATGACTTGGCTTACGTATGTACAAGTACCAAAATACTGTGTACAAAACAGCTAGTTCTAAAGCTATGAGTATGTAAATATACATATTCTTTAAACGCATAGGACAATGTCCTGCGTCCTCCGCTCTAAACACATGGAATTAGAGATCCCCACTCGGAATCTTTTTTGTTATAGTTCAAAAATGCACAAACAACCTGCCGCTATGATAACGAAGTGTTAGTGAAAATCCATAGTATTTTAATGATTAGAAAGAAGTCAAGAGGTTAAATCTACCCTTATAGAAATCTCGTATGATTCTGCCGTCAATAACGGATAATAAAAGGAAGGCTGGCGTAGACATTTGCTGTCAAGTTTTTATGACCAACTAAACAAATTGGGGACTATATGCACATAGAAAAGGTGGCTGTAATTGGAGCTGGAACTATGGGAGCTGCAATTGCCGCTTGTCTTATTGTTCATAAGTTTACTGTCGTACTTAAAGATGTAAATCAAGAGTTCATACAAACTGGTATCGCTAAAATTGATAGATTTTTAGCAACGCTTGTAAAAAGAGGCTTGGGCGAAAGTGATGCCCAAGCAGCAAAAAACTTGCTTTCCACTAGCACCGATTATACTGCTTTCAATAATATTGATTTAGTTATTGAAGCTGTTTCAGAAAATATAGACATCAAAAAAATTGTGTTTGAAGAATTAGATGCAATTTGTCCACCTCATACTATTTTAGCTACTAATACGTCATCTCTTTCCATTACAAAAATCGCTTCTTTTACAAAGCGTCCCGGCAAAGTTGTCGGACTACACTTTTTCAATCCTGCCCACATCATGAAATTAGTGGAAGTAATCGCTGGACTTAAAACGACAAACGAAACTATTGAAGCTGCAATTGCCTTTGGCAAGTCACTAGATAAATTAGCTGTCCGTGTAGAAGAATGTCCATCATTTTTAGTTAATCGCTTATTAGGGCGCTATATGAATGAATCATTATGGTGCTTACAAGAAGGCATCGCTAGTGTTGATGAAATAGATAAAGCCGCTCGGGACTTTGCTATGCCCATAGGTCCACTTGCTTTGCGCGATATGAATGGAGCAGATATTGGACTAGCTGTAGCTCGCTTTAATTATCAAGAATACGGTGAAAGATTTAGAGTCCCTCAAATTATAGAAGAAATGGTAAAAGAAAATATGCTTGGACAAAAAACCGGTTCAGGATTTTATTTGTATGACAAAGAAACAAAAAAAGCTATTGCTACAAACCCAGAAATCACTTCTCTTTTAGCCAAAATCAAATTTATAAAAACACAAAAGACAGCTCCTTTTTGTCCAGAAAGGCTTTTTTTACCAATGATAAACGAAGCATTTTTAGCACTACAAGAAAAAATTTGTACTGTCAAAGATTTAGATCCAGCTTTAATGGCAGGACTTAGTATGCGCAAAGGACCACTTGCCTTAGCCTCAGAAATTGGATTTGATAAATGCCTAGCTCAAATAGAACAATTATTTGAAATATATGGTGAAAGATTTAGACCAGCTCTTCTTTTAAAACGTTATGTCGCCAGTGGCGAAAATATATTGGTCTAAATAACAAACACATTATTGTCCTGAATAAAACATAATATTGTCATTAAATAGCCATTTTACTTAAATTTATCAATTTTTAGAGCTTATACAGGAACAGATGAGAAGGCTTAGCGTCTCACATTTCAATTGGAAACCTAGCCACAAGTTTCCATCAAATTAGTAAATCGAGGAATAGGGAGATGTTTGCTTGGACAGCCTCTTATAGGTTGATTATTGTTCTATTTATAGCTTTATCGTTTGTTGCCCAAACACAAATCTCAGTTTTTGCTGCAACAATTGATAACTCTAATACTTCGTCTAAATTTTTACCACCAATTGCTCCCCAATTGGATACTTCATATATAAATAAATCTACTTTGGAAGCACCTGGTATTTCTCCATTTTCTTATTCAGATAATCAATCTAATAATTATTCTAATGACACATCTAATATTGCCACAAATAGTTCCAGTAATAATAATTCCAGTAACAGTAATTCCAGTAATAATGGCGTTAATAATTTAGTCCGCGATGCTTTACAAAAATATGCTAGTGGTCAAACCAATCAAGCAGAAAGTCTTTTGCTGAAAGCTTTAAAAACAGACCCAAATAATATAGACGTCAATTTCAATTTAGGTGCAATTGCTGAGCAAAGAGGTGACTTAAATAAAGCCTTTAACTATTATCAAAAAGCATTGTCCATAAATCCAAATGATATGGAAATTAAAGAAGCCTTTATGGCTATTGATCAAAAATTGAAGAATGAACACACAGCCATTATTCAAGAACGTCAAGCAGCCCATTTTAAACAATTAGCAAATGCTGCATCATCTGCTTATAAAAGCGGTAATTATGATTTTGCAATAAATAATTTAGAACAAATAGAAGCACAAAGTCAAAGCGATCCAAGTGTTTATTATGCTCTAGGCCAAGCATGGCGTGCTAAAGGCAATAATGATAAAGCAAGATATTATTTAGTCAGAGCAACTCAATTAGCGCCTGAAAATCAATTATATAAATCAAGTCTACATACCATTGATTCTGCTTTGTCTAAAGGCAACGCTATTGCTGGCAATATGCCACAAAATGCTCCACCTATACCATTTACTCCATCTGATCAATTTAATTCCAACTCCAATTCAAATTCGCCTTATGTCGATAATTCTCCTGTTGGAGAAATAACACCATTTACACAAAACAATTCTAGTTCAAGCATTGCTGAAAGATTTGGTTTTGGTGGCGGTGGAAATGGCAGCTCACGAATTAAACGGGCAGCAATAGGTGGTTTAACAGGAGCAGCCATTGGTGCATTGACAGGACGTGGCACAGCCGGTGGAGTGAAGTCTAATGCTTTAAGAGGTGCTCTTTACGGTAGTTTAATTGGACTATTCACAGGCTTCTAATTGGAGAATTTAAACACGAGAAAAACTATGAATACTCACTTAACAGCTTTAATAACAACAATATTGATAGCAATAACTTGGCTTGCTACTACTAATCTTCCTAGCTCTGCAGAAGTTTTACAAGGTTATGTATTAGAAGAAAATTTACGTTTGCAACCAAGCACACGTTTAAATCCAAATGTTCCACAAATAGCTCCTCCTCGTATATCAAGAAATAGTGGTCCATTAAAAGGCAATGTCATAGATACAAATGCCTTTAGTCCCTCGTTGCAAAGTATGCCTGGTAAACCAGCATTAGGTGGCATGGTAAGCTCAAATGATTTTTCACAATTACCAAAGAATTTTGATTTAGGTGCAGAACGTAGTTCACGTGAATTAGTGTTGGCTTGGGAACGTTGGCACAAACAATTATCAAAAGCAATTTATGATAATTGGTCTGAAAATGCACGTACTCCCGGCCGTGCAACTATACGCATTGTTGTCACTCGCAATCGGACAATTGATGCTCAAGTGATAAGCACCACTGGTGGTGGTGAATTTAATCGCACAATAATTTCAGCTATTGAAGGTTTAAATGGAAATCCTGGACTAACATTTCCTAGCAAATCTGAAAGGCAACAAGTAGGCTTTGAAGCAGACTATATAGCAGGCACTAATATTGACGCTGGTTATAGCTGGATAAAAAATGACTATGAGAAAGTTAAAGAAGACTATTAAAATCACCGCTTCTTTACAATCCAATTTATATCTACTCTCCAATTTAAATCTAGTCCGGACTACTTTCTAACAATCGTAAAAAGGTCAGAAAAACAAACAAAATTCTGACAAAACAATACAACAACGACTAGCCATCAAGCTGGAATTGCACACATAAGGAAAAGGTCAGAAAAATTGTAATTTTTCTGACCTTTTTGCTAGCGCTGAAAAGACTTAGCAGAACTGCTATATTAATTTTGAAATTTAATTGTTTTTCTTTGAACTTTTTATCATTGGTGATTTGTAAAACCATTTATTTTGGTCTTTATCTAGCTCAGTTTCTATATATTTATCAACTGGCATTTCTAAAGCTTGCTCAATGGACATTTCTAAATCTCCCTCAATGCACATTTCCAGAGCCAGCTCAATGGTATTAGATATTTCCATCTCAATTTTGCTTTTCAAACAGTGAAAAACAACCAGCTTAGCAAAGTCTTTTTTAGAAACTGGAAATATTGGACTAGAAATGCGCTTACTTACTTGTTTTAGACTTAATGCTTTTAACTCATTGATAGTTTCCAGATCAAAAAAAGAATTATTATGGATGGCAGCAAAAATCAAATCATCTATTTGACTTTCCAAACTTTCTAATTCAAACAAATATTTTCTTTGCTCTAAGCTAATATCAGTCCATATTTTATTAAAATCTACATTATTTCCACCATTTATAATAGCTGTTAGTTCTTGAGGCTGATTTGCATTTATTGCTGTGAGAGAAAAGCGTAAAAGTTTTTGTTTTAATTCAAGACATTTCTTAGCTATATTTGCTAGCTTTTCTTTAGTTGTATTGTCTAATGGCAAAATAGGAATTTGTTTTACATCGCCAACTTGATAATTAAGAGTCGGGTTAATTAATTGAGCAAATACACCAGCTACACTTGAATTTAAATAAGCCATATAAAAATCAAGCCCAAAATCAGGCAATGAATTCAACGCGAATAAACCAGAACCACCCACATCAAATATGCATCCAGCCGGCAGACGTCTAACAGATAAATTCTTAGTATTGACAAAAGAAAATGTCAGTCCTTCTTTAAAATAATATTGTTCATTTTTAACTACCCAAGCAATATTGCCTTTTAAATACGGGTAAGCTTTAGCCACCGTTTCTTTAATAGCAGCTCCATCATTTTCCCAATCAACTACTGTTTCAATAGGAGCGTACCAACGTTCACTACCAGCCCCTTTAGCGTAAGGAAACCACCGTTTACCAATTTCATTTTTATCAACTTCCCACCAATAACGAATAAAGCGTTTATTATCAGTAGTAGCCAGTCCTTGTTTTACATCCATACATGAGGCGATTTTTGGCAATTTGTTAAATAGCTCAATAAACTTTTTTGAGAATTTGTAATTAAACGCTAAATTTGGATATTCTTTAAAATTACTTTGTAAGTGCTCATAAACATCAGCAGAAATATTAGTATGTCTATCTACATTACTAGTACCAGACAGCAGCTTAGATAATTTCTCTTCTTTTTCAAGAGTGTTTGAAATATCAAAAAATAATGTGTTATTGCTATCATTCTTTTTTCCCTTACCAATAACAAATAAAGCACTATTGATTTTTTCACCAACTTCAAGGGGAAATACTTGTGTTCCTGCATCAACAACACAAGCTAAATGATTTTCTTCAATTATATTTTCTCGCAATTTTTTGTAAGTTGGCAAAAACAATAATGACGATTGAGCAATATAGCCTAATTTACCATCATTTTCTAACAAATCTAGCCCACGTTTGATAAAAGCAGCACATAAATCTTGATGAGCATCTGGATAAGTCTCTTTAAGTTTTTGTTTTAAGCGTCTATCTAATAATTTTCGTCCAATATAAGGAGGATTTGTCACTACCACATTGTATTTATTACTTAGTATATGCTCATTAGGCCAATTTTTATAAAGGCTGCCTAGCATAGGTTCATCCATATCAACTACTTCTTGAGCTAAGGCTAAATTTAGTTTTAAATCGCTGGAAAAAGAGTTGGATGTCAAAAAAGAATTAGATGTAGAAGAATTGGAGATAGAAGAAATTAGTTTTACATACAAAGACAAAGCAGAAACAAATAAAGCTATTGGATCAATATCTGCACCATAAATGTTTTTGCCTATAATTAATTGACCTATTTCTTCTTTTCTATATCCCTCCAATAAATAGAGCTCATATAAAAGATCAAAGGCTCTTAATAAAAAATGACCAGAACCACATGCTGGATCAATAATTTTAATTTTGCTTTTTTTATCTTGCCATTGAGACATGATTGTATTTTGTAGTAAAAAATCAATTACCCAGGGCGGGGTATATAGCTGAGTAAATGTTATTGTTTCTCTTAATTTAAATGATTTGTTGGCTAATTCAATATGTTTTTGAGAATGCTTTCTAATTGGCAAACAAAAATATTGATATATATATCCAAGCAAAGACGTATCAAACGAGTTTGTTAGTGCCAAGATTTTGTTTGATGAAATCAATAATTCATCAAATAAAGTTTCACTAGGTTTAAAAATTTGGGCAAATAATGATGGTGTCAAATTATATAGTTGGTCGTATAAGTTCAGAATATTTTCAAACGTAGGCTTAATTGAAAGCATTTTTACACCTACTAATAAAAGTAATGTAGATAGGTAAGCTATTTCATTAGTATTTAAAGCCGAATTAGAATTTACAGCACTAGCAGGAGGCTGAATAAAATTACAATTTTCAACTAATTTCAACACTTCTTTTTTAAGTGTAAATAAATTAGCCCTAGAATCAGTACTAACTCTTAGCATTGAGAGTCAAATTATTGGCTTGAGCAATAAATTCAAGCGTTATTTTCCAAGCATCATTAGCTGCATCTTTATCATAATTTTCACGGCGATCATTAAAAAAAGCATGTTTTACGCCTGGATATTGTTTTACTAGTGATTTTATTTTCTTTTGAGACAAACGTTCTTTCAAAAGTGCAATTTGTGTGTCTGGTATGAGTTCATCAATTCCAGCAAATATACCTAAAAACGGACACTTTAAAGTGTCAATATAATCAACTGGGTGTTTTGTTTTTTTTTCAGTTAAATTAGGATACTGGACTCTACCATAATAATCAGCTATCCAGGCAATCTCAGGCTCAGAGGCAGCAAATATCAAAGCAATTGCTCCACCCATACAATAACCAATACTTCCTATTTTATCTGGTAATACACAATTAGATTTTTTAGCAAAATTAAAAACTATTTGTAAATCTTTTATCAATTGTTTATCGTCGATATTTTGCCAAACTGTACGCATAGCATTCAAATCGTTTTTATCTTCTGGCAAATCACTAGCATAAGCAAATAAGTCCGGGGCAAATGCTGTTATATTTAAACTAGCAAATCGTCTAGCGATATCTTTAATATGATCATTCAGCCCAAAAATTTCATGGATAATAATTACTGCTGGATGCTTTAAACTATCATCAGGGCTTGCCATAAAAACAGGTAATTTACCACCAATACCTTCTAAAGAGTGCATTTGCTCTATTTGCTTTACAAAATTCGGCTCATTTGCACCAGCATTACTCATTCAAATTGCCTCTTATTCTTGACCTGTATGATTCTTAAACTTTTGCTTTTGCCTTTTCAAAAGTTATGGAATGTTTTTCCATGCGATCGAAAGCTTCTTTCAATCTTTCTTTATTTGTACACAAAGACATTCTAAAGAAACCTTCACCAACATTGCCATATGCTGTACCTGGCGGCACGACAATACCAGCTACATCCAACATTTGACCACTAAACTCAGCGGAAGTCATACCTTTAGGTACAGGCAGCCACATATAGAATGTTGCTTTATTTGGCTTTACTTGCCAACCAAGACGGCTTAAAGCTGAAATTGCTAAATCACGACGTTCTTTATATAAAGCATTACATTTATCAATATCAGTACGTGGTCCATTGAAAGCAGCAATTGCAGCCATTTGAATGGCTCTAAAAATATCAGTATCAATATTTGATTTGAGTTGTGCTAAGGCTTTAATTGCTGGCGCATTACCAATTGCAAAGCCTATACGCCAACCAGTCATGTTATATGTTTTGGACAAACTATGTAATTCAATGGCAATATCTTTAGCGCCAGGCACTTGCAATATTGATGGTGCTACATAACCGTCAAATGTCATTTCAGAATAAGCTAAATCATGACAAAGTAAAATATCGTATTTTTTTGCAAATGCTACAGCTTCTTCAAAAAAAGCTAAGTCAGTGACACCTGCTGTTGGGTTATTTGGATAGTTGAGAAACATAACTTTTGCTTTGCGTGCAACATCATCTGGTATTGCTTTTAAATTAGCAACAAAATTATTTTCTGGTGTAAGCGGCATGGCATACGGAGTGCCACCGGCCAATATGGTTGATGATTTATAAACAGGATAAGCAGGATCTGGAATTAAAACTACGTCCCCAGCATCAACATAAGACATAATCACATTATGAATGCCTTCTTTTGATCCAATAAGTGAAGTAATTTCATTACCTGCATCAATATTTATATCAAAACGTTTATTACACCATTTTGTAGCCGCTTCTTTATATTCTTTCGTGCCACCAAATGGAGGATAACGATGGTTAATCGGATCTTTAAGAGCTTCATGCATAGCATCAACAATATGTTTTGGCGTAGGTTCATCAGGATCGCCTATTCCTAAGTTAATTACATCAATACCACGTGCTATTGCTGCTTGCCGTTTTTTGTCTATTTCAGCAAACACATAAGGAGGTATTGATTTAAGACGCTTAGCTATTTCCATGACAATTTATGACCTTGATTTTTGACTAACCTCATAAATATACTTCAAGATAAAGCAAATTCAATAAATGTTTTTCTCAACTTAATATGAGTTTATAGAAGACTTTGATGAAAATGCTTTCAGGCAAGCAAGTCATGATATCAATGAGAATAGCCAGTATCTAAGTAATACAAATGAAAAGCCTGACAGAGACTAAAATATTGACTAGTAGAAATGATAGCCGACTTGATAATTCGGCTATTTATCATTGGCAAAAAATCATTCCCTTTTCTCTTGTATTTCTAGCTACTTGTTTTATTTTATTTGCCAATTTAGGTAAATTTCCTTTATTTAACCCAGATGAAGCACTTTATGCTGAGCCTGCTCGCGAAATGCTTGATACGGGAGAATATATAACTACTTTGCTTAATTACAAAGTGCGTTTTACAAAACCACCACTTGTAATATGGGCAATGGCATTAAGCTACAAAGTGTTTGGCGTAAATGAATTTGCGGCACGATTTTTTGGTGCAACTTGTGGCGCTTTATTAGTTGCATTTACTTATTTATTTATTGAAAAATATAGTTCTAGGAGAAAAGCAATAATTACATCCTTATTGCTTACCACTGCACCACTCTATGTTGGGGTTGCAAGAGAGGCAATTACAGATATGCCACTAGCATTATTTTTTGCTGGCAGCTTAATGAGCTTTTTTCATGCTTACAAACAACAAAGTAATAAATGGCTTTATTTAGCTTATGTATTAGTTGGGCTCTCTGTAATGACAAAAGGCCCTGTCGGCATATTATTACCAGCTCTAATTATGGCTTCCTTCCATGTGATACAAGGTAATATCAAAAAAACAATTGCCTTTTATAAGCCTATATATGGCTTGCTGATTATTGCAGCCATTGCTATTCCTTGGTTTGCTGTTGAAATAATCATCACCAAAGGTGCTTATTATCAAGAATTTTTAGTAAGAGAAAACTTTGAGCGTTTTACTAGTGTGGTAGATTCTCACAAAGGTGGATGGTGGTATCACATTGTTGCCATGTTAGGTGGATTTTTGCCTTGGTCCATTTTTAGTGTCATCGGACTCATACAGTTTTTATCAACTGTTACCAAAATAAATAAATTCAAATTACCAAATCTAAGAATTAGGCAAGCTTTGAAACTTTGGTGGCAAGAACCAATTGTAATTTGGGACACAAATAAGCAATTAATTATTTTTGCTGGATTATGGACAATAATTACCCTTATCTTTTTTAGCGTTAGTGTCTCCAAACTAATTTCATACACAGTCCCTGCTTTCCCAGCACTTGCATTTTTGACAAGTTATTATATTGATAAAGCATTTTCTGAGAATAAAAGATCTGTCTTTAGCTATCCCTACATTATTTTTGCGCTTACTTGTGCCATTGTTTATAGCATTGCTCCTTTTATAGCCAGTAAAGCCAAAAATTTTCCAACCCATGAATTGCTTACAACAATTAGAGGTTTTAGCTCATTTGAGCTTATTGTACTCATGGTTGCCGGCATTGTTTTGTTGTTTAAAAAACCTTTGCCAAGTTTTGCTTTGTTTTTTGTTCTTACCACATCATGTACTTTGTATTTTGCTAATCGTACAGCTAATACCCTCTCTTATTATTGGGAAGAACCCTTGCCTCAATACGCTAATTATGCTCGACAGTCGAATTGGCCTATTTTTGTTTTTGATATGCGCAAACCGTCTATACCCTTTTATTGTTTAAGACAAGTCAATCAACCTAGCAGCAGAGAAACACTAGTAGAAAGTTTAAAAGCAATTCCCTCTGCTTATATTTTGACAAAAGCAAATAATAAAGAGTATTTTGCAACACTTCCTAATTGCAAAATACTTAATGCTGAACGCAACTATATACTTGTTGCTTGGCAGCAAAACAAATAACTTAAAACAGCCTCAGATTAACAATCTCTAAAGCAAATATCTCACCTGAAAACATTTGCCGAAAGCATTTGTCCATAAACATTTCATTTAATTGAAATTAGCTGCTGTTTTGTTGACTACTAAGGCTGATCTATGAAAAGCTAACATAGATAATAAAGTATGTAGAACTAATGAATATATCGCAAACTTCCCTTGGTCAACCCATCGTTCCTTCTTATGAACTGGCTCAATTATTAGAACCAGTACAGACTGAGCTTGAGCTTGTTGAAGAGTGGCTTAGGTCAAATTTAGTTGATAATAGTCCTTTCATTAGCGAACTTCTCAATCAAGTTTTTAAAGCAGGTGGTAAACGCATCCGCCCAGCATTATGTCTATTGTCTGCCAAGGCAACTCATAGCGGTACAGGCGACATATCAAGACTACAAATCATATTAGCTGTCTTAACTGAATTGATTCATACAGCTTCGCTTGTACACGATGATGTAATTGATGGCTCCACAACAAGACGTGGACAAGAAACAATAAATAGAAAATGGAATGATAAATTGGCTGTTTTGATTGGCGACTTGCTTTTTGCCCAAGCATCAGTATGTCTTTCTCGTCTTATGAATCCGGAAGTTGTAGGAATTTTCGGACAAGTTATAGGAGACTTATGCGCTGGCGAAATCAGGCAAATGAGACAGCAATTTATTGCCACACTAGAATTAGATTCATATATCCAAAAATCCATTTGGAAAACAGCCTCATTATTTGCAGGCGGCTGTCATAGTGCCCCTATACTTAATCATTGCTCTCAGACTGTCATTGGTTCTTTAAAAGAATATGGTTTAGCTTTGGGTATTTGTTTTCAAATAGTAGATGATCTTCTAGACATAACCGGAGACGCTAACCAATTAGGCAAACCAGCAGGACGCGATCTAGCTCATGGCATAGTTACTGCGCCTGCATTATTCGTCTTGCAACAAAAAAGTTCAGCATCTCAAAAATTGCATGAATTAATTCAAACCCGGGCCGTCTGTACTAGCGATGGCATAGCCGAAGCTTTAAACATAGTTCGGCAAAATGGTGGGGTTGAAGCAACAATTAGTTTAGCCCGTCAATATGCTGATAAGGCTCACAAATCACTTAGTATTTTGCCACCTTCAAATTATAAAGATTCGCTCGATAATTTAGTTGAATGGCTTTTTGCAAGAACCAATTAAAATGTCTGCCACACCTCTCACTAAAGACCGTCATTTACCCAATTACTTTCCTATTGGTTTAAAACTGAAAGGAGAACTAGTTTTAATTGTTGGTGCAGGACGTGAAGCTTTAGTACAAACAACCAAACTAATTGATTATGGCGCAATTGTGCATATCATAGCCACACATGTAATTGCCGAAATACAAGAACTTTTACTTACTCATGGTGAAAAAATACATATTTTCAAAAAACAATTTGGCAGTGAAGAAGAAACAAAAATAGCTAATAAAGAATATGCTCTGGTTTTTGCTTTAAACAACAAATCATCTGATAATAATATTGTGGTAGATGCAGCAATTAAAAATAATGTATTGGTAAGTGTCACAGGTACATATGCCAATGCATTTAAGCCTGCAAATTTTATTGTGCCAGCATTTCGCAAACGAGGCAAAATAAATGTATCCGTATCTTTTGATGGTTTAATTCATCCTTTAGCAAAAACATTTCTTGGACGTATTGAAGCATCATTAGGAAGTAAGTTTGATAATTACGTATTATTTCTTGAATATGTAAAAGAAGAGTTAATTACCATACAAACAAAATTAAAAGACAAAGACGAAAAACTCAAAGAAGTTTCAGATAGACTTGACGATTCAGCTGAACTTATATCTGCTGTCAGTCGTGAAAATTTTGAAGAAGCAAAATCTATAGTTCAACATATTATTTCGGAAGTACTGGAGCCAGAGCATTTTATTACGCCAACATGAGCAATAAAGAGCACATAGTCAAAACATTTGGTTTTCCTCCTATTTTCAGGTTGTCATCTTTTGCATCTGTAAAACTAACTATTACTTTATTAGTTCTCATAGCCTTTTCTGTCCTTGTTGGTGCTTGGTGTCCTCAAGAATCACAAGTTGGTAAAGAAAAGGTGATTGAACAATTTGGACCAAACTTAGGCAATGAATTTATTAAGTATGGTATTGCTGATATTTTTCATACGCCATGGTTTTTAGGATTAATCGGGCTATTGACAGTAAATATGATTGCTTGCAGCGTACAAAGAGTTTTCCCAAAAGTAAAGTCTTTAAGAAAAACATTGCCATATTTAAGTACAAACGAAATAAAAAAAATTGCTTTTAATAGAAGCGTTGAATTAGAGGCAAGCCCAGAAATTATTATTTCGACATTAGGCAAAAAGCTAAGTAAAAACAATTATAAAGTAAACATAAACAATGAAAAATTAACAGCAGAATTTGGCAAGTATGCCAGACTAGCTGCCACCATTACCCACATTGGTTTGCTTACATTATTGGCTGGTGTAACTATAACATCCTGGACAGGATTCAATGGTTTTCAAACTGTAAGACTAGACGAAACCATGTCATTTGCTGATTCAGAACATAGCAAATTATGGATTGGACAATTACCTAAATGGAAAGTGTATGTCAAAGATACTAAGCGTGAAGATTATGACAATGGTGATCCCAAACAATGGTATAGCAATCTTTCTGTCATTGAAGAAAATGGCAAAATTATAAAACAACAAGAAATTTCCGTAAATAATCCGCTTACATATAAAGGTGTAGATATATATCAATCTAGCTGGGGCTTAGACCAATTAGCAATAGCTTTCAACAAAAATGTTGTTAAACTCAACCTGCGTCCCATGGGCAAATTATATGCTGCTTTTGTTCCGTTAAATGAAAATACTATCTTGATATTTTCTATAAAAGATCAATTTAAGCCATTAAGAGTATTTGCAAAGATTCCCGAGTGGCAAACACCCAGACTATTATCTGAAATAACAGTTGGCAAAAGTGTAAAGCTAGGGGATGTGAATTTATCATACATAAAAGTAATACCCGTTACTGGTTTGCAGTATAAGTCCGATCCCGGGCTTCTTATTACTTATATTGCCTTTGGCTTTATAATTTCAGGGGTATTATTGGCAGCAATTCCAAATAGACAATTATGGGCACATGTTTTGGTCATTGATGTTAAAAAAAATGTACTCACCATTGGTGGTGTTTCACGTAAAGCAAAAAATGCTTTTGAGAAAAGCATAGAAAAAATTGTCATGGATTTAAATGCAAAGTTTAAGTCAAATGATAGCCAAATGCAGGGTGGAAATAAAGACCAAAAGAAAAAGGAGCAATATGTCTGACTTACAAGTCACGCTAACTAATACCGCTGGTATATCATCTGTCATTTCCTTTTGGGTTTTTGTCTGTTCTAATGCATTCAAACGTTGGCAGAATAATTTAATTCGCCTTGGTGTAATAGGAATTATCGTTGGATTTATATCACTTACTATTGCAATTGTTGCTCGCGGTATTGAAGCAGAGCGTTTTCCTCTAGCTAATCTTTATGAGTCTTTACTTTGGTTTGCCTGGGCAATTATGGGTACATATCTCTTATTTGCAAAAATGTATAACTTAAAACAACTTGGTTGGCTAGCAAGCTTAACTGCTGCAACAATGTTTTTATATGGTAGTTGGCTTCCTGCAGGACAGCATGAAATCACTCCTTTGGTGCCAGCACTAGTTAGCTATTGGCGCCAAATACATGTGCCACCACTGATAGTTTCTTATGCTATGTTTTTTCTATCTGGACTATCAGCTTTCATACAATTGTGGCAATCAGGACATATTCGTTCTGTTTTGTTTTCTGCTTTAGCTGTAGTTTTATCATTATTAGCAGTAGCATTAGGGACTTATACAAGTATTAACTCATTTTATCTGCAAGCATTATTTGTTGGTGGCAGCTTAATTGGTATGTTAATGGCTTTGTTTAATCTTAAGCATATTAATCAAAAATTTATAAATCGTGAAAAAGCTGATTTATATGATGAAGTCGAATATAGAAGCATTATGGTTGGTTTCCCATTGCTTACAATCGGCATTATTACAGGGGGTTTGTGGGCTAATCATGCCTGGGGTACTTATTGGTCATGGGACCCTAAAGAATCAATGGCACTTGTAGCCTGGCTAGGAAACGCTGCTTATATTCATTTACGCATACATAAAGAATGTAGTGCTGAGAAGCTTTCATTAGTAGCTATTGCAAATATGCTACTTACTCTTTTAACCTATTTAGGCTTTAACAGCCTTGGTTTTGGCGGCTTACATAGCTATGGTAAGTTTAAATAATCATTTTACTTAATGAAAAACTAGGGTTAACCTCCTTCCAACATTCATGTTGGAACATTTAAATAGTAGTAACGTCAAATAAATCAGTCAGGCGACATAAGTATTAACAGCCAACAATATGGTTGTCGTCTTACGAATCCAGTTTGACCCTAAATACACTTTCACAGCGGTTTAAACCGCCACTACCATGCCTAGAAATCTTAATTACATTGCCGAAGACATTAGTCTTGAAGACTTTTTGCCTAATTACACTCAAAACAATTTTGAGCCGTCTTCACCTGTCGTTATCGAAGAGAATTTCGAAGGAGAAGAGTCTGAATTTGCAGAAGAGCCTCCTCGCAAAGTTCGTCTTACAGAGGACTCTGTGCAATTGTACTTACAATCAATTGGCAAAGTTAAGTTATTAAACGCAAAAGAAGAAATTGAATTAGCTCGTCGCGTAGCACAAGGCGATAAGCTTGCTAAAAAGCGCCTCGTACAAGCCAATTTACGACTTGTAGTTAGTGTCGCAAAAAAATATCAAGGTCGAGGTTTGCCTTTTCTCGACTTAATTCAAGAAGGTAATCTTGGACTAATTCGAGCCGCCGAAAAATTTGATCCAGAACGTGGATATAAGTTTTCTACTTATGCTACTTGGTGGATTAGACAAGGTATTACTCGTGCCATTGCTGATAAATCACGTACAATTCGTGTACCTGTGCACATGGTTGAGACAATCAACAACTTACGCAAAGTTACACGCAAATTATCTCAAGATCTTGGTCGCAGACCAACCATTGAAGATATTGCTCGTGCTATGAAAGTAAGTGTTGAAAGAGTCAAAGAAATTCTTGCTGCTAATCGCACGCCTGTTTCTCTTGATACACCATACGGTGACGATGAAGATAATAGCTTGTTCAATTTGGTAGAAGATGAAAACAGTCATCTCCCTGAAGTTGCTACCGAAGCAATGCTTCTTTCTTCAGATGTAAGAGGAGTGCTCTCTCAATTGACGCCTCGAGAAAGAGAAATTATTGTTCTGCGCTATGGTTTAAATGATGGAAAACCAAGAACTTTAGAACAAGTCGGTAAGCTTGTCGGAATTACGCGTGAGCGTACACGACAAATTGAGCTTAAAGCATTACGTACTTTAAGACAATCTGAATTGACCAATAAATTGAGAGAATATCTCGATCAATAATTTCGTTAATTAGGTCGAGCTTTAAAGGCGAATTTCTTGTATCACACCATCTTTTACAAGAATTTCGCCACCCTCTATTCTTTGAAAAAGATTTTCGCCTATTCTAACTTCAACTGGACTTTCTACAGTAAGCTGAGTGACAACACTACCAATTGGAAGTTCAGCTAAAGCTTTGCTTTGCTCTTCCATATCCGCTTTCAGACTAAGCAGTCTATTCTTTTCTGCTTCGACTTGCCCACGAATAGAATCGATTTGTGCTTTTACTTCAGGAGCCAAAGGTTGAATGCTACGTTTTTCTATTTCGGAAATCGCCCGCTTGGCTTTAAATTCCAATTGCTGTAGTTCAACATCAACTTGCTGCAAATTACGATTGATTTCACTGCCCACTTGAGTTTTAAAATTTTCAGTAACAATTGCTTTAACTGCAACTGGTCGCGTAAGTTGTATTGATTCAGCCATTTGACCTCCAGTAATTGTAATTAGTTTAGCAGAAGAGTAACAATGACAACCGCTTAACAAGCTGTTTGCTTTAGTTTATGAACTAAAACCACGCTTCCTCTTTAGAACTATCGCTTGCTAGATTACTGAATTTTTTAGACTTTTTCACTTACTGTTTTTGCTTGAGTAAACAGTAATAAATAATCTTTTCCACCAGCTTTTGAATCAGTACCGCTCATATTAAAACCACCAAATGGATGCACTCCTACTAACGCACCTGTACATTTACGGTTTAGATATAAATTGCCCACATGGAAATCATTACTTGCTTGATCAAGATGTGATCGATTTTTTGTATAAACTGCTCCTGTTAAACCAAATTCTGTATTATTTGCAATTTCAAGAGCATGCTGCCAATCTTTGGCTTTGATTATAGAAAGTACTGGCCCAAAAATTTCTTCAAGAGAAATTTTTGCTTTTGGATCTACATCAGCAATTATTGTTGGCTCAATAAAGTATCCATTTGCATTTGTCTTTATCGCATTACCACCTAAGAGCAAATGCCCTTCTTTTTTACCAGTCTCAATATATTTCAAAATACTTTCATAAGCTGATTTAGAAGCTACTGGACCCATGAAATTATTATTGTCTTGAGGATCTCCAACAACTAATTTTTTTGCTTTCTCAACTATTTTTTCAACTGTCTTGTCATATACATCTTGATGAATGATAGCTCTTGAGCAAGCAGAACATTTTTGCCCCTGAAAACCAAAAGCTGCAGCAACAATGCCTTCAGCTGCAGAATCCAAATCAGCATCATTGTCAACAATTATGCCATCTTTGCCGCCCATTTCTGCAATTAGTCGTTTTATCCAAATTTGTTTTGGCTGTGTCTTAGCAGCCATTTCATTGATTCTCAATCCAACTTCTTTAGAACCAGTAAAGGCTATATATCGTGTTTTAGGATGCGAAACTAAATAGTCTCCAACGGAAGCCCCTGGTCCAGGTAAAAAATTGATTACGCCTTTAGGCAAACCTATCTCTTGCATAATTTTGACAAATTGATAGGCAATAGCTGGGGTATCACTAGATGGTTTCAATACAATAGTATTACCTGCCACTATTGATGCTGTCGTCATGCCAACTAAAATAGCCAATGGAAAATTCCATGGTGGAATTACAACGCCCACACCAAGAGGAATATAGTGGAGTTTATTCTTTTCATTTGCATAAGGAGTTAGTGGTTGAGCTTGTCCCAAACGCAACATTTCTCTGCCATAAAACTCACAAAAATCAATTGCCTCAGCTACATCTCCATCTGCTTCTGCCCAGCTCTTACCAATTTCTAAAATCAACCAAGCTGACAATTCATGTTTTCGCTTGCGCATTATTTCAGCAGCTTTAAATAGATATTGCACTCTTTCTGTATACGGAACTTTTTTCCATGATTCAAAAGCTATGCTTGCTTCATTTATTGCTTCCTCTGCTAATTTTTGATCGGCTTTAGCAAATTTAGCAATCACTTCATCAGGCTTACTAGGATTGGTGGAGATAATCCAATTATCTCCACCAACCTTCACATCTTTACCACCAATGACTAAAGGGTATTCTTTACCCAAGGACAAACGCACAGTTTTTATTGCCTCTTCCATTGCCTTTTTATTGGCTGGCTGACTGAAATCTGTGAATGGCTCATTTACAAATTCATTCACTTGTAGCAATGTTTTTTCCTTATCAGCAAGAGTAGTTGACATGAACAATTCTCCTTGATTTTTAGGCATATTTTCTTCATGCCTATTCTTTACAGCACTGACACCAAAAGACTTATCGATTTTCAATAACAAAGATATGTTACCTAGTTATTTATTTTACATTTATATTGTAATTACTTGAATCGGGCTCAGTTTGCCAATTTGTGCTATTTTTAGGTAAGTTATCCTTTAACTTAAATTATCACTAGAGCCATTGAGTCATAGCTTAGAACGGCTTTAGAATAGAGCTGGGAAGGGCCTATTGAGATAGTCACCATTGCAACAATATCTTGACCTAGTAAAAAATATACTCGAAAATGGGGAGCGTCGCCTGGATAGAACTGGCACAGGCACAATTTCTTTGTTTGGCATGCAAACAAAATATGATTTACGTGAGGGCTTTCCTCTTTTGACAACGAAAAAAGTATTGTTTAGTAGCGTTGTAAGAGAGCTACTCTGGTTTTTAAAAGGTTCAACCAATATTAATGATGATCTAACACAGCACACGCCAATATGGGACGCATGGGCTGACAAAAATGGTGAATTAGGACCAATATATGGCTATCAATGGCGAAATTGGGCAAAATACACTGAAGACCAAAATACTGGTCTATACAAGAAAGAAAGCATTGATCAGATACAAAACGTAATCGATCAAATTAAGCAAAACCCTGATTCTAGGCGCCTAATTGTCAGCGCATGGAATGTATCTGATATTGATAAAATGGCGTTACCACCCTGTCACTTATTGTTTCAGTTCTATGTGATTAATGGTAGACTTGATTGTCAACTATATCAGCGTTCAGCCGACGTGGCACTTGGGGTACCTTTCAATATTGCAAGCTATGCACTTTTAATGATGATGATAAGCAAAGAATGCAATCTAACACCTGGTATTTTTACCCACACCTTAGGGGATGCACATATTTATTCCGATCACATGGATGGAATAGTCAAACAACTGGCTCGTAGCCCCCGTCCATTACCCTCAGTTGAGATAGCTAATAAATCAATATTTAAGTTAACTTATGATGACTTTAAGTTACATAATTACGACCCCCACCCCTTCATTAAGTTCCCTATATCGGTTTAATACAACACGGAGAAAATCAATCCAAAAATGAGTAAAAGCTTTTCGATTATTGTTGCTATTGATAGTGAGCGTGGAATCGGTCGCGCCCAGGATCTTCCCTGGAAACTTAAAGCTGATATGGAGCGTTTTCGTATTTTAACAACTACTTGTAACGACGAAAGCAAACACAATGCAGTTATTATGGGTAGAAAAACATGGGAATCAATTCCTGAAACATTTAGACCGTTAAAAGATCGTTTAAATGTAGTTATAACAAGAAACAATGGATACAAATTACCAGCACAAGTCATAAAAGCAGCAAGCCTTGACGAAGCACTTGATTTAGCTGACTCTCCTCAAATTGAAAATCGTTTTGTAATTGGTGGTGGTGAAATATATAAGCACGCACTCGAACATCAAAGCCTAACTGCAATATTTGCTACAGAAATTCTTGATGAGTTTTTATGCGATACATTTTTTCCGGAATTTGAAAATAAGTTTGCCGTTACAGAAACAGGCGATTTGATCGATGAAGACGGACTGGAATATAGATTTAAAAAATATGTTCCTGCTGAAATATCTCAAAGGACAGCACCAGGTTTAAGATCTATTGAATAGACTTGTTTTAGCTTTAGCGTTTATTTTTTTGTGTTTTTCAGCTTCAGCAAAAGAGCTTACTTCTAAATCATATAAAGTTATCAATCCTCCAGGCAATGCTCATCGTGGAGCAAAATTATTTGAGAAAGCAACTTGCAGTTTTTGTCATCCTTGTGGCGGTAATGCCGTAAATCCAAGTAAGACTTTATACGGCAAAAATTTCAATAAGCGCTATCCCGACGACCAAGCTCTAGTTAAAGTTATTCGCAATGGCATTAAAGGTACTGCTATGCAGTCTTTTGCAAAAGATAAACTTAGCGATACAGAACTGACAGACGTAATTGCATATATTCGTAGCCTATCAAAAAATTCTCTAAAATAAAATGCATGAGAAGCTAAGTCCCGAGCTGATTATCAATGCTTATTCTAAAGGTATTTTTCCCATGGGAGATGATTTTGGACAAATACGTTGGTATAGCCCAAATCCACGTTGCATTATCCAGCTAGATAATTTTCATATCTCCAAAAGACTGTCTCGCACATATCGTAGCAAGGCTTTTGATTTGAAAATAAATACAAGCTTTAGTGATATCGTTAGATTATGTGCCGATCGTAAACCAACTTGGATCAACCAAGAAATACTTAATGCTTATAGCCAATTATATGATTTGGGCTTAGCACACAGCGTTGAAGCATTTTACAACAATGATTTAGTAGGTGGCTTATATGGAGTAAGCCTCAAAGGAGCTTTCATGGGTGAATCAATGTTTCACAAAATGACTGATGCTTCAAAAATTTGTTTGGTATATTTAGTTGAAAGACTAAAACAAAATGGCTACATACTACTCGACTGCCAATTTATCACTAGTCATTTGTCCCAATTTGGAGCTATAAATATTTCGCAGGAAAAATACTTGCAAATGTTAAATGAAGCTTTAAAACTAAATTGCAAATTTAACTAACTCGATTTGCAGCTAAGAGATCCAATATATACTTGGCTTTCTTGTAATTCATCAATAGCGTACAAAAATTCTTCTGCAGCTTGCGTAGGCAAAATATCATTTCTTGCTGATATATAAGCAATTAGCAAATCTTGATAAGACAATTTATCAGCTTGGCATTTTTCCACAAGTAATAAAGCCAACCTGTCTAATTGAAAATAACAACAAGTATTTCTCAATGGATGACGATAAAACGCTATATATGTTGTTTCTACAGGTAATTTAGCAGGTAATTTTCCTTTTTCCTGCAACCTTTCAATTATCTCAAAAAGAGGATAATTATATTTCCTAACCATGATGCTTGGATTTAATACAGGCGCCCATTCAACAAACTGACTAGGATCTTTAAGTGATTCATAAGGAAGACTCGTGATTTTTATATCTTGCTCAATTTTTTCAAGCTCCAACCATTCAAAGTCACTCAACTCACTTAAGAGTTGTCCTTTTTTACCAAAAGAATCTTTTTTGATAGCCATATATTCTGGAAAACGTGAACAAAGACGATTGAAATTATAGTGTTCTGGGGGGAAGCATTTAAGATAATCATCAACTATTTCATCCCATTTTTTCTCTAAAATTTGAGCACAATAAGGAAACACAGAAAGCATGACATCGTGATGCCCAAAGCTGAGCAAGCTACCATAGAGTTCTACCCCACGTTTATCCAAAGTATCCAATACAGATCTCGACAGTGATTTCCCCTCATTAGGCATTTGATCACGCTTAGCACCACTTAAATACCAATTGCGCACATCACGATTCATCCAAAGAGTGGATAATGCTTTTTCTATATCACGCAGAGAGGGCTCGGACATCTCTTCCCCCTTTTACATTTATTGAAGAGAAATCTTTTTCTGGCACTTTTGCTATGTTAGATTTAGACACATTTGCTTTTTCTTTCAAATTAGCAAAATTTTTATTATTAGCCTGACAAATCATTTGAATTGCATTGAGTTCATTCATCAATTCTTCAAATTCTGGAAAATTTTGATCACGTTCAAGTAAAACAGCATTTACTGTTGTTTTTTGCAAAACATAACGTAAAAGATCAAATACAGGTTCACTAACAGCAGCCCCGTGAGTATCAATCACATAATCATCAATTTTTTTATGTCCAGCAATATGAATTTGTGCGGTTCTCTCCAATGGAATTTGATCTAAAAACTTATATGGATCAAAACTATGATTAATAGAATTCACATAAACATTATTAATATCCAACAGCAAACCACAATCAGCTCCTTCTAGCACTTCAGACAAAAACTGAGCTTCAGTCAAACTACTCATTGGCATTTGCATGTAATAAGAAATGTTTTCTATGAGAAATGGTCTTTCAATAAAGTTTTGCGCCTGCTTTATACGTTTTACGACATGATTGACTGCCTCTTTTGAAAAAGGCAATGGCAATAAATCATGCATATAAATACCTTCATATGAAGTAAAGCATAAGTGATCACTCCACCAAGGTATCTCAAACTTATCTAAGAGCACTTTCAATGAATATAAATAGTCTTCATTTAAATCATCAGTTGCACCAATAGACAAATTTATTCCATGAGACAAGAGGGGAAAGCAAGAATGAGCATGTTCTAGACGCTCTCTTGCCATTCCCCCTAATCCCATGTAGTTTTCTGGCGTAAATTCTAACCAATCAATTTTGCCGTCATTGGCAAAAATATCCTGAGCAATTTCTCTTCTTAGACCAATTCCTACGCCCAAGAGAGGTAACTTTTTTTTGATATCAATAAAACAAGTCATTTTTTGCCCAGAAGTTAGAATCAACTAGGAAAGTTATCCAGGTTTATCCTAGTTACTTTCTTTACCTTTGCAGGATCCTTCTTTACCTTTGCAAGATCCTTCTTTGCCTTTGCAAGATCCTTCTTTACCTTTGCAAGATCCTTCTTTACCTTTGCAAGATCCTTCTTTACCTTTGCAAGATCCTTCTTTACCTTTGCAAGACTCTTCTTTCTTGCAATTATCTTTGTGCTTATGTTTTTTCACTTTGGTAGTGGTTTCAGTAGCAGTTGTTTCGCTGCTTGTGCTTGCATCTTCAGCAAATACTGGCGCATTGAAACCAATTCCTAATGCTGCAACTAATGCTGCTGCCAATTGTGTTTTTGTCATTTTAGATCTCCTAATTTTTCTAACTAGTTAACTAACAGGAAAATCTTTATGAGAGAGTCATATGACATCCCTAATAAAGATACAGAATTGCAATCCTAAACCACTTAATTTAAGGGAAGCAACCTTGTTCGTAATAAAAAGGTTAAATTCTAAAACAACAGGTTGTCAATTGATACTGTTTATATGTACCTATATATATGTAGGCAAAAGAAGTTTTATTGGAGTTGAAATACTAAAGGGAGATATAGATTAAATAGCAAACAAATCTTTGATCTTTATCGGACACTAACAGATTTAGCTGAGGAATATATACATAAATACGTGCAGAGAATACTAAAAAAAAAGACTCAAACAAATTGTTTGAGTCTTTTTGTATGACAGTCCTACTCGCCAACTACCTTGATTTTTTCTTCTTAGCAGTTGATTTCTTAGTAGATTTTTTAGCAGGTCTCTTAGCTGCTTTTTTCTTTGCAGCCTTTTTAGGAGCTGCTTTCTTGGCTGTACGTTTAGCCTTCTTCTTCATTTTTTCGTTCCTCCTAGTAGGTTGTGGCCGCATAGTTCAATTCAGGAATAATTTTATGAGAAACCCGAGCTGTTAATCCTCACAAGGATCATTCTCTATGCCACCACTTTGAGAGTATGTGATTATTTACTCTCTTTGATCACACCACATAAAATAGATTACTGTTTATTGCAATAAATTGCAATAGCTAATTGAAAAAAGATCTTTTTGTTTTTACTTTTCAGCAAAAAAAAGTTAGAAGCAAAGATCAGCGCAAAACAAGGCTCCCCAATTATTTCCGACCTTACCTTGCAATCAACCAAGTATTTTTTTGAAAATTTGTTGGAAAAAAATTTTTTTGCAAGAATTTTTGTCTTTTTCAATCATCTTTCGCTAAATTTTGAATATTTTGCGCGCAAAGCATATGAGCTACGATTTAGAATCCATGAGCATCTTCAAAGACTGCCTATCAAAAATAATTGCTATAGGACGCAAAAATTTTCGGAAAAAATGTTTCCAATTCTCTAAATTTAACGCTTAAAGTTGGCAATCCAAATCAAAACCTCTTATTGCCCACCAGTTCACCATTTCAGGAGTTAGTTTCGAGATTTTTTCTTAAAAATCTAATCTGAAACAAATAATTTTTTGCAAAAAATTATTTGTTTGAAAAAATTTTACAAAACAGAACAAAAAAAGCAAAAAATCAAGTCAATATTAATACCACATGTAGTATCACATGTGGTATCAGAATTCACATCATATTTCCGATGGAACTCAGTCAACAAGCCAAAAGTAAATGTTTTTATTTCCGCGTTATACCTGCATAGCCAAACGCCGAGCGAAAAGATTCGCTTTGAACTTGTTTTAACTCAGAAAAATCAATTACATCATGATCTATTAAACGTTCATACTCACCAGGTAAAGTACAAGGAGCGGGGTTTCGTCCTGGATTATCTGTACAAACAGCTATCGCCACACCTGCTTTTTTACATCGATCAAAAACCAGCTTCAATTTATGAAAATCTTGCAGCACACCTGTCTGTTTATAACTAGTAGGACATACTTCTAAAGTGATTTGGCGCTTTGCTAATTCTTTGAGCATTGGGGGATTAACAAGAGGTATATGAATACCATGTCCAATTCGATCTAAAACTGGAAAAAATTGAGGATGAACATTTTCAATGCCTGTTTCACCCAAATGAGCAGTTGTTTTTAAACCTGCCGATCTTGCCTTTGTAAATAATTTCACCCATATTTCCCAAACATTAGGTTCAATTTCTGGTCCTGCTAAATCAATTCCTACTACAGGTCCCAAATTATCTGTAGCACATTTAAGTATTGCTTCATTTATTTTTTGTGGTAAACGTCTGTCTAAACATATGATTTGTTTGACTGTAATTGGATATTCAGAAGGTCTGACATTGCTTGCAATTGTCTCTACTACTTCATTCATCTGACCAATTCTTTTTTGTACAGAAAGTTCTTTGTCAGTACGAAAATATGGGTTATAGCGAATTTCCATATATTGCAAATTCTCAAAAGTATAAGCTCCTCGACAAAGACGAAGACAAAAATAAGGAAGATGCTCCAAACTTTGCAATTCTTCTACTAAAGTATGTATTTTTACAAATTCTTCTAGTGTTCTACATGGTCGAGTAAACCATGAATAAAATCCATCATAATCAGGGAAATAATTAAGGACAGGATGATCATTATTTTGGAGAAATTTGTAGATTATACGCGGATGTAACGCGCCACCTAAATGTCGATGTAGATCTGCATATAATGCCATTACTTTATTGCCTTTCTTTATGGGACAATTCAATCCATATATACCCTGCCAAACATTGATATATATAAATTTAACGACAACTCTTTTTGGTTAGGTCATGTTATAAATAATTGTTCTTTCTCCCTTGAGAGTCAGATTAATTAGATATTGGAGTTTATGATGAAAAAGAGTATGTATGTAGCATTGCTTCTAGTCACGATTTTGGCTAGCACAAACACTGCTTTAGCTGATGATAATAGATTGGTCAGCGGTGCTAAAGCTGTTGGAAGAGGCGTAATGTGGGGTCCGAAAAAAATTGGGCAAGGACTGAAGAAGGGCTGCCAAGTGGTTGGTAGTGGCGCTAAAAAGCTAGTTGGTAAAGGCTAAGCACAGCCTAATTAGTACTTTAATCAAATAAAGGGCTTTTTAGCCCTTTATTTTTTTGCTTTTATTCCTCAATACTTTTGAGCTTTTGATGTGCAACATTCACAATTTTTTTTATTGAGTGAGAATCAATTTGTTTCAATATTGAAGATTTTGCACAGTGCACATCTAACCAATGTACAAAAAATTCAATATTGCCTTTAGGTCCAGTAATTGGAGAATAAGTCAGGTCATAAGCAACAACTTCATTTTTGCTAGCCGAATCTAATACTTGCTCTATAACTTCAATATGATGATCTTTATTTCTTACTACTCCACCTTTTCCAATAAGCGCTTTTCCAATTTCAAATTGTGGTTTTATCAGACAAACTAATTCTTTTTGTTTTGCATCTAAAACAGAAAGCACAGCTGGTAAAACTTTCACGAGCGAAATAAAAGAAACATCCATAACACAAAAATTTGCCTTTGCGTCGTCAGGCGCGTACAACAATTCAACAGACAAATTTCTAGCATTTATTCTTTCTTTTACAATCACTTTTGGATTATTGCGCAAAGACCAATCAAGTTGTCCATAACCAACATCAATTGCATAAACTTTGCTTGCACCATGTTGCAACAAGCAGTCCGTGAAGCCACCAGTTGATGCACCAACATCTAAACAAATTCGATTTTGCATATCAATGTTGAATGTATTTAAAGCTGCTTCAAGCTTAATGCCGCCACGACTAACATATTTATTGCTTTGCCATTTAGTGTTTAATTCAATTGTTGCATCATCCAAAACCATTGTTCCTGGTTTGGTTATTACTAAACCATTTACTGATATAGCTCCATTCATAATGGCAGAATGAGCAATTTGCCTATTTGGCAAAATTCCTAACTCCACTATTAACGCATCTAACCTTTTTCGTTTGGACATAGGCAGGTTTTAAACTAGAACCATCAATTACTTATTATCGTTAAATTACGGTAGATTTACGGTAGATTGTAAATGCGGTTCTATCGTAAAATAAAGGTAGTCGTGGAGCAGACCCGGCTGGATGAGGAAACCGCCTTGAAAGCGGCTGCCCGCAAGGGTTGGGGGTTCGAGTCCCTCCTGCTCCGTATTATTGAGAATTTAGCTTTTTAAATAATTTTGACAACCAATTGCCTGATGTATTGCCCCGCTCAGCAATTAATTCCAATTCGCCCGCATCCAGCCAAATGCCCCGACAACTGGGACATTTTTCGATGGGAATATCATATACATCAATTTGATCCAATATTTCGCCGCATTTAGGACAACGCATCTTTGCAAGGTGTTTGATTGTTTTTATATCTGGGCTTGATTCATCAGACATTGATCCCCCTTGTCAAATTCACTTACTGGAAAGCAATCTACTTAATGCCTTAACATATATGAATTGAATTACTTTATCAGCAAATTTATGAAAATTCGTCCATGAAAATTCGTCTTGGCATAAAATCAGATCTTATCAATCGTTTTCACAGCTCAGTGCAAATATTGAGTACAAATGAATTGACTATTGAATACGATAGAAAAGAAGAAAAACTATTGCCCAATAATAGATTTATTATTGCCGGCAAAGGACCGTCTATTTTTGAAAAAACTCTTACTATAAAAAATCCGCATAATTCTATAATCAATCTTAACTTAACTAGCTCATCATCAAAAACAAATGCAAATTATTCTTTTGTTGGCGATATTGAAATTTCCCGCGTCAATAATCAATTAACAGCAATTGCAATTATGGATCTAGAGACTTATACACAATTTGTATTATCTTCTGAATTACCAGAAGGTTATAACATTGAAGCAAAAAAAGCACAGGCAATTATCGTACGCACTTATGCTTTAAATCCACGTGTGGATCATCGGCAAGATGGTTTTTTAGTTTGTAGCTCATATCTATGTTGCCAGGCTTTTCAGACTCACAAAAATTCTATTAATAGAACCAAACAAATTACGGAAGTAACCAAAGGACAAATCTTGACCTATGAAAACAAACCTATTTTAGCTATGTTTAGTGCAAACGCTGGTGGACATACAGAAAATTTTGAAAATTGTTTTTCTGATTTTAAAACTGGAGCTTTTCCAGCTAAGCCTTTGCCCTATTTAAAAGGTGTTGCTGAAGGTGATTTACCAAATGGCTTTCCAGATGAAACAGCATTGAAAGAATTATATTATTGCAAAAATCCAAAGACTAAAGATGCTTGGTCTAATAGTTTTCGCTGGCAATTAAAAATCAAGGCTGATTCATTAGAGGCTCATATGCATCACGTCATAAAAACATTAAAATCAAATGAACAATTTAGCGCGTTTATTCAAGGACCAGAATTAAATACATTTGGGCACATACAAAAATTTGAAATTACTAAAAGAGGTGTATCAGGAACTGCTATGTATATGAATATTCATACATCGCACGGCATTTGGAAAGTTATGAAAGAGCTAACTATACGTCAAGTTTTTGCCAATTCTGACATTAAACTAAAACGACTAAGAAGTGCTCGTATTATTTTTGAGCACAAATATGATTCACTTGGTCTTCTAAAAGAGCTGAATATACTTGGACTGGGCACAGGACATGGAGTTGGTTTGCAGCAAGATGGTGCTCAAGGATTTGCCAAATCTGGTTTCAATTACAAACAAATACTAAGCCATTATTATCCAAAAACTGTTATTACAACCATAAAATAAAATTGCTTAGTTATGTCAAATTGAACCATAGAAAAACTTATCCAAACCAAAAGATAACGATGGCAAAAAAGACATAATTATCAATTTGCTAGTCCAAAGATCAGCTTCCATAACACCAAATAAACCTATTGCCCACAATAAAGAAAAGCTTGTTGCTGCAATAATTTTTATTGACCGACTCTTATTTAACGATTGCATATGATTTCCTTTGCTATTGGTTTCACTATTAACCAACTAGCAAATGAAAATAATTAGGCGTAAAACATATCGCCTGACATCTTACGGCTCTTCAACAACAATTTTGTCTTGAACAAGAGTTATATTCATTCCTATTGACTTGTCCTTAGTAACCGGCGGCTTAGCATATGGCTTGGTCGCCAATACCGATTTTTGTAATGCTTCAGCTAAGGCATCGGTTCCTTTTACTTCAATTTTTGTTGGCTCTCCTTCATTATCGAGTACAAGCAAAATAGAAGCTGGATTTTTTTTGTCATATTTTTTCGGCAACTTAAAGTGTTCTTGTAGCACTTTTGCTATGGATTGACGATAGGCAGTAATCTCTTCGGCTGTAGCTAATTCGATCTGAGCTTCTTCCCCATCCATGTCAGGATTAGATTGAGCAAGTAATTCTTCCACTATTTTATTTGTTAGTCCAAAATCCAAATTACCTTCATCAGAATAAGTTCTACCTAAAACAAAAACACATCTGCCTGGTTTGCGACTAGGAAACGCACCAATATATACAATTGTTTCCAGCAGATTGGCCTCTGGATCTTCTTCCGGTGGAATAATTGGCTTTAGAAAACGCCCAGCGAACCAAATCATTCTATCTGATTTACCTTTTTTCATTACATTTTTCGCATCAGTTTTTTCCCAGTTAAATACAGGCAATGTTTTGTTTCGAATAAAAAATTCCATATTATCAATGGGAGCAGTATTGCCCCACAACAAAAACAATATGCGTTGGTTTAATTGTTTTGATACAAGTTCAAAAGCATTATTCTCATCAATAGTATCAACACCATTATTTGGATTATTAGGATCGGCTGGATCTTTCCTGAATCCTGGATCTTCAGTTACTAATTCATAAGTAAAATCTTTTGGAGGCACGCGACTAAAACCTGCAATATTCACCGCGATTTTTGCTGCTTGCTTAGAATCAATCTTTTTTACAGGTTGTGGCTTCTCACCGCTAGGCACATTACTTGGTACTTTTGGTCCAGCAAAAAAACTTGCTGCAATCATAACTATTCCAATAAGCAACACTAAAGCAGATGCTGCAATAACTTGATTTTTACTAAACCTACCTAAGAAATCTTGCGCTGGTTCTTCTGCTGGTGGCTCCATTTCAGGATAAGTCCCAGACAAACTTTGTTCACCAGTCATTCTCCTCATCACACCACTTGTTTTTTGTGACGCAAACATTTCTTGTGGAATTGTTTCTGGTTCTTCTGCAATAGAAGAAGCACTGGCCATTTCAGATGTGCGTAATTTTTTAGCAACACTATTTGCACTTAAGCTACCAATCCATGTCATATGCCCTAAATGATCAGGCATACCTGTTTGTCCTTGTTTTGCTTGATATGGACCATTATGTACGCCAATAATTCTTTTCTCTTTAATTATTAGAGCTCCATGTTTTGCATTCGGCAAATTTATTGTATGAAGAAGAGAAGTATTATTTGATATGCTCTTAGCTCCAAAAAATGTACCAGTTTCTCGGCAAGGCGCTTTTGATATAGGATCAAGATAAAAAGCAGTAAGATTATCACCAGCATTTGCTTCAATATCATTGCCTGGTATCAATGGATTACCCAATGCACAGCTCTTATGAAAAGGCTCGCTATCGCTTTGCACAACTAAATCTTGATTTTTCAACTCTAACAAAGTTTTTGCTACAGAGTAAGTATCTAAAGACACGCGTTCAGTAATTTGTGAAAACGGGAGATATCCATCTAAGGCTGACCATACTTGTTCAACCATCCATCTTTGACCTTGTCCAAATTTATTAATATCAATTTGTTGCTTACGTTCATAACGAGCATCTGGTCCACCTATACTTTCAATCAGTTTTGGTAATTCTTGTGCTCTTCGATTAGCTTCAATTCCTAATTGCTCTGTTGGAATATTTATATCAGTAATATTGCTCCATGCAAAATTATCAATACTTTGAACAATAAAATTACCGGGCGGTTTTTGCCAAATAAGCTCACAAAGTCCAAGCTCATTAGTCAAATTTTTGTATATAGCTTTAGCTATACGTCCTTGTTTTATTGAAATACGTGCAAATGGATAATTACGTGCATCAAGCATTGTAATCAATGATGATTGTCCAGTAGATAAGGCTTGCTGAATAATACTTCCTGCTTCGTGAGCACGCATTACCCCTGACATATCCTGCGGTGAGATATTAAGAGGCAAAGCCATTGCTCTATTCAGCTCTGCTGCTTTTTCAGGAGCTAATGGCAATAATTCTGGTTCAAGCGTAACGGTAGCTATGTCATTTTCAAATACACTATATATAGGTTTTAGATAAGTACCAGTTGACAAATAATTACTTCTTGCATCTCTTTTATTAAAATCAGGATGTAGTGTAATTGATTTTACTGACAATACTAGGTCGGGATAGGGAAATTTCAATGCTAAAGCCCATGGCGCCTCAGTGTAATGAAAAACAGAACTAGCTAGAGTTACTGCGCGCCCTTTTGATATCAGCCATGCCTGCCCAATGGTTTTTTCTGGGACAATGGCTCGATCAACAATAAATGCAGTAATATCGGCTAAATCTTGTATATATTTTTCAAGTTCTTTTACCATCTCTCTTACCTGAAAACCCAATTTGGTTTATACCATTGTGTTATAGCAGGAATTTACCAATAAATACGTTATATACTCAATCTGTTTTTGGCAAAATAACTATAAGCCAGTTGTAAAGTTAATGCCCCAAGAAGTAATAGAAGAAGCTCCTAAATTAGGTGAAACAAAGCCTTACCCTAATTATCGGGTAATTCTTCTTAACGACGATCATAATTCGTTTGAACATGTTACTCAGTCTTTAGTTAAACATATTCCTGGCATGTCATATGAAAAAGCTTGGAAATTAACCCTAAAAGTTCACAATGAAGGTCTGGCAATTGTTTGGGTGGGACCGAAAGAAATAGCAGAATTGTATTATGAGCTTTTAAAAAGTGAGGGATTAACACTAACCTTAGAGCCAGATCTTTAAGGACACTATTTTCCCAGCACAGAACCTTTTACTGAAGACGTAATTGGTGGCAAACAATAACGACACGGTACACAATTATCATTAATCGCCTGAAAACGAAAATGATAAAGAACTGCTTTTTTTAAATTCATAGCTATAGCAAATTGACAGCTTGGTCGATGAAACTTATGTGAGAATGAATTGCCTACATATTTATATGGTAATTCATTGGTTAACTGAACATTTGCTTGAGCATTTGAATAAATATTTGTTTGACTAGCAAGCAAATAAATTTCAATTAGTAAAAGGATAAAAGTATTAAGTATGTTCATACTAAAATAAACGTTAAATCGCTTAATTTAGTTCATACAAAGTTAAAATTCTAAGCTTTAAAAATAGGATTTAACTAACTGAAACTGGCTCTTTAGTGCCCATCATTTTTTTCTCTACAGATTGCACCCAGGTAGATAATAATTGTAAGCGATGAGCATCTTTGTCACTTAATGGTAATGATTTAGATTTAAGTTCATTGTAATACTTAAGCAAAATGCTAAATAAGCGAAATACTGCTTCAGATTGAGTTTTACCTGTACATAAAATATCTAATTCTGGCACGCTTACCACAGTCCGCTCACCCTTTTGCCAGGCCCGAGCAGAAAGCAAGCCATTACTCCAAGGTAAATCTAAATTCCAAATATTTTTTGCTAAACCCATATTTAATTATGCTTTTAGAGTCGCTCTTAGTCTCTGTTTTGTGTAGTATAGCGCTAAAATATACTCTCTGGAAGCATTGCTAATTTTTATGCTGACCTTGACGGTGTTGAGGGGACATGTTAAAATTTATTAAGTAATGAGTGCCCGACCCATTCATATATATAATCACCCAAGCAAGTTTCTTTCACCTTACTAGATAATTAAACATGAAAAAAATAGCCAATAAATACGGCAGGTCGCGCCGTGCTAATTTCGTAGTTGAACTACCACTTGTACTGTGGGTAGCTTTTGTTTTATTGCTTTTCCCGATGATATCTTTAGTCTCTATGAGTTATAGAGCAATAATAGTTTTTTTTGCTACACGGGATGCTGCCTATCAAGCAGCAAAAGCACGTACATATACACAAGCAGTTACTGTTGCTAATACTGCAGTAAATAATGCTCTACAAAATAATCCTGGTATTTCTGTAAGTAGCAAATCTACTAAAATTGTCACTAAAGCAATAAGTGGTGGCATACCAACATATTCAAGCTCTACACTAACTACTGTTGATACCACATCTAATCTTTATTTTTTGCAAGAAACTGTACAAGCTACTGTTAATGCAACTTTCCCTGTTCCACTTGCTCCCTCCTCATATCCAATTTCATTTAGTTATGAGGTATACGCAGAAAATCCACAAGGATTAATACATTGATATTATTATTGGATAAACAAATAGGAGGAATACTTAATGGGGCAAGCTAAACGATCTTCTAAGGGGGGAGGCATAATTGGTCTAATAATTTTGGCAAGTATGTTTATTATATTGCCACTTGGCTTACTAGCTTTTGAAATAGGCCGTTTTACCTGGGCAACCCAACAACTTAGAACATCAGTTGATGCTGCTGCATTAGCTGGCGTTGCTCAATTAGCTGGTGCCAGTCTTGCTAATACTCAGTCTACTCAGCAAAATGCTATTAATTCTGCCGTTATAATTTTTCGCCAAAATCAAGTGATGGGCGATCCCTTAGCTAGCACTCCTGACCCAAATGGTAGTACTCCTCGCGGTACACCTACTAATGGCCAAAATTCTCAAAATCCTAATAATCCAGCTCCTCATCAAGCAGCTTTAAGAATTCAACTTTTAGATACAAATAGAAATGAAGTAAAACTTGGTGACGTTAATGGTAGAAGAATGCGCGTCACTGGATTTTATGGTTATGTTCCAGCTTTTGGCAATATTGTTGGTGTCGGTAATTTTACTATTACAGCTGTATCTGATGGTGCTGTGCCTATGTTAGATTTGGTAATTTGTTTTGATGTATCTGGTTCTATGGATGATGAAACAGTTGTATATTTTGTTCGTAGACGCTGGGATCCAACTCAAATCGGTGCCAATGGTACTCCTGGTAGAATTGTCTATGATATTGTTGGCAATTCAGCTGGAAGATTATTCCAAAAATTACAACCGCCCAAAACTGGTACTTCTGTAAATGTATTACCTCCACAAAATTTATCGCTTAGTTCTTATATTGATACAAGTCCAATAAATACACGTTCACAAGGCAATGCTACTCCTATTCCGTTTAGTGAATTTCATGGACAATCTCCTCCACCTAGCCCACCTACTCCTGGACTGAGAGCTGTTAACACTGCTAATAATCCAGCTGCGTCTGAAGTAGGCAGACCACCAGGTAATTTTTCATATATAGATCCTTTGTATAACAAAGGTGAAGATAATAATTCAGTTAGTTCTGGCAATGTAAATGTTGACGCTAATTGTGCTCCTATTTACACTGATTTAATTGTTAATATAGGTACATCAGCATTGTTTCCTGGTATAGGAACCGCGGTAGAAGCATCTCGCGGCAATTTAGATACAGATCAAGCCAGAACAAATAGCAAAGCAAGCACTGTGCCTGGAATGCCTGGTGCTAGTTCTGGCTATCAAATGTCATATCAAACAAGAGCTAGCATGGCATCAGTACCAATTAATTTTTCACGTACAGAAACCAATAATTTCGTTGATTTGATGATGACCAATACTGATGCTCATTTTGGTTTGACAGCGTTCTCTGATGATGTTAATCAATCACTAACATTACCAAATGTAGATTCACATTGGCCATTAGCTGGCAACGGTAATTTTTCAGTACCTTTAGTGCAATTATCAAATTCTGTTGCTAATAATGACACTGTAAAAACAGCAGTTAGCTCATTAAAACCACTTGGTAAAACCAATATTTATGCTGCTTTAACAGAGGCTATAAATGAGCTAACATCAAATGCATCTAGAAGTGAATCACGCAAAGCAATAATTTTATTTACTGACGGCATACCTAATAAAGGCATTTCTTCTGCTGGACCAGGAAGCCCTACCGGTTTTAATTCACCAGCAGCACAAGATGCTCGCACAGCAGCGCAAAGAGCTAAAGATAATGGTATACCAATATATTGCATTGGACTATCAAATAATGGTTCATTAGCAACTGATATGAATGTATTTTTAAAAGAAACCGCTCCCAGTGGTTCACAACCTCCAGGACTTGCTTATATGACAAATGGCAGATATTGGAATGTGAATAATGCTACGCAATTGCAACAAGCATTTAGACAAATAGCTAGAGAGCTTGTGCAATTAGTCAACACATTTTAAGGAGATAGATCATGAAATTTAGCAATAGAAAAATCTCTGGCAGTAGTTTACTTGAACTAGCATCTATTTCATTTTTAGTTATAATTATTACCCTTTTAAGCCTAGATATTGCCTTTTTTGTCTGGGGTGGAATGATAAATGATGGAGCAGCTCGTGATGCAGCACGTGCAGCAGGACAAGCAAGAGATTTAGCCACTGCCAAAACAAGAGCAGAACAAGCTGCTTTAGCACACAGATCAGATGGTTATTTTGTTAGTCAACCAACAGTAAATCCAGCCCAAGTTATATATGAGCCTAATCCTACTCAACCAAATCCATACGGCATAGGTGTACCATTTGCTCAAGCTACATCAAGAACTAATGTGCGATTACCTGCACCATTATTTTTTCAAGGTGTGTCTTATGTTGCCGATGGTACTTATGCTCTAGAAAAAACATATGTTTTTCCTATTACCGGCAGACCTACTACAACAGTACCGCCAAGTACAGGTTCTACTTCAAGCAGTACCAATACCACCAGCACGACAACTAGTGCTAGCACTTCTACCTCCACAACTGGTGGACCATCAACATCAAGCAGTACAAGCAGCTCTACTTCTGCCAGCACATCGACTTCCGCTAGTACATCAAATTCTACTAGCACATCGACAACCAGTGGCAGCGGTTCTGGCTCTGGTACAAATTCTAGCTCAACCACAACCTCTTCTTCCACCTCGACAAGTGCCAGCACTTCTACATCTGCTAGCACTTCCACTTCCACCTCTACAACTGGTGGACCATCAACATCAAGCAGCAGCTCATCTACTACAGGGACTCCAACTGGTCTTCCTGGTGGCGATATGGATGGTTAATTAATCGAGAATTTGTCTCTTGTTTTCTAGCTAATAAACAAAATAGGTTAAAATGAAAAAGCAGTGATATTTATACTGCTAAATAGCTGTTTACAATTAATCAATGACTCATTCTAAATTACAACAAATACAACAATGTTTTTTGTCTTTATTCATTGTTATCAATTTATGCATAATTATTTTATGGTCAATTCCTAGTTGTACTTTGACAGAATTTCTATTTGCACCAATAAAAAACATTTCGCAATTTAGTGGACTCTGGCAAAATTTTGCTATGTTTTCCCCTAATCCTAGGAATGTAAATCTCAATTATGTTGCCCTTATTACTTATGCCGATGGTAGTGTGAAATTATGGCAATTTCCCCGCATGGAACATTTAAATATAATTGATAAAATGATAAAAGAAAGATATCGAAAGTTTATAAATGATCACGTAAGCAATGAAAGTGAAAAAATGATCTGGCCTGATGTTGCTCGTCATTTAGCTTATATCAATAATAGTAATCCAAATAATCCACCAAAAGTAATATCATTGCGTTCTTTTATTAGTGAAATTCCAGACCTGGAAACTAACAATAAACGTAAAGAAACAGAGTCATATACTTTTTTTGTTTACAAAGTCATGCCAGAGGATTTGAAATAATATGAATCTGAATTATTTGACTTTACTCTGGAATAGATTTTGGTTTAAAAAACAATCTGCTATATCAATTGCATTATTTCGTATCTTTTACAGTTTAGTATTATTAGAAAGTATAATTTTATTCCAACCAGATTTGTACGACTGGTTTGGCACACATGCATGGACAACAATTCAAACCGCTAAACTATGGGAAAATAGCCCGCGTTTTGGTTTGTTTTTCATAAATACACCAGATAATTTCATAGTTACTGCCATATACAGCGTGCTTGTTATTTCCAGTATTACACTTCTTTTTGGATTATTTACCCGCATTAGTGCTTTAACTGTTTTTATTTGTTTAACTTCAATCCATCATCGCAATCCATTAATTCTTCACAGTGGCGATACTCTCATTCGTTTATGCAGTTATTATCTTATTTGGTCACAAGCAGGTAAAGCATTATCGCTTGACTCTTTATTTTCAAAAGATAAAGCTGATAATACAAGTAAAGAAAAACTGTATAACCCCTGGGCACAAAGACTCTTACAAATACAAATTTGTGCAGTTTATTGGCAAAGCTTCTGGGGAAAAGCGGCGGGTCTGACATGGTTAAAAGGAACAGCTGTTTATTACGCCTTGCAGTTAGAAGAATTTCAAAGATTTCCTCTCATGTTTTTTGGCACAAATCCAATATGGTTATATAAGTTCTTAACTTACTATACTTTATTTATTGAATTTGCTTTGTTCTCTCTTATCTGGATAAAAGAATTTCGTTATCCGGTCATAATTGCTGGTATATTTTTACATTTAGGTTTGGATTATTCCATGAACATTCCATTATTCCAACACATAATGATTGCTTCTTATTTGTTATTTATAGATCCTAAAGATATCAAAAAATTATTTGCTCTTCTAAAGAAAAAACCAAAAGCTGTTGAATCAGCAACATAATTATTGCAACCATGTTTGTACTTTATCGTTTACAGCATCTGCTAAAGTTCTTTCTTTGTCATCAATTGCAAACCAATTCATCTGGTTATTGCTACGAAACCACATAATTTGTCGTCTAGCCAGTTGGCAATTATGTTTGACGGCTTCTGCAATAGCTTGCTCTAAAGTAAATTTCCCTTCAATATATTGAACAAATTCTTGATAGTTAACTGTATTAACAAGCGATCTTATCGGTCCATATTTTTTATATAAAGATTCTACTTCATTCACTAGTCCTGCTTCTAATTGCAATTTAAATCTTTGTTTTATTTGCTCATGCAAATAATTTCTATCATTGGCATTGAGCCCTATCCACAATACATTATATGGTGATTCACCTTTACCAATTAATTGCGAAAATGGTTTATTACTTACCGTAGAAACTTCCAAAGCTCTAATGATGCGGAATCGATCATTAATATTCAAACGTTTAGCGGTAACAGGATCAATTTTTTCCAAACAGGCATGCAAAGCTTGATTACCATGCTCATTAGCAAATTGAGTAAATGTTTCTCTAAGTTCTGGTTGTGGAGCAATATTGGGAATGCTCAATCCTTCAAGCAAAGCTCTTGCATACAAACCAGTTCCACCACATATAATTGGTATTTTTCCACGAGCAAAAATATTATCAATAATTGCTTGCGCCTGTCTTCGGTACTGAGCAACTGTATACTGTTCGTCCGGATTTATAATATCTATAAGGTGATGAGGAATATCTTTTATTTCGTGAACCGTAGGTTTAGCTGTGCCAATATTGAGATAGCGATAAATAGTTCTGCTATCACAAGCAACAATTTCTGCTTCTAACTTATGCGCTAAAACCAAGCTAAGAGCTGTTTTGCCGGACCCAGTTGGCCCAACAATAGCAATTACCTTATTTTTATTGCCTTCATTATTTTTCAACTAGGAAAGCAAAGCCCCAACCGTTGCACCGAGAATTTGCATAATAAACATAAAATTCACAAGTGAAAATAAAACTGGCACTACAAATACTAATGATAAAGTTTGCCAGCCTTTAAGCTGATAACTTTCATTAATAGCTAAAAGTTGTAAGCTCACCATCCATATGTAAGGAATTAGCGCCAATAATATATGTGCTGGTCCCATCGCTCCTTTAAAGCAACTAACAGGTCCCATAAACAACCATGGCACAAAACTCCAACCAATGGCCACAAGTGATGCTTTTATATTTTGTTTAGGTGCGTTAAAACATGTAGCAATCAAAGCAATTGAGGAAAATAATACCAACCAAAATGTTATTCCAAAAAATATACTCATAGGGATATTAAATAGAACCGACTGTACACGATTGATATTAGTCTCTCTTATAGCATCTGCCATAAACACAAGAAAAACTACAATACAAGCACCAGTTAAATTTGAAATACCGGCACGAGATTGAGAAGTTATATAAGCAAATGTTTTTGCTGGACTAACAAGTACACCATAAAAAATTTCAATCCAGTGCATGGCATTTGTAGATATAGTGGTCATAAAAATTAGCTCCTATTGCATTACCCACATCGGCTGCCCTAAAAATCGTGCTTGCATCGATTGAGGTAAAAAACCACCTAGAAGATCTTTATTCATACCGCCAAAACGCACTGATGATTGCAACAACTGAGAAAAGAAATTTTTGGTCCCACCATCATCCACTTTTAAATCATCTTTCAATTGAAAACGTTCTTTAGCCATACTTTGTAAAAGAGCAAGTGCATCTTCATACGATCCTAGTTGATCAACTAGTTTTACGCTATAAGCTTGTCTACCGGAATAAATACGTCCATCAGCTAGCTTTTTCACTACTGCCTTATCCATATTTCTACCTTTAGCTACAGCCTCAACAAATTGATCATATGAATCCATAATTATTGATTCTAATAATGCTTTTTCTTCTTTAGTCATTGGTCTATCCATGGAACCAATATCTTTAAAAGAGCCAGATTTAATTACCACTGGCGCTATGCCTATTTTGCGCTCAATCTCTTGCAAATTAAGCAAATGAATTATTACACCAATAGAACCCGTTAACGTACCAGGAGCTGCCACAATCTTATCTGCCCCTGCTGCTATGTAATAGCCCCCTGAAGCTGCCACATCTCCCATGGATACTACAATTGGCTTACCCGCTTTTCTAAAAGTTTGTACTGCATCAAATAATTCCTGACTAGTAGCAACTGTACCGCCCGGAGAATTAATACGTAACAATATACCTTTAACCTTGTCATCTTTAGCTGCTTTACGTAATTGTTTTCTGACATAATTTGGCGTGTTCATGTCAAGGGAGGGCAAAAAGCCATCTGCCTCAGCTTCTTCTGCAATTAAACCATTTAGCTTTAATACCACTAGTCTATTTTCATATGGCAAAAATGCTGACATTGACTTGGTGTCACTTGTTTTTTGATAACTCTTTCCTTGATACCGACAAAATAATCCTACTGGTATTGAGATGAGCAAAATTAATAGTATTGCCCATGCAAGCCCACGTTCACGCGAAAAACTCACTTTCATTACCTCTCAGTCCAACTGATATTCATTATATACAGGTAACGATTTTGTGTAATGAACACAAACAAGTTTTAAGTTTATTTATTGAATTTGCATATTAAGCTGAGAAGCTGTACGTTGCGGCGGAACCTTAAATACATTCTCGCCTTCTGGCAAACGATCAGCTTCAGGAGTTATTTTTTGCAATGCAATTTGTTCATCATTGTATTGTTTGTCCAATTTGGCAATAGCATCTGGTCCAGCCAAATCAATTAAACCTTGACGATACTGTCTTACTTCTTCAGAAACTGAATCAATATCACGCTGAGCCTTACGTAGCGTATATTCCATTTCTACTTGTTGAGCTGCCGATTGTGATTGTCTTGATTCAGCTACCATAGCTTGCAAATCTTGCAAATCAAGCGTAGCTCTTTGAAAGGAAGCTATGTTTTTCTTGTATGCTCGATATTTTTCAACCAAATGATCTGCTGTATCACGCACGATTTTGTATAGCAAAGTTGCTTGCTCTTGTGAGATTTGGGCTTTTTTTGCATTTTTTGCATCTTGGGAAGCAAATAAACTTTGAATTAAACTTACACCACTGGATGTTCCCATATAAAGTGCTGGACTTGGAGTAGGAGCTAAAAGCGGTGCTGCACTCATAATGCCAAACAATGCTCCACCTAGCATTTTCATAGCACCAGAAGCTGCATGATTAGCATCCGATGATGGCTGTAAGCGATTTATTACAAATTGAATATCAGGCGATCTATTAATAGTAGATTGCCATAAATCTGTTAACTGTATTCTTTCCAAATCAGCTGTTGTTTCTGCTTTCTTCTCAGCTTCATCTTCTGTTTCGATTAATGCCAATGGCATGATATTAACTGATTTTGCATCTTTTAAAACTTTGCCACCAAGCTCACCAGCTTTGTGAGAAACTACAGATTTGCTCTCACCAGAGGCAACAGCATTATTAGCATTGCCTGCTTGTCCTAATCCTGAGTACTCAGACTTGGTAACTGTACTTTTAAGCAGTGGAATACCATCTGGTCCTAACTCAGGTGCAACAGCATCTCCATTTAAACTTAAAGGAGCTAAATTAGTTGTTGTTTGATTTTGAGAATTTTTTGTTTGCTCTTGTTCAATAGCTTTATCGTTTGTCCTGGGACCAGCGCCATTAATCAGTTTTTCGTAATGTGGCAATTCAAAAGACAAACGTTTAGCATTCGCCTCAACAGATGAAACATAAGCACTTATAAGAGATGCTCCGATTATTAAAGAGACTGTTTTATTTAATCTCAAGATCAATTTACGATTATAGCTAATCATGTCTCATCCTTGGCTCTGACTAAATCAATAACTTTTACACGACTTGATACTAAAACACTTAAGACTAAAAAGTAATAGTAATGAGGGAAAATATAACATAGGTTACATAGGTGTTTTATTCATACAATTGCTCAAATACTGGCCAGTACACTAAATTAACCCACATGACAATTGTCTAATAGTGCTTTATCAGTTTCTTGGCAACAAGCACACCAAGATCAAACAAATGATTATTGCTATTTGTAAAAATTGATCAATTACAAATGGGCTAAATTTAAACCAATCTGAATTTGCATAACCAATTAAACAATAGAGTTTTATTAACAAAATAAATACAGCACATATACCAATAAATTTAAAAACAGAAGAAGATTTTTGTTCTTTATTTTGAGACAAGTTAGAAATAGCTCGCGATGATGCATGACGAATATTTATAGTGTCAAACTGTTCGTCCTCATCATTTACTTGTTGTTCATATACAGGTTTTTTCTTGGGAAAATCGGCAAAAGGCTTTGTTGGTTGTTGAGGTTGCTGAATATCTTGAATTTCACTTGGTCTAGTTGGAATTGGTGGAATTGTTTTTGCTTGATTTTGTCCGGATATATTTTGGTTGGGGACAGCATTATTTATAGGAGTAAATTGTGGTTTTACAGATGGATTTACTTGTGAATTCACAGGTGCATTCACATTAGCATTATTTTTCGGTGCTTCATGAATTGGATGATGATGATCAACAATAGGCATTTTTGCCGCTAACAATGGTGAACGTAATATATTTGGATTAGGATTGTCATCGTCATCAAATAATTCTTCATCATCTTCTTCTTCAAAATATTGTTCAGATCCACCACCACTTAAAATCGGTGATCTAAGCCCTTTTCCTTGTCTTGGCGATGAAATAGATGTATTAGGGTTTTTTACAAGTTTAGTACTTCTAAAAGATACACTCTCTTCTTCCTCAATAAAATCTTCTTCTTCGTACTCATCACCACTTAAAAGTGGCGAATGCAAACCTTTTTTGCCAATCCCTTTTTTTTCAGCGTTAGCATTGTCTGTTTGAGATTCAATATTATTCCTACGTGGATCAAATGGATTTCCTTTTGGTAATTCATTGATATTTTTAGATTTGTTTTTATCATGAGAAGACATTTTTTTTAGCCGTTCTATTTCATTTTGTGGTTTATCGTCAGATGAATCATAACTAGATCCACTTAAAAGAGGTGATTTCAATTTTTGAGTATTTATAGGAGATGCAGCTGCCGGTGTTAATCTTTGCCCACACTCTTGACAAAAGCGTGAATCATCATCGTTTTTTACATGGCAAACGGGGCAATCTATCACTTAATGTTCTCCTTATATAATTTTAGTCTCTCATAAATTCCAGTAAATAACTATTATTTCAAAAAGGCAAATGATCTTTGCAACTCTAATAAACTCATTCTATAGCTTGAAATGGGGATTAAATTGTCAAATAAAGATTGCAACTAAATTTTGCAATTCTCAAATCCTCCTAATTTGTTTGACAAGAGGCTCATGTTAGACTGTCTCTCTATTCTTTTGTGAATATTTGAACGTATAGACTTTATGGAGAAATAAAATGATTCAACGTGGAGGTCACGTTTCTTTAAGCGTCGCACTGGCATTATTAATGACACATTCAACTGTTTTTGCAGCCAGTGACAGCAATCTTAATTTTAAAGTCTATAATCCTAGTCCAAATATTAGCGAGACTAATAAAAAGGCTGATAGCGAAGATATGGCATCAACCGATGCTATTAGTAATGATGAAAGTGTGTCAGCATCATCTGAAACTCAAACAACGGAAAATACAGCAACTGAAAATACAACTACTGCTGAAAACACAGCTGCTACTGAAACTACCACTAGCACAGAAAGCACAAGTGAAAAAAAAGAAACTACTGCAAATGCAAGTACTGGCAAAATACTCCAAGGTTATATTCGTGTAGTTCCTTCTGGAACAAAAGTACCAATTATTATGGATACTGCCGTTGATAGTGATACCAGCCAAGAAGGTGATGAATTTGCTGCTCGTACAGCAGAAGATTTAAATATCGATGGTACTACTATTGTGCCTGCCGGTTCAGTAATAAAAGGCAGAATAGCTCAATTAAATTCACCTCGTCATTTAAATCGCTCCGGCTCGGTAGCACTAAAATTTGATACAGTCACCACACCTGATAATCGCCAAATTCCAATTGTCGCCAATATAGTTGCTCGCGGAGGCGTAGTTCATGCTAAACGTGGCTTAAAAGATATAGCTATGGACACAGGGACATTTGCTTTACCAACAACTGTTGGCTTAGGTATAGGTGTTTTAGCTGGTGGCTCTAGTAATGGTTCTTCTGGAATAGGTAGAGCTGGTGGCGCTTTGATTGGTGCTGGTATTGGAGCTGGCATTGGTATAGCAATTTTATTAGCTAAAAAAGGTAAAAAAGTAGATGTACGGCCAGGTGATGAACTTAAAATTGAACTGGCTGAAGATTTACGTATGCCTATGTAGAGGCTATCTAAAGTTTTAATCTAGCGAAGTCTAGGGTTATTGCTATAGCTTTAAATATTTAAGCTCAGTAAATTTATAGGTATAGGTATAAGCAAATAAATCATTTTGCTAAATTCCTTATCTATGGTTAGTTTTGAAGCTAAAATATTGATAAGATTGTTTGGTAATTTACCTTTTAAGAAAGTAGCAGGATAAGTTAATTTGCGAAATACCCTCAATTAATACAGCAACTGATTAATTTGAGTTGATGCAAAGCAGTGTTTAAGTTAATATTAATCTTCTGAGGACTCTGGCTTGAATAACAAACTTACTAATTAATCCGAAACAAAATTTGGTGTATTTGGGACTATCTTTTTATAGGCATTAAAGCCTGCCAATAGTTCATAAATTTTGGAAATACAAAACATAATGAATACGACTTCTATTAAATCAGGTGGCTATAAGCAACCATTACGCAATCCCCAAACTGCTGCTCTTTTATCCATAATTCCTGGGCTAGGGCAATTTTATAATGGTGAAACTCGCAAAGGCTTATTGTTTTTACTTGTAACAGCAATGAATACAGGAGTATTCATTGGCATTATGTTTACTGAGCCGCTTGTAATGGCACTTATGGATTTTGGCAAAGCTTTCCATATGAAACTTAATCCTGGACTTGGCAGAGCCATTATAGATGCTCATTTTGGCAGTGCAATTTCATTTATATTAATTGGCTTATTCCTTTCGTTCGTTGTATATGCCATGAGAGATGCATACGATCATGCTGCATACAGATTAAAACGTCGTCGCATATATCGCGAATACGTTATTGAATTACCAGAAGCTACATCTGGTAGTTATATAGTGCATTTTTCCGTAATGGTTACTTTATTTATCATTGCCTTTTTCTTTATCGTGCCATTACCACCACCAGCTCAAATCACAGATATTGAATTTATTCAAAATCAACCACCAACTTTAAAGAAAATAGTCGCTAAGCGCAAAGCAGAACACGCCTCTGAAAATGCTGGTAAGCACGATCCCAAAAAACCAGTACAAGCACCTTCTCCTGCTCCTAAAGCTCAAAGCAAAGCTTCACAAGCTAGTCGTCCAGCGCCAGCACCTACTCCTAGTCAATCACAACCAAGTCCTCGTCCTACACCTAGACCTGTTTCGCATGCTTCACCGCAGCCAACACCTACCCCTAGGTCAATGCAAGCACCTTCGCCAATGCCTAGATTGGCTCCTAGTCCTATGACTACGCCAAGCCCAACACCGCAACCTAAGGCTGCTGCAAAACCTGCTTTTAATTTATTCCCTAGCTTTACACCTAGCCCTTCTAATTTACCGAAATCAGGCGGACCAGCACCTGTTCCGTCAGCTCGTCCATCAGCATTACCATCTGGTTTACCATCTGTAGCCCCATCACCTATTGCTATGGGCACAAGTGGCTCTCCAGGTTTTGCTCCTATGCCTAAATTAGGCACAAGTCCTGGTGGCGGCATTTTTAGTTCTGCACCAGCACCAGTAGCTGCTGGCGGCGGCGGTGGTGGACCAAGTGGACATCCATCTCCTGTTCCAACAGTAATTGGCGGTGGTGGCAGCCGCTCAGGCGGTGGCAGCACCTCTCAAGGTGGAGGAGCGCCTGCTCCTAGCCGCGCTTCCAGTAGCCGTGGCGGTGGTGGTGGCTCACAAGGTGGACCAATGGGTATAGCACCATCTGTACCAAGACCAGCTGGTGGCGGTGGTGGTGATAACATGCGCGGTAATCCAGATGCCAATAATAATCCTGGCGGTCGTCCTTCAGTTGCTGCTATGGCAGATGTTGACTTTGGTCCATATATGGCTGATTTACAACGTCGAATTAAAAAGTGTTGGTTCCCACCCAAAGGTAATGAAACCAAGCGTGTTGTTGTTGTATTTAAAGTTCACAGAGCTGGAGAATTATCACATTTGCGTCTTGAAAAGTCATCCGGAATGGCAATAGCTGATCAAGCTGCTTTACGTGCTGTCGAAACCGCTGCACCATTTAGACCATTACCAACTGGTGCTCCAGATGATGTCGATATACAATTTACGTTTGATTACAACGTATTTGGTGGGGGTGGACGAGGAGTATTTCGTCAGTTTTAATGGGATTACTAGCTAGCAAAATCAACTATTCCCCGCGAAATCTAGTACTATGTTTGATGTTCAGTCTGCCAATGACGCGCATGTACATGTAAAGAATGAACTGGTAGGTTAGGAGAGATAATGGACAATAATAAATTTTTTAGCTTCTTCATGGAATTCATGATTAGGGATTGGTTTGCTTCGATTCCAATTACTGTTTGTTCAATCCTGACAGTAGCAGTAGTTATAGAAAGATATCTTTATTACCAAAAAAATCGTCGTGATGTATCTGCCTTTATTCATCAATTACAAAAAGAATTAGAACGTAATCAATTACAACAAGCACAAATGAATTGCAGCCGCTTAGGTGGTGTTATTGGTGAAGTTGCCGAAGAGGGTGTGCGCTTGATGGCAGAACAAAAAGAAGATTTTTCAAAAGCTTTTGATATTACAGTTGGACTTGTCACTCGCAAACTAGAAAAGAATCTAGCTATTCTAGGAACCATCGGTGCTACCGCTCCATTTATTGGATTATTCGGAACTGTGGTTGGGGTTGTATTCACACTTGATCAACTTGGTGTTGGCGGTGGTGGAACTCCAGTAGTTGTAACCGGTGTGGCGAAAGCATTGATTGCTACAGGTTATGGCTTAATGGTTGCAATTGTTGCGGTTATTTTTAATAACACATACACAAATACCGTGAAGCGTTTTAATGACGATTTCTTGTTGTTAAAGCTTTTGTTCTTGAGCTTTATTAGTTCAGAAGCTAGCCCAACAAGCACAACTCGCTAAGCATTCTCACAATTACTGTAAGGAGTAATTAAGTATGGCAATTGGCGAAGTTGGTCAAACCTTTGACGAAATAAACGTAACACCGTTGACTGATGTATTTTTGGTGCTCTTAGTAATCATGATCTTAATTGCACCACTTATTGATAAGTCTGATCTTAAAATTCAGCCTCCTGAAACTCGTCATGCAAAAAAGAGTGACGAGAGCCGAGCTATTTTTATAGATATTGATAAAAATGGTTCTATTGCCGTTAACAATCACAAAATACCGCCAGGAGCTGGACCGGAAGAATTACAGTCGATAATTAAAGATCTGCAAAAGCGTGCTGGTAGAGATGATGTACCTGTGACAGTAAATGCTGACGCCATGGCCAAACAACGAGATGTAGTAGCCGTTATGGCAGCAGCTGCTGCCGTAGGCATCAAGCGCATGCGCATAGCAACAGTTCAACATGGAAGCTATTAGTCAGTTTAAACTAGGCTTAGTTGGACATCCCATTTCCCATTCTCTTTCCCAGAATTTGCATCTTGCTGCACTTAAACATTCTGGTTTAGCTGGTAGTTATGATTTGTTTGATATAGAGAAAGACAAATTAATTGCATCTATTTCTCAATTAGTAAAAGATGGAATTGTAGGCTTCAATGTCACCATTCCATATAAACAAACTATTTTGCCTTGCTTAGCTGACCTATCAGATGAAGCGCGCATGATAGGTGCTGTAAATACAGTACAAGTAAAAGACAGTTTATTATATGGCTACAATACTGATATTCACGGCTTTATTTGTGCCATTAAAAATTTGATAGCCATTTCAGCTCAAACTAAAGCATTGATTTTAGGTTCAGGGGGGGCTGCACGTGCAGCTGTTTGTGGACTATTTAAACTTGGATTAAAAGAAGTCGACATTTATTCTCGCAATAAACATCAAGCTCAGAATCTTTGTTTTGATCTATTGTCAAGTAAAAATATTGAATTTAGAGACAATAAAATCAATATAGTCAGTTTAGAAAAACTGAAAAGAGATTATGATTTACTGATAAACGCTACTCCTATAGGATTAATTGATCAAACGATTCCTGAGCAAATTCATAGCGTTTTTGATAGCATAAAAGGCAGTGGGGTATTACTTGATATGGTCTATAAAAAAACCAATAAAGAAACAACACTAGTTGAACTCGCAAGACTCAAAGGCCTTAAAGCAGAAGATGGCATCAATATGTTAGTTGAACAGGCAGCGCTATCTTTTAAAATATGGACTGGTCAGTCTGTTAATCCTGACGTAATGAAATCATGTCTTGAATTTATTGGGAAGATATAAATATGCTTTGGGACATACTTTTTTTACTTGTTGCACTTACTCTTGCCGCTGCTGGCTGGACAACCGGCATAGTTAATTCTTGGCGCGGACCATTTGCCATGATTTTTGCTACTCTCATTACACAAAGATTTTATATTGATTTTTCCACCTGGATAGTTCAACAATTACGCACTCAACCAGAAGCTGCAGTTGCTTTAGGCTTCACCACTATGTGGATAGCATCTGAAATTGTTATCGAAGTACTTATGAGTGTTATTCCTTTAAGTTCCAAACATAGACCAAATATTGTAAGTCGTATATTAGGAGCTGTCCTTGGTTGTGCCAAAGCAGCATTGATTTTTTTATTACCTCTTATGGCACTTCAAGTACCAATTACTATCCCTGTACCGCCAAAAGAAAAAATACCAATTTCATTTCTTATGGTCTCAGGTGTCAATGACTCTATGGCTATTGTTGTTTTTCGCAGTCTAGCAAAAGAATATTTACCGACAGCGGGAAAATTTGTTGTCTCCACTGCCAAACCTAGTTTTACACCAAACTTTGTACGTCCAGAGGATAATGAAGCAGACAGCGCCCCCAAAGAATTTTTCAAACAATTTGGCAAACAACGTAATTCAGAAGATACTGATCAATCGGAATAATTTTCCAGCTGAATAATTTTTTTAGCCAATCGATGGAGATTGTCCTGGAAAAAATATAGGCAATAATTGCATTGCCAAACCTAATTCACCATCAATAGATAACATTCCAGACATTGCAGCAGTGACAGCTGATAATTTACCGGTCATTATTAATTCCAAATCTTCTGCTGAGATAGATATTGAACAATCATACTGAGCATTTTTACTGCCATCATGTTCTGTTAGCTCTAACTTACCGTCATTGATCTTAGTAAGCCATTTACCACCATTTGGTCCTAATATTTGAATCAAATATGTAGCCGAGATCCCCTTGGCAGCCTTGGGGTTAAACCTCTTTTTTAACTCATCAACCGGATTAAGAGAAAGCACCATTTGCTATAACCTAATTACTTATCAGGCAGATTATAACCTAACTGAGTTAGTAATAAAAAACGTCTCTTACTATTTATTGATTTCTCTTCAAGTAAGACCTAAACTTTTAACTCACATACATAATTTAGCTTCTTACATCAAGTTCATCATATGAAAAACAAAAGCCCTTCTTTTAGGGGCATAAATCACATTCTCAATAAAGTAGTAGCAAATCTAGGACTTGATAAAAGACTGCGTGAACACACTCTTATGAATATGTGGCCGAATTATGTCAGTGAAATTATTGCGCAGAAAAGTCGCCCTTTGTTTATAGACTCTGAATCAAATTTAGTTATAACAGCCTCTGACGCTGTTATTGCCCAAGAGCTAAGCATGCAAAAAAGACAATTATTGAAACAACTAAATTCAACTGCTATAGCGCTCGATCTTGAAATAAAAGGAATTCGTTTTGATCTAAAACATTTTCATGCAAATAATAATCAAGAAAATTCTGATTTGAATAATTTAGAAATTTCTACTCCAGATTTGCCAAAAATCAGTAAAGAAGATTTGGATTTATTGACTCTGTCAGAATCTCAAAAACAAGAACTTTCTTTATTTGAAAAAGAAATGATTACAAAATTACAAGAAACTAAGCTTTCCTCCGATAATATTATTAACAGTTCAGATAATGCACTTATGGACAGAATTAAAAAATCATTTGAAAGAGCTCTTAAGCTAAGTTATTGGCAAAGAATCAATGGCTATCCAGTATGTAGTTTGTGCAATAATCCCACGGAAAGATTGCATAGACTTAATAATGACAATAAAAATCTTTGTTTTGTTTGCTATTTACAATCTAAATGACTACTGTGTTATCATGGTTCAAACACTGATTATTAGTGTTTTTCACTGTTTTATTGGAGCTTTTCTTGATTCAACTACAAAATGTTTATAAAGAGTATGGCGGACGCCCAGCACTAGTAAACATCAATCTCTCAATTGGATTAGGCGAATTTGCTTTTTTAGTTGGACCATCTGGTGCAGGTAAATCCACCCTGATGCGCTTACTTTACCGTGAAGAAACCCCTAATCGTGGCACAGTAATGATAGGTGGTATTAACCTCACACGTTTGACCAACAAACAAGTACCTCTGCTTAGACGTAGATTAGGTATTGTATTTCAAGACTATAAATTATTGGCTAGCAAAACAGTTTTTGAAAATGTTGCATATATATTACGTGCTTTAGGTGTTCCAGAAAACGAAGTACAAAGACGTGTAAGCTCAGCCCTTTGCGTAGTAAATCTCGAAGACAAATCTCAAGATTTTCCTGACGAATTATCTGGAGGCGAACAACAAAGAGTAGGTATCGCTAGAGCAATTGTAAATGGTCCACCAGTGCTTTTAGCAGATGAACCTACGGGTAATCTTGATCCAAATACATCTCTAGAAATTGTTCAGCTTCTAGAAAGAATCAGCCAAAGAGGCACGACAGTGCTTATTTCTACACACGATCAGTTAATAGTAAATGCTTTAAGACGTAGAGTAATAAGCTTAAGTAAAGGACAAATTGTATCCGATGTAGATAGTGGTTTATACGAATTGGAGGCAAAAAGTTAATTCATGCGTCAATTGCGCATATTATCTAGAGTATTTGTAGAAACTGGCATTGGACTCAAACGTAGCGGCTGGTCAAATTGGCTTGTCGTAAGCATATTAGCTATTGCCCTAGTTATATTTGGTACTATTCTTCAATTTACTATGGTCTTAAAAGAAGTTGTAAATTCATGGGGATCACAACTTGAAATTTCTGCTTATTTAAAAGACAATTGCGACCCAAATAAAATAGCAAAAGTTGTAAGCCAAATTCCTGATGTGCAAGTAGTAGAAATTGTCCCTAAAGATATTGCCTGGCAAGAAATGCAAACAACTTTTAAAGTCGCCGCTATAAATAACCCATTACCAAATACTTTGCATATAAAAGTTACATCAGCTAATAGTGTAGAAAAAGTAGCACTTAGACTCAAGAGTATTTCTAAGATAGAACATATTCGTTATCCACTAAAAGTCGCTCGAAGCATTAACAAATTTCGCCAATTTTTAGAAATAGCTGGTGTTGTAGTTACAGCAGCTTTGACATTTGCCACACTGACTGTCATTGGCAATACAATCCATCTTGTTATTCAAGCAAGACAACAAGAAATCGAAATTTTAAGCTTAATGGGTGTTAGTCCTTGGTATATAAAAGGTCCATTAATTTTGCAAGGTGCTTCATATGGCATGGTTGCATCATTAGCTGCTACATTGCTTATTTTGGTTATGCATTTTTATGTTGATCCATATGTGCACAGCCAATTATTTGCTTTTATGCCATTTTTACCAAGTGATTTAAACGCATTTATGCTACCGACATTTATTATTTTATTATTGCTGGGTGTTTCTGTTGGCGCTAGTGGCGGCGCTTGGACATCAGGTAAATACATTAAAATTTAAATTACATCAACAATTCCCCCTAATTTCTATTTCTTTTCCATAAGAGAAATAGCTAACAAGAAAGGGAATTATATGTTATTCGGTGGTCCAGAATTTTCTGATTGCCTTTTTCATTTACTATCGTGCTACTGCTTCTTGCATTGTAACTTTAGTCATTTTGTCGCCTTGCCGTAATTGCATTACAGCTTGTAGACCTTCAGTTACTTTGCCAAACACTGCATATTTTTGATCTAAAAATGATGCTGGAGCAAGAGTAATGTAAAACTGACAGCTAGCAGAATTTGGATCATTTGCTCTAGCCATAGCAACAATACCAGCTGCATCATGCTTCAAACCTGACTTAATTTCTAGTGGAATATAACGGGTTTTATTTGTTGTTGGATCAACATAATTACCTGTACCTGTTCCTTGAGGATCTCCACCTTGAATTACAAAACCTGGCTCATAACGATGAAAAGTCAGTCCGTTATAAAATCCTTTTTGTACAAGATCTAAAAAATTACCGGCAGTAACTGGTGCTTCATTCTTAAATACTTTAATTTTAATTGTGCCTTTAGTAGTTTCTATTACTACAGTTGGATCTAAAGTGTTCATATTCCCCTTCTTTGCAACAAGCGATTTGTCAATGTCTTTAGCCGTTGCACTAATTGAGTAGTTAAATATAGCCACAAAAAGCATAGCTAAAAAAGTTGTCCCTAGTAAAATTTTTGTTTTCATTTTCAAGTGATACCCCTTAACTGCTTCTGTTGTCTGAATATTTTAGCTCGCTGAGCTAGTTTTACATTAATAGCCTGGAGCTGTGTAAAGTAGGTTTGTACAAATAAAATTGGCTCCGACAGGATTCGAACCTGTAGCCTGGCGATTATGAGTCGCTTGCTCCACCATTGAGCTACGGAGCCACCTTCACCTAAATCTATCCATAAATGAATATTTTAGCAAATACAAAAACAATGTTGTCATTTATTTTGCAACTTTTTGAACCAGCATGTGTTTTTCAATAAAATCGGTTGTAACATCTCCTTTTAGGAAATAAGGATTTGATAGTACTTTTTGATGAAAAGGAATTGTAGTGGCAATACCCGTAATTGCATATTCATCAAGTGTACGCTGCATGCGGGCTATAGCTTCTTCACGAGTATTTCCCCAAACTATAAGCTTGCTCAATAAAGAATCATAATATGGTGGTATTACATACCCAGGATACATATGACTATCTACTCTTACTCCTGGTCCACCAGGAGCTATATAAGCATCAATTTTGCCAGCAGATGGTAAAAAATTACGCTCAGGATCTTCTGCATTAATACGGCATTCTATTGCATGTCCATTGAATTTCACCTGGGATTGTTTTATGGACAATTTTTCGCCATACGCCACAGCAATCTGCTCTTTAATAAGATCAAACCCAGTAATCATTTCTGTGACAGGATGTTCTACCTGAATTCTAGTATTCATTTCCATAAAATAAAATTTGCCATCAGCAAAAATAAATTCAATTGTACCGACACCTTCATAGTCGATATTTAAAGCAGCTTTCACTGCTGCTTTTCCCATTTCTTCTCTAATCTTGTCACTTATTACCGGACTAGGTGCTTCTTCTAAAAGTTTTTGATGACGTCTTTGTATAGAACAATCTCTTTCACCCAGATGAACGCAATTCCCATGTTGATCAGCTACTATTTGCACTTCAATATGTCGTATTGGCTTTAAATATTTTTCTATATAAACACCACCATCACCAAATGCAGCTTGGGCTTCACTGCGAGCAGAGGCAATTGCTCGACCAAGTTGTACTTGATCATTAGCAATACGCATTCCTTTGCCACCACCACCGGCTGTAGCTTTGACTATGACTGGATATCCTATTTCTTTGGCAATAGCATATGCTTCACGCTCATCATCAACCAATCCTGGTGTACCAGGAACAACAGAAACCCCTGCAGCAAGCATGGTCTTGCGAGCTTGTGATTTATCTCCCATAGAATTTATTGCTGATACTGATGGTCCAATAAATTTGATTTTGTGATCAGCACATATTTGAGCAAAATTAGCATTTTCTGCTAGAAAGCCGTAACCCGGATGCACAGCATCAGCACCAGTTAGAACCGCTGTGCTGATAATTGCTGGAATATGCAAATAGCTGCGTGTGGCTGGATTAGGACCAATACAAAATGATTCGTCTGCCAGTTTTACATGCAAAGATTCAGAGTCGGCTTGAGAATAAACAGCAACAGTGCGAATTCCCATTTCACGACATGCCCTAATAACTCTTAAGGCAATCTCTCCACGATTTGCAATCAAAACCTTTTCAAACATCTAACCTAACCATTTGGATCTATCATAAAGAGAGGTTGACCGTACTCGACTGTGGTCCCATTTTCAGCACAAATTTTAACGATGCGTCCAGATATCTCTGCTGGTAAATCATTCATTAATTTCATAGCTTCAATGATACAAATAGTTTGGCCAACTGAAATAACATCACCTATATCAACGAAAGGAGAAGCTGTAGGCGAAGGAGATCGATAAAATGTCCCTACCATAGGAGAATTAATTGCTACCCAGCCATTGCTACCGTTATTAGCGCCATTAGCTGTTTCTGGCTCTTTTACCGCTGTTGTTGTTAGCGCAGGCATATTTGTTAATGGATTTGCACCAGCTACTACATGTGTAGTAGCCACAGCAACTTGCCCAGCCACTGGCTTTTTAATTGTAATTTTTTGATCGCCAGATTCGATACTTAGTTCTGTAATGTCTGTTTGACTGACTACAGCTAATAGTTCACGAACTTGATCAAGATCAATTTTCACTTATTGCCACCTTATAATAACTATACTCGGGTAATATATTTTCTATTTCTCGTGTCCACTTTTATTTTATCGCCTACTTTTAAATGAAACGGCACAGTAATAATTGCACCTGTCTCTAAAGTAGCTGGTTTGCCACCACCTGAGCTTGTATCACCACGCTCATCTGGAGCTGTTTCTTTCACTTCTAATTCAACAGTATTAGGCAAGTCCACTCCAATTACTCTGCCATCATATCTTAATATTAGTATGCCTTCTAAGCCTTCTTTAAGAAACTCTACAGCACTACCTATTTGTGCTTCTGCTAGTTCAATTTGTTCGTAAGTGACAGCATCCATCATGGTGTAATGATCACCACTTTTATAGAGATATTGCATTTCACTTTTTTCAATTGATGCAGTTGGTAATTTTTCTCCAGCTCTAAAAGTAACTTCTAGAGTATTACCTGTTTCTACATTTTTCATTTTGGTTCTTACAAAAGCCGATCCTTTGCCCGGCTTTACATGCTGGAATTCAACAATTTGCCATAGACCATTGTTGTATTGAATCGTTACACCAGTACGAAAATCATTGCTAGATATCATTTTGTTTTCCTAATTGAGCCTGACTGCCATATTTAACTTAAAGCATTCTAAGACGTCAAGCAGAATTGCTTTGGCCAAGCTGATTTTATCATCTCAAGTAGCCAGTATTTCACAGCTTTTCTTTTCATTACATGAAAATGGACGAACTCATTTTAATGACTAAAGCATACTAACCCATTGTCTTAGAGTAATTAAAGAATAAGCATAAGCGGCAGACTTTGTTACCTTTTATTTCTACCTCATAAATGAGATATAATCAGATTTACTTTGACAAGTAAATCAATGGACCAAACATTGGTTTTGCTTGCTATTTGCCATTCGATACAGGGTATTTTGATGTCTCAAATAACTGGTGCCTATAACGCTAATGATATTGAATCCAAGTGGACTAAATATTGGTTTGAGGAAGAGCTTTTCAACCTGGAAGTAAAAAAGGACAGACCTACCTTTTCAGCAGCTTTACCTCCGCCAAATATCACTGGTAATTTACATATGGGACATGCTTTAAATGGCACCTTGCAAGATATTTTAATTCGCACAAAACGAATGCAAGGCTATAACGTTCTATGGCAGCCCGGCACCGATCATGCAGGTATCTCTACACAAATGGTTGTTGAACGCCAACTAAAAAAAGAAGGTAAAAGCCGCCATGATTTGGGCAGAGAAAAATTCATTGAACGTTGTTTTCAATGGCGCCATGAGTATGGCAATAATATTTTTGCGCAATATAAACGGCTAGGTGTAAGCTTTACATGGAACCGTCTTGCTTTTACGATGGATGAAGACTATGTCAAAGCAATATATCGAGCTTTTAAAATTTTATTCCAAGAAGGCTATATCTATCGTGGCAATAGAGTAACTAACTGGTGCCCACGCTGTTTAACCAGTTTGTCTGATTTAGAAGTTGTGCATGAAGAAACACAAGGGCATCTTTATCACATAAAATATAAAATTGCAGAATCAAAAAATGAATTTATAGTTGTAGCAACGACTAGACCAGAGACTATGTTTGGCGACGTTGCTGTTGCTGTCAATCCAAAAGATTCTCGTTATAAAAATTATATTGGCAAAAAAGCTATTTTGCCTCTGACAACAAGAACAATTCCCATTATTGCTGACGATTATGTTGACATGGAATTTGGTACTGGTGCTCTTAAGATTACTCCTGCCCATGATGCAAATGATTTTGAAATTGGACAAAAACATAAACTTGAACAACCAATTATATTAAGTGTTAATGGCAAACTTTTAGAATCTGATCTTGTTCCTCAACAGTTTCAGAACATTGAAAGATTTTCTGCCCGTAAAGCAATTATAGAAGAATTAGAACAGAGTCAACTACTCGATCAAATTAAAGATTATGCAAATGCAGTTAGCCATTGTGAACGCTGTCACACGGCAATAGAACCTTATTTAAGCGAACAATGGTACGTGACTATGAAAGATTTAGCCAAATCAGCAATTGATATTGTTGAAGAAGGACGTATTGTTTTTATTCCCGAGCGCTATACAAGTGCCTACCTAGATAGACTAAAAAACGAACGTGATTGGTGTATAAGTCGACAATTATGGTGGGGACATCGCATTCCTATTTGGACCTGTACTAAGTGCAAACATATTGATGCCTACGAAACACCGCCTACATCTTGTCCGAAATGTAATAACAATGAATTGAGCCAAGATAATGACGTATTAGACACTTGGTTTAGCTCTGCTTTATGGCCATTTGCTACTTTAGGATGGCCTGACAAAACCAATGAACTAAAAACATTTTATCCAACTACAGTGCTTTCAACAGCTAGAGAAATTATTAGTCTTTGGGTAGCCCGCATGATTTTTACTAGTTTAAAATTTGTCGGTACTATTCCTTTTAAACAAGTGTTAATCCATCCGGTTATTCAAACAGCCGATGGCAAACGCATGTCTAAATCTAAAGGCAATGCTATTGATCCAATAGATATGATTGAAAAATATGGTGCTGACGCTAACAGATTTTGGTTTGCCTCATTAGGTGTAAAAGGCGATCAAGATGTTCGTTTTCGTGAAGATAGACTGGATGAATACAAACGTTTTGTCAACAAATTATGGAATGCTGGCCGTTTTGTATTAACTCAGCTAGGTGATTATCAACCCAAAGCTATTGATTCTAACAATTTAAGTCTTGCTGATCGTTTTATTTTACATCGTTATGCTTCACTGCTGACAAATTTAAACAACCAAATAAATAATTACGACTTTAACGAAATGGCAAAAGGTTTTATTGAATTTATTTGGGATGATTTTTGTGATTGGTATTTGGAAATTTCTAAAATCCAAACCAGTCAAAGTGAAAACAATTCTCAAACTTTAAATGTACTCTATACTATTTTTGAAGGACTATTGCGTGCATTGCACCCAATTATGCCTTTTGTAACTGAAGAGTTATGGGATCATTTACCTAAATCACAATTTTTTACTGAATTTGAATCAATCATGTTTGCACCTTACCCTCGAAGTGATGAAAGGTTTATTGACCATGATGCAAATAAAAAAATGGATATTATTATTAGAGTAATAAGAGCAATTCGCAATATTCGTCAGATATACAATGTACCAGCCTCCGCTGAAGCTGATGTCGCTATATATACCAACGACAATGAAGAAACGTCACTAATAGAAAATCAAAGTGTTACTATCAAAAAATTAGCACGCATAGGCAAGCTAAGTATTAATCCACCTGCTTTTAAAGACGATTCCATAAAAGCTTCTGAAATTATTTCATCCATAACCATTAATGTGCCATTAGCTAATTTAATTGACGTGAGCAAAACCAAAACAAAGTTAACTCAAAGGCAAGATTCTATATTGAAAGATTTGCAAAAAGTACAGCAAGTACTGGAAAATCAGGATTTTAAAACAAAAGCGCCGCAAGATAAAGTTCTCGCCCTTGAATCTCAGCTTAATGATTTAGAAAAGCAAAAAACAAGCATAGAATCCCAGCTTAAAGTTTTAGAGACGGTTTAATTAAGGGTTTAGTTTAACTTTCTTACGGGGAATAGTCTTTATAGCTATTATCCTGGTATAAGCGTGGTTAAAGACATCACAATGACCCAAAATCAAGAATCTTCAGGCTCTACGAAGCTACTTAATGAGACTTTGCCAGAAAATATTACAGTATTGAAATACAGTTTAAATTTGCTTGATGAGCTTAATCAGCTAAAACAGCAAAAGCGCTCATTTGATACCATAATTGTTGATACTTTTGAAAATAGTTTCTTTTTTCCTGCTGAAATATTAATTGAGTCCACTAGCCTAGCTAAAGACTTGTTAAATTTGCAAGGCACATTAGTATTTGTCGGATCTGATAAAGCAACAGCAATTGTTAGAGACTCAGGGCTTGGACATACCAGCCTTTTAGTTTTTCACAATTTTAGTGAGGTTTATGATTATTCTCCGTCTTTAGTGAAAAATATAGAAAATTTCCTAGGGACAGATTCACAAATCCTGCAAGATAATACTAGCTTATCTGAACAAATTCTATTATCGTCTACACCCGTTCTTACTTATTTTGGCATAAAACTAAAAGCTAATATGGATTCATCTAAAAACAGAAATTTGTTATTAGCAGCCATCGATAATTACACGCCCTTAAGTACAATTGTGCAAAGATTATCAGAGCACATGTCTTTTGAAGAAAGTCTAGATGAAATAAGATCTTTAGATGAGATAGGCGCTATTTACCCAATTTTTGCAAAAATTCCTTTTCTTGTTCATAGTTTCCGTAATCAAATAACTTTTGATTTAAAGAATTATCTTATTGAAACAAATATGGTGAATAAAGAAAGATTAGAACAGTTGTTAGCTGACGAAAGTAACGTTAGAAACAAGCGGCATTTTAGCCTTGGTACTTTATGTGTAGCAAATGATCTAATTAGTTCAAGACAGCTAGAAATTATTTTACAAGATCTATCTTATTATGGACAGCCAGAAAAAACACCTAAAAACAAAAATACAAGTAATACACAAGATGAAACTAAAATTAAATCGCTGGCAGGTTATCTTGGAAATACTGATGCAGCTGGGATTTTACAAAGTCTATGCAATAACAGAGAGACAGGTATATTATCTGTTGAATATCAAAGCTTGCACTTTCGAGCCATTTTTTCTCAAGGTAAATTGACTCATTGTAATCAAGGCAAACTAAAAGGAAATGAAGCCATTATTGAATTTGTTTCTACATGGAGAGAAGGTGTGTTTGCTTTCATCGAACGTCAGCCACCTCCTGAATTGATGGGAGCTAGTTATCAAATAAATTTACCAATTGACAAACTTCTTCTTGATGCAGCTCTTGCCTCAGACATAATTGAATCCATTTGGAAAAAACTTCCTCAAGGCATTAATTCAGTCTTAGAGCGAGTCCCCGACTCAGAGGAAATTCTAAAAAACAACAATTTAGAAGATCTAAATGACAAGACTAAATTGAATGAGTCCGAAATCAATACTATGAAATGTCTTTATCAAGAATTTGACGGACTATCTTCAATAAGTGCCACTATTAAACGCTTATCTGATATAAGCACTTACAAAACTGCCATAGCAGTAAATAGACTGATGGCATACAATTTAGTTAAAGTACCTGATTCAGATTTGTATGGTCATATAGGTAAATTTCAACAAATAGTAAAAAATGTGGAGAATATAATTGGCATCGATCAAAACGTAGTATTCCTGCGTTTAAGTCTACAGTCAAGTCAAGGATATTCTGTAAAATTGAGGATGTTTACTATTGGACTATCCGGTGAAATTGGTTTTGACTTAGCATCTGCTCGCCAAGCTCAGTGTTGCCTATCAGATATAGCTAAACTTTTTCATGAATGGCAAAGTAAATACATCGATTATATAAGCAAAGAATTAGACAAAGAAGAACTAGAATCTGTCAGATTGAATATTTTACAAGATATCTCCAGTTCTCAACAACCAGCCAAATTAAACTAACTTCGTTTATAATCATCTCTATGCAGAGGTAAGTGTGTATGAAAGAAGTTGTCATAATCAATGCTGTTCGCACACCAATAGGCCGTTATGGTGGCGCACTCAAAGATGTTCGCCCTGATGATTTAGCAGCATTGTGTATTTCTGAGCTTATACGTTGCACCGGCATTGACTCTAATGCTATCGAAGATGTAATACTAGGTTGTGCCAATCAAGCTGGAGAAGATAACAGAAACGTAGCACGTATGGCTGGGCTATTAGCTCAATTACCTGTGTCGGTTGCCGGCACTACAGTAAATCGTCTATGTGGTTCTAGCATGGACGCTGTGGCTCAGGCAGCTAGAGCAATCCAAACTGGTTGTGGCGATATTTATATTGCCGGCGGTGTTGAGTCTATGACAAGAGCACCTTTTGTCATGGGCAAACCAAATAATGCTTATCCTAGAGGAGATATACCTTTAATTGATACGACTCTTGGTTGGCGTTTTGTAAATGATAAATTAGCAAAACAATATCATCCATATTCAATGGGTGAAACAGCAGAAAATGTCGCTACCAAATACAATATAACTAGAATTGCTCAAGATCAATTTGCTTTAGCAAGTCAAACACGTTATAAAAATGCACTTGCTAGTCAGGCATTTAACAATGAAATTGTGCCTGTAAAAATTCCACAAAAAAAAGGTGATTTCACCACATTTGCCGAAGACGAGCACCCACGCCCTCAGACTACTTTAGCTGATTTAGAGAAGTTGAAGCCTGCTTTTCGCGAAGGAGGCACAGTGACAGCTGGCAATTCATCTGGTATTAATGATGGTGCATGTGCAATATTATTAATGTCATCTGAAAAAGCTAAAGCACTTAGCTTAAAACCATTAGCACGTTATGTTAACTCAGCAGTAGCTGGTGTTGATCCAGCATATATGGGCATAGGTCCAGTGCCAGCTACTAAAAAAGTCCTTGAGAGAGCCAATCTAAAAATATCTGATATTGGACTTATAGAATTAAACGAGGCTTTTGCTGCACAAGTATTAGCTTGTGTAAATGAGCTTAAAATCGATACTAATATTCTAAACGTAAATGGTGGATCAATTGCTCTTGGTCATCCACTAGGGGCTAGTGGTGCCCGTATAATTACTACTCTTGTTTGGGAAATGCAAAAACGCAATACTCAATATGGCTTAGCTACTATGTGTATAGGTGTTGGGCAAGGCATCGCTACTATATTGGAGCGATTGCATTAATGCTAATAGAACGCCTAGAACTATATAATCTAAATGATGAAAAAGTGTGGGAGATTGAGTTCGCCAAGAACAAGCTTAACCTTATTCTTGGTATTGATTGCCAACCCGAAAATCATATTGGCAAATTAATTGCCATAATTTTATATGGACAACAAAAAGCATCAGCCGGTCCATATAATTCATATAAAACAGCATCGTTAAACTTAGACATTAATGGATCCCATATAACTGTCACACGCGATTTTATAACAAATGAAGCTAAGGCATTTGACAATAATAACAATCAATCATTATCAGTGGGCAAAACCAATTCTATTGGGCAAGAATTAACTAATCTATCACTAGAGTCTTTTCAATCTACCTGTTTCCCCTTTATAGAAAAAAATGATTCTGCAGAAAAGATGTTATCGGCTCTACAAAAACATTGTTCCAACATCAACACATTCGATTTGCAAAATGGTGACAATGGCAGCAATGGCTCCCATTCAGAAGCGGTATTAACAAGCTCAGCTGAATATTTTGATTTGTGTTTTCAATTAACAGAGACAGACAGAGATCTTTTAGTTGCACAAGAAGATTTAAAAAGCACGATCAAGCGGGTTCATTCATCTTTTCGATCTAATTTGTTAGACAAGCAAGAATCAATTGAAAATCTTTGGCATGAACATGAAAACTTAAAGCTAAATATTGAAAAAATAAACAATAATATTCAAGCGAAGAATCTAGATTTAGAAGAATTAGACTCGTTTGCTGATACCTCTAGTCACTGGCTACAACAGTTTACACAGGCTGACGCTAATGAATTAGCAACAGTCGCTAGTGAATGGCAAAATCTTTTAACTAATCTTGAAAATACAAAAGGAGAAAAGGAGCTAGAGCTTAAACATGTTCAGGCAGAAGGCGTGAATGCTGATGAACTTAGCGAACTTAACCAAATAAGAAAAGTCTTGCTAAATCTTGAACCCCAAGAATTAGAAAATATACGTTCTTATATTGCCATTATCCTTGCGAACAAACAAAAAATCACCGAATCAGAAAATGCTACATGGCGCGCTCGCACGCTCCAAACCGAGATTAGCGAAAAGCGCAAAGGACTATCTGACACCATACAAAAAATGGCATTTGCCACTGGGGTAATTGCATTTGCTTTATTAGGAGCAATATTCTTTGTACATACTTCAGCTCAGATATTACAAATATTACTTTCCCTAGTTATAATTGTATTTATTGGTCTTATTATTACACCATCACTAATTAAAAAACACTACAAAATTGATTTAGAACGTGAAGCAAAACTGGGTGAACAAACTCAAGTTGACCTAGGACAAGAGTTGCATTCTAAAATTGCCAGCCTAGAAGTTAAATTGGAAGATGCAGCCAGAAAAGTTGGTCTTAAAAACGGCATAGAGCTTACACAATATGTAGAAAAACATACTGATTATTTGAAAAAAACAAACAATTTAGACAAGCTTGAACAATTAATTGTGAGAACTCAAACTAAAATAACTGAATTAAAAAACAAGCTAGAACATCATTTCAACAAAATTAAAGAGAGCGTTGATTCAGCAACTCCTCAATCTGTTCTTGAATTAGCTAAGTGTATCAACCATCATTTAAGCGAGTTGGAAGATCTTAAATCCGGACAAAACACTATGGAAGAACAAATTCGGGAGCAAAAATTTTTAAGAGACAGGCTTAGGAAAATCAATGAAAACCTAATAGAAATTTTTTCAGTGTTAGGATTTAGCAATAACCTTACTGTAGATGAAACATACAAACAATATTGCCAAATACTAGAAGAATCAGAATCTGAATCTGCCAAACCCAACCCTAATATTTCCACTCAAGAATTGAACAATTTAATTAGAGAATTCGAACACAAAGGTGTCAAAATTATTGAAAAAATGAAGACTTTGATTCGCAGTACACCAGAAATCTCTCAATCTATACCTTCTATTACTAGCGGAAGAGATGCAACATTTTCTGCACAATTATCCGGAAAACAAACGCCACTTATCTTGCTAGATCCGTCGCAACAACATTCCCCCGATCAATTATTACCTCTTATTGAATTTTTAATTGATAAAAATACAACAAGACAAATTATTCTTCTAAGCAATGACAAAAAAAAATACAGACAAATTATTCAAAAGCTAAACGACAAATTTACTGGTAGTATTCACGTTTGCATCCCATAACTTAACTTATATTTTACGTTCTGGCAAATCGAAACCTGTTAATTGCGATAGTGCTTCCATAATTTGCCATGTTGTTTCATCTACATCATCGCCAGCATTTATTGGTTTTCCTATATGAGCATAGGCTTTTTGCCAAGGCTTATCAGTACCAATTATTCCTACCGGCACTATTGGTACTTTATATGTTTTTGCAAAATAAGCAGGTCCATTATGGGGCTGCCCCAAAACACCAGGAGTTTTGCTGCGCGTACCTTCAATAAACATACCAAGTCCCCAACCAGATTTAAACATTTGTTTTACTGCTTTAAATGTGGAAATTTCAGGTTTATCACGATCAATGGATATGGCACCAAAAAACAAAATTAGTGTTTTTAAAACAGGAATAGAATAAAGTTCTTTCTTGGCCAAAAAAGCTAATGGACGATTAGTAGAATAAGAAAGCATTGGTGGATCCCAATTAGACAAGTGATTGCCAACCGCTACAAATGGACCATCAGGAACATTTTCCCGCCCTGTCACACTCACGCGAAAATAAACTGAATAAAAACTACCAAAACAATTAGCAGTAAACATATAAGCATTTCGCCGCCAATTAGATTGATATGCAGTTAGATCAAAATAAGCAGTCATTATTATTGCACTGGTTTGTTTTGGGTAAATATTATTCTAACTACCGAATTATCTTCTTGCTGACTAACATATAAATTGCCTTGATTGTCCATAGTCAAATAATAAGGTTTGCTGAAGCCAGAGGCGATTATAGTAGATACACCAGCTGGTGTAATGCGAGCAATTGTACCGCTATGATAATTAGCAACATACAAATTGTTATTATTATCCACGACCAATCCAATAGGTCCTCTTAAATTAATACCACTGCTAAATTGAGTGCGTGTGCCGTCCGGTTGAATTCTATCAATTGTATTAGTCATATAATTTGCAACATATAAATTACCAACTCGATCAAATGCTAGTCCTGCTGGAGCAGAAAAGCCACTAGCTATAACACGCAAAGCAATATTTGGTACTGCCGGCATAAGATTAGCTGAACTTTTTGCAGGACTAGCATTTGATTGCACTGGACTTTGGAATGTTTGCACAGAATTTTGCGTTTGCATTGACTGCACTAAATTTTGCACTGGTTGAATTGGATCTGGTGAAATTTGACCTGCTTGGTTAGAAGCTATAACCGGATTAGAACCTATATCTTGAGATGACTGCATTATCTCATTGGCAGCAGATAATTGATTATCGACAGAACTAATATTTTGTTCTTGCCCTCTTAGCATTTGGTCATTATTTACTGGCTGCTGTGTTGCATTTTGTCCTTCAATATTTTTTTGCATGCGTGCTTGCGCTTCATTCATTTGATTATTGATATTTAAAATTCTTTTTTGCGCCTCAGCAAAATGAATATTATTAGGAGCTATAGCCAATAAGTGTTGTCTTGCTTCAACAAGACGTCCTGTTTCATGCAAAATCACGCCTAGTTGAAAATGAGCGTCTGGATCTTCAGGTTTAATTCTAAGCACTTCCTGAAAGCGTGGAATAGCATCACTAAAGCGCTTTTGTGTTTGATAAATCACTGCCAAATTATATTGAGCATCAGCAAGATTAGGATCAAGATCACAAGCTCGTCTAAAAAATATAACTGCTGATTCAGGCGAACCTTGCTTATAAGCAGTTAGACCTAAATTGTATAAACTAACAGCTCGTGGATTAGGCGAAGTATTGGGTAAACCAACAGATCTATTAATAGGTTGTGGATTAGTATTAGCAGGCGGTTGGAAAACAGGTTGTCCATACGCCAAAGCTATTTGTATTTGCCCAGTGGCAAATAACACTGCTAAAACAGAACTTTTTATATTGACACTAATTACTTTCATCCTCAACTCCTGACAGCATGCCTTTCTTAAAATAAGCCCTATTGATTGTAAATCGTAAGTTAACCCCTTTTCTTTTTATGTTTTTTTGGTAAGGTGTTGTTAATAGATAACTAAATGGGTATAGAAACCATACAAACCGCCAGTTTTAAGCCAGAATCTATTGTCAAGAGCCCCTTTTCTGAGGCATTACCATGAGAACACTTGGTCATATTATTACATCTGCTGGTGTTGGATTAGCTACTTACCATCGTTATAAATCCCCTGGAGCCGCCATTGCAAGCTTCTTGGCAGGCTGGGTTATCGATGTTGATCATATTATTGATTATGTAAAGGCACATGGCTGGAAGCTGAGTTGGTTTCACTTTAATGAAGCTAAGCATGAGCATTACAGTGGCAAATTATACTTATTTTTGCATTCATATGAATTATTGGCTTTATTCTTTTTTCTCTTTAGAAAACCTTGCCATCAACCATATAGAGTAGGTATTACAGCTTCTGTTCTAACTCATTTATTATTAGACCAGAAATGTAATCCATCTCGCAGACCGCTTACTTACTTTTTGGCTCATCGCATTCATAAACGTTTTGATGCTGGGCATATTTTAGGGCTGCAAGATTTTCGCGCTAAATAAGAAGTAAGAACCTTAGAAATAAGAACATATGCAAAATAAGAGCATCCGCTTCAATTTTTTGGACAGCTCAAAAAGTTCAAACTAAATTCAAAAAAATTGGTTAAATCTGGAATTTAACCTCATGCTATAAATGCATTCTTTTGCAATCCGGAATTATGTCAGAAATATTTCAAAATTTCTGACCAATTAGCCGATCGCATTGACTCATCAAAAAACGAACTATTGAGGAAACGTTGACTCATCTAGAATCGTACTTCTTGGCAGTGAGCAAGAAGGGGGAAAGGATGAGGAAAGAGATGAGCAAAGAAGGAAGAAGAGAGCTTATAAAGTCCGTTCACCCGCATTATGCAAAGGCGAGTTGGAAGGGAAGGAGGAAATTACTTGATGGATTTACCTATGTGATTCACATAGATAAAGCAACAAAAAGCCCTACAAATGCATTATTTTATATGTTTCCTACCATCAATTAAGACTAAGGAGCTGTAAAGCTACCTTCACCAATTGGTGGATAGATATCTTCTTCATGCTGCTCTTCTTCAGGTGGTGCAACATGACCAGGGAAACCGGTACCAGCTGGTATAAGGCGACCAATAATTACGTTTTCTTTTAGTCCACGCAACCAGTCTTTCTTACCTTCTACAGCAGCCTCTGTAAGGATTCTCGTTGTTTCTTGGAATGAAGCAGCTGAAATAAAGCTTTCAGTATTTAAGCTTGCCTTTGTAATACCCAGTAAAACTGAAGTATATAGGCATTCTCTCATACCGTTTTGTCTAGCCTTTTCATTTTCAATTTCAGCTAGATAGCGCTCCAACAATTCTCCTGGCAATAAAGTTGTATCGCCTGGCTCGTCAACTTTTACTTTACGAGTCATTTGTCTAACTATTACTTCAATATGTTTGTCAGCAATATCTACACCTTGCGAACGATAAACTGATTGCACTTCATCCACAAGATATTTTTGTGCAGCTTCAATACCAAGCAATCTCACAACATCGTGTGGATTAGGTGGTCCATCGGTTAAAGCAGTACCAACATTGATTTGTTCGCCATCTTCAACAAAAATATTTAAACCGGCAGGAACAACAATTTCTTCTTCACTACCTTCACCATAAACAATTACCAGACGTTTTACATCATCTTCCACAACCACTTTTGCTCTACCTGGCTTTTCTGCCAAAATAGCACTTTCTTTTGGTTTACGAGCTTCAAGCAATTCTTCTACCCGTGGCAAACCTTGAACGATGTCTCCTGTTTTTTGTCTTTCAAAAATAAGAGTAGCCATCAAGTCGCCTCTTTGTACAAGAGCGCCATCTTCGCATTGCAATTGAGTATTACCAGAGATTAGATATGGACGTCCACGTCTAATAATCACATCACTGCCATCTACACGTACTACTTGTCCTGAATGAGATGCACTTGCTGATTTGGAAACTAAATCATTGGTTCTTACCAAATCACCTTCAGCAACAGTAACGGCACCTTTGGTCTTTTGCACATATTGCTGTTCTTCAGTAATAAGCAAAATTCTTCGCTCGTCTGTTTTCGAGAGTTGAACTCGAGCCGGTCCTTTTGTTAGCACTTGCGTAGTTGCTACCGGTGAATTGGCTGGTATAACTTGACCAGGTTCCACAGCTAACAAAGTTACATTCAGCTCACTATCTCGGCGCAAGAGAATATTTTCTTGCACAACAATATGTAATTCTTCCCCAATCTCTACAATACCTTTTAATTGAGTAAGCACTCCTTGCAATTGCAGAACTAAACTTGTACGTGTTAGTTGTGCGCCTTGCAAATGACGAACTTTTTCCCTATCTCTAAATAGAAGTTGAGTTACTGGACGTAAACTTATCTTCTCATCAGTTGATTTGTATTTGAACTTAACTTCTCTTGGCTCAACCCAATATTCTTGTACAGGTCTAACTAGAATTTGAGTCTTACCATCTTCTTTTTCGATCACCGTAACCATCTTTCTACCATCGACTTTATGTCCTGGAAGAATTTCAGTATCAACGTCAACGATGTCACCATCATTAACTTTCAAGTCTTCAATATTTTCAAGTGTGATTAATTCGCCTGGTCGAATAATGACTTCGTGGATAATGTCATTATCAGCAACGATTTCAATAATACCTTCCAAGTGAGCAAAAACATCTTTTACTACTTCCTGTCCAGCCATAACTAAATCGCCAGATTCACTCATCTTCAAGCTTATGTCTTTAGATATAAAGTGAGTTTCTTCAGGTATGAAAAGTACTTTTCCTGGTTTTGTAATAACACGACGATCATCAATTTCGACACCGTCATAAATTATTTCGCCACCAGCTGTAACTACATTGACACCATCATCCATGAGTTCAGCAATAATTTTGCCGTTTTCTACTGATTCATCATTTACTACTTTTATCGTATAGCCTTCTTTGGTCTTAGGCACTCTCCATGTATTGCCTTGCTTTGCTGTTTCCAACTTAGCATTGCCTGCACCAACTGATGCTATGACAACATTGATTTCTTTACCTTTGACTAGTTTAGCTACAGTTTTACGACCTGATTTCACCATTTCTGTTTCTAAATCAGGACCAAAACGCACTTCTCCACCATGTTCTGTATTGATTGTAATTTCAGCCAAAACATCATGAGTAACAACTTCTTGTCCATCTTTTACTACTACATGAGCGCCAGTCGGTAAGTTGTACACATCGCCTTCCAAAACCCAAATAATACCGGCACGATTAGCAGTACGTGAAATATTTCCTTGTCTATCTCTTTTCTCATCAGCTTGGAAGCCTTGGAACATGATACGTCCAGAAACACCAGCATTAATATCTTTGCTTGCTCTTTCTGTCATTGCTTTTTTAGCACCTGGTGGATCATATTCAACTAAAACTTGTCCTTGTGTTACTTCTGCTCCGCTATTGATAAGCAATAAGCTTCCACTAGGAATATGTACACTGCCTTCTCGTTTTCCATCGGAGACAGCTAATTTGCCATCTTTTGTAGTTTGTTCAACCACATCACCATAAGCTGTACGTACAGAACGACTTGGAATTTTGAATGTAACAACACCATTTACTGGTGCTTTAATCTGTGTACGAGCACCACCAGAAGCTACCGCTCCACCAGTGTGGAATGTTCTCATTGTTAGCTGAGTTCCAGGCTCACCAATTGATTGCGCTGCAATAATACCAATAGCTTCGCCAGTATCCACAAGAGCATTACTTGTTAATGAATAGCCATAACATTTTTGACAAACGCCATATTGGCTTTCACACTGCAATGGCGAACGTACTTTTACCCATCTTACATTTTTGGCATCGAGTATTTTGGTTTGAGCACGTGTTAGCATATCGCCAGCTCTAGCTAAAACTTCACCTGTCGACTCATCTACTACATCAGCTACCAAATAGCGTCCAGTTACACGATCTTCCAGTTTAACTGTTCTCTTATCACCTTCCATAATTGGACCCATGATAATAAAACGGCTGGTTTTACAATCATCATCGCGAACAATTACATCTTGGGCAACATCTACAAGTCTACGAGTTAAATATCCTGAGTCAGCTGTTTTAAGCGCTGTATCTACCAGACCTTTTCTTGCACCATAACTCGAAATAATGTACTCCGTCACACTTAATCCTTCACGGAAATTAGCTTTAATTGGCAAATCTATAATTTGACCTTGCGAATCAGCCATCAAGCCTCGCATACCAACTAATTGTCTAACTTGGCTGATATTACCTCTAGCACCTGAGAATGCCATCATATATACAGGATTTAGACGATCGAAATTATCTACTACTTCCTTAGTTAACTGATCTGTGGTTGCTGACCAGGTATCGATTACTTTGTTGTATCTTTCAACTTCAGTAATATCACCACGCTCATAACGGCGTTGGGCAGCTTCAATTTCTTTTTCAGCACTAGATATTAAGGCACGTTTTGTTTCCGGTACATCAAGATCATCAATAGATATGGTCACGCCCGCTTTAGTGGCATATTTAAAACCAAGATCTTTAAGAGCATTGGACAACTCTGCAGAACAAGCTGTGCCATATTTTTCAAAAATGTTGGACAATAATGAGCCAAGTTTTTTCTTGTCTACTATTGTATTTATGAATTCAAATGTCTCTTTCTTATCTGTACCAGTTACCATAATTTCCCCTAATGTAGTTCTGATTTACCAGTATCTATTTAAAATTAGCCAACCGAAGCAGTAATAGCACCACGCAATACTTCATTGAAAATGATACGTCCTGGAGTAGTCTCAATAACCGTCTCGTTCATATCTCTCACTTTAATCTTGGCGTGCAAATCAACAACTCCAGCTTCATAAGCAGCAGTAGCATCCGCCATATTGACGAAACGCATGCCAGCTCCTTTGCATACTTTTGGATCATCTGAGCCTTGTTTCTCAATTGTCAGATAATAAATACCAAGCACCATATCTTGAGTTGGTGTTATTGTTGGTTTACCTGTTGCTGGCAACAATATATTGTTGGAGGCGAGCATTAACATTCTTGCCTCTGCTTGAGCTTCAACAGATAATGGAACGTGCACAGCCATTTGGTCACCATCGAAGTCAGCGTTAAATGCGCTGCACACCAACGGATGCAATTGAATTGCTCGACCTTCAACAAGCACAGGTTCAAAGGCTTGAATACCAAGTCTGTGAAGCGTGGGGGCACGATTGAGAAGCACTGGATGTCCTTGAATTACTTCTTCCAAAATTTCCCAAACAATTGCCGAGCCTCTTTCAATTTGCTTTTTGGCAGACTTTATGTTTTGAACAATTTGACGTTCAATCAATTTGTTAATAACAAACGGTTTGAATAATTCCAATGCCATTTCACGAGGCAATCCGCATTGATGTAATTTCAAAGTCGGTCCAACTACAATTACAGAACGGCCAGAATAATCTACCCGTTTTCCAAGTAAGTTTTGACGGAAGCGACCTTGCTTACCTTCAATAATTTTAGATAAAGATTTCAGTGGTCTATTATTTGGACCAACTACTGTTCTTCCTCTGCGACCATTATCGATAAGGGCATCTACTGCTTCTTGTAACATACGCTTTTCATTGCGAACAATGATTTCCGGCGCACCCATTTCAAGCAATCTTGCCAAACGATTATTACGGTTAATTACCCTTCTATATAAATCATTCAAATCGGATGTAGCAAATCTACCCCCATCCAACTGCACCATTGGTCGTAAATCCGGTGGGGTTACAGGCAACATTTCCAGTATCACCCAAGTTGGATCAGTATTTGAATTGATCAATGCTTCTACTAAGCGTAAACGCTTAATTAGTTTTGCTCTCTTTTGTTGAGAACCACCAGAGCCGGCTAATTCTTCTCTTAATTGCAAGGACAATTCTTTTAGTCCTGGCAATTCAAGCAATTTACCACGATCTTCAAGACCATCTGGACGCTCATAAGCTGGTCTTGCCAATTCGTGCAATAGTTGTTTAATTGCTTCAGCACCAATACCGACATCGAATTGCAAGTTTGGATCTTGCAAAGCTTTGTCATACTCTTCTTCAGAAAGCAATTGATACTTATGCAAATCTGGTGAATTACCAGGATTTGTCACAATGTAAGCATTGAAATAAACTACTTGTTCTAAATCACGTAATGGTTGATCTAAAAGAAGCCCAATATAACTTGGAATACCTTTTAAAAACCAAATATGTGTAACAGGACATGCTAAGCGAATATGTCCCATACGATGACGTCTAACTTTGCTGTCAGTAACTTCTACACCGCAGCGTTCGCATGTGATACCACGATGGCGGACACGCTTGTACTTTCCGCAATAACATTCCCAGTCTTTTGATGGACCAAAAATACGTTCACAGAATAAACCATCTTTTTCCGGCTTCAAAGTTCGATAATTAATCGTTTCCGGTTTTGTTACTTCCCCATGAGACCAGCTAAGAATGCGTTCTGGCGAGGCAATACCTATCTTGATGTAATCAAAACGATCAATACTAGTTGCCATTAACGGATAAACCTCCAAATTAGTGAGCCTAAGCCCATTATTTACTCTCTATTCCTAAATTACTTTTTTAATAGTCCGACGGTTCCTTTTCTGGTTCCAATTCATTTTCAACAGAAACCCCTTCCATAGGTTCATCTATGGGTTCTTCTATTGGATTATCAAATGAATCATCAAGGGCAACAATTGGTCCAGGTCCTGCTAATGGATCTGGCAGATCAGTTTCTGTTTCATCGTCTATGACCGTATCACCACCACCTACTTGTACTTCGGCAAAACCCGACTCACCAGCACCGACTGGACGTTCTCCACCAATTACTTCGTTGATTGTTTCACCAATGCCTATCAATTCTTCACCAGCCTCTCCCTCATCACCTATATCAAGCCCCAATTTACCTGCTACTACAGCAGAGGGAGCCAGAGTTTGTCCGCCAGCTAGTTCTGATAGTTCTGCTTCTAATCCTATTTCACCAAATGGACTCATACGTCTTAGATTTCGAGCTTTTGGTTCTTCAACTTCAGCCATCAAGTCTATTTCTAGTTCGCCGCCATCCTTTGTACGTTTGGCAACAGATACATCCAATCCAATTGATTGCAATTCACGAACCAATACTTTGAATGATTCAGGAATTCCAGGACGTCTTAAGTTTTCACCCTTAACTATCGCCTCGTATGCTTTTGAACGTCCGTTCACATCATCAGATTTAATAGTGAGCATTTCTTGCAAACTGTATGATGCACCAAACGCTTCTAACGCCCAACACTCCATTTCTCCCAGACGTTGTCCGCCAAATTGAGCTTTACCGCCCAATGGTTGTTGGGTAACTAAACTGTAAGGTCCAGTTGAGCGAGCATGAATCTTATCATCAACCAAGTGAACCAGTTTCATCATATAAATTTGACCAACGGTGACTGGGCTATCAAATAAATCACCAGAGCGACCATCAGCTAGCATCACTTTGCCATCATTACCTACCCATTCAAAACCTGAGGCATTTTTGCCATTTTGAATTTCACGGTGAACCAATTGAGAAGATGCTTCTTTTTCAAACATTTCGTCAAATGGTGGAACTTCATAGCGATTGCCTGTAAGCATGGCAGCCAAACCTAATAATGTTTCATAAGTTTGTCCCACATTCATACGACTTGGTACACCTAATGGATTCAAAACAATATCAACAGCAGTACCATCTGGTAAGAATGGCATATCTTCTGTCGGCAATATCTTAGCAACAATACCTTTGTTACCATGGCGTCCAGCTACTTTATCGCCGACGGATATTTTACGTTTTTGAGCAATGTAAACCCGTACTACTTTGTTAGCAACAGGAGGTAATTCATCACCCTTTTCACGATCAAATACTTTGACGTCTACAACTCTACCGCCTTCGCCGTGTGGTACACGCAAAGAATTATCACGAACATCACGTGCTTTTTCACCGAAAATTGCTCTTAAAAGTTTTTCTTCTGGTGGATGTTCAGATTCACCTTTAGGCGTAATCTTGCCAACCAAAATATCATCTGGATAAACACGGGAGCCTACTCGCACAATACCGTATTCATCTAAATGTCGCAAAGACTCTTCAGAAACATTTGGTACTTCACGTGTAATTTCTTCCGGACCCAACTTGGTAGAACGCGCATCGATTTCCAGTTTTTCAATATGGATTGATGTCATTACATCGTCAAAAACCAATCTTTGACTGATTAATATCGCATCCTCAAAGTTATAGCCTTCCCATGGCATAAATGCCACCAATATATTGCGGCCAACTGCTAATTCACCTTGATCGGTAGCAGCACCATCAGCAATAATTTGTCCTGGTTGAACATTATCACCAACAGCAACAATTGGACGTTGGTTTAAACAAGTGTCTTGGTTAGAGCGCTGGAATTTAGACAATTTATGTTTGACTAAACGATCTTTAGTGCGAATACGAATTTCGCTAGCGCTAATATATTCTACTTGTCCTTCAACGTCACTAACTACAACCATACCCGAGTCGCGAGCAGATTGTTTTTCAATACCAGTTGTCACTGAAGCTCTTTCAGTTTTTACAAGCGGTACTGCTTGACGTTGCATGTTAGAACCCATCAATGCACGGTTAGCATCATCATGCTCAATAAATGGTATCAATGCTGTTCCAACCGAAATAATCTGAATTGGGCTCACACCTACATAATCCACTTGATCAGGAGCTGTTTCCATAAATTCAGCTTTATAGCGAACTGGAATTAATTCGTGCAAAAACTGCCCTTGATCATCAACTGGCACATCACCAGGGGCTACCCGATAACGATCTTCTTCATCAGCAGTTAGATAATGAATGTCATTGGTTACTATTCCGTTTACAATACGGCGATAAGGAGTTTCAATAAAGCCATATTCATTAACACGTGCATGCGTAGCTAATGATCCAATAAGTCCAGCGTTTGGACCTTCAGGAGTTTCTACTGGACAGATTCTTCCATAATGACTAGGGTGAATATCACGCACAGCAAAACCAGCACGTTCACGAGACAAACCACCTGGACCTAAAGCCGATATACGACGTTTATGTGTTAATTCAGCTAAGGGATTTGTTTGATCCATAAATTGTGATAACTGAGAAGAGCCAAAGAATTCTCTAATTGCTGCTACCAACGGTTTTGTGTTGAGCAAATTAGCTGGCGTCAAAGAATCAGCATCTTGCAATGTCATTCTTTCTTTAACAATTCTCTCTAGTCGCGACAAACCAATACGAAATTGGTTTTGCAACAACTCACCAACTGAGCGAATACGACGATTACCTAAATGATCGATATCATCGGCATGACCTTCATCGTAATGAAGAGCAATCAAATAATCAACAGCCGATACAATATCTTCTCTGCTTAAAGTGCGCTGAGTTTCGGGCACAGAAAGATTGAGCTTTTTATTTAGCTTATATCGTCCAACTTTACCCAAGTCATAACGTTTGTCATCAAAAAAGCGGCTTTCTAATATTGATTGTCCGCCAGCGACAGAAGGTGGATCGCCAGGACGAAGTTTTCTATAAACTTCAATCAGTGCATCTTCCCTTGTTTTTGTATTGTCTTTATCAAGAGTTTTCTTCAAGAAATCACGATGGCGGAATAGTCCTTCCATTTCTTGATCAGAATAACCAAGCGCTCTAATTAATGTAGTGGCTAATAATTTTCTATTCTTGTCGATTTTGACGTAAATTACATCATTCACATCAGTTTCAAACTTAAGCCAAGCACCACGGTTAGGAATAAGGGTAGCGCTAAATGTACGCTTACCATTTTGATCAACTTCTCGTTTGTAATAAATGCCCGGGCTACGAACAATTTGAGAAACAATAACCCGTTCTGCTCCATTAATAATAAATGTACCGCGATCGGTCATTATTGGAATGTCGCCAACATATATTTCTTGTTCTTTGATTTCGCCAATATCGCGATTGACTAAGCGCATTTGAATGCGTAATTTTTTTGTATAGCTTGAATCAAGCGCACGAGCCTCTTCCGGTGTTTTAGGCTTATTGGGCTCGGTATGCTCTTCAAATGTATAGCTAGGCAAGAAATGCAATTCTAGCCTGCCAGTATAATCCTTAATAGGACTAAAGGCTCTTAGCTCTTCAGCTAAGCCCTCTTCAACAAACCATTTGAATGAACTTTTTTGAATCTCAGCGAGATCCGGCAGATTAGCAAATCGGGAACTGCCGACCCCGAAAGTGCGGACGCGGTCAGGAACTTGTAAGGCCATCGACTACCTCAAGGTTGTTTGTGGTTGAGACACAGCTGTATATATGGGCACACAACAATAATAGATAAAGAGTTATCGTATCATTTATGTAGTATTGTCAGTATTGGCGTTAATGAATATAAAAGGTTTTCTTGAAGCTCTTTACATTAATTTTTTCTGCTATACCATAAAATCCAGTCACAGCAATGGTTTTACAAAAACTAAAATTTGAAGCTTTGCTTCGACTATCTTAACGAGTCCATACATCTACACTTTGACTACGTTCACTACGTTGGCTCAATAGGTGTTGATTCAAACTGCTTCTCAAGTAAAGAGATGATTTGATGCCTGCTCCACATTCACCACATACTGGCAACTTTCCACTCCAACTAGCATCAGACAATACATGTCCGTAAAGCTCACAATTGGTCGCTTCTTTATAGTTGTTTTTTATACCTAAATCGTGAATAAAGCCTGGCAAAAGACTCTTTATTCTGACAAAAAGACTATGGATAAACCTAAATAAATTTGGCTGATTGGCTTCACCACAAGACCGTAAGTTTTTGATTTGGTCTTGCGTAATACGTACATCCGCCTTACAAACAGGTTTTAGTCTTTGCCAAGTTATCCTGGCTAATTCATCTTGATCAAATTGAGATTGCATATATAACACTGCCCCCGCTCCACATGACAATTATAACTGTGGCTTTTCAATAGGCAATACATCTATTGACAATTTAAAATATGTCTTTCCTTTCCTTAACGAGTACTTTACAAAGTTCATAAGCATCTTATAATGTACGTGTGAGCAATGCCTAACGGCCTAGAAAGCAGCCTTTGCTTGGAAACCCAGCAACTTCACGATATTCCTCACGAGTGGCTTGAGCAATTTGCAAAACATTTAGAGCTTGAACGTAATTATTCTGCCCATACCATTCGAGCTTATATAAATGATCTAAAACAACTAATTGCCAATGACATTCCCAATAAAACAAATGGGGACAAAGAAAATAGCGAAGGTAATTTCGCATCGAATGGCTCTTTGGCCTATGATAATTTACGCAATTATGTTCATTCAATTCAAGAACATTACAGCAGGCACACGGTAGTAAGAAAAGTATCTGCTATTCGTAGCTTTTGTCGTTATTTAAGAAGAGAACAACTAATAGATGATGATCCATCTAAATTAGTGCGTGGACCCAAACTAACTAAAAGACTTCCTTCATGCTTGGAAAAAGACGAAGTTGTTCGGCTTTTTGAAGCTACACAAATTAAAGAAAATGATACCAGCGCACATACTGATGAAAATACTATTCGTGATCGAGCCATACTCGAGACATTGTATGCAACAGGCATGCGTGTAAGCGAATTATCTTCAGCCAAGCTAAAAGACTTGAACTTAGAATCGCAAGAATTAAAAGTATTAGGCAAAGGTTCTCGGGAAAGAGTAGTACTTTTAAATCAAAGCTCTATTCACTGGCTAAAAGAATATATCAATACTCGTGCTAAGAAAAATGATAATGCTCACGACAATCATATTATTGGCGATGAGCCTTTATTCGTTAGCCGCCAATCAACACCTTTGTCGACCAGATCTTTACATCGCATTGTTCTAAAATATGCTCGCAAAGCTCAAATTAATAAAGTAATTACTCCCCATACTTTAAGACACACTTTTGCTACTCACCTTTTAGAAGGTGGAGCAGATTTAAGAGTTGTACAAGATTTGCTTGGACATTCCAGTATTAGCACAACACAAATATATACCCATGTTAGCTTAGAAAGGCTAAGACGTATCTACTTATCAAGTCACCCACGCGCATAATATAATGGGATAAAATTTGATTAGAGTAGTTAGGCTAAAAGGAAGTTTTTGACGCTGTGAGAAGAAAAAGCACGGCAAATTCTCGCCGACTGAAGACATACACTAATAATTCACCCAATTGGCAGATTTTTGTTAAGGGGGCTTTAATCATTCTTTTAATAGCTGCTATTCCAGTTGGCTATTTTATTGCTTCTTTTTATCAACAATTAAAAGATTTGCCAGACATATCTATATTAGAGAAATATGACCCGATTGAAGCCATTCAAATTTATGATCGCAATGATCATTTCGTCGCCTGCGTGGAAGGTGATGAAGATCGTCGTGTTATTCCTTTAAATCAAGTATCAAACCAAATGCAACAAGCAATGTTGGCAGCCGAAGATCATCATTTCTATGAACATCATGGCATAAATCTAGGAAGCATTTTTAGAGCTATGATTACTAATTTACAGGCTGGTCACGTGGTAGAAGGTGGATCAACAATCACCCAACAGTTAGTAAAAAACTTATTCTTTGAAGAATCTGGTCGTACAATGGACAGAAAAATCAAAGAAGCTTTTATCTCTTCGGAAATTGAAAGAAGATATAGTAAAGATAAAATCCTCGAGTTATATTTAAATCAAGTCTATTTTGGTAACGGCGCCTATGGTATTGAACGAGCAGCATCCCGTTATTTCGATAAAAATGCTGCTTCTTTAAGCTTGGCAGAATCGGCCTTTTTAGCTGGCTTAGTAAAAGCACCTTCCGAAATGGGTACTGAAGCCAATCGTAAATATGCTATCACTCGCCAACATGAAATTTTAGACAAAATGGTTGAATATGGTTACATCACTGCTAAGCAAGCCAAACAAGCTAAAGCTCAAAATTTGAAATTTAAAAAAGGAATTGACCCTTTAAAAAAATATCCTTATTACATAAGTTATGTTCTCCAGCTTTTAAGAGGTCGTTTTAGCCCAACAGAAATGCGCAGACAAGGACTGAGAGTGTATACAAATCTTGATCCACAAGTACAAGAATTAGCAGAAAGCACATTAACAGCAGCAATAAAAAAAGCACCAAAAGGAGTTTCGCAAGGAGCATTAGTTTGTGTATCTGTAAAAGATGCTTCGGTGCTTGCTTTAGTTGGCGGCGTTGGTAATTTTTGGAAAAACCAATGGAATCGTGCCACTAATCCACATACAGCTGGTTCTTCATTTAAACCATTTGTTTATCTTACTGCTTTTATAAAAAACACATATCAACCTAATAGCATAATTGATGATTCTCCCTTAACTATTAAACAAGGCTGGGGATTGCCAGATTGGTCTCCGAAAAACTTTGATCATAAATTCATGGGTAAAATCCCCGTCAGAAAAGCGCTAGCATTATCACGTAATGTGCCAGCTGTAAGAGTAGGTAAAGCAGTAGGAATTGATAATGTTATTGAAACAGCAAGATTAGCTGGTATCACTACTAAATTAGATCCTAATTTATCTTTGTCATTGGGTAGCTCGGCCGTTACTCCATTGGATATGGCTAGTGCTTACTCAACATTTGCTCGCAGTGGTGTAGCAATAAAGCCACGTGTGCTAAGGCGTATAGAAAATAATCGTGGACAAATTATTGAAATATTTGAACCAGCAGTAACAACTGCTTTTCCAGCTGATCCAACTGCAAGACTAGTAGATGTATTGCAAGACGTAGTAAAACATGGCACAGGTACACAAGCAAGACTGAAAGATAGACCAGTAGCTGGAAAAACAGGCACAGCTGACGCTGGTAAGGATATTTGGTTTATTGGTTTTACACCAGATTTAGTAGCTGCTGTTTGGGGTGGTAATGATGATAATTTAGCTATTCCTGGGCATAACGTAACCGGTGGCGTAATCATGGCTAAAATCTGGCATGATTTCATGCAAGCTTATTACACTAAACACCCAACTCCTCCTGGTTCATTCTTACCGCCAAGTAAACTTGTTGAAACTCCAACAACAGAATCAGGCGCAACAGAAGATGCAGGCGAAAGTGATGCTAGTACTAATTTGCCAAAACTAGTTCCAGTCGGACCAGAGCAAAACGAAGATGCGACTATAAATGCTGCTGCCGATACTAGTACTACCAATGGAAATGAAATGCCTCCGGTAGCCCCAGATGTTAATCAAAATCATCCAGCACCAAATCCTAGTCCTAATTTTGTTCCTAATCAATAATTCAGGAAATTAGAGTTTCCATATTCCAAATTTGGTTCATAATTGTAAGACTTATAAATAAGGTATTTATGGACCGATTTGTTGGCTTCATTGGCATTTTTGTGATTCTAGCCACTGCATTTTTGATGTCCAATAATCGCAAAGCAATAAATTACCGTTTAGTTATATCTGGTTTGATTTTGCAACTTGTCATGGCCGTCTTTGTTCTTAAAGTTGAATTAGGACAAAATCTCTTTAAAACAATAGGCGACATCATTACAGCTTTACTTCACTTTTCAGATAGTGGAGCTAGTTTTGTATTTGGTCCGCTTGTGAACCAACCAGAAAATATGCTCAAACTTTTTGGAGCAGGGGCTGATTATATATTTGCATTTCGTGTAGTACCAACAATTATTTTTGTTTCAAGCCTTGTCACCATTTCTTACTATTTAGGCATCATGCAAAAAGTTGTACAGATAGTAGCAAAAATAGTATCGGCAATTATGGGAGCCAGTGGATCAGAGGCACTATCAAATGCTGCCAGCGTTTTTGTTGGACAAGTTGAAGCCCAGCTTTTAATTCGTCCTTATGTACCATCTATGACAATGTCAGAACTTTTAGCTTCCATGTCTGGCTCAATGGCTTGTGTAGCAGGTGGAGTTCTGGCTGTATATATAGGATTGGGTATAAAGGCATCGTATCTTTTAACAGCAAGTATTATGGCAGCACCAGCGGCACTTGTAATTTCAAAAATTGTTTGGCCAGAAACAGAAGAATCAAAAACAAAAGGAAATGTATCTATTAAAGTAGAAAAAACCAACGCCAACATTATTGATGCAGCAGCTCATGGCGCATCCGATGGCTTGCGTATTGGACTAAATGTTATTGCTATGCTGATTGCATTTATTGCTCTTATTGCTATGACTGATGCCTTGCTTGGACTAATTGGCAAACAATTATTTAATTTTGGTCTGAGAGCAGATGTTATTGGATTGAATTTGGAGCATTTAAAACTACAAGATATATTTGGTGTTTTGTTTTCACCAATTGCTTGGATATTAGGTGTCCCTTGGGCGGATGCACAAACTGTCGGTAAGCTCATGGGTGAAAAATTAGTGATCAATGAATTTGTTGCATATATGGATCTATCAAACATATTGAAAAGCGGGACAAATATTCACTTAAGTCAACAAGCAGAAACAATTGTCACATTTGCTTTATGCGGCTTTGCCAATTTTAGCTCTGTCGCTATGCAAATTGGCGGCATTGGTGAAATTGCTCCCTCACGTCGCCAAGATTTAGCCAGACTTGGTATTAAAGCTTTAATTTGTGGCACTCTTGCTAGTTATCTGTCTGCCACAATTGCCGGTATACTTACTCAAATATAAGTAATCATTCAAGGAATACAAAAATATATGATGGATAAGAAAGAAGCAAAAACATTACTAAAGAACACAGTCGACTCATTGCAAAAAATGCCTTATTCTCAATTTGCAAATTGGATAAGCGAAAAACATGTTCAAGCAGAACAAATAACTAGTCCAGCTGGAAATTCTTATAACATCGAATCAGAAGCTGTTTGGGATGATAGATCAAAAACAACTATTAGAGTTATTGTCAGCATAGACGATGGTAGCATGTCCTCTTTCTCGCCAATGACAGATGACTTTGCTATTAAAAAGGATGGTTCCATTGCGTGAAAGCATTATGCCAAGGGCTAATTTGGGCAATTATTACAGCTTTAGCTGTCATATCGTTATCGACAATAGCTATTAATAATGGCGAAGCAATAAATTCAATTTGGTTACTTACTGCTGCAATATGTACATTTGCTATTGGTTATCGTTTCTATAGCAAATTTATTGCTAATAAGATATTTGAGTTGAATGATAATAGACCAACACCAGCACATATTATCAACGATGGCAAAGACTTTGTCCCAACAAATAAATGGGTAGTATTTGGACATCATTTTGCTGCCATCGCTGGCGCCGGTCCTTTGGTCGGTCCAATATTAGCTGCTCAATTTGGTTATTTACCAGGCACTCTTTGGATTGTTATTGGCGTTGTTTTAGCAGGGGCTGTACAAGACTTTGTCATATTAGCTGCTTCCATGCGTCGTGGTGGCAAATCATTAGGACAAATGGCTTATGACGAAATAGGACCTGTTGCTGGTTCCATTGCTCTTACTGCCATATTGCTAATCATGGTTATTCTCATGGCTGTATTAGCTTTAGTTGTAGTAAATGCTTTAAAATCAAGTCCGTGGGGTGCTTTTACATTGTTGATGACAGTACCAATTGCCATTTTTGTCGGCTTTTATACGCGTGTAATAAGACCAGAAAAAATTACTGAAGGATCAATTATCGGTGTTGCTCTTACATTATTTGCTGTAGTCGCTGGCAAATGGATAGCTGAGAATCCTAATATGGTTCATGTATTTACCCGCACTGGTGAAGAATTATCCATTGCCATAATGATTTATGGTTTTATAGCCTCTGTTTTACCAGTCTGGATTTTATTATTACCCCGTGATTATTTATCTGCTTATATAAAAATTGGCACTATTACATTATTAGCTTTAGGTATTTTTCTAGTACATCCACATTTAGAAATGCCAGCAACAACTGTTTTTATTAACGGACAAGGACCATTATTCACTGGAAATATTTTTCCATTTTGTTTTATTACTATTGCTTGTGGAGCTATATCTGGCTTTCATTCATTAGTTTCATCTGGTACTACCCCTAAAATGATAGACAAAGAAACACACGCTCGACCAATTGGTTATGGTGCTATGTTATGTGAGGCTATGGTAGCAGTGATGGCAGTAATTGCTGCTTCTGTTATGCTGCCTGGAAATTATTTTGCTATTAATAGCCCAGCCGGTGTAGTTGGCAACACACCAGCACTTGCTGCTCAAACTATAAGTGCCTGGGGTTATCCTGTATCTGTACAAGAAATGGAAACATTAGCACATAATATTGGTGAAACAACCTTATGGGGACGCACTGGTGGTGGACCAACTTTAGCTGTCGGCATGGCTCACATTTTTTCTCAAGCAATAGGAGGTGCTGCTCAATTATCATTTTGGTATCACTTTGCCATTATGTTTGAGGCTTTATTTATTCTTACTTGTTTAGATGCTGGCACACGTGTAGGTCGTTTTTTATTACAAGACTTTTTAGGAAAATTCTCTCCTGCTTTAGGCAGAACAAATTGGTATCCATCTATTATTTTAAGCTCGGCAATTGTAGTTGCTGGCTGGGGATATTTTTTATACCAAGGTATTATTGATCCACTAGGCGGTATAAATAGTCTTTGGCCTTTATTTGGCATTTCCAATCAGTTATTAGCAGTAGTTGCCCTTTGTGTAGCTACAACAATTATTATGCGCATGGGCAAATGGAGACATGTTTGGGTAACATTTATGCCTCTAGCTTGGCTTTTAAGCATTACTCTTACAGCTGGATATTTAAAAGTGTTTAGCAGCTCAGCAAAGCTAGGTTTTATTGCTCATGCAAAATCTTTAGAAGATAAATTGTCACAAGGGCTAATTGCTAGCGCAGAAATAGCTAAAACAAAAACTCTTATATTCAATGATTATTTAGATGCCTTTGTTGGTTCATTATTTATGGCTTTGGTTGCTGCCATTTTAATTGCATCCATTATTACTTGGTTCAAAATAATCACTAATAAACAAAATAATAATCATCGATTATCGCCCGATTTGCCTCCAGATATATCTAGCGACCAACCAATGCGTTGTTGTTAGCGTTAATCTAAGCATCGTATATGCCTTTTTTTCTTGTACACCTAGTGTAAGAAAAATGTTCAAATATCTGACAGCAATATTTCTCCTAAATCAATATTTACAGCCTTGTTAGAAAAACAGCTGTTTTTCTAACAGTCATGAAAGCGTAACAGGCAGTCATTTTAAATGTGTAAGAAAAACGTTCAAATTTCTTACTCCCTAACAAATGAATTAACTCATGAGCTGTTTTAGGCAATTACAAAGATTATCTATATAAATAGAAATGTCATCCATATTTTTTACTTTAATAACCTGACTATACATGGTCTCCGCCATGACTGGCACAGGATGATTTTCATCAGTTAAAAATACTAATGGCTTGCCAATTCCATGAGCGTAGCCAAATTCAAGCCCGGAATTAATCGTAGCATTTAGCAAAACGCCTAAAAGAATTTGAGCATTAGCAAGAGCCGTGAGATTTTCTCGGCATTTTGATTCAGCATCGCCAGCTTGATTTGTATCTCGTTGCGGCAAATGACATGAAATACCTCTCATTTCAAGAGCAGCGCATAAACGCGGAGCAAAGTCTAAATTCCATTTGGACTTCAAAGTAGAAGTAATAAAAACATCTGCCATCTTCTTCTCCTTAGACACAAATAATATTGCATATCTTGCTCATACCTATTAAAAGCCCTGCCGCCAAGAATTCATATTAGATCTTGCCTTATGACAACACAAGTTTATATCTTATCAACTAAAATTTTTGAATAAGGATTTACTTTCCCAGCTCTTTCTTAAAGCTGATTCTCACTGGTCTTCAAGCATTGTTAACAAATGTATCGCTCACTATATTTATTTTGGTGACACGCGCTTAATGGGTAACAAATCATGCCAGGAGCTAGTTTAGGAATATTTTGGATTGACTTTCTTTGCAAGCCTTTATACAAAGCTCTCTTGCAACACCCTGTCATCGTGCTGGTTATTTTATGCTTGGTTTATTCGTATATAGGCTATAAAGTATTGCAATCAGCTTATCTAACTGATCGTTATTAAATTTCAAGAATAAAAATCAGGCTGCTTCGTCGTTAATATATTCGCCCTTGGAAATATTATCGTTAAACCAAGTAGCAATTACAGTTACTGCTAGTACAACACCAAATCCGGCTAGAAACTCCATGAGTCCTCCGAGGCAAAAACAAATTTTTTAGATTGCTGGTAATTATACCCAAGGACTTATTACCACCAAATTTATTGTGTCTAAGTATGTCGAAAAAAGAGAAGGATAGGAATTAAATTCCTACCCCACTTGATTTGGTGAATCTTTAATGCTCAAAAACAATTATTGAACTTGGCGATCCCATAACTCTTTGTTAACTTGTCGAGATAACTTATCAAGTTCATTCAACAAACGTCTTTGTTCAGCATAATTCAATCTTCCACCTGATGCTCTTAAATCATTTTCTATTTGAGTAATTCTAGCTTCATCACGGAATAATTTATTAGCTTCACTTCTTGTAATACGTCCTGAAGACAGACCTTGGTTAATGCGTTGTCTCAATAATGATTGTTGATAATTAACACCACCACGTCTACTTCCACCACGATGTCCATAACCACTTGTTTTTTGAGCAACTTTATTACTTAAGCTATTCAAATCTCTCACTAATTGTTGCTCTTCACCATAAGTGATTTTGCCATCAGCAAGAAACTGAGTTTCTAATGAAGCGATTCTATTTAATTCTTGGCGAAGATTTTGTGCATCAGTCCAATTCAAGCGTCTTGATGTAATACCACCTTCAATATTGGTATCGATTTCAGCTTGTTTACTATCAATTCTACCGGTAATTAAACTTTGATTTGTTGGTATCGCATCTGGTGCACCACCACGAACATATCTGTGAAACCAATTTGTAGAATTATATCCAGTACCACCGGTTGTATTGGCATTGGTCAAATAAATATTTAAACGTTGCCCAAAATTGCTCATTTCGTCAATCAAATTTTGCGTCTCAAAATTTGAAAGCGTACCATCAGCTAAATAGTCACCTTCCAGAGAAGCAATATAATTAAGTTGATTTCTCAAATCAGTCTCTTCCTGCGGTGTCACTTGTCCTGCGCGTACACCAGCTTCTACTTCCTGTTCTAATTGCGCTTGTCTAGTATTGATATTAGTTTTCACTAGGTCTTGAGAAGGAGCTGCCGCATTGCTCAATCCTTTACCTAAGTAGTCCCTTAACATCTGATCAAAACTAAGTGAGAAAGCAGATAATGGACAAGTAGCTAAAGCAACCAGAGATAGAACTGCTGCTGTGCTAACCACATTCTTTTTCATTTTTGCTCCTTTATTATTCGTCAAAAAAATAAATTGCCAGCGAAAGCTGGGCGGAAATTATACTATACAGGTCTTATTAAGATGTCGTTTACTAATCTGAAAAGTTCCAGAACCTAGACACAACAAGAAGTTCCATTGACAAGCTGGAATTATTATTTAGTCAAGAATAAGTTTAATATCGGGACGATAGGATTCGAACCTACGACCTACTGCTCCCAAAGCAGCCGCGCTACCAAGCTGCGCCACGTCCCGACACAATAAATCTAATATATCATAAGCTACCTTATAAATGATTAGGGAAAGCATACAAAACATTAGGGCACAAGTTCAGGCGGCATTTCAACCGCCACATCCAATGCATCTTTATCCAAATAAATAATTTTGCCATTAGCTAATTGCACTTTATATTTATGGTTGTGAATGCCACCAATAACAACTACACGATCGCCTACACGAGAAGTTGACTTGTTTTTGGTAACGACAGCAGTAGTGTATGCTTCTGGTTTATCAAAATCTACCAAGCCAGCATAAACATAACCCTCTTTGCCATTACAATTTACTTTATACCAACCATTAGCTTTACCAATAATATTTACAGGAACTCCCTTAGCTATTTGATCGTTAGCTTTAGCACCAACATAAGGTGCATTTCTAAGCATTATTTTGTCTGATGAAATTTTTGAATGAATGCAAGCTTTGCTAGCTTTCATTGGTACTACTTTTATGGAATTTGTTTCGATTGGCTTTTCTTCCTCTTTATTATCTAGCTTAGGCTTATCTTTAGCTGAATTAGATGCAGTTATCTCTGGTTTCACAATTGATTTTGGTTGTGATACTGGTGACTGAGATTGTTTTTGGGTAGCGTCAGCAATTTTATTTTCTTTTGTCAAATCAATTGTTGTAACCAACCAGTTTTTACCATTTTTTGCTACAACAAATTTATATTTGTTATTGGAATTTGTTTCTTTCACCAAATATTCATAAGAAGCAGGCTTTGCTTTGATACGTGCAATTTCTAATTTTCCAAAATTATTTTTATTGTCATTAATAAATTTTGCGGCTACTTTACCCAATGATGGATCCGGAGCATTAGGATATTTTGTTGATTTAGCTAAATTATAGAGAGCATAAATTGGACTAGATAAGTAATTGATTTTAGATAAATATTTATCTCCCTTCCATTGTAATTGTTGAAAGGCTAATGCCTCATCATACGGAGATACGGAAGCAAATAGGCTTTCTTTTTGTCCCATTGAGACCAAAGATAACTCCAGATTAAGATCGCGATTATTTTTTGCAAACTTAGCTGTGCCATAACCATTAATAGGCGGCACTAATTTAGTGGTCTCATCTACGATATCATCAGGCAAAAGTGCATAAGTTTTGATTTGTGGTTTGTGTGGAGGTTGACCACTTGTATGACCAATCAGAACAAGGATAGGTCCAGCTGCATCTTTAATGATTCTGCCATCATCAAAAACTTCTATATCCTTTAAGACAAATATTTTAGGTTGTCCATCTTTAATACTCGGTGGCATTACTAAATAAGTAGTAGCTTGTAAAACCGTATCGATTTCTACAATTTTCAGCGCTCGTGGTAAATCAACAATATGTGCTTCAAAAGCATTTGAAGGTAATAATGTGCGCAATTTTGTTAAGAGCTGAGGAGATTCAAGAGTGCCAAAATTTTGTAAAAACTTTTGTATGTCAGAATTCAATTTTTTATTTAGGCTATAAGCATCATCTGGTGATGAAGGTCCTTGTGCAACACGTTTGGCATGTGAAGATAATGCAATTTCTGGATCAGCAATTTTTGGATAAATCAAAGACCAAGCAATTCCAGCAACCAAAACTAAAACGCCAACGCCTGCAATTATCTTGGCGGTATTACTTATTGGTCTGCTTTGAAATTTTTCTTTGCAAAACTCACATGCTTTAGCAGCAATAGAATTTCTTTGGTTACACTGAGGACAACGCATATGAAGTATTTAGTCTGTAATATCTTTCTACTTTACCGCATGTCAAGCCCTATTTGACCAATGAATTATAATTATTAGTCCCTTCTTACCTTACACGGACCCAATGACTGAATCATTACATCCTGAAGAAACTTTAACAAGACTGCTTTTAGTGAGGCATGGCCAAACGGCAGAAACAGAAAAAGGGAAACTTTATTCCAATCCTATGGCTAAGCTAACTGAATTGGGAACTTCACAAATTATTGCAATTGCTAATTGGATAAGCAAAGAAAAGCCCAACACGTTATTGTCAAGCGCTGCCCATAGAGTCGTTTCTTCAGCCCAAATTATTGAAAAAACAACTAAATTGAAAGCTGTCGCTATCGAAGATTTAAATGAATGGCATGTTGGTAATTGGGAAGGCTTGACGTATTTAGAAGTAAAGAAAAATCAAAGAGAAATATATGATCGCTGGGTAAATGATCCAATTCATAATGCTCCGCCAGATGGAGAATCAATTCATGATGTATGTCAAAGAGTACAAAAAAAATTATTGAGCATAATAAAAGAATACGAGGGAAAAACTATTATCCTTGTTACTCACGCTGGCGTGATTAGAGCAATAACTTTATATGCACTTTCAATACCAATAGAAAATTTCTGGCGTCTTGCAATTCCTGTTGGATCAATTTCAAAAATAGATTTCAGCAATAATTTTGCTACAGTTCATTATTTGTCATTTATTCCAGATTGAATTTACTAATTTTAGGTTGTTATTTTGAAGCCGGCATATTACGTGGTGCTTCAACACTTTCTTTGCTTTGACGCACTATGGCAACTAGTTTATTACGTTGTTCTTCATTTAACGTATATCGTATTTTGAGCATCAATTTAATTTTTTCACTAGCCATTTCAGATTGCAATTGATTGATAGTATCTTGCAAACTTAATACCTTTTTCTCATCTGGACTTGCCTCATATGCACATTCTTGCATTTGTCTGAGTAAGTTTTTTAGCCGCTCAAAACGAACTTTAGCTTGTACTTCAAAATCACGGGCCAATTGACGAATTTTTGTTTCTTGTTCAGCACTAGCTCCAGCTTCTTTATAAACTTGAATAGGATCGCTTATTGCATTAGATGTTGCATGATTATGGGGCTGAGCATAAGTAACACTCGGTATTACACTAAAACCAATTACAAGTATTAACCCAACAACCTTCTTAATTATTTCCATTAAGTGCCTCTATATCTATGATATTACTTCTTGGCTATCCATTGACCATGATAATAATAGTGAAGTCTTACTTAGCTGTCTAGAGACCTAACCAATACCGAAATGTACAAATGGAGCCCAAGCATGTATGGACCGCCCATCGGCAATAACTTTGCGTTGTGCTCCCGCCATTGCCAAAGCAATTGTTGTTTTACCAGCTTGCCAACCGCTATACAAATTTTGCATAAGTTCGGCAGTGGAATTATCTGCAACTTCCCACAAACTCAAAATCAAATTTGGCATACCGGCATACATAAGTGTTCGAGAAAGTCCTAATATGTCTCCACCAGCTGTTACTTTATTAACACCAGTTTGGCAAGCAGAAAGAACAAGTAATTTACCGCACTTTGTTTTTAATACTTTATCTTGCAATATGGAAGCTGCTGTTAAAACGCTTCCGTCACTTAAAACCAAACCTGATGCCAAAGGCTCATCAGGGTTAAATATAGCGTGACCAGCAAAATGTACTATAGGATAATTAGCAAACGAAGATATAAAATTTTCTTTTACTTGTTCATTAGCTAACAACTTAACTTCCCCACCATATTTATTGGCTATATCAATTATGTTTTTCCCTTCGGAAATAGTATATGTTAGATCTTGCAATCCAGCAGACGAGCGAAATCGAGCACTAAATGCGATACCATTATCCCTGGTATGCGAATAGTCAGATATAACTGATACTAAATATTTACCTATAGAGACACTATCCTTTTTTGATTCCATATCAAAAAGAATAGGGATAATACTTACAGTTGGTAGATAGCTTAAAACAAAACGCTCAATCAAATACCCATTACCATCATAAAGAGCAGCAAAAGGTAAATGGTGCAATATTCCATGAGGAATAACAATAAATCTATCAATATGGCCAGGCAGATTTTCTACAATGTTTTGCAAAAGACGTTGATACAAACGTTGGCTAAGACTTATGGGCACATCAAAGCCCTCGGCAGAAGTCATTTCAATAAAATCATTTATATCAGAGCTTAAAGAAAGTAATTCTTCATTATCAGTCAGTATATTCACATCTGGTTCTGTCTGCCCATCCCAAATAGCTGCAGACAATAACAAACTAGGTGTGAAGAAAAATTCAATAATAGCTGTATTTTTATCAAGCTTGTTTTTTCTATTTTCTTTATCTCGCCATAAAGATTGAATTTCACCGAAGGGCAATGTTTGCACACTAATAAGATTGGTATAGTTAGGATGATAGAGCATTAGCTCTTCAATAATTTCACGTCTCTCTTGATAAAGTTTTGAAATATCTGTTTTAGAAAAGTTGGCACCTCTCATGCCTTTATTGTCTTCGTGTTCTTGTGCAAAGACTTTTTCCAAACGGACAATTTGTTCTTTTAAATCACGTTCGCGCCCCAATAATTTAGCAATGTTTTTATCATCTATTTTTTCCAAATCTGATATATCTATTGGAGAATTACTTAAAAGATCTAGTATTGCTCTTGATTTAGCTTTGCCAACATATTCAATTGCTTGAGATCTTTTTCCTAAAGCTAAACAAACTTCCACAGCCGCTTTATACATATCTTGTCCATTACCAGCAAAACTGACTTTCAAATCATTGGACCTAATGCGAGATTGTTCTTCTTCAAACAAATTTATTGCTCTGCCGAGATATTCAAGCGCCATTTCGCCCTTGCCTAGCTTCATGGCAGCTTTGCCAAGATTTGCTAAATAAGTTCGCTCACCTATACGATCAAGTCCTTCTTTTGCTAAATGAAATGCTTGATCATAATAACTAAACGCATCCTCATATTTACCTTGCTCTAACAAACAATCACCTAGACTATCCAAAAAAGCTGCTTGATTGGTTTTGTCACCATCAGATTCTGCTAATTGCAGGGCACGCTTACATAATTCTTCTGCTTTATCTAGTTTGCCAAGCTTAAGATACGCGTTACCCATATTGGTTAAGACTAGCGCTTGAAGCAAATTATCATTTATTTCTTGATTAGCCAACATAGCTTTTTCAAAACAAGACAATGACTCTTGCCAATTATCTTGTGCATAATAAGCTAATCCTTCACTAATTAAACATTTTGCTTGTTCTTCAATATCACCTTTTTCGTTAGCTTTAGATAATGCAGTTTTATAACACTTAAGTGCTCTTACTAATTCTCCCAATTCTTTTAAACTCTGTCCTAATAATGCTAACCAAGCAACTTGATTATCACTTTCAGGATTTATATCCAAAGCGCGACGAAACATCTCACAAGCTGCTTCATAATTACCTTGGTACAAATAAATCTGTCCGATTTTTCCAAAAGCAATTTCAGCACTGACAAACTCATTGCACTCTAGCGCCATGCCCAATGACTTTAAAAGTTCCGACAAAGCTAATTGATCTCTTCCTTCATCTAAATAATATTCAGCCATAAAATAATAAACATGTGCTTTCAGCTGGCAACAAGTAAGTTGTGGCAAATCCTGACTCTTTTGCAAGATTTCCAAAGAATTAAATAAATATTTTTTTGCTTGAACAAAATTACCTAAACCTCTCTCAGCTAAATATAAGTAGCTATAAAAAACAATTTGAGCTACTTTATCATTTAGCTTTTGAGCAATTTCGATAGCTTTGGCATACGAGGCGATTGCTTCTACATATTTATTTTGTTCAAGGTAAGACCAGGCATCAATGGATAGTTTTTCCATTATTTCTTGCTGGTTTTTAAGCATTACCAAATCTTCTTTCATATCACTCAGCTTATAACTATAGGTTATGTTTTAATCTTAAGACAATAATGAGCACTTTTAGATGAAATTTCAGCTAATTCCTCATAACAAGCTGGAATCACAAGTCTAGAATTAAAGGTATTTACCCTTAAATTTACCTTTTTGGACAATAAACAAAGGGCTTTAACTTAATAATTACTAGAACAAATATACTGACGATTGTCCAGTATATGGCGGATAAACAGCTACAGTTAATGGTTTATTTGAGGCTATTTCTTTGTTATAAGCTACAGATTTAGGCAAAGCCTTTGGTTTTATATTACTAGCCTTATATTGTGGCTTTACTTGTGATTTATATGATGAATAATTTTGCGGCACATGACTCAAATATTTTTTTGGACCAGCTGAATAATTGTGTGCATAACTTTGAAATCCAGCAGCCGGTAATGAATCTTTGCTATGCCACGAACCAAATCGGGCAGCAATTGTTGGCTTACGATTAAATTTACGGGAATCATTTAAGTTTTGCATGGCATTAAAGGGTAAAAAATTATTGGCTGTCGGCACAAATTCATTTGCTCCCGGCGGCATATTTGCATCAACCGTATTATCTAATTGAGCCATTTCTTCTGGGGACAATATAGGTGGTTGGACTATTGGCACTCTCTTGCTTAATTCATGCCAGTTAAAACCAACAAATTGAGAGGGGGAATTCGGCTCAATACTTGCCTTCATTAAAGATTCAGGCATTATTTTTGCTCTAAATTCAGGTGGTTCAATGAAATTTGTCTTTAGTGAATTAGCTTTATGAGCAATACTATTTGCTTTACTTTGTGCTTTTTGACCATTTTGACTTTTAATAATGGCTTGCAGAGCCTGCACTAAATCAGGTGAATAATTGCTTTTGTTTACTGATTTGCCGACATCTTCATTACTTATTTGCCCTTGAATATAAGAGCTATCAAAATGTTCACTTTCAGAAGCTAATTTTAAGTCTTGTTCGCGTGGCAAATAACGATTGGGGACAAATGGTCTCAACCGGGCATTACCCATATTATTTAATGGTTTTTGAGCCTGTAATTGAGATAAATAAAGCTTACTTCCTCTATTTTGATTCATTGCTTTAGGCGCTTTAGATTTATCATTATCTAAACAAGCCAAACTTTGTTTAATCCAATCAGCTTTATCACTTTGAGCATTTTCTGCTGCTTGAACAGCTAATGGTAAACATTGGCTCAACCCGACACTTAAAGCTAGAAAATAAGCAATTTTCATCAATAAATTACAACACCAGAAACTAAGTAAATGCCATTTTTATATGGCTTAGTCTATGGTTTTAGAGCATGGTCTGTCACTGGGAAAAATACGCTCTTTAAAACCAGGAAAGCATGTGTAGTGGGGCAAGTACGAGATATTTAACTAATCCCACACCAACCGATAACCAACACCTCTTACCGTTAAAATATGCTTTGGATGACTGGGATCTTCTTCTAGTTTTTCCCTTAAATAGCGAATATGTACATCTACAGTACGGCTTTCACCCAGGAAATTAGAACCCCAGACTTGGGAAAACAGTTGATCACGAGTAAATACGCGATTTGGATAACGAGCCATTGTTGCTAATAACTCGAATTCTTTATATGTAAGTTCAACAGGCTGTTGCGCAACCATTACTGTACGGCTATCAAAATCAATATTAAGATTGCCATAGCGAATTGCTTTGCTACCAATTTTATCTTGAGGGGTATCTCGCAAATGTGCTTTTACTCTAGCTACTAATTCCCGCAAACGCACCGGCTTAGCTATATAATCATTAGCTCCTAATTCTAATCCAACTACAGTATCAACTTCAGAAGTACGAGCAGTAAGCATTAAAATAGGTGTTTTTTTATCGTTTGCTCTTAAACGTCGACAAACTTCATAACCATCAATCCCAGGCATCATGAGATCTAAAAGCACTAAATCAGGCTTTTGATTTTCAATTAGCTCCATAGCCTTATATCCATCATGCGCTAAAAGAGTATTAAATCCCTCTTGTTTCAACACATATTGAATAGAATTTGCTATATCTACTTCATCATCAACAATAAGAATACTTTTCATAACAATCAATGACAACCCATATTATAGATTTAGCTTCACGCCGAAATTCATAGTATCATCGACATAGTAAAAGGTGTATAGAAAACATAATTGGACTTAACTTTTTAGGCTAGGTAAGTCAAGACTTGGTTGACATTAAATGATAAAGCACCAGATTCCAATAGATAAAAGTTTAAAGCAAAGATTTTCATTGCTTGTTTTACCTTTAATAGCCACCTTTTTAATCGTTGATTTTATTTATATACCCAATCTTGCCTTAGCTAATAAAAAAACTGTCTCAAGTAATGCCAGAATTAGCATTAATCCTTATCCGCCTATGGTCAATCCTGTACGAATTGGTATTAGTCGAAAAACGTCACGCGCTTATTTTGCTATTTGGTCTCCCGGAGCCATATTTGTCGAAAATATTCCTGTTTTTGATTTGAGACCAAGTACGGTATACACCATATCCGGTGGCATGATCTCTGAGGCTGCCAGTGGTCGCTCTTACAAATTACCATATGACAAACGCATTCATATATGTGCTTCCGATTATCGTATTTGGACAAATAATCGTTGGTATCGAGGGGCTTTGGAATTAATCAATTTTGGACACACTGTTACTGTAATAAATTTAGTTGATTTGGAAGAATATCTACTAGGAGTAGTACCAGCAGAAATGCCAGCTAGCTGGCACCAAGAAGCTCTTAAAGCACAAGCTGTAGCAGCCAGAAGTTATGCCTGGTCTCATTTAGGAAAACATTCAAAATGGCACAGTGAAGGTTTTGATTTAGTTCCTGATGTAAGAGACCAAGCATATAAAGGTCTTGCTGCTGAACAACCATCAACTTTTTATGCAGTACAACAAACTCGCGGCTTAATTTTAAAAGATTCAGGCAGAGTAAAGCCTGGTTTTTACCGAGCTTGGGTTGGTGATGCTTTTGAAAATCTCAATATTCGTCAATCCACTGTCAGTGAAGCTACTTTAGAAAAAATAACTGGCGTGACAAAAATAGTAGGTATTACAGTAAAGAAATGGGATGGTTTTGGCAATGCTCATTCCATGCAAGTTATGGGACAAAAGAAAACCCGGGAAGTATATGGCATTGCACTTGCAAAAATGTTAGGGTTTTCCACTGCAGGCATATTAGATGTTCATCAGAATCAAAACAATGGCGATAGTTGGACATTTACATATAGAGGTCCTGGCAATGGTTCTCGCGGACTAAGCCAACATGGGGCCAATATGCTAGCAACCAAAGGTTGGCGTTTTGATCAAATTTTGCAACAATACTACCAAGATGCAGACGGGCAATTACGTCTTGATTATGTCGATAATTACAGACGTCCTGTTGTATTAGTGAATGGCGAAGAAAATAAAGCTTCCCCAGAAAGGTAATCTAGTTATGTCTATTTCAGTTATACAAGAGCATCTCAAAATTGCCAGGCGTTTGCGCTTTCAAGGCGCACAAGATGAAGCAGTCTCTGAATATATCCAAGTACTTAAACTCGATCCTAATAATGTTGAAGCAAAAGAAGCATTGAAAGAATTGAATGTTGACACTGATAGCTTAGTCAATACCAATATTGATTCTAGTCATAAATTAAAAACTGATTTTTTTGTCCATCAAGCAGAAGAAAGCAATACTTCTATTTTAAAGCGTGGACCAATAAAACTAATGATGTTTTTATTTGCTATTGGCTCTGCTTGGGCTTTATACAGCGGTACCATATATATTTTAAATTTTGAAAGTATTAGGGCAAAGAATAATGTAGAAGTACATTTTTTGCGACCCAGGCAAACCAGCGATAATGCGTATATAGATGTAGAAGTGAAAAATTATAATCCTGCTCCAGTAAAACATATTACGATTAACTATAAAGTTTTTGACAAAACCGGTACAGAGATTAAAGATGCCAAACTAATCATCGAACCACAAGTACCTGCTGGTGAAACTAGAACTTTTGAACAATTAGAATTAGGATTAATAGATGGACAAGCAACAAAATTGCAACCAGTATTAGCAGAAGTAAAATATGGTCCAATTCCAAAATTAAATGATGATACAAGAGAAAAATATGTTGTTGCTACTGCAAAGTCAGACAATGACAATCTGGAAGATTTTTTACAAATTGCAGAATCTGCACACAGTTTTGCTCCAGCTTATATTGGCTTAGGCTCAGCTTATGGAGCAAAAGGTAATTGGCGTCAAGCAATCGTATTGTACAGACAAGCACTAGAAATTGACGGGGATGATGCTAATGCTCATTATCTTTTAGGAATTGCTTTATATTACAATCACGAAAGAAAAGAAGCAGAAAAAGAAATTAGGGAAGCAGCTAAATTAGCACCTGACGATCCAGACATAACTAGAAATTTAAAATACTTTTTTTCTAGCTCAAGTAAATCCAAATAAATTTTCCAATCTATTATGAAAACTTTTCTTTACCACCTAAGTATTCTTTCTTTATTTACAAGTTTTATACTTTTAAATACAACAGAAAAAAGCATTTGTGCTGACAATCAATACAGAACTCAGGATCAATATAAAGCCGAAGAATACTATAAAGAAGGCGTTCGTTTGTATGGCAAAAAAGATTTTGTCAGTGCAGCTAATTATTTTGGCAAAGCATATGAAATTAATAGCAACAATACAAATGCCATTTATTACCAGGGGCTGTCCTACCATCAGCTAGGTGATTATCAAAAAGCAAAGCAATATTATCAATCTGTTTATGATAAATCCCCATCCAGCCAAATTGGTAAGAATGCTCAAACAGCACTGATGCAATTAGGTATAAACAAAAACAATGTTGCAACAACACGTGCCAATACATCTGTTACTGAAAATGAATGGGCTAGATTACCAAAAGAAGCAACTGTACCTTTTACACGTGGCGTGGGTGGGCATATGTTTGTCGCGGCTGAGATTAATGGACGCCCCATGCAAGTAATGTTTGACACCGGTGCTGAAATTTGTCATTTTGGCTCAGAAAGCTTAGCCAAAGCTGGTATTTCAGTTCCCAAAGACGGTCCTCAAAGCATGGTAGCTGGTGTTGGTGGAAATGTAAAAACCACAACTATGGAAAATGTAAGCATTAAAGTTGGTGCAATTGAAAGACATTTAGACATCACGGTTGCTGAAGGCCAGCGTGGTACACCATTATTAGGAGAAACTTTTTTTAAAGATTTTGTCTATGACATAGACAATAGAGGCGGTGTTATTCATTTTACAAAAAAAGAAAAAGGTAGCAATAACGCTTCTTATTCCGCTAATGATGTATACGTTGTGCCATTTACAAAAGCCGGCAACAATATGCTAGTAAGAGTAATGGTCAACGGTCGCCCTTGTGAAATGATTTTTGACACTGGTGCATTTGGCATATGTTTTTCTACATTTCATTTGCCGATGTTAGGGATAAGTATACCGCCTGATGCACAACCAATGGTAACAGGTGGTGTTGGTGGTGCTGTACCAGGATATCAGTTTGAAGTTGACCAAATTAAGTTAGGTCCAATTTCTAAAAGCCATGTACGCGTAGTAGCCATTGCTTCCCTCATTCCCTTTCCTTTATTAGGTCAATCATTTTTTGGGGATCGTCGATTTGTTATCGACAATGAAGCATCCATAATTAGATTTTCTCATTAGCTATTTTATTTTGTTTTTACACTTGCTGATTGAATAATATCAAATTGTTCTGTCCAAGGCAGTTGTTTCATAGAACTAGTTTCCAATGTTTTTAACCATTGAGATTCAGTTAAGTTTGTGCCAGGAATTTCATAGTAAGTATATACAGCCCCTCTTCCTAAAGACCATTTGAGAGTTTGTCGATTTTGCATGATTATAAATAAAACACCTGGGTTACCTAAAGCCATAGTAAAACCAGTATGAGATGATTTGTCTGCATCTGCCACACTATTATTTGCAATCGGCAAAATAGCAGGTAAAGGTACATCCACTTTCTCTAAAATTAAATCAATATTTCCCAATAATTTATTATCGATAAAACTAATTGGTGCTCCACTTGCTTCAAGTTGAGCAATTTTTGCTAGTCTATCAAACAACCTAATAAAATCATTGAAGTGCTCTTTCCCAGCCTCGTCTAGATATTGAGTTATATTGGAGTCTGACATAAGACGGCGAGCATCAACAGCTAATCGTAAAAACATGTCAGCATCCGGCTCTAAATAATGAGAAATAGGCTTTGTCCTATTTGGAGATACAGGCTGTGCACTATGAGTACTGGATTTTACTTCCGACTTCGTTTCAGATTTAGTCTCAGACTTGGCTTTTGATGTGCTTGAAATACTAATTGCGCTTTTCGGCGCTAAAGAAACAACTCCATCCAGCCAAGCAGCAAAGGCGCTTTCCAATCGCCTACTTGTCCACAATTCACTTCTTAAAACAGATTGAATTCCCTCAGGAAACACTCGAAAATAAGAAGATAACATTTGCCAACGTCGATTTTCTATAGGTTCAGTTTGTCCACCTGGCAAACGCCTTATCACTAATTTTTTCAGATCAACCAAACGCCTAACCAAAAGCGGATCAACGCTCCACACATTATCTAAAAGAATATTATTGGCTTGTCCACCGCCCCAAACATGCATATCAATCAAAGCCAATGGAAATGTTGATAATGCCAAAGAATCAGAAGGATAAATATTTGCAATATCTCTAAACCAAGAAATCTCTGGCTCACCCGTAATTTGAAAAAGTCTAAAAATTGCTGGTGCATCTGCCTGAGAACTACGATCGGCCAAATCAAAAATAGAAGTAGAACTTAAATTTACTGGTTTTTGTCTTCTAATTGCCAACAATAATTTTGTACGATAAAAAGGCTCAGCTAAAGAGTTCAAAGTTACTTTTAAATCATTAGCATTGCTTTTAAACATTGACTTATAGTCTTGAGCATACACGGTTCGCTCTTGCCAATTTTCAATTTGACAGCCTAAAATACCAAAATATTTTGCAAGTTTGCCCCACAATTCTAGAGCTGGCTTATTTTGTGCTTCTGCTAAATCTAAGCTTCTAAAAAGCAATACCGAACGACGAAAATTATTTGTACGACTATTGCCTGTACCGGTAGCTATGTCGGTAATAGGAAATTCCATCCGCGACAACCATTCTCGACATTGATAAAAGTGCTTCAATTCATTTGATGTTTTGTACCAGCCTACTGGTGTAAAGTGAGAAAAATCCACTTCTTTACTAAATATTGCTGATTCACTTTTACTACCACGCTCTATTGCTTTCAAATCAACACTGACAAGTTCTGGCACCTGTCCAATTCTAGGAGGCACAAAAGAAGGATTAATCAGTGTAGACGCTAAGCTTAAAAATGCAATATTACGTTCAATATCTTCACGAACATCTGCATCTTCTGCCTGCTGATAATCAGCAATAGCTACTTTGAGCATAGCCGCAAGTAGTTCATTTAAGTCTTTAACTAGCTGCTTAGAAATAAAATTAGCATACACCCTATTAGTAAAAGCTAGATATGAATGAATAATACTGTCGGTTGTGACGTAATTAGGTTTATTATTAAGCCGATTATCTCTATACACTTCATACATGCTTTTAAACTTGCTATTAGCAATAACAACAAAATAATTTTGTCCAAGCTGAGCAATAGATTTTGCTGTCAATCCTGCAATTCGTATTCCAGCCAATGGCACTGGTTGTAGAAAATTTACAGGCATTTCTACTCTGTCCACTTGTTCTTCCAGAGTCAATTCTTTCTTTTTCAGTTGTATTGGCTGTTGCTGGCGTGTAAATAATTGGTCTTGCTGTGATGGCGATTTAAACGGTATTGGATTAAAATCAAGTGCATAAATGCAAGATGTATTAACTCCAAAAAACAAAACAAGCATAATTGAAATTATTACTTGTACTTTAGTTTTTCTAGATTTATTTTTGTTATGCAAAGAATTCGGCACCATAATTTCAACACAGATGTTCCAGAGTAACAAATTTTGCCATATGAATACCATCTGTACTTGTCAGTTGTTTCATAAGATCTACACCAAGAGAATCATCTAAAGTCATTACCATAACTGCTTCTTCTCGCACACCTTTGCGAGCTACTGCCATGGTACTGATATTGATATCAAAGCCTCCTAACACATTTGCTACTTTTGCCACCATTCCCGGTTTGTCTTTGTGACTAGTAAATAACATATATTTTTGCGGGGTAAGATTTATCGGAAATTCATTTATTCTAGTAATAATTGCCTCATCATGTGCTAACACAGTACCAGCAATATTAGATTGATCGGATTGCGATCTAATTGTCACACTAAGTTCATCTCGCTCGGCCACCATATCTTCTTCTTTAACTTCTTTGACAACAATCCCATGATTACGAGCAATTAAATGCGCATTTACATAAGTAACTGTTTCAACTTTATTGTAGAAAGCTCCTCTTAGTACTGCCGCAGTCATAGGTCTAGTATCTTTTTGCGATAAATTACCAGACGTTTTTATCTCAATTTCTTTTATTGTGCCACCACACAATTCAACTGCAACAGAACCCATCGCCTCAGCCAACCAAACATATTTGCCCAAACTCTTCAATATCTCAGGACGCATAAATGGTAAATTTACAGGACTTTGAACATGTCCTCCAGACAAATAATCTCTTATTTGTTCAGATATATCTATAGCTACATTGAATTGTGCTTCGTGGGTTGATGCGCCAAGATGCGGAGTGAGAACAACTTTGTCAGACATGTTTTTTAGTGGTGAGTCTTTAAGCGGTTCTTCTTCGAATACATCTAAAGCAGCACCGGCTACTTTCCCATCATGAATAGCCTGGCACAATGCAGCTTCATTGATAATTCCGCCGCGAGCTGCATTTATAATTCTTACTCCTGGCTTTATTTTTGCCAATACTTTTTCATCAATCAAATGAGTTGTTTCACGCGTTTTGGGAGTATGAATACTTATAAAATCAGATTTTGCCCAAATTTCATCTAATCCTACATTTTGAACATTGATTTCATTAGCTCTTTCAGCACTAATTAGTGGATCATAACCAAGTACTTTCATACCTAAGGCATTGGCTGTTTGCGCTACACGTGAACCTATTTTACCTAAGCCGATAATACCAATAGTTTTATTGAAAAGTTCACAACCAATAAATGAATTTCGATCCCATTTTCCACTTCTAACTGATGCATCTGCTAAAGGAATTTTTCGAGCCAAAGCAAACATAAGCGCTAAAGCATGCTCAGCGGCGGAAGCTGTATTTCCTTCTGGAGAATTAATTACTAAAATACCTGCTTCTGTTGCTGCTTTTAGATCAATATTATCTACTCCAACACCTGCTCTACCTATGATTTTTAAACGTTTTGCCTTTTCAATAATTTCTTTAGTTACTTTAGCTCGGCTTCTTACCAGCAATCCATCATAATTGGATATAATTGCAAGCATTTCTTCAAAGCTTACTTGAGGACGATAATCAACTTCCACTGCTTGTTTTAGCAGTGTAATACCTTCTTCACTAATTTCATCAGCAATAAGTACCTTAGGCATATTACCCCTTTTAAAAATACCCTCCAGCTTATTTACCTTCGGCATTGCGCACAGTAATTTTATATTTTGCTTGTTTGTTTATTTGATCGAAAGAACAAGCAATTGGTTTTAAATCAGCATTTTGCCAAGCCTTAAGTTGATCTAAGCGAAATGGTGAACCTAAAACCCCTGACTGTCCTGGCACGGTAGACAAATAAAACATATTTTTGTCTGACATATCTACTAACATCCTTAAAGTAGTTCCAGAATTACTAGCAAATTTGCCCGGCCATTCAGTATAACTAACGCCTTGCGTGTTGACTGTGTTGGAGTCGCCGCTAACGCTAATTGGACCAACATTGAAAATAAATGCTGTCCAAGGAATTATACGAGAAATTGGATGTTCAAAAAATGCAATGTGAACATTCTTCCATAACCATTTACTAGAATTATCAGAAAAGGGTGATATGGAGATCTTGATATCTGTCAGGGATTGCGAAAGGGTTGCAAGCAGGAAGGTGGTAAATGTACGTTCATAAGGCGGCAACCAATGCATGGGCTTATCAGTCAAAAAATGTTCTACAAATGTAATAGCAAGTGGCCATCTATCCAAATATTCACGGGTTAATTCAATGCCTAATTTTGGCTCAACCAAGCGTGAACATAATTTATAAACATAAGCCTCATATACGGTAGCTGCAGAACTGGTTGTTTTAAGCTCACCATTATAGTTTTTCAATAAATGCGCCATCGTTATTTTAAAACGATCGTTTGAATGATTATTTACCAGTGCATCATTTAAAGAATTTGCCACTATAGGCACAAGACTAACATAACAATCAGATTGGCATTTATTTAAGAAAGAAAGAGATAAAGATTCATTTTTTCGTTTAGCGTCTCCAATTAATTCATACAAACGATTAGCTCTATATGGAGCGCTCCATTGATGTCCTAAAAAATACTGCCCATAAAAATTTGCATTATTATTTGGCAGAATCTTTTGGTTGGCAGCAATGACAAAATCAATTTTATTTGATGATGGTAATTGTTCAAAAGAAAATTTATTTATCCAATCTCCGTCTCCAGAAGGACCAGACATTATTTTAGTACCATCGGCAGCTCCATTATTGCTATTGCGTTTTGGCACAATACCAGCAGTCTGATAACCAATATTTCCTAAGTAATCGGAATAAGTGAAAATCTGCGGAGAGCCAGAAAATCCTTTTAAGGATTTAGAAAATGTATCCCAATCACTTGCTCTATTTAGTTTCCATAAAACATTTAGAGCTGGCTCGACATCTTTTACATTTGTCAAGTTTTTTATACATCCTTTATTACCAGTCCAAGATAATGCTATTGCCCATTCACTATTTTTTACTATTACCGGACCATGTTTGGTGATTAACACTTTTTGAACGACGTCTTTACTAAATCTAACTGGAATAAATTCAATTATTTCTTGTGCTTCCAACCAATTCCCTTTTGATTTGTATTTTTTCGATACGGCAGATTCAAATTGTTCAAAATATAAGTCTTGAACATCAGCACGCAAGCTAGCACCCGCCCACGCAATAAATTTATTGCGCCCTAAAACAATGCCGGGTATACCAGGTACGCTTGCACCGGTCACATTTAAACCGGTTGTATGTAATCCACATAAATACCAATAGCTTGGTATAACAAAATCAGTGTGCTTGTCACAAAGTAAATATGATTTAGATGCATTATCGTTTGTAGTTTTTACAGAAACAGCTGTGCTGCCCCAGCTGGGAATTGTTTTATTTATAGGGTGAAGAGAAATAAGTTTATTAATCAGCTTCTTGAAAAGATGATTATTGCTTATTTCATGCAAACTATCATCTTTATCACCCACTGTTTTTCTATTGCTTAAAACATTGCTCCAATCATCTTTAAACAATTCATTTGCCAAATCTACGCCTATTTTATCTTGTACTCTTTGACGTAAATCATCTAGTCGCCATGATTCGTCTTGTTGATAATCTAGGTATTTCATCACAGCAAGCGTATCTGTGGGATGCCATGGTTTTGGCTTATAAGCAAGCAGGGTAAATTCTAATGGCAAATTATTAAAATAATTTGAAATATAAGCATTTACACCACGACAATATGCCTCTAGACCCGATCGAACATTTTCATTTAATTGAGAAAATTCTTCATCAGTGTCTCGACGAATTCCTATGCTACGCATGAAACGATCTGAATCTAAAGTAGATCTGCCAAAAATTTCCGAGAGCTCACCTTTTGCAGTACGTCGCAAAATATCCATCTGAAACATCCGTTCGCGAGCACTCAAATATCCTTGAACAGCATACATATCAGATGGTGACTCAGCTTCAATATATGGCACTGCATTGGTATCAATTTTTACCAGCGCTGACTTCTCTATACGAGGAATCTCAATTTGCTCATTGAAAGAAGGTACTGTTCTCAATACAAACCAGTAATAAATAAAAACAAGAGCAGCAATAATTGCCGAAACAACAATTGTCTTTTTCATCATAATCTTCTTAGCCAACCTTGAGATTTCAAATGCCAAATCATTCCTATAATTTTAGCAATTCAGGCATTGTTCTTTTAGTCTAATATTGTATATTTATAAGTAATTATGAAAGATTTTGTTTTTATAGCTTCAGCATTTGTATTAATTAGAATACCTTGGCTAGCAATAATACCAATGCACGGAGCACCAGATGAATTTGCCCATATATGGGTAATTCGATTTATCAAAGAACATCTTTACTTGCCATCCTACAAAGAAGTGTTAGCAGGAGGAGCATCTGCCGTTTATGGCTCCTTACCACAAATAGGCTATATTCCACACATTCTTTTTTCATTACCTTTTGCCGACTTTTTGTTTGCAGCTCGCTTTGCTAGCTTATTGATGGGACTAGTTACACTTTGGGCAGCATTTAAAATTGGGCGCTTATTATTTAAACAAAATAAGTTTTTATCGTTGGCACTACCGATATTAGTGATACTACATCCTCAATTTACTTTCTTACATGCTTATGTCAATAATGATTCGACAGCTTGTGCATTGAGCAGCTTAATTATTTTAGCTATTTTAGAAACTTTGCAAGATGGCATTACACATAAGCGATCTTTATATTTAGGCATACTATCGGGATTATGTGTTTTGTCTAAATATTCAAGCTTAGCAACCATACCGGTAACAATACTAGTCTTAATAGCTGCATTTTTCTTACACAAGAACAAAGTCAGCATTTTCATTTCTAATTTAGCTATATTTGCATTATCTGGCTTAGCAGTATCATCATGGTGGTTTGTACGTAATTATTTTGAATTTAACCACGACATACTTGGCACTAAAACCATGTATAAAACGTGGGCAATCACCTTTAACCGACAATTAGATTATTACATTTCTCCTATGAAAATAATCAAAGAGTCACGCTGGTGGCGCATGATGTTTTTTAGTTTTTGGGGTGTGTTTGGCTATATGGACCGTTATTTACCTAAACCAATTTACTGGACTTATGTCGCTTTTTTTGCAACCGCCATTATTGGTTGTCTGAAAGAAACAATTATTAGATTTAGCTCTAAGCAAAAAATAGATTGGATTGAATTAACACAATGGTCAAGCTTAGTATTAATAGTGATTATAAATTTGATGGCAATGATTTGGGCATCAACCGTTAATTTGGGTGGACCCCAAGGACGTTATTTGTTAATTTCCGAAATACCAGTATTGGCAATTATTATTGTCGGACTAAATAAACTAAGCAAAGGAAATAATATATTAATTGGCAGCTTTATATTATTCAATTGTTTCGCTAATATTTTTTCCTGGATAATGTTATACGGAATATATTGTAAAGCTCATTGAGTAATATCATTAGAGTTATTCATTGCCTGATAGCTTTTTTCAGATGCGTTATCGAGACTTTTATTTGATGCAGCATTTGCACTGTCAGAAGAAGCGACAGAGGAAGAAGCAGCAGATTTTGTGGTATCTTCCAAACCAGTTTCTTTTTCAGATAAAACATTTGCCCTATCATTATCTTCTTCAGAATCAGTACTCTTTCTCGCTGCTAACAATGCTTGTTTCATATACATATCAGCTTTGGCAGCATTTCCTTGTTTTACATAAAATTCTGACAAATTCCGCAATGCAGCAATAGTTTCTCCAGAAGTTAAACCAGATAGTCTCTTTTTTGCATTTAACACTTTGACCAATACTTCTTCGGCTTTTGCATGATCACCATGATCGGTATAAAGACTTGCCAGCTTATTCATATGTTCAAGTACTTCATTATGATCTGGACCAAGCGAACCTTGCTTGATAGACAAAGCTCTAATCGAAGCAGCTAGTGCTTGTTCGTACTTATTATCTTCTTCATAGTCTTTTGATAGCTTTTCCAGCGTTTGTGCTAAAGCATTGTTAGCAATGGAACGTTCTTTTACATTGCCACTCTCAGCAATAGACTGCAATGCTGAAACAGTCCCTTCGCTAGCAAATATTGAAGCTACTTTTCCTGCTAATTGCGCGTTCGCTAAAGACGAAATGGCTAAAATTGCTAAACGTTTGCTTTTTTCTGTCCCTGTTAAATGTGGAATAAATCGTTCAATTGTTTGCATTTCTTGCAACTTTAATTGTTGCTGATTATACGAATATGTAAAGTAAGCACCAATAGAGGCGATGAGTATAGCTGAAAGAATTGGAGAAATTGCTGTTAATTGATCCCACACATCTTTTTTTTGTTTAGCTTGCAAATTTTTGATCAATTCTTGCTGCTGCTTGGCAACAACTACAAGTAATTCTTTAGTGTCATGATCATTCATGATTTTTTCACTCACGTAATTAACAATGCATTTAAATCAGAATTAAATCTGAATTAAACATTATTACATTGAATCAAGGGATTATCTACATTTTTGACAGTTGAATTTACATCTTTCAATGAATAAGTGAATCATAAAGACAGTACATGCAGCTCAGAAACACCGTCTTCTTTGGTTATAGACACTTGCACAGGAAACATTTCTTTTATTTCAGAAATATGTGTAACTACAAGAATGCGTGCATAATCTCCTGCAATTGCATTAATTGCTTGGATGAGACGTATTCTACTAAATTCATCCTGCGATCCAAAACCTTCATCAATTATCAATGTTTCAAGCTTAGTACCAGAGCGCCTCGCAAGCATAGAGGACAGTGCAATACGCAAAGCAAAATTAATTTTAAATGCTTCTCCACCACTAAATAGTTCGTAATTTCTGGTACCAAGATTATCTGCAATTAGAATATCTAAAGTTTCTAGAGAATTACCTGAACGCGTATATTGTTGAGTAATTAAACCTAAATGCATTTGATTATCTGAAAGTTTTGCCAATATATAATTAGCTTCATTTTCAATTTCTGGTAAAGCATTTTCAATAATAATTGCCTGTATGCCTTTTTTGCCAAAAGCAAGTACCAAGTCATTGTAATCTTCAAGTTCTGATTGCAAGCCAACAAGTCTTTGACGATGATTGTCCAAAATCTCTTTTTCTTTTTTATACTGTATGAGTTGAGACTTTAATACAGCAACTTTCTCAAACGATTCATCTTTTAATCGACAAATATTTTCTAACTTGCCTTCCAGTTGAGACAAAGATTGCTCATATTGTGGGATTTCTTCAACCATTGTACTAGTTAGCGTCAGTTCTTCTCTTAACTTTTCACATTCTTGTATTTTAGTTTCCATTTTTGTTTCAAGAAGAGAAAGTTGAGCCATAATATTGGGCAATTCTGATTCGGCCTTGCGCAAATCATGTATTTGCTCAGCAATTGGAATTAACTGAGCAAGTTCTTGTCTTAGTTGATGATGTTCATGGCGATCGTACTTACAGATAGCAATTTTTGCTTCTATTTCTTTTAATTCCTCTTGGAGGTCGTGAGCATAAGAATGGTCCTGCAATTGTTTAGTTAGTTGACTTATCTTGTTTTCCAAAGCAGGAATTTGCAAATTCATATCATCTAACTGAATCAATTCTCGTTTCATTTGTTGGTATTTTGACTCTATATAACGCTTGCTACGTATTTGTGCTTGCAAGCTGGAAAATACAACTGGATCAAAATCTAATTTGTGAATTTCAGTCTTGATATTAATTAAACTTTCTCGCTCAACTTGAGCATAATTATGAACGCTCAGATTTTCTTTTATTGTCTTAATATCGTCTTTTATTTGATTAAGATGATCTTGAGCATGATGTATAGCTTCAAGCTTTTCATTGAATTTACCAATATTTGTATCCAATAAGCTTCTTTTTTCTAGTTGCTCTCTTAGATCAGTATATTCTTTACGTAATTGATCACGCTTATCTGTCAAGGCAGTAATTAACTGATCATGTTCGTTTATTTCTTTATCAATATTGCAATTATGGTTATTATAATCTTCGATAACTGCTTTTTTATCGACAATTGGCGAAGCGCATAACGGACAAGTGCTTAATTCTGAAACATGCATCAGCTGTTCAATTTTTTGTTTATTTTCTTGTTTTCTTCGCTCCAGTTCTTGTTTTTCTAAAATAATTCTATCTATATCACTCTTTAATTTAAGCCCTTTGCTCTCAACCAGCTCAAATTCAACTTCTAGCTTATCTAGATGTTCCGATTGTTTTTGTAGCGCTTCTTTTTCATTCTCAAGCTTATCTCGACTAATTAGGAGCTCTTCTAGTTCAGTCAACCTTTTTTGTTTTTGTACTAACTCCACCTCCATACGCACTCTATTTTCATCAATTTCAGCTTGTAATTTTTGAGCACGTTCGGATAACTGTACATGCATTTCTTGGCACTTAGATAAATCAGCTTCTTTTTTTAGTAAGTCCTTAAAATCATTATATTCTTTTTCTAAATGTTGAATATTGGTAGTTGCTTGTTTTAATTGACTTTGGCTTGTGAGCATTTGGTTCAACTGTATTCTATTTGCATCAACTTCAAGCTCGATACGGCTTTGAGAATTGAAAATTTGCGATTTAAGTTCATTTTGCTTAGTCTCCAAATCGTGAACTTCAAGTCCCAAACTATCAAGCTTTTCCACTTGCTCTTTCAAGCTATCAAATCTAATTCCTTTAGCTTGTAAATCGTCCTTCTGCTCTAAAATAAATTGTAAACTATGCACTTTATTTGATTGCTCAATTTTTTGATTGGACAATATTTCAATATCAGATTCCATTTCTGCAATACGGCTAAGCATAGATTCTTTTTGTGTAGATTGTGCTTTCAACGCATTGATTTTTGAATTATATGTTTTGATATCATTCTCACAATCTTTGATTTGCTCTTCCAAAGACTTTAATTCAGTTTGTTTAGCTAGCAAATTTGTCTCGGTTTCAGACAAGGACTCCTCACAACCTTGCTGCTGTTCAATTGTTGAATTTAAATGTTCCAGCTCAAATTTGGCTTGTTTCGCTTCATCTTTTGCTAATTCTTGTATTCGATCAAAATAACTTAAGCCCAAAATATCTGCTAATACTTGTTTCCGTTCACCTGGTGCTCTAACTGTAAATTCATCGCTACGCCCTTGTTTGATATAAACACTATTTATAAAAGTATCATAGTCCATAGCAAGCAAGTCTGTAATGCGACTTTGTGTTTCTCGCATGGATGCCGCTGTCAATGCAACCCATGAACCACCATGGCTACCATTACCATTATTGTCTTTTTTATTATCATTTAAAACTTGAAAGTCTAAAGTGCCTTTGGACATAGTTTTGCCCCCAAGCTTACCTTGTGATTTCAAACGAGAACGACGCACTCGATAAAGATCATGGTTATGAAAGAATGAGATATCCACCCACATCTCATTTTGCCCTAAACGAATTAACTCATCGGAACTAGAGCGAGCAGCTTCCCATAATGCCCAAGTGATAGCATCTAATAAAGCTGATTTACCAGAACCATTACTTCCTACTAAACAAGCTATATTGAACGATGATAAATCAAGCCTAACATCGGCATAACTCATAAAATTATGTAAGGTAATTGTATTGATAATCACGGCTTTTCTATATAATCATCCAAATTGTTCTTTTTTATTTGACGACAATTCAGCCTGAAAAGTTCAATCTCCTTTATAAATTTCATATGCCATAATGACGGCAATAGTAATCACTAAGACCTGTTAGCAACACAAATGGCTTTGCATCCCCTAGTAAGCAAATATGAAAAACTAGTATTAATAATTTGCTTTGCCGTATCGGGCTTTACTAGCTTATTGTATGAGATTATTTGGTCAAAAGCTCTAAATTATGTTTTCGGTATCACAATATACGCACAAGCTACTTCCATAGCCTTATTCATGGCTGGACTAGCATTTGGCTCTTATTTAACAGCTAAATTATTGTCCAATAGCGCCCTAGTTAAAAACAATGCGCTTGCCGTTTTTGCTTTATGTCAGTTGGCAATAGGTATATCTGGTATATATCACCAACAATTGTTTCATATTCATATTGGAAGCCAATTTTTAGAAATTTTATTTTATGCAAGCATTATTTTTATTCCCTCGTTACTTATTGGCGCATGTTTTCCCTTAGTTATTAATAGTTTTGCTGACGCTAAACAAATTAATTATGTATATGCAGCAAATACATTTGGAGCATTAATAGCAATTGCTCTTTCTTGTCTTACTATAATTCCTCAATTTGGCTTATCAGGCAGCTCCCAATTAGCTGCTAGCCTTAATTTATTAGTCTCATTTATTGCATTCATTTTTTGCCAAAACAGATTTTGCCAAAACAGAAATAAATTTATTGAACAATCAAATACAAAAATTCAAACAGCATCTTCTCTTTCTTTTTTGCCATTTATTTATTTTCTTGCTTTTGGACAAGGATTTTTATCTTTATTGATTGAATTAGTCTGGATAAGATTATTTTCGCTTACCTTTGGCTCTTCTATCTATTCGTTTTGTCTTGTCTTATTTGTATTTTTGCTAGGTACTACTATTGGCATTTGTATAGTGGCTAAGTTTTTTTCTACGTATAAAAATTCTTCCAAAGATGCCCTTGCTACTTTATCAATTTTTGCTGCTTTAACATCTATATCAATAATTTTAGGCCTCTATTTTTGCAATGAATTACCCTGGATATATTTTGCTGCAACAAAAATATTTGCTCAATCTCATCACTCATTAACATTTGTGCAAGTGCTATTTATTCGTACATTACCAATTTGTCTAATGATTTTGCCAACTACAATTTTCATGGGAACACTGCTACCCCTATTATTTGTTCATATCAATTCCGAAGCCAATCAGATAGAAATTACAAGTACAATTTATGCCGTAAATACTATTGGTTGCTTATTTGGCGCAATTGCTGCCTGTTATCTAATTCCTACATTGAGTAACTTATTTGTATCTGGCATTCAAACAAGTATTATCCTAGTAGCTTTATCTGAATTAGTAATTGCTGTATCAATTATAAAACTAAAAAAAAATGATATGGCAAACAAAATAATGGTTGGCAGCGCCCTGTTATTGCTGGTTTTTTTACCAAAAAATTTTAATGCCAGCTTGCTTTCAGCTGGTTTTGCTTTCACACCTGATATTTTTCATTATTCCAGAGAAGCTATAGTAAATAGTTTGAAAAAAAGCATGCTTTATTACAAAGAAGGTTTAAATAGTACTGTCACAGTCAATCTTAATCAAAAGCAAAACATTATTTATCTTACTAATGATGGCAAAGTTGAAGCAGCAGTGCCAACAAATGAAGGTAGCCCAACTAATCAATCTGATTACCCAACACAAATACTGCTTGGTCTTTTACCAACAATATTTTATAAAAGTGAAGTCAATAATGCTTTGCTTATTGGTTATGGCAGTGGCACCACAGCCAATGCCTTATTACAATCACCCAAATTGAACAAATTACAAATCATTGAAATTGAACCAGCTGTCATTGATGCCAATAAATATTTTATAGAGTACAACAATAACCCTATAAGTAAAGACACAGTTTCTTTATTGATAAACGATGCTCGCCATATTTTAAATGACACGCGTTTGCAATATGACATTATTGTTTCTCAACCAGCTGACCCATGGGTAAATGGTGCATCAGCACTTTTCACCGTAGAATTCTGGCAATTATGTCAATCAAGGTTAACTGACAATGGAATCATCTGTCAGTGGATACAATTATATTCTATTGAGCCTGAACATTTGGTTACATTGCTTAGAACTTTTCAAACTGTTTTTCCTGAAACTTTTGTGTTCCAACCCAAAAATGCTGGTGAAATAATTTTGCTTGGTTTTAAAAACAAACAAAATTTTGATAATTCACAAATAAATGTTGAAAAAAAACTAGAACATCCATCAATTAAAACTTTGCTTGCTAGAATTGATATTCAAACAAAATCCGATCTTATTTCGTTGCTTAAACTAAAACCAGATCAACTAAAATCTCTTTGCCAAAAAATGAGTCCAGGAAAAGAAACACCATTCCTTAATACAGACGATAATCTATTTTTGGAATTTGCTCAAGCAAAAACAGTATTGAAAGGCAAACAAACTCTTGATACTAATTTAGCTATAATTGATTCTAGTGCCAATATGTATGATAATTTGAAACAATAATTCTTATAAGCGTTGAGCAAATTATGAAACATCGTCTCTTATTAATTGAAGATAGCCCTACTCAATTGCTTACTATTACACGTGTTCTTGAATCTCAAGGATATGTAGTATTACCAGCAAAAAACGGTGCCGAAGGCTTGGCAAGAGCATACTACGAATATCCTGACATCATTGTCTCTGATGTTGTTATGTCAGGTATCAATGGCTATCAACTTTGCCGTTTAATAAAAAATGAGCCTGATTTAGCACAAACTCCAGTTATTCTTTTGACAAAATTAGATGGATCAATAGATAGATTTTGGGGACTTAAGTCCGGAGCCGATCGTTATATTCCTAAAGAGCCTGGTTTTCATAGTTTGATTTCAGCAGTACGTGAAATTTTGGCAGAAAAAACAGAACGTCCCCGATTAAAGGTTTTGGGTGACCTGCAACATACACCAAGTCCGGAAGAGATAAATTCACGACTACATCAATTATTAGAGCGTTTGCTTTTTGAAGCCACCTTAGCTGATGAAGTAAGAAAAATAGGCACTGATATTTTTGATTTAGAAACAATTGCTCAAAAGCTTTTTCAACTTTTATCATCAATATTGAGCTACCAAGCTTGTGCTTTGATGGTCAATCATGGCGATCATTCAACTTTAATTTGTGATGTATCACAAACAGCAGATGAAACTGCCATTAAATCCTATGTAGCTAAACTAGGCTCACAATTAGGGCTACCTGCTTTAACAACTGATATTCCTAAAACAAATAATCATAATTCTTATGATAGTGCCCTCACACAACCAATTGATTCAGCCGGCGTTAGGCTAGGTTTATTGGTAGTAATTCCCTATACAAATCAGGGATATAAGCCAGGAGATCAAAAAGTTGTACGTTTAGTTTGCGAACAATTGTCTACAATTATTCGTTTATATGTATCCTATTTTAAACGCAATATTGAGCCTATCTCAACACAAAAATAAGCCTTTGCTATCCAGTTTTACAATACGCCAGTTTCTCGCCACAAATCCGATTGATCGTTAAAGATGTCATGCGGCTTAATCCAACCTTCTGTAACTAAAGTATCAAAAAAAGCAATGTTCTTGTGACGCATATCATGCATTGCCTTTTCAAATTGAGCAACAGTAATCTTGCCAGTTAGTATCAGCCTTTGTCCTAAAAGAGCTGCATCCAATTCATCTTGGTTTAAAAAACCAGCTGTAACCAAAAATTGGCCAAATCTTAAGCCAGGCATGGCCTTATGCATATCAACAGCAACATCCAATTCTTTAGGCTCTAACACTTTGGCAATTTGGAGCAATTTGCCAATTAATATTTGATTTTGATTAGGTATTTGAGTCTGGCTGCCTTTTGAAATAATTCCTTGGCTAGGTAGTCCACCCACTTGCGCTGATTTTAAGTCATAGTCAAGGCGCGTTGCTGGATCGGATAATATGTCATGAGCCACCCATAATTTCATTATCAATTGACGAAATTGATGATAATCATAATTAGGGTTTAATTGCTCCGCTTTATGTTTAACCAAAATCTTTCTTAGTGTTTTGACAAAAATAAAATGAATGGTTTCAAAGGGAGCTAAAGGCTCAACTTGTAATAACTTATATAAATTAGTACTGCCTATCGAAGCACTGCTTGCTTGTCCATAATGAGAGACATTGAAGTTATTAACAGCATTAACATCGTGAGGCATAGGTGACTCTACTTTTGTTGAACCATTATCTTCGCTTTTGAGTAGATGACAAAGCTGCCGGTGGGCTAAAAGAGCACCAGTGGCATCCGCTCTTTCAAAACTTTGCCTAAAAGCCCAAGCTAGTATCTTGGCTTCCAGGTTCATGTTGTCTTCATTAGATACAAATATAAGCATCCCGAAAAGACACCCCTAAATTATAGGCTTTATCACTAATAATTGTTGAAACTAAATAGTAAGCTCTAAATTAATAGTTTAAATCATGCCATATATATATATTTAACACTATATATTATTGTCTTTTTCACATTTTGATATGATGGAATTTAAAAGACACAAAAGATACCTACATATCTCCAATAGATACTCCCTAAATTGCATATTTTAATCTCCAAAAGGAAATCACAGTGGACTTTAATTGGGTAAAGCAATTAGCTGATCAAGCTAATCAAAATGAGTTTGATCGTCAAGAACAAGAGAAAAAAAGCCGAGAAGAGCTCTGGCAGGTAGCAATAACAACTGCTCCCTTTATAGAAAAACTGCATACTGTTATTAAAACTTTTACGGATGAATTCAATAAGCATTGTATGTTTGATCGCTTAAGAGCAGTCGTTAGTTCAGTACAATCAAGGACTAAAATTGCCGGCAACAATAATTCTCCTTTAGCCAATATTGACACAAGCGTAGATCCAGATGAAGTCGCTTATTTTTCTTTTGCACGTAAAAGTTGGCTCTTTGGCATTAGGGGCATAAACGGCGTTATCGAATTTGTTGAATTTCCAATTACTGAAGGCTCGGGGGGCTATAATATAAAAATGGATGAATTGGGCGTGAGCCCGTCTAAAAGACTAGCTGCTTATTTAAATAAAGCAGATAATAAAGTTGAATGGTATTTAGACGAGAAAAAATTAGCTGGCCCAGAAATTATCGACATATGCAAGCAATACTTCAGTGATTTCATCAGCAGAACACACGAATAATATAGATAATGCTTTTAAAGAGCTTTCTGCCTTATCCCAATTACTCGGGGTAGAATTGAACAACAATCAAATTGATTTGCTTAAACAATTTAGTTTTGAATTACAGACTTACAATGAACACACTAATTTAGTTGGCAATGCCGAAATAAATATTTTAGTTAAAGAACATATCTTGGATGCACTAAGCTTAGTGCCACTAATAAATAAATATGTTGGGACTAAAAAGACTAATGCTATTAATTTGATAGACATAGGCTCTGGTGCTGGTTTTCCAGGCATTGTTTTAGCTATTATGTTTAATAATATAAATCTAAATCTAATTGATTCTATAAGTAAAAAAACTTTGTTTCTCAATCAAGTAAAAAACATTTGTTCATTAGACAATATCAAAATTTATAACAAACGTGCTGAAACATTAGCACACGAAAGTATCATGCGAAACTCATTTGACATAGCAACAGCGCGTGCTGTTGGGAAATTGAGATTAATCTCTGAGCTAGCACTGCCTTTTTTAGCAATTGGTGGAATATTTTTAGTTCAAAAATCTACAGCACAATTGGAAATAGAATTGAATAATGCCAAAGAACATATTAAAGCTTTAGGAGGAGAATTCAAAGAAATAATTTCTTTGAATAAAGAAACAATAAGCAAAGATCATCAAATTATGATTATTGAGAAAGTAAAAGCAACACCTGCCCAATTTCCTCGATCTATGACAAAAATAAAGCAAGAATTATAGTTATTTAGACCTTAGCAGCAATATCAGCTGAGTCTATTCCCAAATCTTCCGACAAGATGCTACTAGCATTTTCTTCTTCAGATGTAACAAGCCATCCTTCTGCTTTCGCTTGTCTTATAGCTTGTTCAATTCCGCTTTCAGCTGTTAATTCCATTAAACGTCTTTTGCTACCAAATACATATTGTGCTCTAGTAAGAAGTGATGTCACATCTAAAGAATCATGCGCAAATATTACATTATCTAATGCACGGTACCAATCATCAGAAGTTGGGAAAATAATATCTGCCACTATTTCGCCAATGGCAACAATTTCTTTATCTCTTTTTGCTTTTGCTGGCCAAATTGCAAAATATTTTTTAGTATCAAATCCTAAGCATTCAAATTTACCAAGATAGTCAAATTTCGCTTCACCAATCTCAAAGCCAATTTCAGCATAAGCTTGTTTTTCTTCTTGCCATATTTCATACATTAGCTCAGTGACAGCAGCCATATGTGGTTCAAATCGCCATATTTCATTAATAGGCAAATAAGATGTAGCTGGAACAAATTCCCAACTATCTGCCACTAGCATTACATCATATTGATGAGTATGCGCCCAAGCACTGGCAATTAAACCATTCCAAATCAAATCATCTTTATAGACACTGGAATTATTCTGTTTAAACCATTCTTGCCATTCGACAAAAGAATCATATTGAGAAGAACGTTTTAAAATGCCTTCTTTCCATTCATCTTCACCATCGGGAGATTCACTAGAATGAAAAACTTCTGCCCAATACGCACTTATAACTGATGGTTCAACTAAATGTTTATCTACTAAACCAAATTCTTCTTCCCATAAATTGTGACAAGTTTTTACAGCTTGTTCACAGCGTTCTTTAGGACTTAAACCTAAATAAGACTCGTTTTGTCTTACCCAGTCTATAGCTGTTCTGATTAAAAAAGCTGGAAACATTAAAACTCCCCTTGGCAGCCTGGTGTTTGGACTTATTACCATGTTAAATCAGTACCACATTAATTGCTAGGTCATTCGCTTTTGATTAAAGATGCTAATTTTGGTAAACGATTAGTCTGTTTTATGAGATCTCGTACTAAAGCAATTCGGCTTTTAAAAGGCTCCATACTTTCATAATCAGTTAATGGCATTTCAAGACGTTCACTCCAATTGCCACTTTGACTTGTTCCTGGCAAATTGAAACGTTGTTGTGTAGCAAGTAGATCGGTAATCATCAAAATAGAAAGCCAACATGGCGTTTCCATCAAAGTTTGCATAAAAGCTTTATATAGTTCATAAGAAAATTCCTTATATGGACTATTTTCATCCCCACCTAAAAACTTCATCAGTCTTTGTACATCAAGCCATGCCTCATGCCCATTTGATCCGTGCCAGCGGCTAACTAAGTCTTCGTAAAAAGCAAATAATGGCATATGATCATGCGTCCCATACGTCGCTAGTGATATAGCTGGCAACATATTTTTTGATTTAAAAGAACGATCATCTTCATTTCGTTCAAATATAGGAATTGAAAATCCAGGAATTCCCAAACCAGCTAAAGAAGGACGCACATAATAAGGAATCATTCCTAAGTCTTCAGCAACCACACCAGTATTGCCTGCTGCTTGTAAGACTACTTTCAAAAACTTTTCGCCCTGTTCTTTATTAAGAAGAGCATGTTCTTTATTATCATCGCTATATGGAATAAATTGCGGCAATCTACCGCCAGTTAGTTGTTTTGCTTGCTCATGCGTTAAATCAACAAACTTTTCATTGTCTTCCGGATTCCAAGGAAAAGCATAAATTCTATAAAATCCCAATACATGATCAATTCTAAAATAATGAAATATTTGAGAAATCTTTTTTACTCGTCGACGCCACCAAGCAAAATTATCATTTTCATGTTTTTGCCAATTATATAAAGGCAGCCCCCAATTTTGTCCCCATTTGGCAGTAAATAAATCACTTTGAAAAAATGTCTCAGGAGGCGCTCCCCCTGACCAACTCAAATCAAACAAATCTCTTTCCGCCCAAACATCAGCACTATAACGACTGATACCAAAGGGTATATCTCCCATCAGTTGCACATTATTTTCTTGAGCTAATTGGCGTACATACAACCACTGCTTATATGCTACCCATTGTACATAAGTCCAAAATTTTCTTTCTTGTTCGAGAACTTCGTGCTCCGCTGTCTCAGCATACCATTTATTTGCACCAGCAAAAAATTGCAAATGTTTTTCCCACAAAGTCCAACAAGCTTTGCTCTTTTGTCTATCCATAATAGTGCGAAAAAGAGTATATGCATCCAGCCAATCAGCTTCTTCACGAGCAAATTGATCTATTTGACTAGTTATGTTTTTATTGAGCGCAATTTTTTTAAAAGCTGCTTTTAAAATATTAAGTTTAAGCTCTTTTACCAAGCTATAATTTATAGCACCTTGATTAATTGAATTTTTAAGATCGCTATTTATATACCGACTCAGTATTTCATCATTTAAACCAGGCACCATATCAGGTATCATACTTAACAAAACAGGATCCAAGGCAATTGAGCTAATTGCATTATAAGGACTATTATCCTCACCCGTTTCATTTATTGGCAGTATTTGTAAAACAGCAATATTATTGCGAGCACAAAAAGAAATTGCTTCACACATCGAATTGGTATCGCCAATTCCCAAGTCATTTTTACCGCGCAAAGCAAATGCTGGTACTAAAATGCCACAAATCTTTTGGCTAAAATCAATCATACGCCTAATCGGTTAAGGACTTTTTCAATATTTTTCAAATAGTTTTCTGGTCTAAAACAATCTTCAATTTCACTTTTAGATAAATGTTCTTGTACTTGTTTATCAGCTAAAAGATTTTGTTTGAAATTACCAGCATTTTGGTTCCATGCTTTCATAGCATTATCTTGAACCATTTTATATGCTTGTTCGCGGCTAAGACCTTTGTCAATAAGTTTGAGCATAACAGCTTGCGAATAAATTACACCACCAAATACATCAGCATTTTTTTGCATATTATCAGGATAAACAACCAAATCAGTCATAATTTTGCTAAAACGGTGAAGCATATAATCAATAAGAATTGTGGAATCTGGCATGATAACACGTTCAACAGAACTATGACTAATATCACGTTCATGCCAAAGAACAATATTTTCTAAAGCAGCCAAACTATTTGCTCTTAAAATTCTAGCTAAGCCAGATATATTTTCTGAACCGACTGGATTACGCTTATGTGGCATAGCTGAAGATCCCTTTTGTTTCACAGAAAATGGTTCTTCCGCTTCCAGCACGTCTGTTCTCTGTAAATGTCTAATTTCAGTAGCAAATTTATCGAGGCTGGAGCCAATTGCAGCCAAGGTCCAAACATATTGAGCATGCCGATCACGTTGAATAATCTGTGTAGAAATTAAAGCTGGCGTCAGTCCAAGAATTTCACAAGTTAATGATTCTACTTCTGGAGAAATATTTGAGTAAGTGCCCACAGGTCCACTCATTTGCCCAACAGAAATTATTTTTATTGCCTCGCTCAAACGATGCTTATGTCTTTCAAGTTCTGCAAGCCAAACAGCCATTTTAAAACCAAATGTGGTTGGCTCTGCATGAATACCATGTGATCTGCCAATAGTAACAGTATTTTTGTGTTTGCGAGCTTGCAAAAGAACTGCTTGATACAAATTGTCCAACTCGCGCGCGATAATTTTTCCTGCTCTAACAAGAGTCAGCGCTAACGCTGTATCAACTACATCTGAGCTAGTTAACCCTAAATGAACAAAACGAGAATTTTCACCAACACTTTCACTAACGCTTGTCAAAAAAGCGATTACATCGTGTTTTACATCCTCTTCAATAATTTTTATTCTCTCTAAATCAAATTTTGCTTTTTTCTTAATATCAGAAACAATATCAGGAGCAATAATGCCTAATTTACCTTGAGCGGCAACAACAGCCAGCTCAACTTCTAGCCACGTACTAAATTTAGACTCATCCGACCAAAGCGCACCCATTTCTGGTCGCGTGTATCTATCTATCAATTAAGTAACCTCTACATTTATTCTAACTTGTTTTATTACTGATTACCTAAATCTTGCATGATCTTGCCAAGCTCTTGCATTTTTTCAGGTGTAATTATGTTACCAAGTTGATTTAGATTACCGCTATTACCACCAGTGAGATTATTAAACAAAGAAGTAAGTCCGCTACTTGATGAGTCAGAACTATTTAGACCCAGCCCGCCACTTGAAAATCCATTGGAATTACTGCTAAAGCTGGAGGCACCTAGGCTTGGGCTAAAAAACGTACTAGTACCTGCATTTGTACTTGTACTTCCACTTGTCGCCTGGTTCTTGGCAAATTGATTTTGCAATGAGTTAAATTTATTTGTTTTAAACTGATCCACAGAGTTAGCAAATTTTTCTTTCATTTCTGGACTTTCACCAGCAAAAGGATCTAGTTGGGCATTTAATCCATAAGCTGCAATTACATCTTTAACTCCTGAGTGATAATTTTCCATTGTATTATGCACATCAGCCATCACTTTTGGTGCAGCCATTAAAGAGGCAAAACTGCCATCGGCACCAGTTGCTAGAAAATTTCCAACAGTAAGTAATGTCGAAGCCAATTGATTGTGTTCAGCTTTAAGCTCAGCAGGAGGCACAATTGAACATATCTGACTAACTAAAAGCTGAGTTCTATCTTTGCTAACGTTTATACTACCAGCGTCCACATTTAAACCAGTAGAACCCATGAGAGTACCAGCAACAACCCTATCGTAGTTATCAATAATAATGCGCATTTTAGCTAGGTATTTTGCTACATCTTCAGGAGTCTTCGGCACATTTACACTAATGCCTGTCTCCAACAAAACTTTTTGCGTATTACCTTGAAGAGCTTGTCTATTGGAATTTTGTTTGTTAAAAACTGCTTCTTTAAATTTAAGCGGTGCGGCTTGCTCGGTTTTTAAAACTGGACGATCATTTACAGTGCTGTAATTTTCATCACTAGATTTATTTATCGATTGACTTTTACGTCCGCTATCCCATGTGCCAGACAATGGCTTAAGCTTAAACTTGCAATTATTAGATTTAGGCTTTGTATCAGATGCTGGCGAATTAGCTAAAGCCAGCCCGCATGTCAGATTAAAAGCGAAACTTAAAGCTAAAAACATGGACTGCAATTGATAGGTTTTCATAAGGAAATTCTTTAATTAAGGCTGGATTTCAAGCTGCAATATAAATCAATATTCCCTAATTCAGACTTACTTAATGCATTAGCCCCCAAGTATGTCCCAACTGTAAAGAACTGTAATCGAATTATGTAATAAAATAAGCCAATATCCTAACTTATTAGTTTTCAGGAAATAACAATGAAAATTCTTTTGCCCTTAGATATTAATTTGCCATTTGAGCCAACCATTTCTGTATTGTCTAAACTTACTAATTTAAGCCCGTGCCAAATTAAGTTATTACATGTCAAAGAAGTATTGCCGGCTTATGAAAATCTGATTAAAACCGCTGGCACTTTTTCTGATGATTGGTCGGAAAAACTAAATACAAAAGCCAAACAAATTTTAAGTGAAGCAGAAAAATTATTATCTAGCTCTTGTAAAAATATCAGCTTAGAAATAGTATCTGGACCACCAGCTTATATGATTGAGTCAATTGCTAAAGATGAAAATTTTGATATGACAGTGCTTACACCTGGACATCATTCTGTAGTAGAAAAGTTTTTTCTAGGCAGTGTTTCATCTAAAGTCGTTAAACATGGAAGCGGCACTATATTATTATGCCGTCCCAATAAGCAAAACGAAAAAAAATTACAAAATGTAGTAATCGGCATTGATGGATCTACAAATTCAAAGCATGCTTTAAACCAGGCAGCTAAGCAATTTGATCTATCCAACGCAAAAATAATCCTTATTCATGTTGCTGATTTATCAGATGGGCTAAAACTTGTTTCACCAATAGAATTCATTTCTGCAGTCGAACAAAACCTGCTTATGGAAGGGGAGACATATTTAGCTGATAGCCACCGAATATTAAATGATGCAGGCATAAAAAATGTCGAATCAGTTTTGAAAGTTGGAGAACCACCATCAGAAATTATTGCACTAGCCGACAAAGTAAAAGCAGATTTGATTATATTGGGTGCTCAAGGGCATACAGCAATCCAACACTTTTTAATTGGCAGTGTTTCTCACAGAACAGCAACACACGCAAACACCAGTGTTGCCATTGTCAAACCCCACTAATTATTCCATTATCACAATGCTAAGACACTTAATTATTTGCTTTATTATTTCAACGTTTTTGTTTGCATCTTCAAATACATTTTCTTATGCACGTCAAATTGATGATGCAGCTGATTTGCCAGAACAGCAAGCTCAGGAAAAATCTGAGCTTAATGATATGAGAAGTGAATTAGAAGATCTCAAATCAACAATCAGTGGTGCGCAAGAACAAATGCAACAATTGCGCAATAATATGAGCCATCGAAAAATTACAGAAATTCATTTAATAACCAAAGAAACTGGCTGGGAAATAGCCCCAGGAATAAGCAATACTTTTCTTTCATACAATGGACAAATACCTGGTCCAACCATGCGCCTGAAGGAAGGCGACTTGGTGAAAGTAGTATTACACAACCAGCTAAAAGTGCCGACTAGCATTTATTTCCACGGTCTTACTTTACCTCACTCAGTAAATGGACTGCCTCGCAAAGACCAAGGAATAGTTTTGCCAGGACAAACTTTTGCTTATCAATTTATAGCCAATCAAGTAGGCACATTTTGGTATCACCCTCAAATAAATCATTTGAATCAAATTAAGTCAGGATTATATGGTGCCATAACTATTGAACCAACTCGTATGCCAAAGACTTACGAGCGTGATTTTGTTTATCTAATTGGACAAACAACAATAAATAAACCAACCTCAAATGCACCCTTTTCACTTTTTACGGTCAATGGCAAAAGTGCTCCTGCCATTGCCGCCATGGAGTTAAAACGCAATGAGAGAGTTAGGCTAAGGCTAATTAACGTAAGTGAAAGTATTTGCCCATTACATATAAGTGGCCATAAGTTTGAAATAGTATCCATTAATGGATCTGATTCCTTAGAGCCTCACGTAAATAGAGATACTATCACTCTTAATCCAGCCGACCGTATAGATATAGAATTTGTAGCAGATAATCCAGGAGTATGGTCATTTAGTAGTTTATTGCCCGCACAAACTACCAATAATGGACAATTCCCTGGTGGAATAGCAGTAGTTATCCGTTATAACGATTAGAACTTTTCTCGCAATAACTGTAATTGTTGTTCGACTTTTTCTCTAGAAAGTCCAGTATGCTCACAAAAAGCAGTCCAGCCAATGTCAATTACACTTTCCCAATTGGAATAGTATATTTCATTATCTAAATAGCCACGTCCTTGCTCATCAGAATAATCTGCCAATATAGCTTTAGCCATATCATGCTGTACCATATGCTGTAAATCAAACCATTGTTCTTCCACAGCCAACTCAAATAAAGTTGTTAAAAACTCTGGTTGGTGATAACGCATATAAGCTAATTCTTTCAATCGATTATTCATAAGATTTAGCTTTACCTTAACATACTAGTAGCTTATTATTAAGGTAGCATAAAGTGTAATTATCTGGCACGTTAAATACACAAATTGAGCAAATAAGAGCCTAAATGAGCCTATTTCAAACATATATACATAGAGCACTAATTGCTTTTTTACTTTGTCTAATTATGAATCCAGCTGTCATAGCTATGGATAATGAAATAAATTCTGAGCTGTCTATTGCTCACCAAATAACTAAGTTAGAACAACAGTATAAACTGCCAGTAAATAATAATTTGTCTTATATAGAAAGACTATCAATCATTGAAAAGAAAATTTTTGGTTTTCCTCAAAATGGATCTTTGCTGACTAGACTACAAAGATTAGATACTGCACCAGTTGTAGGCGCCGCAGAAGATAATTACTCAAACAAAGATAATTTTTTACAAGACAGCTTGCCACTTGTCAATGTGGCACCAGTGAATTTTGTTAGGATTGGTCCATTTGGCAGCACTAAAATAAATAGTGATTATTTAAATGAGATTATGCAATCAACAAAAGGCAAAGTATTGCGTTTTAAAACAATGCCTATCACTGTTTATATTAGTCGCTTTCCAGATCCTAATTTTACAAGAGCAATAGTTCTAGCTTTTGAAACTTGGGAAAATAGCACCAATCACGCTGTAAGATTTGCTCAAGTAAATGATCCTAATGCTGCACGCATTCAAGTTACGTGGAAACACTTAGGTAATGCTCCTGATTCGAAAGACTGCCTGTTGGGTGCTCATACAGTTACTAAATATACAAAAAAAGGGAAAGGAAACTTATCAGTTATTGGCGTAGGCGGAATCCCAATTCCAATTTATATTCCTAAGTCTGGTCCTAAATACAAAGTACCGCCACAAATAATTGAAATAAATTTGGACATGATTATGAGCAAAAACATGCGTATCCGCTATAAAGTATTGCAAAACGTAGTCACCCATGAGCTTGGTCACGCTCTTGGTCTTATAGGACACAGTCCCAACAAAACAGATATAATGTATCCGATTACGGATGAATATTCTCGTTTATCCCAACAAGATATCAATACACTTTTAAAACTCTATCAACAAAAAGTAGAAATACCTTTATAAATAGAGATCAATATTTGCTTCCATAACGACGCCAAAGAACAGGTGCGAGTGGCTTAACCAAGCGCAGCCTTATCGGGCGAGGTAAAAGATTCCATGCTAAACGCATAAACATATATTTTGGACTAGATAATTCATCTCTACTCTTCAAATATTGTTTTGGATGAATAAAACTTAGATGGGCAGGATCGGTACTATTCAAAAAAGGAATGAGCTGAGGTAATTCAGCTAATTTATCTTTGTGCACATACAACAATAAATTTTGGGAATACCAATAAGCAACATTTTCATTGCGCCAGATGCGCTGACGGAAACAATCAATTACTACATAGCCTCGCTCAGCAAATAATTGTGCCCAATACTCAGGCCATTGTTCATTTACATGATGAGTGCCACCTTGAAACGGAATAGCTGCTGAAAATAAAATCACTGGTGCCAATTTAGTCAATGAATCTACTAAGTTATTAGCGCAATTACTTGGTAAATGTTCAGCTACTTCCAAACAAGCTGCCAAATCAAAACTTTCATTAAGCTCAAAAGATTTACTAATATCTACTTGTTCTACACAATCGGCAGGTACGCGCAACTTAGCATAATTTACACCGCTGCTATCCACCCCTTTGATTCTATTGACCCCATTTTCATGAAAATGAGCTAACCAACTGCCAGTTCCACAACCAATATCCACTACCGAATTAATTGGCAATAACTCAAGAACCATCGGTACCACAATTGAGGCAGAGCTCTCTGCCGTAATCTGTGTTTCGTCGAAAAAATTATTTGTATATGAAGCAACTGGCGCTTGCATTATTTCACCCAAAATTGCCGAACCAAAGAACTATATCGCTTATATTGATAACATAAATTCTCTTATTATTTATGAAAGAATTATCCCCATATTAAGCAAAACTGATGTTTCCAATTTTTAAGCTATTGATTATGGGCTGAAATAGGACTTAATACGTATATATTTCTTTGCCGTCCACGAATAACACTCCAATTAGGAATTGTTTTAACGATTTTACAATTCGGCAAAGATATAGCAGCAACTATATATGTTTCTTTATTTATTGGCCACCAACGTAAATGACAGCGAGGCTCGCCACCTCGAAATTCTTTTGGCCAACCATGTTCAGTAGCAGTTTTTTTGAATCCTAATGTTAGTTTTAGTCCGCCATGAAAAAGATTATGATTAGCTCCTCCATCAATCTCTAAAGGACTGACACCCATAGCCTCCAATTCTTTAATTGCTTGCCATTGCGCACGATGAAAATCCATAGAGTCTTTAGCAGCAAATGTCCCGTACAAAACCAGGGGTACAAATAAAATCAACCCTAATAAAACTAATTTATCCATATTCAGCGTATTGCAAACAAGTCCAAAAAAAAGAATTAGTGGTGCTAAAGAAAATAAATAGTAACGATCAAGATTATGCATGGGTAATTGAATAGCAAGATACGCTGCCGACAAACAAAGGGTTATATTGATAAATAAATTTGGTTTTGAAAATAATTCTTTTTCTTTCATTTGCAAAATTAAAGCCACACAAATACAAAACCCCATTATTAAGGCAAAAACACCCGAAATTATTGTAAGTGTAAATAAATGCTTTTCTTGCCATGAAAAAAAACCACCAATGATTTGATAGGCACCTAAGAATGGTGGCATAAATAAATTTAGACTATATGGCATATATTGATGCTTAACAAATATATTTATGGCAAGCGGCAATCCTACGCATAAAATGCTTAGCAGCATAGAAATCATGATTATCGAGACATATTTACGGGAATTGGACAATATTTTGATTGACAATACAACAATCAAAGGCGCCAGCATCAATGAGGAATAACATAATCCTTTAGCAAAAGTATTTATTAGTTGAAGAAAAAAACCTATTGGTTTTTCAACAATACCAAAGAGTTGTTGAAATAAAACTGATTGGAAATTTGTATACACCGAACTACACTCTGAACCACTAATTAACCACTGGTTAAGCAAACTGTAAACAATAATAGTTGAGAACAAACTCAATATCAGCAAAAAAATTTTCTTGACCTTGCTCATTTGGGAAAAACAAATGCTTGTAAGTAGAGGAACAATAAACAATAGAGCTGTTTGACGAATAGATATTGCCGCTAAAAAAGAGCATAATGCTAATAGCCAAGTCGATAAAGTTTGTTTCTTAATTGCCTTCACGCTTAAATAAAACAACCAATTATTTAGTGCTAAAGCTGGTATATCAGTCATAAAAGTAAGCGCAAGATTAATACAAAAAGGATTGCATGTATATAAAGCAGTCATAAATACACTTGCTTTTTTACTCAGATTTATTTCTCTCAAACCTAAATAAAGTCCGAGGCTACCAAAGATATGAAAACAAATTGTAAGTACACGCAAATAATTGTAGGAAAAGCCTAATGCCGTACAAATAAGGCTCGCCATCTGAATTGGTATAAAATCAAAAGCATTACTTCCATAACTAAAAAATTTACCCTGCTCTACTATATGGCGAACTGATTCAGCGTAAAGCATATCGTCGTTAATAGGAAAGTTGCCGTTAATGCCAGCAATCAAACATATAACAATTATTACTGCCAGCAATAAAATCAAGGACGCCTCATCCTGACAACGAGTAAAAATAGTAATAATTGATCGCATAAGAAGAAATATTGTAATATCTTGTCTTCCAAGCAGGACCATCAGTGAAAGTCTGTCTTAAATGTGATGAGCATCATAATTCAAATTTATGGGCATGCCCTGCCTGTAAACAAACACCTATATTTGAAGGTGATCATGTTTGTTTTGATCCTGATTTATCAGATACAGGTTTTCCTCAGGGGGCTCATGACAGACTTTTTCATTTAGAGAGCAATCATTTTTGGTTTCGCAATAGAAATCGTTTAATAACCTGGGCTTTGCAAAAGTATTTTCCTCATGCAAAAAATTTTTTTGAACTTGGCTGTGGTACAGGCTATGTTTTATCTGGAGTGAGTCAATCGTCACCACATCTTCAATTATTTGGAAGTGAAATTCATGCTCAAGCCTTGAAGTACGCTCTTAAGCGCTCTCCAGATGCAACACTTATGCAAATGGATGGTAGAAAAATTCCTTTTTATAACGAATTTGATGTTATTGGAGCATTCGATGTACTAGAGCATATTAAAGAAGATGATCTGGTACTTGCTCAAATGCGCAAAGCCGTGAGAAATAATGGTGGCATTCTCGTAACTGTGCCTCAACATGAATTTCTAACCAGTATCGTAGATGAATATTCAGGACATCACCGCCGATATAGTCGATCTTTACTTAGGGAAAAGGTAGAACAGGCTGGATTTGAAATTATAAAAATTACTTCTTTTGTTTCTCTACTTTTACCCTTAATGCTCGCCTCACGTAGCTTGGATAAAAGATCTTTAGCTGATTATGACCCTATGTCTGAATATCGCTTACCTAAACTCCTAAACGCTAGCTTAGAAAGTGTTTTATCATTTGAACATATTTTCATAAAAGCTGGATTTGATTTCATAGCTGGCGGTTCGCTAATACTTGTTGCACGCGCTTGCTAGTAATTACTGGAATTGGTTAAAATGATACGATTAGTTGGCTTGCACTTTAACAATAACTAATTTTGTCGGCATTGCTTATGAACAAAATGCGCCTATTGGCCGCAATTCAATCTTCATATATTCCCTGGAAAGGGTATTTTGACATCATCAATGCTGTCGATGATTTTGTTTTATATGACACGGTGCAATACACTCGTCGAGATTGGCGCAACAGAAATCAAATCAAGACTCCTCATGGATTAGTTTGGCTCACTATCCCAGTAGAAGTAAAAGGAAAGTATTTGCAAAAAATCAATGAAACTAAAATTGCAAATAACAGTTGGGCAGAAAGTCATTTGACTATCCTTACACAAAATTATCTTAAAGCACCCTATTTCAATGAGTTGCGTGGCTGGCTAACTAATTTATATGAACAAGCAGCAAAGCTGGAAATGCTAAGCGAAATCAATTATTTATTCATTGAAAAAATTTGTTCTTTTCTTGGAATTACAACACAATTACATTGGTCTTCCGATTTTGCTTTGCAAGATGGTAAAACAGAAAGGCTAGTAGATCTTTGCAAACAACTTAATGCCACCAAATATTTATCTGGTCCTTCAGCAAAATGTTATATGGATATCGACATATTAAACGAGTCCCGTATAGAGTTATGCTGGGCAAATTATTCTCAGTACAAAGAATACAATCAGCTCTATCCTCCCTTTACTCACGGAGTAAGCATTCTGGATCTCCTTTTCCATACTGGAGCCGACGCATCGTCTTATCTCAAAACTTTTAATGGTCAATCTATTTATGATGAAGCAGTACTTTCTCAAAATCAAACACTTGCAAAAACCTCTAAGCAATAAGGAAATTATTTTATGACCAATGACCTTATCTATAATCTTGTAAGTAATTATTATACGAATAAAATTACTGCTCACGGACCGACCGCTCAAGGAGTAGATTGGAATTCTATCGAGTCCCAACAATTAAGATTCGAACAATTACTTAAAGTATGTGATCACAAAAAAAATTCAGCATTTTCTTTATTAGACTATGGATGTGGCTATGGTGCTTTATATGATTATATCGCAAGCTATAAAATAAATTGCAATTACATTGGTTATGATTGGTCTTCCGCTATGGTAGCTGAGGCCAATAAATTACATCCCAATTTTAACAACTGTCAATTTATCGCTAGCAACAAATTAAATCATAATGCTGACTTTGTTGTTTCTAGCGGTATATTCAACGTCAAGTTTGAAATACCAAATTCTGACTGGCAAAATTACGTCCTAGAAACCATACATACATTTGCCACAGCCAGCAAATCAGGTTTTGCTTTTAACATGCTTACTTCTTATAGCGATAAAGAATACATGCGCCCAGATCTATATTATGGTGATCCGCTTTTTTATTTTGATTATTGTAAAAAACATTTTTCTCGATCTGTTTCTCTGCTACACGACTATAATCTGTATGAGTTTACAGTTTTAGTACGGCAGCAAATATCCTAATCTAAACAAGTTTACTTAGCATAGATGAAAATTTATCACTAGGAAAAGCTGCTTTTGGCGTTTGCGCTACTATATACACATCTTTAACAGCAGTATTTTTAGTAATTAAAGCATTAGCACCAATAAAATTTTCCTCTTCTACAATAACATTATTAGATATCGAAGCATTTATGCCAACGAAAGTAAATGGTTTAATTATTACACTGCCAGCAATACAAACATGAGATGATATCCAGCAGTGTTCAAAAACAATTGAGTTATCACCAATTTGATTGCCACTCCAGATGGTAACATTGTCTCCAATTTTCACATCAAAATTAATTGAATTATTTTCCAAAATAAAACAATTTTCGCCAATATCCAGATCACTCGCAAATGGAATTGTTGAGCTTACATAGCTAATTAATTCATATCCTTTTTCTTTACAGGCTTTGAACTTTTCATATCTAAGCTTGTTCATGTTTTGGCTACCCAAAGGCGCAAACATTTTAAATTCGCAAGATGGGAACATTTTTTCAGCATCACTAAATTTAACCACTGGCAGTCCTTTAAACTCATTTGCATCAAAACAATGATCATCTACCGTAAAACCACTTACACTATGATCAGTATCCTTAGAAATATATCGATGGGCAATGTCAGCCCCACGCCCAGCACCAAAAATAACAATCTTAGCCATTTACCAATTGCCCCATATAATCAGATTTCAATTTTTTCCTATCCAATTTACCATTTGCACTCCTAGGTAGAATTTCCACAAATTCAAATTTAGTCGGAATCATATACTGGGGAATAATTTCTTTTAGCTCTCCTCGAAGAATCTTTTCATCAACCGTACCATTTTTGCCAGTTATAAATGCCACAATTTGGCTTAAGCCACGGATTTCACAGTGCACCACTGCATTTTCTCTAACTGTATCAATTAAGCTTATAGCATTTTCGATTTCTTCCAATTCAATTCTGTACCCCATATGTTTAATTTGATTATCTCGCCTACCAACAATGTAGATTTTCCCATCATCAGATTTAAAATAAACAAGATCGCCAGTGCAATAGACTATATCCTTGTATGCATCGTGCATAGGATTTTGAATAAAAGACATTTGTGTTCGCTCACCATCTTGGAAATAGCCTAATCCTACATTTGGCCCCCTTAAAATCAATTCTCCAACTTGATCTGCCTCCACTAATTTCAATTCATCATCCACAATTAGACAATCAAAATTGCTAATTAATTTACCAAGAGGCAAAAATCCATTTAAGTCCTGAAAATCATCTTGAGAAACTTTGTACGACGAACAAATGCATGTACATTCTGTTGGACCATAAACATTGTAAAATTCTATTCTGTCAGAATAGAGATCAAAAAGACTTCTGAGTTTAGCTTTTGGGTAACCTTCACCACCAAATATAATTCTCTTTATATAACTCATATTATTAGTACTGAAAGCACGCAAAGTTTGCAAATACATAAGCATTGATGGCACAGAAAACCATGTCGTACATCGAAATTCATTAATTAAACGAATAAGCTTAGATGGATTTTGTACTGTTTCGTGATCAAAAAGCGCAAGCGATGCTCCAGTAAATAAGGATGAATAAACATCAAAAACTGAATTATCGAAATATATAGGATTGACACTGGTAAACACATCATTTTTATCAAAACCATATGTTTGCTTACTCCACGCTATAAGATTCAATACGTTCTGATGAGTCATAACTGCTCCCTTAGGGAAACCAGTTGAGCCAGAAGTAAACATAATATATGCCGGGCTGTTAGCAGTGATTTTTTCCTGTCTTACTATTAGCCTACAATTATCTGCTTGCGTAAAAGAACTCAGGTGAAGAGATGTTATATCAATTGACTTAAATCCTATATTCTTTATTTTAGAGAATAAATTAACACTACAAAAAACTGCTTTAGGGCGGCATTGCCCAAATATTTTGCCCAGACGTTCAATTGGGCTTTGCGGATCAAAAACGCTGTAAATTACACCAGCTTTTAAAGCTCCTAAAATACATACAATTGATAAAAGAGTTTTTTCTCCGGCTATACAAATGACATCCCCAATAGCTATATCAATTGATTGCAAATAATTAGCAAATTGATCTGATTGCTTATCAAGACTATTGTAGTCTGTAATATCGTTTTCAGTTTTAACAGCAACAGAGTTAGCAAATTCCTTTGCCACTGATTTAAATTTTTGTCCTAGGTTATATATATGCATTCTCTGCACTTTCTCAAATAACTAATCCACCATCAATTTCAATAATTTTGCCATTAAAAAAATCATTTTGAATACCAGATAATGTAAGCTCGGCAATTTCATCCACTTTACCTAATCGTCTTAAAGGAACGCGGCGTATAGTCTCATCTAGCATTTCTTTGCCAATAGCAGCTCGGGTCGACTCAGTATCACAGAATCCTGGCGCCACCGCAAAACATCTAATACCAATTAAGGCTAATTCTTTAGACCAAACTTTAGTAAGGGCTTCTAGCCCTGCTTTAGCAGCAGAATATGCAGATTGTCCAGCATTGCCTTTAGCACTAACTGAGCTAATATTCACAATTACACCTTTAATTCGTTTTTTAAGCATTACTTCTACTACATGCTTAGATGTATAGAATGCAGATGATAGATTTGTTGCAATAACTTTTTCCCAGTCCAATGAATCATGTTTTTGGATACCACTGGTACCTAAAGATATTAAGGGAGCACTATAAAGAATGCCAACATTGTTTACTAAAACATCAATTTTTTCAAACTTATTTGATATTTCCAAAATAGTTTTTTCAATTTCACTTTCATTTGTAACATCACATTTGTATGTATATAAATTACTGTGCTTAGATAAACTATTCAGTTTATCTAAATCTTTATCCAATATTATTACGATTGCTTTTTTAGCAAGCAAATGATTTGCAATCGCAAAACCAATTCCTCCGGCTCCGCCCGTGACTATACATATTTTATTCTCTAATGACTGCATATTACTTATTCGTTTTTTCTGCAACTATTTTGCGAATTTCACCAATATTTTGCATCTTAGAAATCTCATCAAAACTTAGCTCAATCCCAAACTTTTCTTCTATTGTTAGAATCAATTCCATATGATGCAATGAGTCCCATAAACTTATATCCGCCATGGAAATATCATCTTTTATGGACCCAGGAGTCAGCTTAAGTAAATCTTGGAAAATTTGATCAAGCGCCAAAGAATCTGTGATTGTTTTCATAATTAGCTTTACTATAATTAGTTATTTATGGCAATTCTATCTAATCTTTTGACAGTATTGATATGATTCACCTGGTTAAAAGGCACTCATCTTAGCTAAGCCGATACCAGATAAGCCATAAGAATTACCATTGTATAAAGCATATGTTTGCCCTTCAAAAACAATAGGATGCGCGTAACAAATCATTTCTGAATCCCATCCGCTGTCAGACACATCAATCCCCAAATTATTATGAAGCCGACGCCAACTAATTCCATCTAGCGAAGTAGCAATTCCCACTCTGTAAGTATTATTGCCACCCCGATACGTAAACCACATGTAATAAGTATCCTGCTCTTTAAATACAACTGGACGAGCAATGGCATATTCTTCATTTTCATAATCAAGGCAAAGTTGACTAGAACAATTCCAATTAATTCCATCATTGGAAGTAGCATGTTTTACAGTATAGTAATGTTGTGCTTTTTGAGATGGACTTTCTTTTATCCATTTTGTAGCTGAGCTATACCACATACGAAAAAGACCATTTTCCTTAATAACATATGGTCCACCAACAATAAACGGATCAAAATAATTACGTCCTAATACAGGAGCTTTTGATAAACGCTCATATGGTTTTCCATCAGTTGAAACAGCTAGCCCGATATGAAAAGCAAAAGGAACATCAATTGTCCTAGACCAGCCTGTGTAATACATATATTTTTTTCCATTGTATTCAATTAGACTGCTCGGCATTACACCTGCATCATCAAAAGCGCCTAATTCACCTAGATCTAGAGATGGCTCTGAAGAGACTTCAAGTATTTTGCTAGGTTCTTTGATGTTAAATGTAAAATAAGCTCCTCTTGCCCGATTTTCGCTATCTCTTCCGGCAAAATGAACACGATAATCACCATTGCCTAAATCTTCCGGCAAAGGGTTTTGGGCATGTGTTTTCATCCAATCAAATTTACCAGAAGTAAAGATTAGACCTGATTTTTGCCATTTCATAACTTTCATCATGGAAATATCACTTTATGCTTCAATATCTAGAGGGCTTACGGCTAATGGCTGCTACAATGTACCCCGAAGCCTTATAAATAGTAAAGCATATTAAGTCTCAATACAAAATCCTATTATTATCATTATCTGGATATAAGAAATTGAATAAGAGCATTGACCAAGCAACAATTGAGCTTTCTGTAGTCACTACTTTATACCAATCAGCTCCTTACATAGAGGAGTTTTACAGTCGTATGAGCAAGGAAGCACAAAAAGTTGCTGCCCACTACGAAATTATCATGGTTGATGATGGGTCACCTGATCAATCCCTTGAAATTGCTCTCAAATTAGCTGATAGTGACCCACGACTTAAAATCATCGAACTTTCGCGTAATTTTGGTCATCATAAAGCAATGATGACTGGTATTGATTATGCTCGTGGCAAAAACATATTTTTAATTGATGTAGATCTAGAAGAACCACCAGAGCTTTTGGAAAAATTTCATGCCCAATTACATGATGGTAATTGGGATGTAGTGTATGGATATCAGAATGAAAGAAAAGGCGGACTACTAGAAAAATGGGCGGGAGCAATTGCCTGGTGGCTGATTAATATTCTTCTGCCAACAAAAGTACCCAATAATCACAGTACAGTCCGCCTAATGAATAGCAACTATGCACGAGCACTTGTTAGTCATAAGGAGCGTAAAACAGCAATTGGTGGATTGTGGGTAGAAACTGGATACAAACAAACTGGACTGAGTTTTACAAAGCTTTCTCGATCAACTTCCAGCTATAGACCAGGTTCACGATTGATTGTGCTCTTGGACAGCATTACTTCATTTAGCGAGCGTCCCTTATATATCATTTTTTTCTTGGGGCTTATAATTGTTACCCTTTCCGCAATTGTTTCTACTGGGTTGGTAATACAATTTTTCTCAGGCAAAACTCTTCCTGGCTGGATTTCCGTTATGGCCTCTGTCTGGCTTTTAGGTGGACTAGGGATTTTTTGCATAGGCGTAGTTGGGCTTTATATATCGAGAATTTTCATTGAAACTAAAATGCGTCCTTATACCATAGTCAGACAAATATATAATGGCAATAAATATGAAGTCACCAATTGAAACAACAAATATTCTTTTGGACAAAACAACGCCACTTACTTCTCACGAAAAGGCGATGTTTGCTTATTTCGGTATTGATGCAAAAATCAAACCACCTTTTAGAATTTTGAATCCACACAGAATTAAAATTGGCGACGCCACAAGCATTCAAGAACATTCTCATATAAGTGCTTTTGAAGATTTAAGTTTTTTACAAAATTACATAGAAGAAAAATACCAAAGCGACTTCAAAAGGGAAGATTATACTTATGACTCTTTTATTGAAATAGGAAATGAAAATCAGATTGGTCGCTTTTTCTATGCAACTTGTACTAATAAAATAACTTTTGAAGATAATGTCTTAATAGCAGAAAGGGTTTTCGTTGGAGATAATAATCACACAAGTGTTCATCCAGATGTACCTATAATGCAACAACCCAACCAAAAAGGTGAGCCAGTAATCATTCAATATGGTTCTTGGATTGGCGTTGGCGCTTCAATATTGAAAGGTACTCAAATTGGCAAGTTTAGTGTAGTAGGAGCTAATAGCGTTTGCAAAGGCATTTTTCCCGACTACGCAGTTATTGGTCATGAACCAGCAAAACTTCTTTATTGTCGCAAGCCCGAATAGTTTTGCCTTATTTGTTCCATTTCTTTTTTTTGATTTGACCAAAAAGCACTCCAACTATTTTTATTATGCCAACGAATAATCGGGTCTGCCATATTGGCATTTCGGAACCATGAAACAACTTCATCTTTTTGTACATAATGGCTTACTGGTGCTATTAAATGATCAAAAGTTATATGATGTATTTCACTAAAATCAAAGCGAGCAATATATATCATATAGTCCTGGTAAAACAAGTTTGGCATAAAAGGTAATTTCTTTTGGGCAGGACACCAAATATTTGCTTGAAACTTTGCCCAAACATATACAAGAAAAGCCAATATCGCGGCAAGCGGTTTCAATATAATTAGGCTTAAATGAGATGTAATAGCAACCCTAATTGGGTTAACTAAATAAACCAACCACCAATTATTTTCACGTCCATATACCCAAGTACAAATCGAACCTGTATCTTTCACAAAGCGTGTCAGCTGGGAAAAACCAGCAGCCGGATTTTCCATATGATGTAATACGCCGACAGAAAATACAAAGTCAAAGCTTTTTGGTTTGAAAGGTAGATTCTTAATATCAGCTTGAATAATATGCACTCCCCTCATTTTACCCACCGCCTGGTAAGCGATATCCACTGCTTCTCCAATATCTATGGCAAATACTTCCGAAGCTCCACATTCAGACATGATTTTGACATGTCGCCCTTTGCCGCAACCAGCTTCCAATACCACCTTTTCGAAAACGTACTTCTCATCAACTGGCTCTACCCAATCAAAGAATTGTCTTTTATAACGATCGTCCCAGCGAGCAAATTCTTTCCAAGCATGAGCAAATTTATCACCGGTATTTATGTCCTGTACACCACTCTGGTTTTGATCTACAAAGCGTGGTACACCTCTTACAATTGGATATTTACAGGAACATTTAGTACATTGAAGTGTGCCTGTGTCAATTTCACCTTCAATTTCGGTTTCAATTGCAGTCTCTAATTTAAGATCTGCACCACAACTTATACAAACAAAATATCTTATTGCTGATGGTTTCACAACGCTAGAACAAATTCAATCAACTAGTAGTAAGTAAAAATGCCAGGTGAGCCAAATTCACCACAATAAATACTAACATTCTGCTCACAACTATATAGATGAATTAGCGCTAAGTTTAGATTTGGCTTTCTCATTTTCCTCACTTAACGTATCACATATCTTACTTGCCTTATAATCGCAAATATTCAAGCATTTCGAAACATAACCACTGGCTATTTGTGTTTTCAAGTGCTGTCTCAAAAACATGATTTTGGGCAAATATATTCCTGCAAAAATATGTCTATTAAATTATCAATTACGCTTATTGCCTTTGAACTAATTATTGTTTTCTTTTGCCTGCCATCAACCTTAGGAATTGCTAATCCAAAAACAAAATTGGCATTTAACGATATTCATATGGGTATGTCAGAAATTAAACTTAAACAAGCAGGCAAATCATTTGTCCTGAGCTCAGGTGGTACATTCGGAAACAAATCTCAATATCAGAGCCTTGAATATGATTCTGACAATGGGGTTTACGTTGTACATTTAAAAGCTGGGAAATGTTTTGGCATTGAAGTGATTTACCAAAAATCACCCATACCAAAAGCTATTGCGCTCAAAAGGCTGCATGGTTTTTTACCTGTCCAGTCAAATTTGTTAAATGAGTCTGATGAATTGGAGCTTGTAAATTCAAAATCACAATCACCAGCAGAAACATATTATTATTTTGGAAAAAGCAATTATAATGGCATATTACTTTTTGCTCGCCACTCAAATCATTTAGTAAGTAAGATAAGCCTTTGGCATAATCCTAACGATAGGTAGAGAAATTATGCCATTAACATCTACTGAAACAAGACATTCTGCTCATAATTTATCTCAAAGCGTCAATACGAAAAGTCGTGTCTCTAATTTTATGAGTAATGACTCTTTCAAGCTAGTTTTGTCTTTATTACTTCTTGTTTTTACAACAGCATTGTTTTTTTACCCAACAGTTTTCGCGGGCAGTCCCATTTGCAAACTAGCACATTTATTCGAATTAGATAGTTTGTTCAATCCATCAGTTAAAGAACATAATGCTACTATAAACTATGATCCATCTGCTTATCTTATTCATATTCCCAATCAAAATTTTGCCAACGAACAAATAAATAAATTCCAATTGCCATTATGGAATCATCATAATGCATGTGGTTATCCAATTATTGGCGACATACAATCATTTGTTTTTTCGCCCTTACATTTTCTCTTTCCAGCGTCAATATTGCCTTTATTAAATTTAGCGCTTGTCATTGAAGTAGCAATTGGAGCCATGGGTACTTTAATTTTAGCCCGCTCACTAAAGCTATCTTATAAAGGAGCCATCTTTTCTAGCCTATCTTATGCCTTTTGTCCTTTTATCCTTCACTATATGGAATTACCATCACATAATTGGTTATTCCCGTGGATGTTTTATACTTTTGTCCATTTAAGTAAATACCCTACTATTACCAATAAATTAATTACTGGTGTTGTTTGTGCTTTAGGCATTTATATAATTCACCCAGAATGTTTTTTCTTTGCTGCTGCTTTTGCCAGTATTTTAGCTATTGCTCTTATTTGCAATGATACTTTAAATGGACTTTCCATTTTAAAACGTCTAATTCATGCAATAACCACTCTTGTTCCATCAGCAATATCAGCTATTCTTTTATCAACACCTGTATTGCTACCATTTTTTGAATATTTAGCAAATGCCAATTTTTATAAAGCAAACGTCGACTGGCATCCACATATATGCTGGGACGCATTTTTATATGGTCTTATGCATCCTTTTTTTGTGGAAGCTAGTCCTTTTCTAGGCATCATTGCTTGTCTTTTGTTGCCTGTTTGTCTTCTTTCCATAAACAAACAAGTAAAAGCTTTACTCATTACCTTCTTTATTGCATTTATTATGACTACAACTTTGCCGCCTTTTAATACAATTTTAAGTCAACGACCTTTTTCATATTTGATGCCAATTTATGGTCTACCAATATTATTGTTAATTGCATCACTTTTATCTGCTTTTGGATTTAGCAATATTTTTGATAAACATAAAAATACGAAAGGTTATAGTTTAGAAACTCTACTTATAGCTACTGCAATTTTGATATTAAGTATTCCAGCACTAGTATATTTTCATCGCATAAGCTTCTATAACTGGATTTTTGATTGGTCAATACACTACACAAACTTATCTAAGCCTGAATGGCTCAATAATGCAATCATAGTTACGTTTGCTGTGGTTTTAATTTGTTCATTCAAATATTTGCCTAAATCAGCGCAAAAGATAATTCCTTTTGTACTAATTGCGCTTAATTTCATTTCCATATCTTGCGCAGCTGTAATATCACTACCAACAGAAGCTAGTTTTAATTATCGCAAAACAGCTCCCATATCATACATACCAAAAAAAAGTGATATGCGATTTTTAGCAACTGGCAGAAATTTTTTCCTACCAAACATCAATAGTCTATTTGGACTACAAGACTTACGTTATTTGAGTCCACTATCACCAAAGCGATATACCGAATTTATTCAAAAAGCTGGAGGCGAAAGAGCAAGCTTATATTTTTTCATCTTCGATCAACATACAAATCACATGATTGATCTAGCGAGCGTCAAATACATAATTAGTCCATATCCACTTTCCAACTTGATGCTTAATAAAGAGCTTACCAATCCAGCATTGCTGCCACAGCAGATAAAGTATGCATCTGGATTGCGCCTGATATCTGCCAATGTCAATTACGATTATAGCCATTACCAAATTTTTGGGAATTGTCTTTTTAAAGTACATACAATTGCTACCGATAGATACAGATTAAGACCGGCTCTATTGGATGAAAACAATAATGAAATATGGACAGGCAATGATGTGCTTCTAAATGCCAATGGACAAACAGATCATATGCAATTTGTAGAATTTTCTTTACCCATTTCTTTAAAAACAGCCAAAGCAATGGGTAATAAATATAATAAGCTACGTGCTTCCATAACCATATTTGATGTATGGTTACAGAAATTTGTTAAGCCTGAAGCAACAAATACAGATTTAATTGCAGGAAAATATTTACTCCTACCAAATCCTGCCAAACAAAACAGTTCGCATACTGCCACCGACAAAATGTCCAGTCTGAAATTAATATACGAAAGTCCACGCGCAATAAGAATTTATGAAAACAAGCGCGCACTGCCGCCTGCATACATAGTACATAAATTTCAAATTGCTTCTTCAGAAGAAGATTCACTCAATAAAATTTCAGCAATTAATTTTGATGCCCATCACAATGTCATCCTTGAGAAAAAGCTTAATATAGACTTGCCAAAGAATATTTCATCAAATACAAATTCATATGATGCTTACTCATCAGGGATAGTTTCATTTAAACGACCAAATTCCAATCAAGTAAAAATAGAAACAAACAATTCTTTACCAGGAATACTTGTCTTAACCGACACATTTTATCCAGGCTGGGTGGCAACTATAGACAATAAAGAAATACCTATACTAAGAGCTAATTATTTATTTAAAGCCATTCACATACCTGCTGGAAAACATTTGGTGGAATTTAAATTCGTGCCTTTATCATTCTGGCTAGGCGTAATGCTAGCAACAATTTCATTGTTTGCCGTTATGTTAATTTGTGCCACTAAAATAATAGGAAAAAAAGACAAGTCACATGTCGGTATTTAAAAATCGAAAACAAGCTGGCACATTGCTTGGACATAAAATACAAGATATTTTAAAACAACAAACTAAAAATATTTCAAAGCAAACGGTTGTTTTAGGTTTACCACGCGGTGGTGTACCAATAGCTTTGGAAGTTGCTTTAATTTTAAATTGCCCTATGGATATATTAGTAGCTAAAAAGATAGGAGCACCTGGACAATCAGAATTAGCTGTAGGAGCTATTTCTTCTCACGGCATAATTGTTATTGATGAAAGCATGAAAAGATATTTTAATAATCTTGAAAGCCATATTGAAATGGAAAAAGAACGCCTTCTTAAAGAAACAATTTATTCAGAGCAAAATTGGCTATTAAAAGCAAATATAACTAATAGAGCGGATCTAGCCCAAAAAAATGTAATTATTATTGATGATGGAATTGCGACAGGCATGACAGCATTAGCAGCTATAAAAACAGTAAAAGAGTGGAATGCTAGCTCAATAATTGTAGCTACCCCAGTCATGCCAATGGATACATATAATTCCCTTATAAAAGAATGCGGGACGGTCATAACCTTGCTTATTCCTGAAAATTTTCATGCCGTGGGTAATTATTATATTGACTTTCATCAAGTTGAAGATGATGAAGTTGTTGAAGCTTTAAAACAAGCGTTTAATAGGGATATGAACTAATTCCAAATTGCAAACGCATGTTGCGGTCAAGATCTTTAACAGAGCGTTCTAATGATTCTAAATTACTTTTTCTTTGTATTAATCCAGTTGCTATAGGCTGACCAGTATTAGAATCAACCGCTAATAAATTGTCTTGCACTTTCAAATAATCAGAAAATAATTGATAAGCATTTAAAAAATATTGGTAATAGCCTTTATGTAATTGCAATGTTTCTGGATTTCTTGGTAAAGCATTGAGAGAAATAATAGCTGTTTTGTAGCGCAAAACAAGTTTGCTGAGCAAATCACATGAAGCAGCTTTTTTATCACCTGGCACAAGCATAGAAGCTCCTCCAGCCAATAGAACATCTGCCTTTTGTCTTTCCGAAGGACTCATTTGGGCCTGATATCTTATTTTGTCATAACGGTTAAACCATTCCGGCACACTTATTTTATTTGCACTTTTAGCATTTGCTTGCACTATATAATCATGTTTTTGAGCATAAGCATGCATTTGGAATTGTGTAATAGCAATAGAGACAATTAAAATCAGCCAGTTTCTAAGTAGTCGCATCAATATTTCCCAATTTATATAAGTCCATGTGTTATACATTATATCTAGGTTTTTCGCAGTCAAGCGACTAAACTTATTAAAGCCTTTTGTATGAAAGTCATAGACGACATGATAAAAAAATTGTTTCATATGAAAGATGAAGAGGAATGGTCTTTATGACAATATTAGTGGCAGTCAAGAAGAAGGGTAAAGTCTTTATTGGTGCAGACCGCATCACAACTTTCGGCAACGAATATTACACCGATCTTGTTAATGGTTCAAAAATTGTTAAGCTTAAGCATGCATATTTAGCTACCAGTGGTTATTCGTTATTGGATAACATAATTGAACATTTGCATACCACTCGCCACAAAATGATGGAAAATACTTTTGCCGACAGAGCAAGTGTATTTTCTTTTTTCCTTGAATTATATAGTGAGCTTAAAAAGTCTTATACGCTAGTTGATCCTGGTAAAGATACATATGCTGGCATATACAATATTTTCCTTCTTGTAACTGCTAAAAAAATATATGGCATATACAATAATTTAAGCGTGCACGAATATCCTCATTATGCAGCCCATGGTGCTGGAGCTGATTATGCACTTGGATGTTTATATGGCATTTACGATAGTATCGAGAATGCAAAACAATTGACTCAAATTGCTCTTGAGGCGGCTTGTCAGTTTTCTATTTATTGCAAAGAACCTCTCGATATCATCGAAGTAAAAGAGTCAGACTTTGGAAAAATACCTAAAGATCATAAAGCTCATGGCAAAGCTTTAAAAACAGTTAGTAGCTATCGGCGCAATAAATCAAAGACAATAAAAAAGAGAAAATAATTATTGTCTTAAGTATTCCAAGTCTCTTACGAAATTAGGGTAAGAAATACTAACGCAATCTAAATCATCTATTTGTACAGGTTGATCACACAATAAATTAGCTATTAAGCCTGTCATCGCTAAGCGATGATCTCCATAAGATTTCCAGATACAACCACCTGCTAAGCTTGTTTTTCCTTGTATATCAAAACCATCTTTCACTTCTTCAACATCGGCTCCAATAAGTTTAAGGTTCTGCACAATTGCACTAATACGATCACTTTCTTTCACTCTCAGTTCTTCAGCATCACGCACAGAAAATTGCCCCTTTGAGAAAGCACCAGCTAAAGCTAAAATCGGCAATTCATCAATTCCAGATGCAATTTCAGAACCATTGATAGAAATCCCTTGTAATAAACTATTACCTCTTACTCTTACATTTGCAATTGGTTCTCCTGATTCTTCTCTATTTTTTTCAATTGAAATATTTGCGCCCATTTTTTTTAAGGCTTCAACAATTAAGATCCTTCCTGGATTCATTCCCACATCAAGCAATTCAATTTCAGAATTTTTCAGACAGCTAGCTGCTACCATAAAAAATGCTGCCGAAGATATATCAGCTGGCACATTTATTTCAAAAGGTTCAATTGATTTTGTTAGTTTAGTTACTACAATTTTCTCAAAGTTTTTTTCTTCTTGCATTTTAATCTGCACTTTAAAAGGAATATTTAAGTACTTAAATAACCTTTGCGTATGATCTCTGACTGTTGCAGGCAATTCTACTGTCGTTTCACCATTTGCTTGTAATCCAGCTAAAAGCAAAGCTGTTTGAATTTGAGCTGATGCTACCGGAAGCTCAAAACTTGAGCCTTTAAGAGACGATCCGACCATAGAAAATGGAGCATGATTTTTTTGATTTTTATATTCAACAATTGCCCCCATTGCTTTTAATGGATCAAGCACCCGCGCCATTGGTCGTTTACGAAGTGATGCATCACCATCAAAGTTAAAAGTAAATGGGAGCCCAGCCACTAGTCCAGATAACAATCGCATAGTCGTACCACTATTGCCGGCAAATAATAAAGTGGAAGGCTGTCTTATACTTTCAATGCCATTGCTTAAAACAGAATGATAAGTAGTACTTAATCCTTTTATATTGCCCGGGAGCATTTGTATTTCTAGACCTAAAGCTTGCAAACAATTGATAGTGCTGTTTACATCATGAGCAGGAGATAAATTCCAAATTTTATTAGTGCCTTTTACAAAGGTTGAAAAAATAAGGGCTCGGTGAGATATTGACTTATCACCAGGGACTTTTAATTGTCCTTTTAGTATTATTTTGTTTCTATTGTTCACAATTGCCGATAAATGAAGGGAAAAGAGGAAGTAATATAACCCATTCTATTGTAAGATTAATGAGAATTATTGAGGACAATCTAGTTTACTTATGTTGCGCTTTTTAACATCTGGTGAATCACACGGACAAGCTCTTGTAGCTATTTTAGATGGATTTCCCTCTGGACTGCCCATAAATATCGATTTGGTAAATAAAGAATTGGCAAAAAGGCAACAAGGCTATGGTAGGGGATCTAGGCAAAAAATCGAGCATGATAAGGCAGAAATATTATCCGGTATTAGATATGGTGTCACTACAGGTGCACCTATAGCTTTGTTGATTCAAAATCGCGACTGGCACAACTGGCAAAATGTTATGTCAGTTTATAAATCTAATGATAATAAAGAAGCTTTAGCTGAAATTGCCAAAAAATCAATTAAACGTTTCCGTCCTGGTCATGCTGATTTAGCTGGTACATTGAAATATCGTCATTCAGATATACGCAACGTATTAGAAAGAGCTTCCGCTCGTGAAACAGCAGCACGCACAGCAGTAGGCAGCTTATGCAATCAATTGCTTCAATATTTCAATATAGAAATACTAAATCACGTTATCAGCATAGGCAATATAAAAACAGATAAGAGCTATGAGCAAATTTCATTGAATGAATTATCCAGCAAAATTGATATGTCTGAAATGTTTTCAGCTGACGAATCAATTACTAGAGCTATGAAAGATGCAGTAAAAACTGCCTGGCAAGATGGTGATAGCCTAGGCGGCATAATTGAAATACTTGTAGACAATTTACCTGTCGGCTTAGGCAGCTATACACAATGGGATGAAAAGCTAGATGGACAATTAGCTCAAGCTCTTATGAGCATACAAGCCATAAAAGCTGTAGAAATAGGTGACGGTATTACAAATGCTAGTTTGCCTGGCTCAGAAGTCCATGATGCACTATACCCATCGAATGACAATCATTTACCGTTTTCACGCAAAACCAATCATGCTGGCGGCATAGAAGGCGGTATGACTAACGGTGCTCGTCTTAAAATAAAAGCATATATGAAACCTATCCCTACCATAAGAAAAGGTTTACCGTCCCTTACATATCCTGATTTTACTTCAGAGACTGCTCATTATGAAAGATCTGATGTTTGTGCGGTTCCAGCTGCCTCTATTGTTTGCAAAGCAATGATTTCTTTTGTGTTAGCACGCGCATTTTTAAATAAATTTGCAGGCGACAGTATTGTTGATATAACAAATTCTTATCAAGAATACACTAAATATTGCCAAAGTTTAGGAAAAGCAAAAAGCAAAGCATCAGTTGCTAAGGAGCAAAATGCTACCTTAGAAATGGAATTAGAATAATGAGAATTCATTCTGAATATCAGCATAAAAGTCCTACCCAAACTTTTTTATTTAAGAGCCAATTGCCAACAAAAAGCCAAATCAATATAGGATATGGTGCATATGAAAATGTAGGTAAAGTCTTATCTCAACTTGGTGTTGGCAAACAAGTTTTGATTACCACACAAACAAGTATTGCGGGCAGCTGGCTAGAACCATTAGTGAAACATATAAAAGACTCTGGCTATGAAGTGCACATCCTGGAATTAGCCGATGGCGAACATTGCAAGTCTATCGAATCATTAATTTCAGCATGGAATAAATTACAATCACATTCTTTCACACGCAACGATACAATAATTGCCCTTGGTGGTGGTGCAATATCAGATTTAGTAGGTTTTGCTGGCTCTACTTATCTGCGCGGTATAAATACTGTAATTATTCCTACTACTTTGTTAGCCCAAGTAGACGCTTCCATTGGTGGTAAAACAGCCATTAATCTAGAAAACGGCAAAAATCTAGCTGGCACATTTTATTTTCCTAATTTGATAATAATAGACCCCTTATTTTTATCCACATTACCAGAACAAGAGTTTTTGTCAGGATTAGGAGAAATAATAAAATACGCACTTATTGAACAAACAGTAAGCAAAGAGACAGAATATAAAATAGGGACAAAGCCATTATTTTCAATTTTACAAGATATTGCGTTATCTCCATTTTCCAAAGAAAGTCCTTTTTTACTAAATATTATTTCTTGCTGTGTAAAAATGAAACTAGCTGTAGTTGGTAAAGATCCTTACGAGAAAAATTTACGTCGTTGTCTGAATCTAGGTCATACTTTAGGTCATGGGATAGAAAAGGCATCTCAATTTGAAATCTCCCATGGCGAAGCTGTATCAATAGGACTAAACTTTGCTTTGAGTTTAGCTGAAAGCATTGGAAAGTTAAATAAAGACGATGTAAGCAATGCTATAGCTCTTATTAAAGGGATGAATTTACCAATTGATATTCCTAACAATTTAAACAAAGAAAAAATCATGCAGGCAGTTTTGCATGATAAAAAACGAGAAAATAATACAATCAAATTTGTTCTGCCCGAAGAGAAGCTTGGAATAGTTAGTATTGATTATCAAATACCGGTAAATAAATTTAGAGAGTTTTTGACAAGGCAGTAATTAGTGTTAAGTTCTAACGATTTAATTACAATTGCATATCTAGGTAATCCTGGTTCATTTAGTCATCAAGCTTTAGATAAGTTTTGCCATAATTTATTTGATGGCAAAAGAATTGAAACAATTGGATTATCGTCCTTTAAAGCCTTATTTGATTTATTAATAAAAAACAAAGCAAATTATGGAGTTATTGCTCTAGAGAATTCTTCCATTGGCTCTATAACAACAAATTATGACTTAATTTGGGACAATCCTTTGTATATAGTCAGTGAAACATTTATTGCCATCCGCCATCATTTAATTGCTTTAGCTGGTGCAAATATCGATGAGATAACACAAGTTTATTCACATCCAGCAGCCTTAGATCAGTGCCAGCAACTTTTCCACAAACATACTCATATGCAGCCCATTGTACATTGGGATACAAGTAGTGCTGTGAAATTAGTGCGTGAAACACAAAATAAATCATTTGCAGCAATAGCAAGCGATATTACTTGCAAAGGATCAGATCTGGTTATATTGCAAAGTAATATCGAAGATTATTCAGCAAATACTACTAGATTTGCTTTAATAAGCAAAAACAAAATTGAAATAGGAAAGTCCGATACTAAACCTTATAAACTTTCTATAGCAGTAGAGTTGAAACATGAACCTGGCAGTTTAGCAAAATTATTGAATAAAATTGCTGGTACTAAAGCTAATCTGACAAAAATAGAATCTAGACCTATTCCAGAAACCCCCTGGCACTATCGCTTTTTCATTGATTTTGAGCTTAATGACAAAGAGCAATATGCCCACATTTTAAATGCTTTTGAGCAAACAAGCATTAGCTGGAAAATTATTGGTTTATATCAAACATTAGTTTGAAAATTATTCAAAATAATTTGCTATTTGCTTGGCTAACTTAAAATTATCGAACAATACTTCATTTGAACCCGATTCAATATCTTTCTTTAGTATTTGCAAATCATTAGTAATATTATCCAGTGCCAAAATAATATTTTTACTGTTTTGTTGAATTATTTCTTGCCACATATTTGCTGGCGATTTCATTAATCGTACTATTGATTTAAAACTTGGACCACAAAGCTTAGGATCAAATTCTAATGCTTTTTCATTTTCTAATTTAGCTAATCGTGCACCTAATACAAGAGACAATAATTGAATCAAATGACTGCTATATGCCACCATTAAATCGTGACTTTTAGAGTCTGTGACATGAACATTTAAATTCAATTGTATTAACCATTTTGTCAGGCGACGTAAATTCAACTCAGATGACTTATTGCTTGCCACAAGACAAAATATTTTGCCATTAATATCAAGCTCATAAGAATTTTGCCAACCACTTTTTTCGCTGCCCCAAAATGGGTGTCCACCAATAAATTCCGCTCCTTGCAAATCAATAGCATCAACCAATTGACAAATGGATGACTTTGTAGAGCTTACATCAACAACAAGCTGTCCTCGTTTTAAATATGGTGCAATTTGTTGTAAGAGCTCAATATTATTTTCTGGGCTAGAAGATAAAATAATCAATGTCGAATTTTTCACTAAAGACTCAGGTTCGGTAGAGCCTTCAAAAATCAAATCATTTTTTATAGCAGAATTAATTATGTTAGCTTTATCACATGCCACAATTTCAGTTGTTGGTATGTATTTTTTTATTTGATTGGCAATTGAACCACCAATTAATCCTAATCCAATAATTAATACTCTCGGAAAATAATTTGAATTTTCATCCAATAATTTTGTCTCTGATTTCTTATCATTGATTGTTTGCAAATATCGACTTTGCTCATGGACAGCCTGATAAACTTTCGCAATTGCTTCTTTAACCTCAAACTTTTCAATTTGAGCTGTAACATTGTTTATAACTTCATTTTCTCTCTCTAGATCTTTAATAGGCTGATTCATTTCGTTTTTAACTCGCCCTGCTAAATTGGAAAGCTCAAAACGCTCAGCCAGCAAATAAGCAAGGGTCTTGTCTATTTGGTCAATATAATTACGAATTTCAGGTAATCCTAATTTAGTTTCAGGATTTGCATGTGATTTGTAAGTAAATTCTTCCATGATTATCCCCCAATTACTGATTGTTTTTGGGCTACCTGTCGATTTGCCTGCCTCATTGGTGGACTAATTACAGTCAAATTATTATTGTTGTGAATGATATGACGCCCAATAGCTTTTGCCACTGGCCTTAAACTATGCACCAGATCAACCATTTGCAAAAGTGATAAAGCTTGTCTGGCATCAGAAACAGACTTTTCTGGCTCAGGATGGCATTCAATCATTATTCCATCAGCCCCACAAGCTACAGCTGCCTTGGTCAAATCAGGAATTAGCTCGCTTTTGCCGGCTGCATGACTGGGATCAACAATAACAGGCAAATGTGTCAACTGTTTAATAGCAACAACTGCCCCTAAATCTAAAACATTACGTGTAAAAGGATCAAAACTGCGAATACCTCTTTCACATAAAATAACTCTCTCATTGCCGTGAGCTAAAATGTATTCAGCAGCTAAAAGAAATTCTTCAATTGTGGCAGACAAGCCTCGTTTTAACATTACTGGTTTATTGACTTTACCAACCCGTTTTAAAAGCTCGAAATTTTGCATATTGCGTGAGCCAATCTGTAATACATCGGCATGTTGAGCTATTTCATCTACTTGTTCACTAGCCATGACTTCAGTAATTATGGGCAGATTATGCTTTGACCTAACTGAAGCCAATATTTCAATACCTTCTTTTCCTAGCCCCTGAAAAGAGTATGGCGATGTTCGTGGTTTAAAAACTCCTCCACGCAAGGCTTGTATGGGTGCCTCTTTTAATTTAAGTGCTACTTGTTCCATTTGTTCAGCACTTTCTACTGAACATGGACCACCAATAATAAATAAGTTTTTGCCACCAATTACTGATTGATTGGACAAAGTAATTGTACTTTTATGATTTGCATCTGTTTTTTTGGCTAATTTTATTTCTGACATTATTAAACTCCTAAATTTATAACTAAATGAAAGCCCGGTTTTTTACTTTGAGCCGGGCTTTAACAAAAAACGCAGAAAAAAATCAGCCAGGCCTCACCCTAGTAAAAAAGTAATAGTAATAATTAAACGAGTAATTCATTTTGCTCCAAAACTGCTTCAAATAAAAAGACCGCAGATACTTCTGCGGTCCACCTAGTGCCTAACGAGCTACTTGCTCACACTTGATGAACCTCAAAAAATCCATAGTAAAAATAAGTATTTAACATTAAATTGTTCCGTCGGTTTCAATAACAATAATTCCAGCATACTGAAAAGTCTCCAACTGGTCAAGGTGTGTAAACAAAATCGATACAGGACCGTGGAAAATAAAATATCGTATTAAATTAAACCACCTTAATGTCGCAATCAGTTTCTTTTGAGACTTGCAATTTTAAGTGTGCACCACATATGGTGGCAGCACTATTTATTCATTTATTTCTGGCTCTTTTCCATCATAAACTTGCTTAGCTCCAAGTGATCCGCATCCTGCCACCCAAGCCAGCATAACAAAAATTAGCCAATACCATTCGTTTACAATCTCTGCCATGGAAAACCTCAATACCAACCTTATTTATTATAACTTGCCACTAATCAATGATTTCAATCATGTTATCAAGAGATTATAAACATTTGAGTTTATCTAATGGCTATTAGAGCTTTACTTAACAAGTATCTCAAGAGCTGGATGGCTTGACTATGATATAAAAAATAAGAGTAATTGAAAACATAGTAATTGATTGAGGGAAAGCATTAAATGAAAGTTCTTAGTACCGCTTTGGCTGTGTCATCTGTATTAATTCTTGGAGCAGGCCATGTTGTAAAGGCCGGTCCGCAATCACTTTTAGACCCTTATGCTAATGTTCAAGCCCCTCAAAATTCATCTCAAGGTCAAAAAGACAAGAAAAGCGTACAAAACAAAAGTGAAACGAAAGTAAAAACTGTTCAATATCAAAATCAAGCCAAAAAAACATCTGAAGTAGTGGTTAAAAAAGCTGTTCAAACACCAAAACAAGAAAATCCAAAGCAAGAAAATACTGCATCTACAAATGTAAGCAATAAAGAAGCAAGCACCAGCGAAAACACAGGTGTCGTTGCTGGAACTAAAGAAATTGTTCATGGCATTGCTACAACTACAAAAGGTGCCGTCAGCCCAGTTGTAACTGGCACTAAAAAAGTTGGGCAAGCAACCGGACATATAGTAAAAGGCTCCGGATCATTAGTTGCCTCTGGCGCTAAAGCTACAGCCAATGGACTAAAAGTAACTGGCGAAAAGGTTAAAGAAGGCAGTGTTGCCGTAGGTGGCAAAATGATGGTTGCACCAAAGACCATTGGTCATGGTTTGAAAGTAGGTGGTGGAAAGCTAGTTGATGGCTCTCAAGCTGCCGGCGAAAAAATCAAAGATGGGTCTTGTGTAGTGGGCAGCAAATTAATTGCTTTCCCAAAACTTCTTGGCAGAGGTGTAGTTTCTTGCGCTTCACATGTAAAAGATGGAACTAGCGCTGCCGGTGAAAAGATAGCAGAAACATCAGGCGCCATCGGACATGGTCTAGGCAGACTAAACCCATTTCACAAAGACAAATCTGCTCCTAAAACATCCGTTGCTACAGCACCAACTTTCCAAAACTAACAGCTCTGGTTAGACTAAGCGCCTGCCCCATCGACAGATGCGTGCAGAGTTAAATAGCTTTGTCCAGCAAACATAGATGGATCAAAGTTGCGAGCATGACTTTTTTTAAAGTCATCGCTCATTACCCAGGCACGAAAGTCAGCTTCGCTTTTCCAACGCGTTAATACTTGATATTCATTTCCAGCAGATTCAGCTTTGCCACCCATTATGGAACGGGTGCCTGGCTTGAGAATATCCAAGCTAATAAAACCTGATTGCTTTTCTACTAAGCGATCCCGCTCACGGAAAAGCTTTTCAAAATCAGCTTCCCGACCAGTAGCAACCGGGATATGATTTATGGATATGAACATATTTACGCTCCAGGACTAGTTTGACGAAGCTAATTTCAAACGTTCAGATTTTACGATCCTCGCAGCCCGACCAACTGAGCCACGCGGAAATTCTCTGCCACGCGCGAGAAGCTGACGTTCATAACTCTTTGGCTTAAAAATAGAACAAAAATATTCTATTGCTGCTTCAATATCAAAATCTCGGCATGAAAATATATCCAAAGTAACAAAGCCTTTTTCAGGGAAGCTATGTATAGATATGTGAGATTCGGCAATTAAGACAACTCCACTTATCCCCCAATCATCAGGCACAGCGCCAGAGTACTTAAACACATAAGGAGGCATTATTTTAGTCATATTGAGCTTGTCTGGATAAGCATCCAGTGTCTGACTAATAAGATTAAGATCTGACAGGAGCTTCTTAGGGCATCCATAGGCTTCTAAAATAAGATGTGGTCCAAACATGTTTTCCTCCAAGCACACTTGTGCTTAATTCATTGGGTAGTCAAACGCTTGCCATAAACTTGGAAAAGTTTTTCCTTACGCTTAGGTAGCGTTTTGGTTCAGTTATCCTCCTTGCAAGTATTTTTTGCAGTCGATGTATTGTACTCAATATTTTCTTTTTTTGTAGTAGGAAAACAAATATTCCCACTAAAGTTAACTTATACACTTTGCATTTTTGAAAAGCAATATTTTTTTGGTCCTCAGACCAAAACTTTATTTATCAGAACCTTAGCACCATCGGCAAATCCACGCTCGACAGCCTGGCTAAGTCCATTGCTTGCATCCACCCAGTACTGGCAGCCAACCAAAATTGCCTGACTATATGAGCCTTGTGGGAAATGCAACAAGACAGGATCTTCTCCTTTGTAGGCATTAAATATGGTTTTGAGCTTGTGCAAATCAGCAAAGCTTTGCTCTTGACTAAAGTAAATATTTACTAAGTGTGCATCAGATATACGACGGAGGGCGCTGGCTAGTATTGATGTTTCGTCTTCATTTTTCCTTACTTTGCCTTTTATCAATACCAGCGACTGAGGCAAAAGCAAATTAGCATCAATTTTGTCCAAAAGTTCTGAATAGACAACTGCATCAATTTTGCCAGCTAAATCTTCAAGATGGACAACTGAGAGCAATTTGTTTTGTTTAGTCAGCTTTTTGTCAGCAGAATTAACTAACCCGCCTAATATTACTTGCGTGCCGTCAGAGCATTCTTTTACTTCTCTTAAATTATGTGTAGTGAGAAAACGCAAACGATTTACCACCCTTTTTAAAGGATGACTTGTAATATAAAATCCTAAAAGCTCATGCTCCATCATCTGCAAATCAGCTTCAAGAAACTCACCAGCATCTCCTTGGAGCTTCTGCAAAGTTTGGATAGCTTGTCCAGAACCTATAGAGAAAAGACTCATTTGACCAGCAGCTTTCTGACTTTGTTCCCGAGAAGCTGTTTCTACTAGAGAGTCAATATTAAACAAAGCTTGTTTGCGCGTTACATTTAAACTTAAACACGCTCCACACTTAATTAGAGCTTCTAAAGCACGTTTGTTTACAACCCGCAGATCAACACGAGAAGTAAAATCATGCAATGATTTGAATTTGCCATTTTTGTCACGTTCACGAACAATTTCTACTATTGCTACTTCGCCAACATTACGCACAGCAGATAGTCCAAAACGAATTGCATTGCCATCAGCTGTAAAGTCTTGCCCAGAAACATTTATATCTGGAGGCAAAATATCGATATTATTGGTCTGACATTCAGCTATATATGCTTGCACTTTGTCTTGATCTGATGAAACAGAAGACAAAAGTGCAGTCATGTATTCAACTGGATAAAGAGTTTTCAAATAAGCAGTTTGATAAGTCAAAAATGCATAAGCTTGGCTGTGAGACTTATTAAAACAATATTCAGCAAATTGAACCATCATGTCAAATAATTGTTCGGCTATAGCTGAGCTCACACCATTTTTTGCACACCCATCAACAAAGATTTCTCTTTGTTTTTCCATTTCTTCTGGTTTTTTCTTACCCATGGCGCGCCTTAACAAATCAGCTTGTCCAAGACTATAGCCACCTAATTTTTGGGCAATTTGCATTACTTGTTCTTGATAAACAATTTGTCCATATGTATCTTGCAAAATAGGCTCAAGCAAAGGTGTTAAATAACGAATTTGAGTTTTGCCATTCTTGCAATCAATAAACTTTTGGATCATGCCGCTATCTAATGGTCCCGGACGATAAAGAGCAATTAAAGCTGAAATATCTTCCATATTCGACGGCTTCATATCGCGCGCTACCTGACGCATACCACCAGATGTTTCTAATTGAAATATTCCTGCTAAGTCACCATTAGCTATAGTGTGATAAACACGTTCATCGTCTAAAGGAATTTTATCAATATCAATTTCAATGCCATGAATTTCTTTGATGATCTTGAGCGCTTTATCAATCATAGTCAAATTGCGCAAGCCTAAGAAATCCATCTTCACTAAGCCTACATAAGCCAAGTCTTCCATGTAGTACTGAGTAATAACTGTCCCATCATTATTTTTTTGCAAAGGAACAATTTCATTTAAAGGCACATCTGAAATTACAACACCTGCAGCATGAATGCCAAAAGTTTTGTTCACACCTTCTAATTTTTGCGCTAGATCAATAACTTGCTTAGCTTCATCATTTGTACTGTATAATTTTTTAAATTCTGGATGATCAGTAAGCATTTCTGATAATGGCGTTGGTTTTCCTCTTACCACTGGCACCATTTTTGCTACTTTATTTGATTCAGCAAAAGGAAATTCCAACACACGCGCCACATCTTTAAGTACAGCCTTTGAAGTCATTCTATTAAATGTAATAATTTGGGCAACTTTATCTTCACCATATTTATTGGCCACATAACGAATAATTTCGTCACGTCTTTCAATGCAAAAATCAGTATCTATATCAGGCATTGAACGTCTTTCTGGATTTAAAAATCTCTCAAAAAGCAAATTGTATCTAATTGGGTCTATATTGGTAATACCAAGGGCATAAGCAATAATGCTGCCAGCAGCGGAACCTCTACCTGGTCCCACTGGAATGCCATTGTCTCTTGCGTATTTGATAAAATCAGAAACAATTAAAAAGTAAGAAGCATAATTCATATTTTCTATGACTTGCAATTCTATTCTTGCTCTATTTTCTATCTCAGGTGTAAACCCACCATAACGTGCTTTGATACCTTCTCTAACTAAAAGATCCAAATAAGTATCGGCAGTGTGTCCTGGCGGCACAGGAAATACGGGCAATCTAGCATCGCCTCCTAATTTAAGCATTTCTACTTTGTCAGCAATTTCCAAAGTACTTAAAATAGACTCTTCAATATGTTCATCATCTAAATGATCACGAAATAGCCGAGCCATTTCATCACCATTTTTGATATATTCCATACCTGTGAATTTCATTCGTTCTTCATCGGTCACCAGTTTGCCCATTTGTACGCACAAAAGCGCATCGTGAGCAACAGCATCGCTCTGATTAGTAAAATGACTATCATTAGTAGCAACTAGTTTTATGCCAAGCTCGCGAGAAAGTCTTACTATTTCTTTATTGACTTTGCGATCTTCTGACATACCATGATCTTGAATTTCAAGATAATAATCTTGCCCTAAAACTTCTTTGAACCAAGAAGCCGTAGCTTTGGCCTCATCATAATTATCGGCTAGCAAGTATTGATTGAGCTCAGAACCTAAACAACCAGATAAAACAATTAAGCCTTCTTTATGCTCAGCAAGCATTTCTCTATTTATGCGTGGCTTATAATAAAAGCCTTCTAAATGTGCTTGAGAAGCCAGTTTTAAGAGATTTTTATAGCCACTTTGATTACGAGCTAATAAAGTAAGGTGATAAAGCGGTTGTTTGGATTTTTTATCGCGAATATCGCCATTAATAATATATCCTTCCATACCAATAATTGGTCTTACACCGCCCATTTCATGGCAAGTTTTATTTAATTCAATAGCACCATACATAACTCCATGATCAGTAATGGCCACAGCTGGCATATTTTTGTTTTTCGCTGTTTTGACCAAATCTTTGATCATAGTAGCGCCATCTAATAGGCTATATTCAGTATGCAAATGTAAGGGCACATATGGGCGAGTAGTCATTGTCCACTCACCTCAAAATGTTTTTTATTAAAACTAAGCACAAACATTTTAGAGCCCTTTTTTATAACATTCTATCTTCCTGAAATTGTCTCTTACTTGTATTTGACGCTAATCTTGCTTTAAAAGTTCAAAACAAAATTGCCTTAAAGTCGACAAATGTGAGATAAAATCTCAAAAAGCAGCTGATTTAGGCATATATAGTTATTGACAATGACCAGGCTTGGCCTTATGTTACTGTCACGACTCCCATTACTATAATTTAAGGATTAAGCCATGTCCGATGCACCTGGCACAGCCGCTGATAAACGTAATGAAGCAGAATCAGGAGCATCTAATGATGATGTATCCAGTGCTTTATTTGCTGATATTCCAGCACTGCCCACACCAGCACCAAATAACCCTAATAATTCAGGCAGTTCCGGCAAAACACCAAATGTAGTTTGCGATGGAAACACTTGTCTCATACTGCCAGACAGTACCAAAACCAATGGTGAAGTGAGTATTTATCCTGGCTTAGCAGATATACTCAACCCTTTACCAAATCCAGCTACAGCTGCCGAAAAGAAAGAGAAAAAAGCTGGTCCTAGTGCAACTGGTGAAATTGATCTTTTTGATGGCTTAGGTGATTTACCAATTCCAACTAAACCATCAGACCAAAGCAAACCAGCTAGCGATGCTAAACCAAACGATGGATCAGCTGGAGCTATCCAAAATTATTTCAATAAATATAAACCAGCTCAAACAGGCAGCAAACCTGGCGATAGTGGTTATAATACTCAACAAGAAATTGGTGGACCACAAGCTCCTGTAAGACCACAACTTCAAACTGTATATACTGATAAAGAAGCAGCCGTACAGGCAGCCAAAGAACACAATTTAAAGATAATTGTCTTTTCTGGCAACACTGATAGTCGCAACCGAGAAACTAGAGAATTAGCTGAACAAATGAATGCACTTGCTCAAAAATATGCAAGTGACCCTGCTACCCAAGGTAGAATAGTTTTTCTCAACGACCAAGATAAAGATAATAGAGCTCTTGGAAGAAATGGCCGCCAAAGCAGTTTATCTGTGGGTGAAGTAGATAATGAAGGTAGACTAGATTTAAATTCTTATCGAGGAAATAGAAACTCAGATACCCTCGATAATTGGGTAAAGTCTAATTTAGCTGAAGTAGCACCAGTAGTTCAACCAGTTCAGCCAACAGATAATCCTAATTTACCTGTACAACCTACAGATAAAACAGAAAAGAAAGAAATATATTATTTAGGTAAAGCTAGGGGCAACGATGGACGTGCCAGGGGAGAAGAAAGTTATAACGAATTTGAACAAGCACTAAAAGTAGCAGCTCAAAATGGTGCTGCTTTGCACGTAGATTTCTCCGCTGAATGGTGTCCTCACTGTCCCGGTTCTTCAAAAGGGTTTTTAGAAGATGCTAAAGACAATAAAAGTAATCTTCAAGATGTTTACTTACACGCCGATGTTGATTTCAAAGCTGATCTTTCACCAGAAATGCAAGAGCTTTTTAGCAAAATGCGTGGCGGATCTAGAGGTGTTCCTCAAAAAGTAAGCTTCAGACCACGCATTGATGAAAACGGAAAAATTGTATTAGATTAGTTAGAACCAGCTGTAACTAATTCTTGTCCATGACTATTTACATGCATGCTGCGTCTAGCATGACGTGTAGCTGGGGACAAACGATGGCGTATTGCTGTACCTTCAGTTTGCTCGCGTTTTACAAGTGTATTTACAAGCTCGTCTTGTTCGGCTTTTGCAATTGCTTGTCTAAACCACATTTGTAGACAACGTTTTTCTTCATTGGTTAAAGGGCCTTCATTCATTGTGCTTCTCCTACTTCTAGTTTTATTGGTAAAGCATTTGGGAACTAAATTCTCTAAACATAATTGCTGTTCCACTTACGCCCATGTAAAGAACATTGTAAGTGACAGTCAAGAAGTTGAACCTATTGACTTTTTTAATGTAAATAAGCTTTACTTTATTTTTGCTAATTGACAGCTCTATGTATGAAAACAATCCTGAAAGACCATTTACCAGCTGGACCGAAAGGACATCTTTTTTCTGGTTCTTCCAGAGAAATGAAAGACGATCCCCTTGGCTTTTTGTCTCAATGCCGAGATCAATATGGAGATATTGTTCCGTTTCGCATGGGAGTATTTCCCATTTTATTTGTAAATGATCCAGAACTCATCCATGAAATATTAGTCACACAAGCTCATAATTTTTCTAAAGATGTTGCTCTAAAAAATAATAGAGAATTTTTTGGCTATGGACTTCTATCAAGCGAAGGTGATTATTGGAAGCAGCAGAGAAAATTATCATCCCCTTCATTTAGTCCAAAAAAACTTGAGTCTTATAGCCAAATTATGGTTGAGCATACAAATTATATGCTGAGTAACTGGAGACATGGCAATATATACGATATCCAGCACGAGATGATGCAATTAACACTCAGCATTGCTACAAAAACTTTATTTGATTTAGAAATAGAGAAAGAAGTTGAAGAGTTAGAAACAGCTCTTACTGATGCACAAAAACATTTAGCCAATCGTATGAATAGTGTTTTGTTATTGTTATTTCCCGAATGGGTTCCTTTTCCTACCAATGTCGCACTTTTAACTGCAATTAGAAAAATTGATAAAGTTATTTATCGCCTGATAAAAGAAAGACGCTCCAATGCTCAGGGGCGAAATGATTTATTGTCTACATTTTTATCTGTCGAAGATGAAGATGGCACAAAAATGACTGACAGGCAAATACGAGATGAAGTATTTACTTTATTTTTTGCTGGACATGAAACTACAGCCTTAACTTTAACTTGGACTTTGTATTTACTTTGTAAGCATCCTCATATAGAAGAACAATTAGTCAGTGAAATTCAACAAGTCTTACATGGACGCAAACCAACAATTGCTGATTATGGACAGCTATCTTTTGTCGAAAAAACAATTAAAGAATCAATGCGCATAAGACCACCTGTTTGGGCAATTGGACGAGAATGTATAAATAATTGTCAAATTGGCAATTATGAAATTCAAAAGAACACAGCTGTAATTATTAGCCAATGGACAATGCATCACGATAAAAGATACTACAAAGATCCTGAGTGTTTTGACCCCAATAGATGGACCAATGAAATGATAGCGCAACTACCTAAATTTGCTTATTTTCCATTTGGTGGTGGACCACGCACATGTATAGGAAATGGTTTTGCGATGATCGAATCTGTTTTAGCATTGACTACAATACTGCAAGAATTTCATTTGGAATTCGCTAATGATAATTCTATTGAATTAAATCCAGCTGTAACTTTGCGCCCCAAAAATAAAATAGTACTGAAAGCATATAAAAGACAATAGAAATAATTAGCTATTATTTTCAGAGAGCCATTTCACTACAATAATTGCTCCTGGTACGGCTGCTACAGTAAGCCAGCTACCAAATATCAATGGCAGTCCAATTAAATAATAAATGAAACCAATTAATTTTGGATCTTTTATTGAATAAGGTAAAGGCAGCCAACGCAATACAAAACCAATTGCTAAAAACAATACCGCCAGTATTTTTATCCATTCATATGGAGATGAGCCTAATAATAATTTTTCACTTAAAACAGCCGCAGCTACATATAGAAAAAAGCAAAGCCTAAGTAAAATGGGCAAAAGTATTTTTTTATTTAGCCACATCATATTAGGCATTGGCAAAAAGTGATAGGCGCCACTAAAAGCACCATCGAGAGCAGCAATGACAATTAATACTATTTCTTGCCAGCTGAAAACAATTTTTTGCAAATCATCAAAAGGGAAAGTTTGAAATCGCACTAAAATAATTGCTAAAACAATAATTGCTGGCTGCAAAAGAGCTAATCTAATAATTGCTAGATATTGCATTATGTAAGCTTAGCAGTAGTACCTAAAGTCTTTAAGCAATATCTGATGATTGCTTCCACATCATTGTCGGTTTGATTGGGCTCAATTGTTTTTAAAGCTTCATTGATTTCACTAATCGTATAACCTAAACCCGCTAAAATAGATCTTGCTTCACTAACAAGCGCGTTATTTGATGACGTGTCACTAATTTCAGCACCACGATTTGCTTGCCATTGTTCTATCTTGTTTTTCAATTCTAGAATTATGCGCTGAGCAACTTTTGAACCAACACCAGGCGCTTGGCTTAAAAACTTTTGATCATCATCAGATATTGCTTGAGCAATATTATCTGGTCCTAAAGTTCCGACTAAAGCTAAAGCAAGTTTTGGTCCAACACCTGTTACTGATTGCAAAAGAGCAAACATATTTTTTTCATCTAAGCTCTGAAAACCATACACTGTCCAATCGTTTTCACGAATAGTCAAAGATGTGTGAATGGTAATTTCACTACCAATATTTGCAAACTTTAGAGCTGTTGCATGAGCCACAGTAATTTCAAAGGCAATGCCGGATACTTCGACAATTATTTTGTCAACAACCGATCCAGTAATTTCTCTTGCTACTAAGGTGCCGCGTATATAAGCAAGCATTCTTTGAATTTCCTATATTTGTTTGGGGTACGGTTTTTATAAAAATCGGGGCGAGAGGATTCGAACCTCCGGCCTTCCGCACCCGAAACGGACGCGCTACCAAGCTGCGCTACGCCCCGTTTTTGTTTATCTTAACATGGCTTTTTACTTGACAATAATAATTGTCCTAAATTAACAAAAACCCTTATTCAGCAATAAGAGCGGTATTGCCGCCAGATGATTTAGCTTGCTCTAAGGCAGCACGCGCGTTAGAAAGTAAAGTATTACCTTCATCGTCCATATCTTGCATAAAATAGCTAATACCCATGCTAACGGTAATTGGAATATTTTGCGTTTGAGTCTGATAAGCAATAGATAAAGTACTATTTGTAATAGCATTACGTAATTTTTCTGCTACTTCAATTGCACCGGTTTTGTCAGTATGGGAAAGAACACAAGTAAATTCAGCCTCTGCCGATCGAGAAACAAAGTCTGCTTTGCGATTATGTTTACCAATTATTAAAGCTGTTTGTGCCAATATAGAATCAAATCCTTTTTGCCCATAAGTCTTTAGAATTTCTTGTCCTTGGTCGATTTCAAAAACAATCAAACTTACAGGATGCTGATAACGAATAGCTTGGGCTAATTGAGTTTTCAGAAATGCCTTTAAATAATAAGCGTTATGAAGGGATGTAACTGGATCTTCTAGCGATAGATCTTTTATTAGTCCTTCCTTTTTTTTGATTTCTTCTGTTAAAGATTTACCTTTAATCAGCGTTTTCGTCAAAGCTATTAATTCTTCTACTTCTAAAGGTTTTGGCAATATATGCTGATTAGTTAAAGTCTTTTTGTCATGCTCGGACAAAGATGATTCTTTGCTTTTGGTAAAAATTACAGGAATAACTTGTGTTTTTTCATCAACTTTTAAACGATTAAATACATCCACGCCACTCATAATCGGCATATGTACATCCAAAACAATCAAATCTGGCATGCGAACCTTGCAAGCAGCTAAAGCTTTAAAGCCGTCAGCCACATAAGACACTGTATATCCCGATGATTTAAGCAATTCAGCTGCCAACTGAATATCTGCTGGCTCATCATCAACTAATAATATGCTATTCGTTGTCACTTGACCACTTCACTTATAATTTAAACGTCACTATTACCAATGTATATATTTTTTTACTATTTTTGCTCAATTTTTAAAAGATTATCTTGAGCATCTAAAACAATTTGTTCAACATCTACAAATAAATATGTTGGGCGAAACTGATTTAAACGATTAAGTCCTTTCATAAAGAGCTTTCCTGCACCTAAGTTATTCCCATTTTGCAAATGATAATATGCAACTGCAATCTGAATTAATCCTTGTGTAAACTCTTTTTCTGGCTTTTTTTGTTTAAACCATAATTTTTCTAAAACTTCGTGGCAAAGAAAATATTCTTTCTTATAAAAAAGCTCAATGCCATGCCTTAATAAATCATGATTAGATATTTCGTCTGCCATAGAATTAACTATAAGCCCAATAAAACAGCAATTTGAGTATCAGGACCAATTAAGTCAAGCTCTGCTTTAGCTAAAGCAAGAATTTGAGCTGGCTCTGCTAAATGGGAAAGATCAATGATTTTAGGACCAACAAGCAGCATAACATTAGGTAAAACTTTACCAGCATCTCCGTAAGTAGCATACTTGTCGACAAGATTAGTAATTGTCATATCAATTTCCTTAGCTGATATTATCTGACAAAGCCCATCTTCAATTTTTAACCTAATCACTCCTCTTTCATCAACAACACGAATTGATAAATATTTGCTTTTAAATAAACCAGCAAAATATTTTTTAGTTTTATAAGCAGTATAAATTTTAAAACAATTTGTGCTGTGAGAAAAATTCACTTCGCTATCTTTCACACGCATTGAATTTGCTACTATTTTTATTAATTCATCTGCTGATATTACTCGTCCAATTTCATCAGGTTTAGTAAGACTAGCTGCTCCAGTTGCTGTAGCTCTAACAACATTTACTCTTGGGTCTACTTCTACATAGACTTCAATTGTTTTAGGATCGGCTCCCATTTTTTGTACAGCCTTATAAGCCTCTTCACGAATTTGCAAAATATCTTCCTGCTTTGGCTGAACAATATTTCGCTCCACAGTTTCACGGAGCAAAGCTAAGGCTACGCCAATAGCAGAGACCACATCAGCATTTTCTGCCAAACTATGTGGCAATTGTAATTCTTTTGCTATAAATGGTACTAAAGCAGCAGCACCACCGCCACCACCTACTAAAGTAATTGTATCAGGATGAAGCTTATAATCAGCAATAAATTTCTTTATCACTTTATAACATTTTTCGTGAGCCATTTTTAGTATGTTTTCAGCTAATAAATTAGCTTTTGTAGCAAATTCTTTTGCTAATGCCTCAAAAACAATCTCAATTGTTTTTTTATTTCCATAAGCACAATCAGACTCTGGGACTAATTGTAAATAATTAGCAGCGCACGTCGGCGTTAAGCACATAGATGCTGGATCATTACCTGTGCCTATAGCTAAATAATCATTTGGATCATTTTCTTTTGGTTGCAAATAATGAAATTTTGGATTTGAAATATTCTCTGAGAAAGATACATAATTAAGTCCAGCAATATGAGCACTACGTGGACCAATATCAATTATTTTATGACTTTGCGCTCTCACCATAGAGCCACCAGCCACACCTACTGTTTTTACATCCAATGATTTTAAATACAATCTATGCCCACCAATTTCAGCATCTTTCACTAAAGCTCGTCCATTGCGAATAACCGAAATATCGGTGCTTGTACCACCTACTTCTAAAAATATGCCATCAGTAATATTTAAATACATCATGGCTGCAGCCACACCAGCAGCTGGTCCAGAAAGCCTGGTTAATATTGGTCTTTCCCGCATAGCCTCAATGTCCATCACACCACCATCTGATCTCATGATCATTATTGGTGCTTTTATCCCAGAAGCTCTTACACTGCTTTCAGTCATATTTGCTGTTTCGATCATTTTAGGCAACATAGCAGCATTTATGACAGCTGTACGTGTGCGAATTTTTAATCCATAAAGTTTACTGACTTGCGCACCTGAGGTTGCCGGTATACCAAGCTCTTTTGCTAGAGCAACAACCCTATTTTCATTTTCTTGATCATCAACACTAAAAGCTTCAGTAGCAACAATTACTTGTGCACCTGCTTTTTGCAAATCTAACAATAAAGCTTTAATTGTCTCATCGCTAGGTTTTTCATTAGTATTTAAAAAACGATGATATGTATTTAAATACTTGTCTTTTGCCAATTCAATTTTGCCAATTTTAGTTGCTAAGTAAGCCAACCAAGCACTTTGCCCTTTTCCCATCGCCAATATGCCAACAGGTGCTACATCACCTTCTAAAAGAGCATTTGTTGCTTGTGTTGTACTGTGGGCAATAAACGAAACATCTTCTGGTTTGATTTTACATTTATCCAAAAGCATTTGCAGAGATTGTATTATCCCGGAAGCTACTCCATCTTTTGCTTTATGAGTGGTTGGTACTTTAACTTTACCTATTAATTTAAGAGTGGAAGCATTGAGAGCAACAGCATGAGTAAATGTTCCACCCACATCAATGCCAATTCTAAACGTATGTTCTGCGCTCATATTTTACTACCGAGGTACATAACCAAGAATTATTGCTAAAACCAATCCAAAAAACACAGCCACCCATGTATAAATCAATGTTTTTTTCAATAAAGATAACGTATCTACTCCTAAATAGGTAGCAATCCAAACGTTATGCGTATTCGTTGGATCACAAATTCCTTGCAATTGTCCAACAGACATAAGCATGCTCATTAAAGCTTGCGAAGATAAAGTAGTAGCTTTTTGTATCAGGACAACAATACCACTACCCATACCCCACAAACTAAGTGGTCCTCTATACAAAGCAAGTGGTGCCACAAGTGTAAATACCAATACATAGCTCATAGCATGCGTAGGCACAATATATTTTATTAATGGCTCCATAGCATTGGCAATATTAGGATGCATAACAGCCATGAGCAACATGCCAATGCCCATCATCAAAACAACAGCTGGCACAACAGCTGCTGCTCCTTCAATAATGGAACGAGTTAGTAAATTAACTGATTGGCGTGACCATGTCACAAGTACACCGTATAAAATTCCAGCAATAAAAGCAGATATTATGTCCCAGTGGCAACAAAGCACTAGTACTAAAGGAACAACTGGTGTTAAAAATGCTAATCCAGATAAATTATTGTCTTTGCGAATATATCGTATTAATGCATAAATGCAAAGGCAAATAAAAGCAATTATAAATGCAAATATCGAAGAATGAGACAATGTATTATCAGGCAAATTACCGGCAATAACATTGCCACTAACAATTAATCTATTATGTTCGTTTATATAATAAAAACCAATGAGCAAAGCAATAATAAAAATATATTTGAGATTACGCAATTGTTTTAGTTCTATCAAAAGAAAAATGGATATGATAAAGAAAATTCCTAAAGCAAATGGCAGAACATAGGCAATAATCTCTGTTTGAGAAATCCTCAGCACTTCCATATAAAGCTGCCAATTAGCCAAATTAAACATCCCGCCAAGGCTAATACCAAATAAATACAAAGCACCAGCAGCTTTGGAATCAAATCCCAAAGATAACATTACCGGCAATATTACTGTACCAACCATAATTACTGCCCCTAAACCACCCAATGAAGAAAAGAGCAGGGCTGTAATTAGAACTAAAAATATACCCAATAAAAAAGGATTATCACCAGAATATTCAGCTACCCATCTCACAAGCGCCTTTGCAATACCATGTTTATTTATTAGTTCGGCCAATATGGCGCCAATAATAGTGGTGGCATAAGCAACATGCAATTTCATTACCCCACCATTGATAACAGTTTTCATTATGTCATCAGCAGAAATACCACCAATAGCTGCAATTACAATTGCCATTATTGGCAAAGCTAGTAATGCCGATATGAGGCGGCTGTACATCAAAGCCACCATAATGAAAAATACTAATAAGCAACAAATGCCAATATTCAATTTATTTGTTTATCTATACTATAGATTCTATTTACAACGCTGTAAGTAATACATACATTACAACAACATAAATAAGTATATTGTTCTATTTCAATTTCAGCAACTAAAACAAAGCTTCCACAAAAAGTTTTGGTTCAAAATCACGCAAATCTTCCATTTTTTCACCCAGTCCAATAAGCTTCACAGGCAATTTCAGATCGCGTGCTATGCTAAATACAATTCCGCCTTTAGAACTGCCATCAAGTTTTGTCAATATCACACCAGTTAAAGGACAAAACTCCGCAAAAACTTTAGCTTGTTGCAAACCATTTTGCCCAATCGATGCATCAATTACAAGCAAAGCTTCAAGAAAAGCATCAGATGCGTGCTTATCTATAACAGAGCGTATTTTTTTTAGCTCAGCCATCAAATTAGCTTTATTATGCAAGCGTCCAGCAGTATCCACAATTAAAACATCATATTTTTCTTGTCGTGCTTTACCTATTGCTTGAAATACGACAGCACCAGGATCTGCTCCATCAGCTAATCTAACAATATCCACTTGTGCACGCTCAGACCAAATTTCTAATTGTGTCTCAGCAGCTGCCCTAAATGTATCGCCAGCAGCAATTAATACTTTCTTTCCTTCTTGCTTAAAACGCCAAGCTAATTTACCAATACTTGTTGTTTTACCCGTACCATTTACACCAACAATCAGTATTATGTTTAACCTGTCATTCTGGATATTAAGCTCGGACTTATCAGCATGAGCAAGCATGCTTGTAAATTCACTTTTCAGAAAATCTTCTACTTCATTAGATGTCCAATTTTGCGATTTGCTGATTTTTCGCATATCAGCAACTAATGTTTCAGCATTATTTAAACCAATATCTGCTTTAATTAGTTTTTCTTCTAAATCTTCTAAATAATCATCATCAACTATTATTGGGGTTTTGACTGAAACATTCGACTCAGTTATTTGATCATGGACAATTGGATCTACTAAAGTTGATTTAGTACGAGAAAGAGCAGACTTTAACTTATTTACAGTACTACCCCACCAGGTTGAATTTTGTTTATCATTCGTTTCCATGGATTTGTTTTAAACCTGTTTTAGAGCGTAGGACTTATGCCTTCATGCTGACTAAATTTACCTGTACTTCTATACGTATCGGCAGCACCAGACAAATCAGCCAGTATGCCATTTAAAAACTTGGCTGCAGTTTCATCAGCAAATCGATGCGATAATTCAATTGCTTCACTAATAGCTACATTTATTGGCACATCATTTATATACAAAGCTTCTGTACAAGCTAAGCGTAAAATGTCTCGATCAATACTTACCATACGCTCTAATCGCCATTTTGCTTTAGCTTGTGAAATGAATCCATCAATTTCTTTTTTATGCTCTAAATAAGTAGAGACCAGCAAATATAAAAAGCTCATTGTTTCTTGCGCTGCTTGCCCACGCGCGTAAGCTGCTTCAGTATGCCCACATTGAGAACAATTTGTATCAATGAGAGAAGCACTACCATATAAAGTTGTCTCAGGAATATCAAGAGCCTCTGAGACTAAATGCATGGCTCTATCGAGCAAGTCAAGTATCTCTTTTAGCTCACCTGTATTAACTGGAACTGATTTTAGACTCATAGCTTGCCTAGCATTTAGCTCATGATTTATCTCAATATCATTTACTGTCTCTTGTGCCTTGACTACAAAAGCATTTACATCCGCCAAGCAGCTTTTAGCATGATCAACCAGCATGTATACTGCTTTTACTACTAAAGCATCAAATTCCATTTTGCCTAATTTGCTCTTATCTTTAGGCAATTGTGGCAAAAGTATGACAGCTAATTCTCTGGCTATGCGACGGGAACTCATGGATTTACTTATTTTCTCAATACTTTGGTATAACAAATAATAGCATGACAAGCCGAATAAGCCTTAATTCTAAAGATCAAAATTACAAAGGAGACTTATTGTGCGCATAACCGGTGGCAGCGCTAGAGGACAAATTATCATTGGACCTAAAGGCAGCCATGTAAGACCCAGTGCTTCCAAGCTAAGGCAAGCTTTCTTTAACATTATTGGTAATAAAATTGAAAACGTAGCCTTTTTAGATTTATGCGCTGGCACTGGACTAATGGGACTAGAAGCATTAAGTCGTGGTGCAAAACATTTAACCGCTATTGAACATCATCGTCCAACTGCTAAAACTTTGGAGTTAAATATAGAAAAACTAGGCTTTGAAAAAGAAACAGAAATCATAATTGCTGATGTATGTAAATATTTACCTAAGCTGAGAGAAGCAAGCTTCGACATTATCTATACCGATCCACCTTATAAAACTCAAATTGGACAAATTGTTTTACAAATACTAGGTAAAAAATCAATTCTCAAATTAAATGGTATTTTAGCAATTGAACATTTGTCAAATCAAGAAATGCCTGAACATCAGGATCTTTTATTTAAACACGACACGCGAAAATACGGACAGAGCAGTATCTCTTTCTATGGTTATAATCACAACTGAACTTATTTTTTATCTGCAGGATCAATATTAACAGGCGGTACTGGCATCCTACCTGTGGTTGTGGCAGGATATTTTAGTCTTTCATGATGCAGTGTACGCCAAACTCTAACAAATGCTTTTTTTACCTTTTCCAATTCTTCATGAGTAAGCCCTGATTCAGAAAATTGTCCATCATCCCAACGTGCTTTAAAAACAGCTCCTATCGACTGTTCTACTTCTTCTTCACTTGGATCTTTAAGAGTATGTGTGACAGCCTCTGATACATCAGCCAACATAACTATTGCTGTTTCTCTTGTTTGTGGTTTTGGTCCTGGATAGCGATAATCACTTTCATGAACATTAGCTACTCCATCTCTCAAACAAGCTTTGTGATAAAAATAAGCCATTATGGTTGTACCTTGATGCTCAGGAATAAAAGCTTGTACAGCCTTAGGAATATTATGCTTTTGTGCAAGCAATAATCCATTTGTCACATGAGCCAACACTCTAGCGCGGCTTTCTTCAGGAGAAATATAATCATGAGGATTTCTGTCCCCAAGCTGATTTTCTATAAAAAATCTAGGCGTTACCATTTTGCCAATGTCATGATACATAGCTCCTGCTCTTACCAAACCTACATTTGCTCCAATCGATTTTGCTCCAGACTCAGCTAAATTAGCTACAGCCAAACTATGTTGATAAGTACCTGGCGCATTTTCTTCTAGTTGGCGCAATAACGGTTGATCGGCTTCAGTAAGTTCAGTAACACGAAATGGTGTTACCATGCCAAAAATACTTTCTAGAAATGGCAAACTACCAATAGCAACAATGCAAGAAGATAATCCACCTAAAACTTGTAAAGCAAATTGACGACCAACATCAACAATAGGTGCGCTCATATTACCTAACATCACAGCAGCAAAATAACCAACTGCTTGTAAAAGTCCAAACAAAAATCCTGTAGTCATCAAGTCTTTGCGTTTATTTATGCTTGCTCCAATTGCCATTCCTGAAGCTGCGCCAAAGGCGACTAATTGTGCATCATCAAGCAAATCACTCACTTTCAAAAATAAAATCATAAGTAAAGTTAAAACAATAGATATGCGTCTGCCAAAAATTACAGATAATACTAAAGCCATTGCTGGCACTGGAACAAATTGTGGAAATTCATCGCCAACAAATGAAGCAATTCCACATGTAATCACACCAACTGTTGCCATTAAAGATAAAGATGCTGGTGAGAAAAAATGTTTAGGCTCAATTGTATATAGAAAGACTCCAAAAGAAGCGAAAGCAGCCAATAAAGCTGTAGCCATTAAAAGAACAAAATTCATGTCTCTTGTTTCTCTAATGCCTAAAACATTTAAAGCTCTTGCTTGGTCTTCAGTAATTATCTCTCCTTTTTTTACAATCTTAGAACCAACATTTATTTCTTTCGTAGCTGGAGATGTAGTTTTAAGAATTCTGTTTATTTTCTTATCTGTTGCATTTTGATCAATAATTACATTTGGCACTAAAGACAAAGATATTAATTTTGCACTTTGTTCTCTCATTGCCTTCGTCCAAGAGTCAGGCAAAAATTCATAGACCATATTTTGCCATTCTTTTTTATCGGCACCCTCATAAAGATAAGCAATTTGCAAAAATCGATTTACACTTTTGTCTAATTCAACTTTCCAAGAATTAAAATCTTTAGCATTAATGGAAATAGCCAAGCCAAGCATAGAACCTAATATTTGATTGTCTTGTGTTTTATATTTAGCAATTACATTTCGTGCTTTTTCAATTATTTGAATGGCAATTTGCTTACGATCGGCTGTCTTTACTCTATATCTAGTTTTCTTTCCCAAAGTAGAGCTATTTATTTTTTTTGCAATTGCTATTTCGTAAGGAGAAGCATTTTTATTCTCGCCATTAATTAATAATTTGATTTGTTGCCATTCACTGTCATCTGCTAACAACAAATATATTTGTTCGGAAGAGCTAAGATTGAGCATGGCAGGCAATGGCAAGCCTACTTCTTTTTGAATATTTAAAACAGCATTAGCTCTATTTTGGACATTTTTTAAAACTAAACTATCGTTTTCATGCTCACGCCTAAACACCGGTGGGACACTGCGAGTAACTTCTTCTTTTAGTTGTCTGCTTTTTTCTTCATCCTCTACAATTATTTTTTTTGTCGCTATGATGTCTTGGCTAGCAATTTCACCAGTTTTAACTTTATGTCCAACAATGTGGCTAAAAGTAAGAGAAAACAGTAAAGCAGCAAAGCTAATAACAATTACAAGCACCCAACATACAAGCCCTACAACTGAATGTATATTTTCTGGTTTCTCAGATTTTTGAATATCATTCATACTTTTGGAAATGTATCCACTTCCTCATCTATTCTTGTGTTAAGCGCAGTTTTTACCAGATATATTCTTTTACCTTGAGATTCGTGATAAGTTCTCACAAGTAATTCTGCCAAAAGTCCCATCAATATAAACTGAACTCCAAGCATAAAAAACATTGCTACAAGCACTGGCAAAGGTGTTTCCACAAAAGTAGTGTGATAACAATATTTCAAAACCACCATCCAGACAAACGCCAAAACAGAAATTAAAAATGACCAAATACCAACAATACCAAAAACATGAATTGGCTTAGTTGCATATGATGCTAAAAATTTGACAGTAATTAAATCAAGAACAACCTTAAAAGTGCGTGATATGCCATATTTAGATTTTCCAAAACGTCTGGCATGATGAGTAACAGGAATTTCAGTTACCTTGCCACCAAACCAACTGGCATATATAGGAACAAATCTGTGCATTTCACCGTAAAGACGAATATCTTTAATTACTTCCCGTCTATATGCTTTCAGCGAACAGCCATAATCATGTAATGGCACGCCACCAATAACTGAAATTAATTTGTTAGCAATAAGTGATGGCAAAATGCGATTAATAAATGTATCTTTGCGATCTTTACGCCAGCCACTCACAACATCAAAGCCTTGATCAAGCTTATTCAGTAATTTTGATATATCGGCAGGATCATTTTGCAAATCTGCATCCATTGGCATAATAATTTCACCAGAAGCAAAATCAATACCGGCAGCTAATGCTGCGGTTTGCCCAAAATTTCTGACAAAGCGTATTACTTTGACGCGTTTATCAATTTCAGCAATTTTGCTCAATTTATCAAATGATGTATCAGTTGATCCATCATCAATCAAAATTAGCTCCCATGATCTTTGCAGTTGATCCAAAGCAGCTTTGACTTGTTTATACAATTCATCAATATTGTCTTCTTCATTGAAGACTGGTATAACAACAGATAATTCAGGTACAAATTTCGTTAACATTGGTACTTTATAAACTTTGCTCACCTTGCCCGCGAGTTATTGCTAGCATTTTACCTTGGCAAAAGCTACATTGTTCTATTAGTTCAACTTTGCTCCTACATGTAATTTAAACTTTCATCAATTAATAATTGAAAAAATGACAATAATACCTAGCTCATTCAATACATCTAATAACAAAAATATAAAGCCTAAAGCCTCAAAAGCTGAGCGGGCCAATGTACTTTCGGCTAAAGAGACTAAATCTGACCAAAGCACAGAAGGAAATTTACGCCCAAAAACTATAGATGAATATGTAGGACAAACCCGCTTGAAATCAATGCTGGCGATGTCAATTGCTGCTGCTAAAACTAGGGGCGAGCCCCTTGACCACCTACTCTTTTATGGTCCACCTGGATTAGGTAAAACTACACTTGCTTCAATCATCGCCAACGAAATGGGAGCAAAATTACATTTAAGTAGCGGACCTTCATTAGAAAGACCACGAGATATTCTTGGACTTGTTCATCAGCTAGCTGCTCACGATGTATTATTCATTGATGAAATTCACAGGTTAAGTAAAACATCAGAAGAATTACTTTATCCTGCTATGGAAGATTTTGTTATTGATCTTACTGCCGGCAAAGGACATGCTACTCGCACAATGCGTTTGCCATTACCACGTTTTACATTAGTGGGCGCAACAACAAAAGCAGCTATGCTATCCAATGCCTTACGAGATAGATTTGGCTTGGTTATGCGTCTAGAGTTTTACAACATGGAAGAATTGAGTCAAATTGTCGAAAGAACAAGTAAAATTTTAAGCTTAGATATTGAAGATAATGCTGTTGAAATAATTGCTTGTCGAGCAAGAGGTACACCACGTATAGCCAATAGACTAGTGCGCCTCGTTAGAGATTTTTGCCAATACAAAGGTCAATCAAAAATTTCCAAAGATTTAGCTCATGAAGCTCTCGAAACTTATCAAGTCGATGCTTTAGGGCTTGATCCAACAGACAGACAATTGCTTACAATATTGATAGACAATTATGCAGGTGGGCCAGTTGGACTTGAAACACTTGCCGCTAGCTTAGGCGAAGACAGTAATACATTGGAAGACGTATACGAACCATATTTAATTCAAAATGGTTTCATTCAACGTACACCACGCGGAAGGCTTGCCACTGCAAAAGCATATACTCATTTGGGACGAAAAGCTCCCGATAGACAATTAACTTTCAACATGGAAATTGCTGATATAGAAAATGGCTAAAGAAACAAGCAATACAGAATCTACAATTAAAGAGAGTTTTGTCACTGGCAAAGTTTTAAGTACTGAAAAAGCTTCTCTCAATCAAGAATTGCTCAATGCTACAGGCATTGTAAGCAAGCAGCAATTAGTTGAAATTGAAATTCAAGAAGGTCCACTTAAAGGACAGAAAGTTGTGGTGGCAAACGAAATTACAGACAATCCTGCTTTCAATATTGATGCAAAGCCGGGTGGTGAAGTAATTTTATCTGTAGTTCAACAAAACAATAGCAAAACTGAAATTAATATAGCTGATTATCATCGCATGCCGACATTAACAGGCTTGCTAATTATATTTTTAATTGTATATTTTATTTTTGGCGGCAAGCAAGGCATCAAATCTTTAATTGGTTTGATAATTTGTATTGCGCTCATTGCATTAGTATTATTGCCATTAAGTCTAAAAGGATTCAATCCGCTTATCACCGCTTCTATCATTTCTCTATTAGCTACCACTATAACAATTACATCGGTGTCCGGCTTTTCAAAAAAATCATTATCAGCAATTATAGGCACCATTGGTGGTGTACTAGTTGCTGGCATAGCTTCCCATCTTGTAATTATATCTGGCCCATTAACCGGACTTTCTTCTGAAGAAGCGCAAATATTACGTGGCTCGGTACTTAATCAACCAGCATATTTTTATACTGGCTTATTAGCTGCCGGTATGTTAATTGGTGCGCTGGGCGTCATAATTGATGTTGGCATATCAGTTGCTTCCTGCATTTTTGAAGTAAGTGAAACCAACAAAAATTTAAATAAAATGCAATTATATAAAGCTGGCATGAATGTTGGTCGTGACATTATGGGCGCTATGACAAATACATTAGTGCTGGCATATACAGGTAGTGCATTACCTCTTCTTTTATTGCTTGCCAATATGCCTTCAATTAAATTTCTCAATCTGGATTTAGTAGCTACTGAAATAGCTGCTGCGCTTACCGGAAGTTTAGGCTTGGTCTTAACTATCCCGTTGACAGCTATCGTAGCATCCACGTTAATGTCAAAAACCTCAAATCCAGGGTAAAATCAGTGAATAGGTTTCAGTTTCCCTAGTCTTTAGATTTCAGCTATGCGACTTCTTTTCGGTTGGACATTATTTTTTGTTTCTGTGGCTACTTTAGCTTTAGGTGGCGTTGTTTGGCCAATTGCTTTAGGTACAGCTGCCCTTTTAGCTGGTAATGAATTTATAGCTATGACTCAAGCCAGAGGTATACATCCATCACCTCGCATCATTCGATTTATGATTATTGCTTTTTTTGTCATGGCGGCATTACCTGAAATTCCATGGCTAAATTTACCAGATAGTTTTTCACTACAACATTTTCCTATTCTTCTTACAATTGGAATATGCCTTTCATTTTTTCGCTTACTATTTAGAGGTGAAAATCCTCCTGCCACCATATCCGATATCGCTACTACGATATTGGGATTCATTTATGTTGGCTGGTTACCGAGTCATCTTGTACTCTTGCGCAATCTTGTCCCACCAGGCATGCCTGCTATTACCAATCCAGTTCAACAACCTGGTTTTTATTATGTCATTGCAAGTTTATTTACCATTTATGCAACTGATGTATTTTGTTATTATGCTGGCAAAAAATTTGGCAAACATTTGCTCTATCCACAAATTAGTCCTAAAAAAACTATTGAAGGAGCGCTCGGTGGTCTTATTGCTGGTATTTGCTGGGCGGTTTTAATGGTCTATGTAGCAGATCATTTGCCATTACCGTACCATCCTTTTCGAGACAAACTTTGGCAAGCGCCATTTATGGGTATTTTAATTTCTATTGGTACTCAACTAGGTGACTTATGTGAATCTTTACTAAAAAGAGATGCTGGCGTGAAAGATTCTGGCAATTTAATTCCAGGGCATGGTGGATTCTTAGATAGAGGCGATGGTATGATTTTTGCTGGTGCCATTAGCTATTACTGGGTTTGCTTAGTTGTCTTAGAAATTTTATAAATTTCTTTATCAACTCTTTACTTCTCCCGCTGCATTGCTTATATAATTGAAGGAATATTGGCATTGTCCTCATTGTGCTATATTTGAATAAGCTTGGAGAGGTGGCTGAGTGGTCGAAAGCGGCTTCCTGCTAAGAAGTTGTACGGTCAAAAGCTGTACCGAGAGTTCGAATCTCTCCCTCTCCGCCATTTTGAAGAATCAAAAAATAGCAGTAAATTACACAAATGTTTTAGGACAAGCTTTTGCTAACTGAGCACTTGTATCTAGCCTGGCGCGCTTGACTAGGTGATGTAAAAGTGTTACACTTATCTTTTAGATAATTTGCTAATGACTGACTATGCCTACAAAAAATCCAAGAATTAATATCACCTTTGAAGAAACTACGGCTTATTTGCTTGCTAATTTAGCCAAGCAAGAGCACAAGTCCGTTTCTAGCTTAGCCAAAGAACTAATCATTGAAGCTTTAGAGCGTCGAGAAGATACTGCATTGTCTGCTATTGCCAAAATTCGCGATATCGAAAACATTAAGAAGGTTAGGCACAGTGATGCCTGGCGAAAATAAACTGTATGCAGTTGAGTATCTGATAACGGTAGTTAAGGAGGATATTCCTTCTCTACCTGTAAGCGCTAGGACTATAATCAAAAAAGCAATTGAAGAAAGGCTTATGATTGATCCAATTGGATTTGGTAAACCTTTAAGATATAGCCTAAAAGGACATAGGCGTATACGAATTAGTAATTATAGAGTTGTTTATCGTATTGATACAGCTAAACACATCGTAATTATTATTGCTATCAAACACCGCAAAGATATTTACGAGAATTTTTAGCCCTACAAAATTAGCATTATCATGCTATATAAGCTAAAACCACTTCGCCATTTCTAGCTGCTTGACGAAAAAAATATTTAAATTCTGGGAAATACACTTCTTTTAATTCAATTTTTTCTTCTTCTAAATTATCCAGCAAAGATAATTCATCTTCATCTATGTCATCCACCGAGTATTCATCTACTAATTGATCAAAATCTATGGATTCAAGAGCAAGTGCAATTTCTTTCACTTGCTCAACTGACAAATAACGAGCTGGACCATAACCTAAATCTGGTCCAACCATTTCACCACCAACAATAGCCATTGACATAGGATCATCCATTGCTGCCTCTGGCGAATAAGGACATTCTCTACCTGTCAAAATTAAATGCAAAGTTCTCCAATATTTATGAAGACTCAACATCAGGTCTGGATCATGAAATCCAACCGGTAATTGTTCTAACTGTTCATCGTCAGAAATAATTTCATCCAAGTCTGCTGGACTCATACGTATATAAAAAGCATCACAATTCATTAGCTTATTTCTTATTAGTTAGGGTCGCTATTCCAATCATACATTTCAACATTATTTTTCAAAATTTTATTATGCTCTTTGTACCAAACTACATCTTCATCCGGATAAGTAATAATATCGTCAATTTTATTCGTTCCAACATCGAGTATTTCAACAATATCAGAAGAATCATTTATAAATTGATGGGCTATATTTTGTCCAGCTGGCTTACAAAAATAATCACCAGTATTAAGACGATGAATTTCATTGCCTACACGTACAATACAAGCCCCTTTTAATATATAAAAAAATTCGTCTTGCTTTGTATGACTGTGAAATTTACACGATTTGGCTCCAGGAGCTAAATAATCGATATTTGCATACAATTCATTATATTGAGAGCCCTTGCTTAAAGACTCAGTTTTAAGCAGCTCATCACTTAATTTAGGATTTGGTTTTGTACCGATAGGTCTTTTTGTCAAAGCTTATTCCTCTTGTTGGAGCTAATTATATAAGCAATAGGAAAAGCTCCCACAATAGGGTAAAATTATATTCTCTTAGACTTTAATAAAGTGTTTATAATATGTACAAAGAGCTTGCTCCAGAAGACAAATTATTAATTGATGCGGCAACAAAAGTAATTGAAAAAAATTTTCAAGAACCACGCCACACCGTTGGAGCTGCAGTGTTATGCGGATCAGGGAACATATACGCTGCTGTCAACGTTGAATCGTGTGGCTATGGTCCTTGCGCAGAGCCCATTGCCATTGGTATGGCCATAAGTAATGGCGAACGCATATTCAATAAAATTGTAGCTATTAGCAAGCCAACAAAAGGATATGTTGTTTTATCACCATGTGGCAATTGCCGACAATTACTTGTTGATTATGCTCCCAACTTGGAAGTCATTCTTCCTCACAATGGACAAGTTTTAAAAGCATCTATCAAAGATATCTTGCCCGATTCATATAACAATTTTTGATTAACAAATCCCCATTCGTCTTAGTGTTCTTTGTGCTCTAAAGCTTACATAAGGATTATCATCTACAGTAAGCTTATCCAAAATTTCTTTTGGTGTATTAGGATTCTCTGCCAATATATATCGCACATCAGGATTTTCATCTGAGGCAAGTGTCTCAATTACCTGTGTGGGAGTGTGCGCATTATCTGCTAGAGCACTACGCACTTCAGAAATATTTTTATCAGCCAATTTTTCTAAAGTTTCAGAACTTGTGTGTCTATTTTCTGCAATCCTTTCTAGAACTTCTGTCTGTGGTTTTTCCGCTAATTTATTCAAGACATCCCGAGAAGTACCCGGGTTTGAAGCCAGGCGACATTTAGCCAAACTAAATGAATTTGTTTTATCTAAATTTTGATTTGATTTGGATGCTGACATATCTTTGACATTTAGCTTTCTTTTTATTTGAGATAATATTTGAAAAAACTTTCTTATCATGTGTTCTCCTCTAGCATTAACTAGAAAGCCATTTCTCGGCTTATGCAATAATGAAACTATTTTTGATTTAACTATTTTTTGGATGGTGCGTGGCCATCTGTAGTAAGACCGGCTGTCCATGCCGATGTTCCGCTTTTGGTATGAATTTAAAATTAAATCTGATCCTTAAGATTTTATTGCTTTTATTCCAAAATGGAACTTTGAAAATAACGAGGCGTCTTTTACACCATAACAAAAAACGCAAACGCAGAATAGGACAGGGATACGATTATGCTAAATCAATGTATAGACTTAAATAAAAGATGTACTTTGGATACTCTTCCTAAAGACTTCAAACGTATGTTAACCATACAATATAAAGAATTTATTCATTATTTAGATGATAATGAATATAAAAAACAAACTGAAGTTATAAAAGAGTACACTCGGCGCTTAGTAGCTAAAGAATTAAATGAACTAGACGGTGTTGCATAGTACACACCGTAAGTAATTAACTTACATAGTTTGTGTCACTTGCACCAAGACACCACCAACAATAACTAAAGCTATGCCACAGAGACGGACATAGTTTAATTTTTCTTTTAAAAATAAAATAGCAAATATATACATAAGTAAGGGATAGCAGCCTGTAATAGCTATGACATACGAGGCACTAGCTAAAGCTAATGCACTTAAAAATGTATAGCGACCAACGGCTAGTGTGAGCCCAGACAATCCTGAAAATAACCAGGTTCTGCTTGACCTTATATCAATATGTACAGATTTTAGTTTGCATATTACTAAAACACCAATAAGTGATATGGCTTCCCAACTTCGCTCGGCTAGAAATACTTCGAGCGGACTTGCTAGCATCAATGCTTTTTTATCAAATAAACCCCACACGCCCCAACTTACTGTTGCCAGAATTACATACAATAATAATAAAAACTTTTGTTTTTGATTGTCTAGTTTTTGACTCTTTTGTACAGAACTACCAATTGCTGCAACACCAATACCTATTAGTATGGCGCCTATAAAGCGATTTAAAACAAATGTTTCTCCCAAATAAAAAACTGCCAAAATTTGTAAAACTAAAGGATAACTTGCTGTAATCCCTAAAACATAACTAGCCTCAGTCATGCTCATTGCTTCTAAATAACAGACAATAGCAATACACTGCAAAAGAGCAGCAATAGCTGTGTAAAACCAAACTGCATTATCTATCTGAGCAAAATTCCAATTAGAACTTTGAACATTTAACATCCATACAACAATTGGAATTTCAATTAGTGCTAGAGCATATAAACGAAACAGCACTTCATAAGGACTAGCTTTTTGTAGTGCTTTTTTATCGAGAATGCCCCAAATTCCCCAGCAAAATAATGTAATAACAATAAATAAGTTCAAAATTCACCCATTTTTTTGTAATTTTGCCAAATAAAATTCCGGTTCGTCTATATATTCAGACAATTGCAAATTATAATTAGAACACCATTTTTCAAGAATATTTTTTTTGGGTAAATGCCGCGGCACAAGATCGGGATTCATGTCGTGAAGACAAGAAACAAATTTATTACCTAATGGATGACTAATAATTGCACAACCACCTGGCTTTATTAGTTTACTTACATGACAAACGGCTGCATCTGGACTAAATAAATTACCAAAACAAGCATTGAAAAATATAGCGTCAAAACTATTTGTTTGAGCTTCAAAATCTAAAACATCTCCTTGCCAAAATTGCACTTCTGGGTATCTGTCACGAGCTTTACTCAACATTTTTGCACTTAAATCAATAGCTGCAATGTTTTTACTTAAAACTCCAGAAGCAATAATATGTTTAATCAAAACACCCATGCCAGTACCAATATCCAAAACAAAACTATTTTGGTTCAATGTAGCTTTTGCCACAATTTGACCTAGTTTTATTTCTACATCGTCTGGAATAGGCTGTTCAAAGTAATTTGCATTGTCATCAAAATACTGCTTTTGATATTGATTGTGTTGTTTTTGTTGCTCGTTCAAGGCAATGTTTTTTATGGTTGAAAAACCTGGAAGTCAAGAAAAATAAAAGTCTGATTACAAATTAAGAAAATCACATTAAACTTGGTATGTTTGATATAAGTATTCTAGGAAATTTGGCGTGACAAAGAAAACTATATCAGTTAATACTCCAAAGAAATCAAGACATCTAATAATCATAATTTGTTTGATGATATTAGCTGTATTTATTCCTTCCATTCCTTTTATAAATATATTCATTGCACCAATCAATAAATTTGTCACTTGCGTGCACGAACTTGGACATGCAATTACTTGCTTATTAACCGGTGGAAGTGTTTCTGGATTGACTATTGTTGCCGACGGGGCAGGAGCCGGCGGACTTACCTTTTGTCATGGTGGCATTCCATTTATATATTCTCAAGCAGGCTATTTAAGTACATCTTTTATTGGTTGCGCCCTTATCGCTATCGGGAAATATCCTAAATTATCGAAAGCTTTACTTGTTTTCATTGGCATAATAATTGCTTGTGCTTCACTATTTTTAATGCCAGGAAGCATATTCCAAGAGGGACGCATTCTCGAAGGACTTGGCAGCATTATATGGGGAATTATTATTGGCGCTGGATTTATATATAGCGGCTTAAAACTAAAATCATCCACAGCTAATTTGCTTTTATTATTCATAGGCACCCAAACCGCATTGAATGCTTTAAATGGTGTTTTTTACTTAGTTCGCGCTACAACATCATTTGAAAGCTTTTCTAGCGATGCTCTAATAATGGCTAATATGACTGGTATACCAGCATTTACCTGGGCTAGCTTGTGGGCAATTACATCAATAATCATGTTTGCCATTACCCTCTGGTGGACATACGCATCCAGCAAAATTTTTAGCAAATAAAATTAAGCATATTGTTATAACTTAACGATATCTACAAAAAATGAGCCTTTTTAGAGCATAATATATTGTCTCCGCCTCTCAATATTTACTTTAAAATGTAAATGTCTAAATGTTGGCTTTAAGGTAATTTATGCAGCTTGTTGAATGTGTTCCAAATTTTAGCGAAGGTCGCAATCAAAAAACTATTGAGTCCATCGCCGAATCCATCCGATCAATTAGTGGCGTGGATCTTTTAGATATCGATCCTGGCAAATCTACCAATAGAACTGTTTACACTTTTGTTGGTCCACCTGAGCTGGTTTTAGAAGCTGCTTATCAAGGAATTGCTAGAGCCGCTAGCCTCATTGATATGAGAGAACATCAAGGAGCTCATCCTCGCATTGGTGCCACTGATGTTTGTCCTTTTATTCCAGTGTCTGGTATCGATATGGCTCAATGTGTTGAGCTTGCTAAACGTTTAGGTAAACGCGTAGGCGATGAATTAGGCATACCAGTTTATTTATACGCTGAAGCAGCGTCAACTGATGACAGAAAAAATTTAGCTGATATTCGCACTGGTGAATACGAAGGATTAAATAAGCGAATTACAAACGGCTTTAAACCTGATTTTGGTCCAAGCAAATTCAATGCAGCAAGTGGCGCCACAGTAATTGGTGCCAGACAATTTCTTATTGCTTACAATATAAATCTCAATACAAAATCACAAAAGCTTGCCAATGAAATTGCTCTGAATATAAGAGAAGCAGGAAGAGCAAAGCGTGATGCTGAAGGCAATATCATGAGAGAAGCAAATGGTAGCATCATCAAAGTACCAGGCTGCTTCAAGTCTATTAAAGCTGTAGGCTGGTATGTAGAAGAATATAAACAAGCACAAGTATCTATCAATATAGTAGATTATCATCAAGCTTCTTTGCACCAAGTATTTGATGAAGTATGTAAACAAGCAGAAAAGCTAGGACTAAGAGTAACTGGTAGTGAAATTGTTGGCTTAGTACCATTGGAGCCCATAATAATGGCTGGCAAACATTATTTAGCTAAACAGGGCAGATGCATTGGTGTTCCCGAAAATGAAATAATAAATACTGCTATCCTTTCTTTAGGATTATCTGATTTAACACCATTTGATATCAATAAAAAAATAATTGAATTCTCAATTATGAACAAAACAAAAAATAAGTTTTTAAAAGATTTACCAGTAACACATTTCCTAGATGAATTATCATCTGATTCGGCTGCACCGGGTGGTGGATCAACTGCAGCATTATGTGGCGCATTGTCAGCCAGCCTTAGCTCAATGGTAGCAAATTTAACACATGGCAAAAAAGGCTTTGAAAAAAGCAATGACTTGATGAATAATATAGCAAGCCAAGCCCAAAAACTAAAAGTTTATTTTAGAGAAGCTATAGATGCTGACACTCAAGCCTTTAATCAAATTGTCAAAGCGAGATGTTTGCCCAAAGATACTGAAACACAAAAATCAGATCGGGACAAAGCTATTGAAGAAGCAAATAAAGAAGCAACTCTAGTGCCTTTTAAAGTTTTAGAAAAATCATACAATGCAGTAGAATTAGCTGAGGAGCTTATAGAGAAAGGAAATCCTAATGCTTTAAGCGATGTCAGCTCCGCTTCCATAATAGCTAATGCTGCTGCCCAAAGTGCTTATTATAATGTTTTGATTAATATTGCTGCTATTAACGACAAAAACTTCTGCAATGAAATAAAAACAAAATCTAGCGAAATAGCTAATAAAATTCACGAAAAAACAGACAAAATTCACAAGCAAGTAGTTGCAAGACTTAAATGAACAACAAATCAACCGATAGTTTAAAAAATCCAAGTTTGAAAAACGAGTGGGAATCATCAGAATTTCTGATGATTCGCAATCGCCTCGATCAATCTATTGAGTTATTAAATATAGATCCCAGTCTAGCTGAGCCAATGAGACATCCAAAACGTTGCCTTACTGTTACAGTACCTGCACGCATGGATGATGGTACAGTTTGTACATTTGCTGGTTATCGAGTGCATCATGATATCGCCCTTGGTCCAAGCAAAGGTGGTATTGCTTATAGTCTCGGAGTTAATTTAGGTGAAGTAGCAGCTGTCGCTATGTTAATGTCTTGGAAATGTGCCATCATGCAATTACCTTATGGTGGCGCTCATGGTGGAATTTGTCTTGATCCAAGTGAATTAAGCAAACAAGAATTGGAGCGAGTAACAAGGCGTTATACTTCTGAAATCATCAGTTTACTTGGTCCCGATCAAGATATACCTGGACCTGATTTAAATACAAATCAACAAACTATGGCCTGGATAATGGACACTTATAGTGTCAATCGTGGCTTTACTATTCCATCTGTTGTCACTGGCAAGCCTAAATCTATAGGCGGCTCAGTAACTTTAATAGAAGCAACTGGTCATGGTGTGGCTCGCTGTACAAAAATTGCTGCTAATCACTTTCAATTGCTAAATAAAACTCAAACTGTAATCATCCAAGGACTAGGCACAGTAGGCTCTATTGTTGCACGCAATCTAGACAGCCGAGGATTTACAGTCACTGGTGTATCAGATAGGACTGGTGGCATTTACAATCCCAAAGGAATATCGCTATTAGATCTACAAGATCACATCAATAAAAATGGTAATTTAAAAGGTTTTTCTGGTGGAAATAATTTATCCAATGAAGAATTATTAGAACAAGAATGCGACATTTTAGTACCCTGCGCCGTGCCAAATGTCATTCACAAAGGCAATGCATCGCGTTTAAAATGCCAAATGATAGTTGAAGGTGCTAATTACCCAGTTACACCTGACGCTGATAATATTTTAGAAGATAGAAATATTTATGTCGTACCCGATATTATTGCTAACGCGTCAGGCGTCACTGCTGGTTATTTTGAATGGGTACAAGGACTGATGCGATTATTCTGGACAGAAGCCGAAGTGCTAGAAAAATTAGATCAATTAATTGATCGTGCTTGTGATTCTGTTTTTCAACAATCATATAAAAAACAAACCAATCTACGGCTAGCGGCTACATCTCTGGCTGTAGAAAGAATATATGCAGCCAGACAAGTACGTGGACTTTATCCATAACAAAAATTTTTCCAAAGAATATTTTAAAAACTTAGTGAGTCTACAGCGGCAATAATTTGCCGCAATAGTACAGGTATAAAATTATAAATTACAGCGGCAGAAACTAATATCCACAACAAAATAGTCACTTGTATGGGGCGATCTTTTAAAAGCACTTCTTCTGGTGTACTAGTTAAAGTTTTGGTAGTAGATAAAACCTGATATCGCATTATGCCATACAAAACAAATGGCACAGTAAGCATCATCCATTGTCCATACTGAGACAAAAAACTATAAAATGCATAGCATGTAATTAAACTAGGCACAATTACACTTTCCATGCGATCTAATACACCATTTGCATACAAGTCAAGAGATTTTCTATGCTGAGTTGCACCATCACCTAATAAGTTTAGCTCCTGGCGCCGTTTTTCCAACGCAAGAAATAATGCACCAAATGATGTACAAAGTAAAAACCAACCAGAAACAGGAACAGCAGCTGCTACCGCACCTGCTACCGCTCGTAAAACAAAACCTGAGGCGATACAAAATACATCGATAATTGCATAATGTTTTAACAGTAGTCCATAAGAAAAAGAAATTAAAAGATAAGCTAACATCACCAAAATAAGCGCTGGACGAATAGCAAAACTTATAAATAGTCCGCCACATAATAAAGCCAATGCAGCAATTACAGCTAGCAAAACACTAAGCTTGCCTGAAGCTAGTGGTCTATTACATTTAACAGGATGAACTCTATCGGCATCTCTGTCGAGAATATCATTTACTATATAAACCGTAGAAGAAAGCATGCATAAAGCAACAACGCATAATGTCGTCGATAGAAATGGCATTGCCATATGCATCTTCATAGCAAATAACAACGGTGCATATGCAATAAGATTTTTTGTCCATTGCTTTGGTCTAGCTACCTTTACAAGCAACATCAATTGTTCAAAAAATGAAGACAACAATTTCTCCTTTATGTACAAATATTTTAACTCCAATTTGCCAATTGACATGTAATTACATCAATTGCTAATTCGTTTATTTTCTCATCGCAACTAATGAGTTATAATCCTTCTTACTTGCTTGTTCGCTCTATAAGCAACTCTACGGGCGCCCGTAGCTCAGTGGATAGAGCCCCCGCCTTCTAAGCGGGTTGTCGTTGGTTCGAATCCAACCGGGCGCGATATAATTAAAAATCTTTGGAAAAGGGGGTCATTAGCTCAATGGTAGAGCAGCTGCCTCTTAAGCAGTTGGTTGAAGGTTCGAATCCTTCATGACCCAGAACCAATACCCCTCAAGGGTTTGCAGGGTTTAAGAGACAGAAAAACCAAGGAAATAGGCAAACCAATATGTATATGCGAAAGACATATTAACCTCGAAAGCCTTAAGTGTCAATAATGTCCAAAAACGGAGTGAACAAAGAAAATGAGTAGCAACTTAGCATTAACAGAATCTTCTATTCATCCTTGGATAACGTCACGAATGAATAAATTAGGTATTCCCAGTCTAAGACAGTTGGCATATAAAGCGGGTTTGCCTGCAATGACATTGCATCACGGACTTACAGGAAGAAGTGATCTGAGTGCTAAACGAGCTAAAAAACTGGCAGATGCATTAGAAGTAAGCTTAGACGAACTCTTAATTAAAGCCGAGCTAATTTAGATAGCAAGAAAACTTTTTACTGTGAGTATCAAGCAGCCATTAAAAAAACATCGCAATTCAAAGGATCTTGCTCAAGCTGTTGGCTGGGCACAGAAAGTTATTAGTAAGCCAAAGTCCTATTTGGTTTTAGTTCTAGCAACAACTGGGCTGGAAGAATCAGACACAATTAAAAAGATTGTGATTATGTCAATGGATCAAAAAATTGTGCTTGATTCTTCTGTTACTTTAAAGAAATGGGACGATTTAGAATTAGATCTAATGCAACTAATTGGATCAAAAACTTGTATTTGTTATAACGCTGAATTTGTATCACGAATGTTTCAGCAGACTATAGATAAGACAAAACAAGGTTCTTATTTACCAAAACTTGAATGTGCAATGGAAGCGTATTCCAAATTCGTTGGAAGTCGCATACGGAAAACAGGTAAGTACCACAGACAACCATTATCCGATAATGATTTAGCACCAATTGATCGCGCAAAGAAAATTATTGAAATAATTACAATTATGGCTATTTATAAAATGCCTGAGCCAATTAAATCGGAACCGATTGCTAATTGCACGCCGCCGCCGATTGTGTCAGCCAAAATTAGTAAAGCTGGCCTTCTCTTAACTGTCATCCCAATATTGTTGCTTATATTATTGATGGTAATTGGTCTGGCTTACAATAATAAAGCCGGTGTAACACATAGCACATCAAAATCGGCAAAATAAATACCTCGGATAGCCGATGCGGTTCCATCGTATATACTTTCGATCTGGTTTTATAAAACCAAATAAATTTATTTGTCAAAGGGTTGTAACCAATTGGTTACACTGATATTCTAACTCCACCCGAAGAACCTTGACGTTCTTTCTTACAACCACGGATCCAGAGGCACCGTATATGGTGTCAGCGAAAAATATTTCAGTTGCCTAGCGCAAGCTAGGCTCTGGATCCACTTAGCTATTTACTTAGAAAAGATTGTTCATGATGGCAATCTTAGCCACGCTTTATGGAAAATTAAAATGACGATTGAAATCAAACAACGATATAACAACCGCGTATTATTCACGAGTGAAAAAACTACTCTAAAAGAAGCACTAGAAGAAGCGGTTGCTGCTGGCGCATACCTGAGAAGCGCAGACCTGAGTGGCGCAGACCTGAGTGGCGCAGACCTGAGTGGCGCATACCTGAGAAGCGCAGACCTGAGTGGCGCAGACCTGAGAAGCGCAGACCTGAGTGGCGCATACCTGAGTGGCGCATACCTGAGTGGCGCATACCTGAGTGGCGCAGACCTGAGTGGCGCAGACCTGAGTGGCGCAGACCTGAGTGGCGCAGACCTGAGTGGCGCAGACCTGAGTGGCGCAGACCTGAGAAGCGCAGAC
>JAGVLS010000046.1 GCA_020054205.1 Candidatus Obscuribacterales bacterium | reverse complement strand
TGGGATATCTAAGTCCTGAGGAATTTGAAGAAAAAGGTAAAAAAGTGGCGTAGAGCGGATTGCGTCTACGCCACTGTCTACCAAAAAGGGGGACCCTCAAAGTTCAAGTCAACAGCATGGTTTTCCCACATAAACAATCTCCATAAACTTGTTATTGGAACAGAGTGGCAGGTATCCCTACAAGAATATCGGATATCGATTATCGATATCCGATATTCGATATTTAAAACAGGTATCTCACTAGCCTGAATAAGCCGGTCCAGCTAAAAATACGAAAATGAGTAAAGCCTGTTTCCCCAAGAAAAGATAAAAATACGACTTGGTTAGGAAAAAGTGGTCTTAACCAAGTCGTACATGTCCTTCAGTGAATATTTACTATTGAAAAAAGCAGACAGAGATTCAAGAGTTTGCAATGGCTTCTTTTGCCAGCTCTCCAAGAAAATTTGGAATAGCACTGAAGCCAATATCTTTTTCTGCTTGTGTTAGTTCTTCATACCAGAGCATTTTTCCATCAATGATTTTTTGTGAAATAGAACTAGGCTCGTTTGGTCTAAGTTCTTGACGAATGTTAGCAAGCATACTGGTCATTCTGTCGTAAACATATTGACGTTGCGTATTCGTAAGTCCTGCCCACCACATTTTTTGTTCATCAAAGTAAAATCCACTAGGCAATTCTTCGCACGCTAAAGCTGCATCCACTGCTTTGCGAATAAGACTGCTGCCGACTGTCCCTGAAAATCGCAAGGAGCGACCATCTTTTAAAGATACGTAGCCAGGTAAATTGCCGTTAGGGCTTCTTTCAAGCCCGTGTCCACAACAGGCAGCTTCTGTTTCTGGTAGATTTAAAATACAAGGATCATGCTCTCCGCCAGTACACTTTTCCCCACAACTTAAACAAGGTCTAAGCGTAGCTGGTGTTACAGGAGTTTGATCGTCTTGATAGACGCTTCCGTCAGGAGTGTCTATAACAATGTGCCCATAGAGAGTATCTATCGGAAATAACACTTTAGCTCCCTTTCTAAAAGCTGTTCACAGCCTCAAACTTTTGTACCAAGCGCGGCAATGATCGCCTTCGGCAGATTCTCCGAAATAATCATGTGTTTGTGAGCTGAGAATGTGCGCACTAAGATTTAAATCTAGGTCGTGGAAAAATTTAAAGAGATTAGTATCTAAAGGCTCTTCTATGCCATCTTTTGCTTCATATGTTGTCTTGACCAACTTACCGTTACTATCGCGAGAATCATTGTAAACTACATTTGAAGTAACAAGTACAAGCGATATCAGCTGTCCAGGCTTGTTAGAAGAATGACATTGATCAATCTCAAATTTTTTGACGTAGGGAGATAAAATATCTGCTTCAAGAACTTTATGTGAGATGAGCTCATTGTTTTTCTGATAGTCTACCGTTGTTGGAATTAAGAAAACCACTAAGTCTTTGAGGTTATGGTGAGAAAAACGGATTTCTCTTTTTTCATGAATCCCATCTTGCTCATATTCCATTACACTTGTTAAGTGGTAAGGATCAAACCAAATTTGATCATGGCTTTTGCTACCGTCGTCACGGTACCAGGTGACTTTAGTTAAGCGTACTCCGGAGTCTGTTACATAAGCGATTTTACGATCTTTAGCGCCATTGGTTTTATAGTACACAGATTCTCGAACTTGGGCAGGTATCTGAGTACAATCCACTTTTACATCAGCCCATATGCTGCCATCAGGACGAAAAATCTTTCTTTCGATTAATTCGTCGGAGACTTGTATTTCGCTTACGAAAGGAAATTGTGCTGATACAGGTAGGAAACGACTGGTTTTATATTTTCCATCAGGCAATTTTTCGTATGTAACATACAAAGTTCCATCCGGACGAAAAAGCTTGCCACTAATGACAGTTGTGCCGTCAATGTCAAAAACAACATGACTTTTTAGCGTTTTACCATCTGGAAAAATCTCTTTGCATTCTTTTGAAAGCTCTGAAGATTGATCAAAATACTGATAACCAGTATCGTTGTTTTTGTACTTAACACGAATTTCAATTGGCTTGCCACTAATGCCATTTATGACTTGTCTAGTCATAGCACCTGATTCTTCAGGCATAATTTCAACAGGTGATTCTGCTTTAAATCCTGATGTGATTTGCTTGCTTGCCTCCTGTGTCTCGGGTGGCAATTCTATTTGTGATGAACAACCAGGGACAAACGCACTTAGAAAAAGGATTAAGACAACAACGCTTGTGGTGATTGTAGATGCTTTGTTAGCCATATGTTTTTCCCTTTAAGTGCCCTTTTTTAAAAATGTAAGCGCTGCATTGAGCTGTAGATCACTTTGAGAAAGATCACGCTTTTGTTCAATGACAATATCAGGCTTAATACCATTTCCAGGCACAGGGCTGAAATTATTTGGTGTTGACCATTTGTGTTGGGTGTAATACAAACGTCCGCCATTGGCTAACACTTCGTCTGCTTGCCCAAAACCTTTACCCCAAGTAGCAACACCAATTAATTTTGCGCGCTTATGATCTTGCAATGCGCCAGCAACGATTTCAGAGGCACTAGCTGAAGATCCATCAACTAAAACTATTAAGCTAATCTTGCGCAGCTTAGAAATAGTGACGGCATAATCTTGCCACCAAGAAGGAATGTCTTTGCTTTTTGGACTTTCATCTACAACTGAAAGAGAATAATTATCTGTGCCAGTAAAAAATCTACTTTCATGGTGGCAGATAATTCCCTTTGTAAGAAAGAGTGAAACAAGAGCAACTGCTTCTTCGCGACTCCCGCCAAGATTACCGCGTAAGTCTAAAATTAAGCCGGTAATGAGATGTTTTGACTTATGTGCTTCTAATTCACACTTAATAAATTCATCCATGAATTCATTGGTGTGAAATAAATCGCCAAAACTAGGAATGCGGATATAAGCAATTTCATGATCCAATAATTTGCTAGAAGGCAATTCACTTTTAGCCAATGATGGTTTTTTGAAAGTAAGCGTGACGGTATTAGTCATGCCATCATTTTTATAGACCACTTTGATTGTTTGACCAGGCTTGCCAAATAGCAACTTATTTATCTCTTTTGCCGACAATAAGTTCAAGTTTTGATCGGCAATGGCAGTAACAATGTCACCGGGGCGCAATAAATTATATGCTTCAGTGCCCGATTGCAAATAACTGATGCGATGAATATTATTGTCGTGTGCAAGAGCAATTCCGAGACTAATTCTTTTTTCTCCCTTATCTAAAGAATCAGTCTCTTGCGTCGCTGGTGGTTCGTAATGAGTATAGGGGTCATTTAGCCCAGATATCATTTCACTGATTTTGCTGTCTAACTGAGAGGCTGTTTGAATTTTTCCTATTTCATCAAACCATTTTTCAAAACCAATTATCTTATCTGAGTAAAGATAACGTAGTTTAATTGCTGCATAAGCATCAAAAAACGCCTTTTGTTCTTGTGATCTTTCAGCATGAGCATAAGGCAAGAATGTTATACAGCAAACAAACACAAGAAACATTAAAGCTGCTTTGATTTTCATGAGCGGCTTTCCTTGTTTTCTTTTGCTTATTATTTTTTGCTGACAAATACAAATAATGTCCTGCCATACTGATGTGCTCCCAGTATGACATCGTTTGGATCGGGAGAAGTCCAATGAGCCAAACAAGTATGAGAAACAAGATCAATTATTTCTATTACTTTTGTTGTATCATCTGCCACGCCAATTGTAGCCAAAAGTCCATTAGGCAAAAACTTAGTAGAATAAATGTATCGACTAATGCCAGTAGCAATAAAGGTGAGTGTGTCATCGTTATAAAGCCATTGTCGAGAGTCATGTTCTTGTCTGCCGTTTGTAGACAGCTTCCAATCGCGACGCTCTTGGTGGGAAGGAATAGTATCTACTGTTGGTAATGCCGACTCACGTTCATGGTATTGCCATATGCCTACATTGTCACCTTCTCCAGCATATGACAGCAAGGGAGCAGATGGATGAGCATGAATACTTGCACAAAAACCTTCGCCATATTCGCGTGAATCTACTAGATCAAAAACAGCATAAGTTTTGTCTTCGGCAACTAGATTCAGTTCCAACACACGACCATCACCAGTAAGAATGAACAAGCTATCATTGGTCCAGGAAAAAGCTAATGAACAAATGGCATGTTTTCCAGTGGACCTCTGAACAATTTCAATGGTTTGCGAGCCCTTTAATTCCCAGACAGAAACAACTCCAGATTTATTACCTACAGCAAGTAGTTTGCCATTTGGGCTATAAGCAATTTTATTTGCATGGCTACCTCTTGGGTCAAGTCTTTCTTCTAGCTCTAAGTCATAGCGAAATAAACCATTTTCTGTGGCAACGCTAATCTCTTGATTGCAGGCAATATAATCTGTGGGGCGGAACTTAATATCGCTTACCCCACTAAGACTGCCTATTGGCAGAAAATCCATTTGTTTGAAAGTGCCCAGTTCAAAAAGAGTAAGCTTACCTGGCTGCCCACGCTTAGCACTATTAATACAAGCAATTACAGGAGATTCGGTGGCGTGTACTGACGAAATAACCGTATTTGGCAAAGCAGGCACTTTAATTAGACAAACGCTTGAAAGATTCTTTTTGTTTGGTGTTTGTCGCCAAAAATTTCTTGCGACAGAAGCTTCTAAAGACAACATTTATTGTCTCCTTCCCTCATGGCTTTAGATAAAGCCTATGAAAAACAGAATTTAGTTTGTTTTGCTGTGAGCGGTAAGCATGTCTTTGTAAGACATTTCTATGTAAGGACGCTCACCATTAAGAAGTGTTTGTGATAGTGCAAACACTGTTTTTTGCGCCTCTGATGTATCTATATTTGCTGGCACTAATATTTCTACTTCAAGATAATGACCAGAATATTTTCCCAACCCTGATGTGTTATCAATGCTTGCCACACAAGCAAAGCCATGATAAGTGCCAGAATAAATAAGTCGCTCTTTTGTGTAATTGAGCAAAGGGGCATTGTTTATAAAGCGACCAGCAACAACAAGCAATGCACCTAACCAGGGAGAAATTTCACTTTCAGCTTCTTGCCGTTCTTTTGAGCCGTTATTTGTACGCACCCACTTTTTTGATGTAATGAAAATGCGTTTATGTGCCCTTGCTTTTGTATCTGGGACAATTTGACGCACGCGCATCATTTCTCCTTCTCTTGGTGAAGGCAGAAAGATGTCGGTCATATTTTCTTTGTGAGTTAAAACAAATGAAAGGCTTGTGAGAGCCGAGATAATTCTTTCTTCTTCGTCGCCAGATATAGAAAACTTGCGTTCTACTTCTAACGGATTGACAGCGCTATCTGTGTGGGCAAGCTTGTGAAAAAACCATGCCAGGATATGGAGAAAAATTGGTTTTGGTTTTTTTGTCACTTTTACCTCACAGTATTTACTCTATCTCATTTTTATAAATGAGATAAGTCTTTGAAAGGCTTATGTGGAGGTATTTTGTTAGCTTTGTTTCAGATCTCTAGAGAATAAATAAAAATATAAAGACAAGATTAACTTAGCTTATCTAGCACTTGAAAAGATAGGTGTTTCATTAAGTTCAGAAACTAATAATCCGCGATAAGTGCGCTAGCTGCAAAATTAAAGGGCTATCAACCAATAAACCAAGAAAGTAAATTAAGAGATCAGTAGAAAACAGATCCTTGTCAGTATTTATTTCTTATGTTCATTTGTAGTTAGCTTATTTATTATTTCGTCTTTTAGAAAAAGCACTTTTAAACAAACCAAAACCAAAGCTAACAAATCATTCTGTAACCAAACCTCTCACCTTTTGTGAGCAGTCTCTTATATAGGCATTGTCGCCTTAATTAAAAGAGCGGAAAGGCATAGGGTAAACATGGCATTGTACGAGTGGTTGAAAAAGTTTCGCCAATACAAAGAAAATTGTGTTAAACCAGGTTTTATTCCTCCATTGTTTTGGCGATTTCGTACTTTAGCTAGATTCCTTTCTCGTATTTGGGTTTATATCCAAGTAGGTAAAGTGAATTTAATTGGGGGAGAAAATCTTCAGCGCCCAGATCGCTATATCTTTTGTCCAAATCATAGATGCATGTTAGACGCGCAAGTCTTATATGCGATTTTGAATCGAGATGATGTTTATTACATGGGTGCTTATGAAGAAATGCTTGGTTTTTGGGGACTAAAAGGTGCCATCATGAGTGCTTCTGGCGCTTTTCCAGTCGATAGAGAAAAAGGCAAAGAAATTATTCCTTCAGCAGTGCAATTGCTTGTTAATGGGAAATGTCTAAGTATTTTTCCAGAAGGCAAAATTAGTGCCACTGGTGAATGTTTTCCTTTTAAAATGGGACCAGCTGTTATTGGTTTTCGAGCGCTCAATGAATTGAGACAAATGGGCAAAGAAGAACGCATTGGCTTGGTGCCAATTCATCTTGATTATCATAAAACAGATAATGCTACAGCTGTAAAACGTTATATTCAAATGGGATTTAAATGGCGTGGCGGCATTACTATTACAGTGGGTGAGCCTATTTATCTCAATGATTTTGTTGATACTAATCAGCCTGGACTGCCAATGGGTGAAGTTGAAAAATTTGTTTGCCGTACTCAAACAAGAGCTCAAGCACTTGGCTGCCCTTGCTAATGACAATTTGTGAAAAAAAAACAGCACGGCGTGAAACAAAACTTCTTGCCGTGTTGTTTCTTTTACTCTCCATATACTATATTTTATAGTTTATCTAAAAAGACAAACAAGTCTTAAAGGTGCTTTATCAAATAATTGTCAGATCAAATAATTACAGAGGGTGATTTTAAGGTAAACTCAATAAGCAAATATAGATAGGAGATGTTCTATGCTTAAATCTGAAGCAGAACAAATGATAAGAAGAGCTGTTGAAGAAACAGAGGCTAAATTTACCGAAGAACAAATTAACTGCATAGCTCAAATAGTAATGAAAATTACTGGAAGAATGATTGAAGAAGCACTTGCGTCATGGCGTCCAGGTGTTCCAGGTTCAAGACCAAATTATTTTACGGACTAGTATAAAACAAATAGTTGAAGATATATACAGCTTACAGGGGATTGAACAGTGGCAATGACAAAAACAATTAGCATGCTTGAACGTGCTTTGGAAATGCAAAAAGAAATTATTGATACAAGACGATATTTGCATCAAAATCCAGAGCTTAGTTTTGAAGAACATGAAACTGCCAAATTATCTGCAGAGCGTTTGAAAGCAAATGGGTATCAAGTATCAACTCAAATTGCAAAAACAGGAGTTGCAGCTGATATTGGTGCTGGAAAAACTGTTGCTATTCGGGCTGATATGGATGCACTGCCCATCAATGAAGAGAACAATGTTGCTTATAAATCAAGAAAACCTGGTGTAATGCATGCCTGTGGACATGATGCACATGTTGCTTGTGGTTTAGCAGCAGCCAAATTATTATCACAAGAAAATAATTTGTCAGGCAGAATTAGAATGCTTATGCAACCCGCTGAAGAAGATGTTGATAGCGAAGGCAAGTCTGGTGCTAAGCGCATGATTGAAGCTGGTGTCATGGATGGAGTAAGTGCAGTTATTGGTTTGCATATGGATGCAACTTTACCAGCTGGTAAAGTTGCCATAATGCCTGGACCAGTTATGGCAGCAGCAGACTGTTTTAAAGCGGTTATTCACGGAAAAGGTGGACATGGTGGTTATCCAGAAACAACCGTAGACGCTGTAGTATTAGCGACTACTGTTGTGCAAGCAATTCAACAAATTGTTTCTCGTCGCATTGCTGCAATTGAACCAGCAATAATTACAGTCGGTTCTATGTTAAGCTCAAGTGTGAGAGGAAATGTAATATCAGATCAAGTAGTGCTGCTTGGTACTGTCCGTAGTTTTAACGAAGAGACAAGAAAAAAACTTATTGATGAAATAGAAAAAACATGTTCGATTGCCAATGTTTTAGGCGGATCTCATTCAATTACTTGGGAATTTGGATATCCAGCAACGGTAAATGAACCACTTGTAACTGAAGTGATGCATAGAACTGCTTGTTCTTTAATTGGTGCTGAAAACGTAGTAATGATACCGAAAAAGACATGGGCAGAAGATTTTTCTATGCTTGGGCAAGTAGCCCCTGGTGCCTTTATGTTTTTAGGCGGGGAAATTGCTGGTGATAGACGTAATCATCATACATCCAAATTTGATCTTGATGAAACAGGCTTGTATATTGGCTCAGCTATACTTGCAGAAACAGCAAAAGAATTGTTGAAAATTCAAAAATAAGAGTTAATTGAAATTGGAAAACATAATTTCGTTAGAACAGGAAATATCGCGTTTGTATGGAGAAAGCAGTCTTCCTGCAAACGCTCTTGCGGTAGCTGAAGCTGTAATTGAAAAATTGGACAAAGGAGAAATAACTGTTGTTTCTTATGAAAATAAGTCCAATTGGATTGTCAACGAATGGGTAAAAAAAGCAATTTTGCTTTATTTTAGACTGCGACCAATTGAAAAAATGCCTGAAGGCAATTTCGTTGACAAAGTGCCATTGAAAGAATTATCTCTTAAAACAAATCGACTTGTTCCATATTCGTCTGTCAGAAAAGGTGCATATGTTGCTCCAAAAGTAGTAATTATGGCACCTAGCTTTATCAATATTGGGGCTTATGTAGATGAGGGAGCCATGGTAGATTCTTTAGTTTTAGTTGGATCTTGCGCGCGCATTGGCAAAAATGTTCATCTTGGCGCAGGCACTGTAATTGGTGGTGTTTTAGAACCACCCAATAGCAGACCAGTAATTATTGAAGACAATGCTTTTGTAGGCGGCAATTGTGGCATTTATGAAGGTTGTTTAGTAGAAAAAAATGCAGTAATTGCAGCTGGAACAATTATCACTGCCTCTACGCCAATTATTGATTTGGAAACAAAAAAAGAATATTTTGGTCATGTGCCAGAAAATGCAGTGGTTGTTCCTGGTGCACGGCGCAGAAAAGGCAATAATTCTTCCGATGAATTTTTGTTTCAAACACCGCTTATTATTAAGCGTCGCGATCCAACAATCGATGCTAAGTTAGCACTGGAAGAATCTCTACGTAGTTTTTAACTAAATAATGTTTGGTATGACAACCGCTAATCTTGCTAGGGGCAATACTTGATGGTATAAATGCAATAATGACTGAAGCTTCAAATAATTATTTTGGTGTTCCCGAAGAATATGCTGGTGCAGACAATAGTCGCGTGGCAATTATCCCTGTTCCATATGAGGCAACTACCAGTTATGGTAAAGGGACAAAGAATGCACCAGAAGCTATTTTAAAAGCTAGTCAGCAAGTTGAATTATTTGATGATGAGCTTTGGATAGAGCCATATAGAGTTGGTATTCAAACTTTAGATCCAGTAATTATCGAGCCTGTTGATCCACTTGCTGCAAATCCGTTTAGAGAATTAAAAGGCAATATTATTCCTTTAATTGAATTTGATAAATTTCCAATTATTCTTGGTGGTGAACATTCGTTGACACTAGGCGCTGTTAAAGCTTGTGTGGATCGCTATCCTGATTTATCAGTTTTACAAATTGATGCACATGCTGATTGTAGACAATCATATGATGGTAATCCTTATAGTCATGCAACTGTTTCTTATCATATGTATAAAAACATGCCCAATCCGCTGATAACAATTGTTGGTGTACGCAATATAAGTGCCGATGAAGTAAGTTGGATGGAAGATGAAAAGCCAAATATAAATATATTTTGGGCTCGGCAGCAAGAAAGATGGAATTTCCAAGAAATTATCTCCACTCTATCTGATAATGTTTATTTGACTATTGATGTTGATGGTTTAGACAGCGGTATTATGCCAGCTACTGGCACTCCAGAACCAGGGGGTATGAACTGGTATCAATTAATGCAATTGATTAAGCAATTGTGTGTTAGAAAAAATGTTGTAGCAGCTGATATTGTAGAATTTTCTCCTATCGAAGGCATGCATGCACCTGATTTTTTGGTAGCAAAATTGTTGTATAAACTAATCGGCTATCGTTGTGCTTTAGAGCTTGGTGTTACTAAGAAATATTTGTAATATAAATTGTCTACTAAAAGAAAAGATGATCTTTTTTGGATAAAAGAAGCTTTGCAAGAAGCTTTAAAATCTGGCAATGATGTGCCAATTGGTGCTGTGATTGTTTGTGATGGCAAAATTATTGGACGTGGATATAATAAAAGAGAACAAGAGTGTGATATTAGTGCTCATGCTGAAATCATTGCTATAAAACAAGCAGAAAAAACAATAAATAATTGGCGTTTAACAGATGCCATTATTTATACGACTTTAGAGCCTTGTCCAATGTGTGCTGAAGCTATTATCCAGTCTAGATTAGCAAAAGTGATTTTTGGAGCATACGATCCAATAAATGGTGCAGCCGGTTCTTCAATAAATCTTTTTGATAAAAATAGAAAGTGTTATATTCCAGAAATCATTGGTGGAATAAATGAAATTGATTGTAAAAAAATATTGGTAGAATTTTTTTCTAAAAGAAGATAATAAACTCCAATCAAGCCTCAGCCACATTTTTATCTTTTTATACCTTTTTGGGACAATAGGCTTTACTCATTTTCCTATTTCTGGCTGGTCGAGCTTAGGCAGGCTGGTGGG
>JAGVLS010000048.1 GCA_020054205.1 Candidatus Obscuribacterales bacterium | reverse complement strand
GCCAGCTGCTACACGCAATCCGGGAGCAGAAGGAGCACCAGCAAGACCAGATCGTCCAGATAGACCAGATAGATCAGATAGAGGTGTAAGACCAGCAGCTGAAAGTGATGGAGGTCGAGGTGAGGCACCTGGTGGTAGAGGTGGACGAAGAGAAGTTGAGCCAGCCGCTACGCGCAATCCGGGAGCAGAAGGAGCGCCAGCAAGACCAGATCGTCCAGATAGACCAGATAGAGGTGTAAGACCAGCAGCTGAAAGTGATGGAGGTCGAGGTGAAGCACCTGGTGGTAGAGGTGGACGAAGAGAAGGTGGAGAAGCTCCATTTGTTAGAGCTCCAGAAGAAGGACGTAGGGGTGAAGCGCCAGCTCGTCCAGATAGACCTGAAAGGCCAGATAGAAAAGTGTTGGTCCCAGAGGGAGAGGGTGGTGCTGGACCAAGAGCTGAGGGTGTTGGAGGTCGTGGACGTCCGTTTGCGCCACCAACCGGGGCCGAAGCGCCCGAGGCAAGAGGTGGTAAAGAACGTCAATCTCAAGTGCCTCAGGATGGTAAGCAACCTTCTCGTGAAGGCAGGCAACCGTTAGATTTGCGTGATGCTAAAACACGTGAGTCACTAGTCGAATTGATTCAGAAATATCAGACTCAAAAATTGGATGTTTCTGGAGAAAAAGGAAATAAACTTACAGATTTATTGAAAGATTTAGGAGCGGATAAACTTACTGCTCTAAAACAAATGTTGCAAGATACTCATGGGCATAACCCGCCACGTTTTGATTCTAAATTTGATCTGACTACGCAAAATAAAGTCAAAGATATTCTTGATGTAATTAAGGATTTACCTGGAAGAAAACTAGACGGGCAAGATATGGGTCTAAATCTTCCAAAATCTTTGAATGAAAGACTGGTTGATTTGCTGCGTAATAATGAAAAAATGCAAACACCAGAGGCTACTAAAACTCTTGCTGTAGAACTGACAAGAATTGTAAGAGATATGAATCAACAAACACCTGTTGAGTCTGGTAAAAATCCTTTGACTATAAAAGATTTGATTGCTAGAAGCATGGACGAGGCAACTCGCTCTGTTGAAAAAGGTTTATTGCCTGGACAAGTGCCATTGCAAGAACAACGTACAAATAAAGTTGATGTTTCAACATTTAATGTTCGCATACAACCTGGTGATGAAGCAATTGTAAGATCGCTTATTGAAAAAGTAAGTACTAGATCTTCTGAAAATATTACGCAGCGTCAGGACGTAAGGACTGATAGTGTAGCGTTTACTCAGCGTCCAGATGTAAGAATTACAGAGGCAAATATAACATCAAGAATTGAAGATGCTCGCGTTGTAAAAGATACTTCCATTCGCAGTCAAAATATTGATGCTTCAATTACTTCTCAAATTTCTCCGCAGACATCTGCTACGCGCGGTACGGATATCCCAACAACTAGTGCTGGTAAAGACGATTTAGTTGCTGCACAAACGAATATTCTAAATCAAAATATTCGTCAGAGCGAAACTGAAAAAGCTGAAAAACTCGACAAAAAACACAAAGAAGATAAAGAAGAAATGGAAAGAGAAAAAGAAGAGAAAGAAAAAGCTTTGCGGGAGAAAAAGCTCAACGAAGCTGCTATGGCTGCGCTTCTTGCTGTGCAGAAACTTAAAGATCAAAAAGAATTAGAAGAGCAATTAAGAGAACAAAAGAAACTGAGTGCCGATCAAAGAACAAAATATGTTGTTAAAGAAGGCGATACTTTAGAATCCATTGCTAATAAGATGTTTAGAGATAAACGTCTAGCAGGACTAATTTATGAGATAAATAAAAACACTATTCCAACTCGCATGCATAATGGTAGAAATCATGTTGAGTTGAGAAAAGGGCTTGTTATTTATTTGCCTGCTACTAGAGAAGTAGCAACATACAGAGGGCGTTTATTAACCGGCAATATAGAAGCTCTCGATGTAATTCTCGAGCCAGCAAAATTTGATAGTGCTGGGGAAGAATTAGAATCTAAATATGGATCAAATTGGTCCAATTCTGATACGAAATTGGATGCTTTTTCTGCTGATGCAGTTGCTCTTAGCCAGACTAGAAGACAAAATATAGAAAAACTGTTAGGACCACTAACAAAAGAGGAAGATAGTTCTGGTCGGAGCAAATATGTGGCTCGTCTGGGAGACACTCTGAAATCCATTGCTGTAAAACATCCATTATTGCAAGATGTTAGTTTTTGGAAACTACTAGCTGAAATAAATGAAATTACAATTGAAGGTGGCGAGCCAGCGATATCTATTAAGCGTGGCACTATCATTTTTCTACCTACCGCTGAGGAAATTGATAATTTTAAACAACCAAATCGTTTGTCAGTAAAACAAGTTCCAGAAGTGCAAGTAGAAAAACCTAAAGTTGATATTGAGCCTACGGTAAATCTCAATATAGCCCCTAAGAACAATATAGATAATGAAATTAAAAGCTTGGTTGAAAATCTCAGTGATGCTGTAAGGCTGATTAAAACTGGCAACAAGGAAGAATTAAATTTAGGGTATAAGTCTCAGTTAGAAGTTTTAGCTGGGGAAAAATGGATTCCTGTCGTCTCATATGAAATATATGAGGAAGTTGCTTTACGCCATGAATTTTTGCCTGATGGAGCCAGAAAGACAATACGCATAGGATTGCCACCAGTTAGCGCGATTGAGCTAGCTGAAAACGACCTTTCATCTAACTGGACAGTCTATTGCGACAAATATTTTATGCTCCAACAGCAGATTTAATGTCGCTGTAAAGCCTTTTGCGGCAAGCATGTCACGAAAATTTCACAAGTTTTTTATATCATATGTATATCTCGATGGAAAATTCAGCGGTCTCGCGTATACATTCATTTGTTGCTTATTTGTAGTGATGGGTTCGGTTCCTTTCATTTAATAGACAAAGCAGCTTAGGGCTATCAGGATTGGAGCGCTGCTAATGGGTGATAAAACTGAGGATAAAGAACGCCCAGATGTTGCTAACCCAGCGTCTGATAGTTCTGCCGACAATGCCGACACTTCTCGTGAAAGTGCTGTGCAGGAAAGCGATGCTGTCTCTGAGCAAGATCAGGCAAGAGATGCAGCGGCTGCTGCAATGTTTGATGAAGTTTTTGCCTCGCAAACCCAAGGTGCTTCCTCTGATCGAAGAGATGTTAGAGTGCAACAAGGAAGAGCACAAGTGCAGGGTGATAGAGCGGCTGATTTGGCTGTATCTTTTTTAACTGGACAGATTAATCCTGAATGGATGTCTGTCGATAATATGAATAAGACCCAGTACGAAAAATGGAAGAAAGAAAATCCAGATAAAGTATCTGCATATGAAAAACACTACCAAGATATGTTGCAATCGCAAGGCAATCTTGGTTTTGTTGAGCGCATGAGTGATGCAGATAGACAAAAATGGATAAGCTCTAGTCCAAAAAATCAAAAAGATTGGCAGTTTTATGTAGCGCGCAAGCAAGCAGGCGATATGGGGTTTTTAAACAATGCTCCTGATCGCGATTTCCAAGAATGGTTAAGTTGGGCAAATGATAAAAATAACCCACGTCCTGATGAAATCAAAAAATATGTCAACTCCCAAAATATGTACGATACGGGAGCGCTTCTGTTTTTCGATAAGATGTCTCCTGAAGCTCAGCATCAATGGATGCTAACTGCATCAAATGATGATTTTCAGACTTTGAAAAACTATCAAAATAAAATGCAGGCTAATGCTTTTGATTTTGTTGGCGAGCTCAATGCCGATAATCGAGCTGAGTTTGTAAGAGAAGGGGGAAAATACAATCTACCTTATTCTTACTATTTAGAAAGAGAAAGAGTAGGGGAATTGGGGTTTGTTAAAGATCTAAATGAAACTAATCAAAAAGATTATATAGATCCAAATGGTAAATACCATAGTGATTATGTAAAGTATCAAAATAGAAGAGAGAATGAAGACTTTAGTGATGTCTTTGCAATGAATGATGTTACTAAAGCTGTATGGGAAAAAATAGCGCAAGCAAAAGATCCTACTAGCTATGAAGCATTTAAACGATATTCTGATTATATGAATGCTGGTGTACTTAGTTTTGTCTCTAATTTAAGCGCTGAAAATCAAAAAGTTTACACCGATCCAAATGGTCAATTCCACAAATTATATGCTAATTGGAAAAACAGCGAAGAAGTAGGTGACTATAGTAAAGTCTTGCGTTTGACAGAGCCTGCCAAATGGTTTGAACAAAATCCAGAAAAAGGAGAAGCTTATAAGGAATGGGTAGCAAAAATTATTGCAAATGACCTTACTTATGTTGGTTTGCTTAATGCTGACAATCAAAAAGACTACAAAGACGGATATTATAAGGACTATTATGTAGAGTATCAAAAGACAATTGACTATGCTATTGCCAATCGTGATTTTTCTTTCTTAGATAGACTCAACGAATTTGATCCTACTGGTAAAGCTAGGCAACAAACAATTGATGCAATTTATCAACTTGCTGCACAAGGTGATGACACGCTCAAGACAGGTCTTGAAGCTTACAATGATAGAGTAAAAAATCTTGATTTTACTTTTGTACTTAATATGGACAAAGACAAACAAGCTCGTTGGCTTGCTGGTCAAAGTGAACAATCACAAAGAGATTTCTTGCTGTTTAAAGCCATGTACGATGCTGGTTATATGGGTTTTATTGATAATCTGTCTAAAGACAATAAAGCCTTTTGGTTAGCTGCTGCAAATGAGCAAGCTGCTAATGGCAATCCGGCATTGAAAACAGCATATGAAAGACACTTACAAAATATGGCTGCCGGAAATTATAGTGATTTGCAAAAACTCACACTTGGGCAACAAGCTGATTGGGCTATGAGAGTTGCTAGTGATAAGGAAGTAGCAAATTATTTTGCTTTTGTCGAAGCGCAAAAAACTAAGCCAGAGCCAAATCTAAACCCAAATCCAACAGAACCAGTAGTAACAAAGCCGCCAGTGACTGAGCCTGTTGTTGATAATAAGCCGAAGCCTGGCGTAGAACCAAAGCCGGATACTCAACCAGATACGCAAGTGCCGGCTAATCCTAATCCAACAGAGCCAGTAGTAGCAAAACCACCAGCTACCGAACCGGTAGTTGATACTAAACCTGCAACTGATCCAAAACCAGATACACAAGTGCCGGCTAATCCAAATCCAACAGAGCCAGTAGTAGCGAAACCACCAGCTACCGAACCGGTAGTTGACACTAAGCCTGCAACTGATCCAAAACCAGATACACAAATACAACCTGATACAAGACCAGCTCCTGTGGAGCAAAATCCTGGCAATTCTCCAGTTGCAAATCCGGCTCAAAATACAAATCCAGCTCAAAATGCAAGAGAAGAATTGGTAAAACAAATAAATGCTGGAAATACAGCAGCGCCTGAGGGGCGTCGCACTGCTGAGGAAGTACAGGCACAAATTCTGAAACAGCTTGATATCAATAACCAATTTGCAGATGCGCGTGAAGATAGCAATGCTAAGCGTGAGGCTGCTGAACACAATCCCGCTTCACTTGCACCACCGAACAACAGTTCAAGTTCTGCTCAAACCGGTTCTAGTGATTCTAATAAGGAGCAAATTTCTAGAGCCGCCGACCTTATTATTGCTGAAATGTCTAGACAAAGTACTTTGTCTTTATCGTCAGCACAATTGTCTAGTGCTGAGGCAGAAAGACGCAGTAATCCTAGTGAACAATTTAGTACTTATGCTCCAAATAATAATGCAGCTGAACTTAACCAGCAAAGATTGGCAGAAGCTACGGTTGCCTATTATCAAGCTAAAGAAGCTGAAACTGTAGCTATACGAGCTGCCGAAGTTGCCTCAGCTAAGGCTGCCGAAGCTGCTCAATATTTAGCAACTCAACAAGAAGCAGCACGATTGGCTGCAAAACAAGAAGCTGATGCTCAAATTGCAGCAAAGCAACAAGCGGATGCTCAAGCTGCAGCTGTGCAGGCAAAGCAGCAAGCGGATGCTCAAATTGCAGCTGTGCAAGCAAAGCAACAAGCGGATGCTCAGGCGGCAGCTGTGCTCGCAAAGCAACAAGCTGATGCTCAGGTTGCCGCTGCACAGCCAAATGTAGCGCAAGTCAAACAAGAGCAGGCCGCTCCGGTGGATGCAAATAAAATTAAAGACGCAGCTGCTTTAGCAGCAGATTCTCCGCAAGCTACAAAGCTAGCAGCTGGTCAACCAACGGATGCAGCTCAAGCACCTGCTGCCCAAACTATTGCGCAAGCACAAACACCAAATGCAAATACTCCTGCTAATATTGCCGAAGCTCTTGCAAAAATAGGTGGAGATAAAGGTGTTGATGTAGGCGGAGTTGGTGGACAAAATGCTGGTGCAGTAATTGCTGGTGCGAAAAATCCAGCAGGTGATGCTGTTGTTGTGCAGGGTCAAACACCTTCAGGAAAAACGCCAGGACTAGCTAAAGAAGCTGGTATTGATGGAAGTGTTGTAGTTGGTGCTGTAAATGTGGCTAATCAAACACAAACCAACGCACCTACTAAAATAGCCGGTGCTGACGCTGCAACTGGTGAGCAGGTAGCGGCAGGAAAAACGGCTGGAGCTCCTGGGCAAGTCACAACTGATAGCAATGGAAAGTTGGTGATTGATGCAACAAATAAAACCGATAGTATTGCTGGTAACGCGAAAACTGCGCCTGCTGATACTGGTGCAACTGTAGCTGCTAATGTTCAAATTGGTCAAATAATTATTACTAAAGATGGTGTCGGCAAAGATGTTGCTGGAAAAATTACTGATGGTATTTCTGGTGCTGTAGTCATTAGCAAGGAAGGAAACATTGTTGTTGCCACGACAACATCTACTAATGCTAACCAAACAACGATAACCACTGGGCAAAACACTACTGGACAAAAAGATCCAAATCAAACTGCTGCTCAAAATGCTACCAATCAGAATGGCACAGTTGTTGTGCAAAATAATTTACCAAACCTACAAGTAACAACTACAAACTCTAATGGCGTTGTTGTTGTCATTGCAGGTACAAGTAATTCTCCGCAAAAAACCGGCAGTGAGCCTGGAGCATTACCAGCTGGCAATAATGGTGCTGTAGTAACGAATGGTGGTGTAGTGAATGCTGGATCGGTTAATGCAAACACACCTGGTGGTAATAGTGCCCCTAATGCTGGAACGGCAAATACTGGCAATCAAGTTGTAACTGGACAGCCTGCAAGTGGCGCTGCTTCTGGTAATGTCGTCAATAAGGATGGATCTATTGCTACAGGCAATACTGTAGTGGTGGGCACAAATAATACTGGCAATTCTAATGCTGGTTCAGTTGTAGTTGGAAATACAACGGGGAATCTAGGGGGAAATACAGCAGGAAATTTGACTAGTAATTCTACGGGCAATGCAGGAGGTAGCGTAACAGGACTTCCTGGATCAACATCATCTAACACGAGCCCCGGAAACAATGCTGGCAACACAACAGGAAATACAGGATCAGTAAGTATGCCTGGAGCAGGAAGTATCAACATAGGAGCTGGCACTGGAAATAACACAATACCTGTAACAAATTCAGGTGGAAATAGTTCAAACTCAAGTTCAAATAGCAATGCTAATGCTGGAAATATCACTACTGGAAATACAAATGCTGGAAGTAATAATGTAGGATCAGTAGGAACACAAATACCATCCACTGGTTCTACAACAGCAGGCAATACAAATGTTGGAACAAATAATTCCAACAGCTCTAATCCCGGAAATAGTAATTCTGGAGTGACACCTGGATCTGTTGTAAATCCTGGGTCTGTTGTAAGTCCTGGTTCCGGCGCAAATCCAGGATCTAGTGCAACTGGTGGCTCGGTTGTAATTGGAAATACAAATGGACTTCCTGGATCTACAACATCTAACACGGGTACAGGAAACAATGCTGGCAACACAACAGGAAATGCAGGATCAGTAAGCATGCCTGGAGCAGGAAGTATCAACACAGGAGCTGGCACTGGAAATAACACAATACCCGTAACAAATTCAGGTGGAAATAGTTCAAACTCAAGTTCAAATAGCAATGCTAATGCTGGAAATATCACTACTGGAAATACAAATGCTGGAAGTAATAGTGTGGGATCAGTAGGAACACAAATACCATCCACTGGTTCTACAACAGCAGGCAATACAAATGTTGGAACAAATAATTCCAACAGCTCTAATCCAGGAAATAGTAATTCTGGAGTGACACCTGGATCTGTTGTAAATCCTGGGTCTGTTGTAAGTCCTGGTTCCAGCGCAAATCCTGGATCTAGTGCAACTGGCGGCGCGGTAGCAACTCCTGCAGGAAACACAACCGGGACTCCTGCTGCACCAACTAATGGAACAGTAAACGTTGCAAATAATACAACTGCCAATACAGTAGCTAGTATATCTGCAAATACTGCGGCTAATGCGCCTGCAAGCAATACATCCAGCATAGTTGCAAGCACGACAACAACACCAAACACGACTGCAAACATTACATCAAATACCACAACCCCAAATACGACAACAACAACAAACGTCGCGACAAACACGACCGTAAATACAACAACAAATGCGAGTCTACCTAGCTCTAACAATATAAATACGGTAGCTACCACTGGAAATAACACAGCATCTGCAGCAAATACAGGTAGCAATAATTCAAACAGTGCTGGAAATAATGCTGGTCAAAATACAGCGGCATTGAATAATGTTGCAAATATTCTCAGTGCTGTCGATCCAAATGCTGTAACCAATATTGCAAATAACTCAAATATAGTATCTACAACACAAGCAACACAAGCAACACAAGCAACACCAGCGACTCAGACGAATCAAACGACTCAAACTAATTCTACCTCCACAAATACAACTGCAGTAGATCAATCTGCGCTTGTTCCAAATAGTGATTCTCAAAATGTTGCTAATAAAAAGGTAGAGAAAAAAGAAGAAGAACCCGTACCAATTGTAATGGCAAATACAAAGCCTCCTGTTTGGTCAAATCAGCCTGCTGTTAAAGCTAATGATTACAAAGTCGAACCATTTGTTGCTGAAGAGGACGAAGTTCCAGTTCTAAAAGAAACAAATAGTCAGTTACCTGATGTAACTTATGGATCTTATCGCACAGATATTTCTGAGTATAATGCTTTTGACGAATACGGCAGCAGGCGCTTTGACATAATTGAGAAAGGACTTAACGATCCATACTCTCTTGAAGCAATGGCGCAAAGAGAAAAAGAACGATATGAATTGAAAGAAAAAGAAGAGCGCGAGCAAAAGATAAAAGAAGAACGCGAAAGAAAAGAGCGTGAAGAAAAAGAACGTGAGATTGCTGAAAAAGCAAAACGTTTAGCGGATGCTCTGCTTACTGAAATGGCTACCAGAAAAGCTAATGATTTAGCTAACAAAAATAAAGCAATTGAAGATGCCCTTAGTGTAGCAGCTAGAACAAAATATGTAATTCTTCCTGGCGATACTTTAGAATCTATTGCTACCAAGAAATTGGGCAATAAAAAATTAGCAGAACTTATTTATGAAATTAACAAAGGTACAATTCCATATAGAATTGTTGATGGTAGACAATTGCTGCAACTGCGTCCACGTGCTGTGTTGCAATTGCCAACAAAATCTGAAATCAAACGGTTTATCTCTAGAGTGTTTTTCTCGAAACCAATGCAGTTTGAATATGATACATTAGAGGCGATGGCTGCAACTGTTAGTAGCAATGTGAAGCCCTCTTTGGTGAAAGCAGATCCAGCAACTTTGAAACGTCGTGAAAATGTTGAAAAATTGCTTGGTTCTATGAGCAATATTGTGAAAAAGGATGAAAGAATAAAATACACTTGTCGTCTTGGTGATACTTTGCGCTCACTAGCTATTAGTCATCCATCGTTAAAGGATGTTTCGCTTTGGAAACTTGTTGCTCAACTAAATAATTTATCTTTGAAAGTAGATGGTAAAGGTCATCCAGTTGCAGTATTGAAACGGGGTGTAAGGTTGATAATTCCAACTAAGGAAGAAATAGTTTTATTTAGAGAACAAATGCAAGCTAAAATTAGCCCTTCAAAGAGTGATTTACCTAGAGCTACTGATAGCTTTAAAGGTGCAGACGACATAGTAGTAAAAGATGTCCTAGCTGTAATTGAGAAAACTAAAGTTAGCATTTCTAAAACACAAATAGTTGCCTCTGGTGCAGATACTACTGGTAATAAGGAAGCTAAATCTAAATCAGCAATAAATAGTCGAGAAATTAAATGTGTATTTACTAGTTTATCTGATTCTTGCAGATTGGCTAAATTTGAAAATGGTAATTCTTTAGGAATTGGACATTTTATTCGCTTGGAACTAAATACTGGTATTGATTGGGTACCTATAATTCAATATGACATTACAAAAAAGGGCAGTTGGCGTCATGAATACTCATTGGGTGGCTCTAAAAAATCAAATCATATGGATTTGCCGCCACAAGTTGTAAAACAAATGTGTGAAAATGATTTTGCCACAAACTGGCAACAATACTGTGATATTTATCTTGCTAATACTGAGAAGGCAAGTAAAGTAAAAGCAAATTTAGCTAGTTAGTGTTTTTTATTGTAGCTAGAATTTTTTCTGCTTCTTTATGCTTTCCTAGTTTTTTATAGAGGCTTGCAATTTTTTTCTTAGCTTTATCAGTTGTCGGTTGATAATAATTTCTATCTTCTTCTTTTAACTTTTCAATTGATTGTACTAACCCTAAAAGAGTTGTTATTGCTTCATTGTATTTTTTTTGTTTTTCTTGTGCCTTGGCTATTTTTTCTATAAGATCATAACGATCGTATCTTTTGAGAATGTCTAAGGGGCATTTTGGATTGGCAGTTACTTCCAACAAATATTTTTCACTAAGCTCGTACTCTCTATGAAGGAATTCTGACAGTCCTATTATAGCTTTAGTTTTTAAGAGAAGTGTTTCATTGTTTGGAGCATTTTTTAAGGAGTCTAATAGAGCATAGGCAGACCCTTCTGTTCGCATCAAATGTGTTAATTTCTTATCCGTGATCGGGTTAGTTTTTTGGGATTTTTCATCTGTAAGCAATTCTTCTATTTCGTTGTTGTAATACCAAGTCTCTATTAAGTTTGCTAGTATTGCATAAGTCTCTGGATGATCCTCTCCATAGACGATTTTTGCAGACTTATAAGCTTTGTCATGTGCTATAGATGCTTTGGCATAGAGATCCATGTCTTCTGTGGATGCGTATAGATTTGCTTTGTTTTCTATTAGGCTGGCTAATTCTTCTTCATCTTCTATATATTCTTTTGTATTTGTATGGGATACTATTTCGCTAAGTTTAGTTGTAATTTCTGCTCGAATTGTTGCAAAATAAGACATATTGAATAGATTTAGCATAATACCTGTGGCTATGCTTACTAAAAATAGACAAACAAATTTGATAAATGAATTGTTTAGCTTATTCGATTGCTTTTGATTTTGTACTTTGTATGTTGTAAAACGATCCTGTAATGTGCACAGCTGTAAGCAGACAAAAAGAATTGATCTTAATCGTTCTTTGCAGGTCTGAACCTCATCTGCTAAGCTATGTGGCAATTTAGATCGCCATAAAGTTATAGCTAATATTGTAAATGAAAGTATCCATAGGACGACGGGAGAAAAAATAATGGATCCCCATATCCACTGATAAAGGCTAAGGTAATACACTGCTATGAAAGATAGATTTAAAGGTGCATTGAGTAATAAAAATCGTTTTGTAGCTTGTGCCCATGAGAGTGCCTTATTATCAGTGGTGGAAATGTATAATCTGGAAATTATCTTTCCTGGCGTTGCTTTGAATTTTGAGCTTTCAAAGCCAACTCGATAAAAATAATTGATGAGCAGTGGCAAAAGCAAAAACCATACAAATAAAAATCCATTATGCTCCAACAAATTGTCGTACATCCGATAATCTATAATTGAAAGCCAGAATGTAAGAGAAGATAATAAAGGAGTGAATAAACCACTAAGAAACGATAATCCTAATGGACAATACATGAAAAAGTTTTGGACTATTGCAAAATCTGACGTTACTTTGTCAGTTAAGTATCCGTAATAACAAAATGAGACTATAAGACCAATTGGATAGGCAATCAAGCCTATGATTAATACATCAATTAAATAAGCTTCCAGTCTTCGCCAGTAAATATTGAAATTTGCTTTTTCGGGAGGTAGAAAACTTTTTGCTGTTGCAGAAATTTGGTTCACCCAAAGAGATTTTTTAGCAGTTAAACTTTCGCTACTATTATTTTCTCCTTGTGCGGCAGTGTCATTTGCAGACTTAACAGCATCAATTACTTCTTTCAGCTCAATAGCCTCATTGTTGTGAGATGCATCGATAATATTTAAATTTTTTGACTCTTTCATTGCTACCACCAAAGATGGGCGCCAATTATCCATGCAATTGTGCCTAATTGCAGATATCTAAATTGCTTTGGGAGAGAGCTTGCCTTTTTACAATTTTCCCTTGTCTGAAAAAATGTAAACTGTTGTTAAGAAGTTCTTATTTGGAGCAAATTCATTTGTTCTAAAGGCGTTTATCTACTGCTGAGAGAAAAAAATCACAGTGTTCCATTTTAATTTTATCGCCAAATTCGTCCATGGTTATAGCTCTGCCTACTGGTTTTTCATCACTTGTTTGGGAATTGGGATTTTTAAATTCAAAAACAATAGTCCAGCCTCGTTGACGCTTTGCTTTATGACAAATACCATATGCTTTTCTTTTTAAAGTATTTTTTCTAAAATCTAACATTTTGTCTATATCTGTATAACGTTCAAGAGATTCGTAAGCAATTTTTGATTTGTTTGCTGGTGCATCTGTATATCCATTTTGAGCAACAAATTGTTCAGCAAGTGTAATTGCTTCATTCTCTGTAAGCTTGTGTGTAGTTTTGTCTGCAAGTTTTTTTGTAATTTTGTCTGTCATTTTTATATCACTATTTTTGGTTTGAGCACTTATTTCATTTATTTGCCATAAAAATAAATAGATAATGCTGGCAAGAATAAAAAATGTATGGCTCTTATAATTATTCATCAGTACTTAATTCTGCAAAAACGCTTAATTCACCATCGACACTGCGATTGCGAATTTTATAAATGATATCTGTAGTAAGTGCTTGATTTTGCAGATAAAGCTTATGTGCTTTACCCAAATTATCAAACCAGCCAGCATAATGTTTTACTGTACCTGGCATTACTTCACCTAGCCAATAAATTTCTTGTCCTTTAAATTTTGCTCCAGCAATTTTTCTTGGTTGCCCTAATTCATCCAATACAATCCCTTTTTCATTGACGGCAACAGTTATATTTTCTATCTTCCCCTTTGCTTCATATGGTTTTTGTGGGGGATGTAACATAACACCACTGCTTGTAATTTCAGCTACTGGAGATTGTCGACCAGCTGCTGAAAATAAATGACCATCTTTATCAAATAATATTTCTTTGAGATTGGCTACACCTAGTTGATTAACTAAAGCATTTGGATCCTCTGGTGCTGGTTCTTCCCATTCTTCATTTTCATTAGTCTTATTTATATCTGCGTTATTATATTCAGCAACTGTATTCTTATTGCTGCTTTTTTTCTTGGGCGGGGTAGTGGGTTCTTTCTTAGCTGCCACTGGCTGGACCTCCTGCCTGTCCTCCTGCTGCTTCCTGCTCGGCTTCATTTTGGAAATTTTCTAAGGCAGTACGGACTTTATGTAATAGCACTAACTGTGCGTCAGTAGATAATTGTTGGTCTTTAATTAAATGTACAGCCAGACAATAAGCCAAGTCTATATCACCTTGACCAATCATGCGCTCAGTAAGTAGTCTACAGAACCAGGCAGCTGAATCAGATGCTGAGCTATCTTTGCGATTGATAGAAGAATTAAAGTCAAATTTGATTTTTGGGTCACGCACTACTTCTGATACTTCAAAGCGATAGAGACATTTTGAGGTGCAAGGACCGCATGTGGGGTGAGGACCTTGGTCGCGCTTATGCAATTCAATGAAATCATCTCTCCATTCGCGCAATACTGAAATATCAAGGCGTCTGTTTACTTCGCTTGGTTGAAATGCTGGTCTAAGTAAATTGAGCCAACGTAAGTGTTGCTCGCGTACTTGATCGTAAAACCAATAATTTTCTTCGCCTTTGCGTTCAAAATATCTTTCAGTGGCTTGTGTTAATACGCACCAAGTTATGCCAGTTAAATTACCAGAACGAGCCCGTCCACCGATTACCCGTTGAATTTCGTGTATTATTTGAGCACGGAAATGTACTAATTGAGTTAAATCTTTTAGTGTCGATAAAACATAACGATTATAAACTTGGCGGAAAATAGGATCATCTGCTACCAATGTAGCAGTATCAAGAATTGCTGAATCACAGCGGTGCAGACAAAATTTGCAACCTAAATGTTTATCAAAAGTTTGAACAACATCCAAACCTTTCATAGAGTCCCTAACTAAATTATCCGAATCAGCTGGTGTATCAGGTGGCGGCACGGCTGCTGATTTATCGTACATAACGCATAAATGATAAGGTTGTTCCATTCTTTCAGCATAAACAAGAGCATGACCTTGCCCTAATGCTGTTACGTGACGTTTTTGAATATCGTCTAAATTCATAGCACCACCCATTGAGTCGCGGTCATCGGTGGCAACAATACGGTGCATGATTTTTAAATTGGTATTTTTAAGAGCTTCTGGTGCTAATTTATTTGGAATTTGGTCGGCAATAATAAAGCCTTGTCCATAAGCACGAATTTCAGCAAGCATATTAGTAAAAAACTCGACGGCTTTTCCAGCAGGATTGGCAGATTCTGCTGATTGTTGAGTGGGAACATTTTTCAATAAACGATGTGCTTCTTCTACAAGCATGATGTGTTGTAAGTGATCGTGAGGACCTAAAGATTCTCGATATTCATATAAGAATACTAAAAGCATGCCTATTAAAAATGATTTTTCTGTATCTTCTGAGACCATTTTTAGCTCTACAACTGTTGGTTTGCAGAAAATATTTTCAGGCGGTATTGAACGTCTTGTGTTCAACATTTGTCCTTTACCACCGATAAGTAAAGAACCAATTCTAGCTTTCAAAGCTGCTTGTACATCTGGACCAATACGTTCTGAATAACCAAATGATTCTGTAATTGGATCAATTATTTCGTATAAGTCCTTCATTGTTGGAAAAATTTCTGATGGACAATCAGGATCACCTGGATTTACTCCAGGCGGCAGACGACGATTGCGGTTTTGCACTAAGTCCCAACCACGCACAGCATAGATGGCATTAAGAGCTTTTTCTAGCACTTGTGGCATAGGAGAATACATTTCAAAACTAGCATTGAATACAGATTTTAAAGCGTCAAGATGGGTTTGAACTTTTACACCTTTCATAATTTCAAATGGATTTAAGCGAAATGGTGATACCGTTTCGTCACCAAGAGAAAATACTTGTCCTACGTCTTTAAATGTTTCAGACATAAGCATCATATGACGATATTCTGATTTGGCTGGCTCAATAACCATAAAGGGTATTTTATATTTCCATAACTGATTAAGCAGATAAAAACAAGTATTAGTTTTACCGCCGCCAGTTACCCCGCAAACTATAGTGTGTTTTTGTAATGCATCGACATCGATATGATACAAATTACCCGTATCAACACCACGATCTAAGATATTTCCAACTGCAATAATTCGATTTGGATCTTTAGGTGGTATTGCTGCTAATGAAAACTCAGCCGATCTACGTACACGAAATCCTGCCATTTCACGTTTTGGTAAGTGAATATAGCAAGATAACATGCGTGAATTTAATGGTGTTAGAAAACGAAAGTTCAATAAAGACTGAAAGTTTTGATCTGTGCGTACATTGTGCAATAAACGAAATTGTTCTAAATGGGGCTTCAGCCCTGGTAATTCATGGGTACGAAGTGGTGTTGGACGACTTTGTTCGTCTGTATATGTAGCACGAATTAAAGATTGTAATCTAACAAAAACTGAGCGATCGGGAGCAAAGAAATATACACAAGTTTGCCAATGTCCAATAGCGGTACCTAGCTGTACTTGCTTTAAATATGCATCTTGTAATTCAAGATAATATTTTATTCGGCGTTTTTTCTCAGGGTCTTCGTTTTCTTGAGCCCTTTGTATTTGATCGACAATTGAAAATTCTTCTGTATTGACCATTTTTTGTGGTATTGGCACAGCTAAAGTGAGCATGCCAAAATCATGACCTTGCAAGCCACTAGCAATGCGCTCAACTTGCTCTGATTCCATGGTGTCGCCAGCTGTGCTTTTTAGTGAAGGTATGCCAGAAACAATACCAATGTGATTGGCAATAGGACTTATCATAGAACGCATGGTGTCGGCAGAAAATGATTCTTTGAAAATATCTACACCGTTATAAACACTATGCAATATTGACTTCAAGCTGTCATATGATTCAGCATCGGAAAGATTGGCAGTATTGCCATTGCCAGTGTTTTGGATCGACATACCCATATAATAATTAACGCCAGTTTTTCCACCTAAAACTAAATAAGCAAGACAGGCTTTCTGTCCATTTAAGCCAGCTAGCGCATCTTCCATTAAATACATACGTTTGGGTAATTGATTTGGATCTTGGTTTTGTTGGGGTGCTTGAGATTGTTGTTGTTTTTCTCTTTCTATGTCCCAAGATCTTAAAATGCCATCAATACGAACAAATGTTAGATTAGGTATCGGCCAGCTGATAATATCGTTTGGATTAACTGGGTCGGTATCTAATGCGTCAAGATCATATCGCCTTAAATCGGCAATTTTCTCTTCCCATATGTTACGTGAATCGTCGTATCCCATTTGTTTTACCTGGTTGCCTTACCTGACAACCCAAGGCTAGTATAGCCCCCTAAAACCATAATACCCACTTCTTAATAAAATAATTGGCCTTATATAGACAAATCTATTATTAAGACTTTGTCTAATATTTATGTGTTTTGGACTTTATTTTTCATGACGCGGCTCTGCATTTTTATACATTTGGTCAATGAGGCTAGAGTTAACATCTTTATCTGGTGGGTCGACGAAATCAGGTGTTTTTAAGTGGAATACACCAGCTACGGTGCCTACTCGATAACAGAAGAAAGTCCTCTTTTCCTGACCGACAACTCGGTCTATATTCAATTTTTCTTCGTCTGAAATCAACTCGAATTGTGGTGATGTATTAACTTTGTTGAAAACATTTTGAATTGTTTGATGTTTGATTTTTCGACCATCCACACGGAACATCTGTGGTCCAAGCAAATCACCATCTTTTTTAGCTAGGGCAAAACAAGCTATAGTGCCCATTTGATTTACAATTTGACTACGATAATCTTCAGGCAGATTTTGTAGTGTTCTACCTGCTCCAACAAAACCAATTTGTAGTTTTCTAGTCTCAGTAGTTATAGAACCAAATGTTTCTTTTTCAATAAAACTGTCAAATTCATCTAAGTATAAAGTGGATGGATGTCGACGAGAATTGCTGCGTATAGATAATGATAAAGCTGCTTTTTTCAATCCTGTGACAATTAAACTGCCAAGTAAATTAGCATTTTGACCAAGTTGTCCTTGGGGAATATTAACAAGAAGTATTTTGCCTTCATTGATTATATCTTTGAGATTTAAATCGCTTTTGGTTTTAGTTAATATTGGGCGAATACGTGGATCGCCAAGCATTGGTTGTACACGGTTTAAAATAGGCTCTACCCAGTTGATCCATTGTTCTGTTCTAGCTAAACGTTTGTATTGACCCCATGCTTCTACTAAAGTTGTATATTCAGCTTTTTCGTTTTTCACACGCTCAACTTTTTCTAGCAATATGTCACGGAAATCATTGTCTGATAAAAGTGTAGGTAAATCTGTCAAAGTTTTATTGTTTGCCATAAGCAATAAAGCAGAATTTCTCAATATATTGGCAGTTTGTGGACTCCATTGGCTTTGTGAACCAGGAGGCTCTGTATATATGGCTTTAAAGCCATATACTATTGCTTCAGCAGCATTTTGTAAATCACCATCATCTGGATATTCCAATGGATTATATGCAAAAGAGTCACCTTGATGAGTAGGATCAACAATAACTACTCGTTTAGCCATTTCTTGTCCTTTAGGATGGGCAGCAATCCATTGGGTAATTAAGTCTATTAGACTACCTTCTGAGTCAATTACGGTTATGCCTCTTTCATTGCTTTCAATATCATGGGCAATGAAACTAGCCATCAAACGACTTTTACCGATAGTCCCTGTACCTAATAACAGCAAGTGAGGATTTGTATCACGCATTTCAGGAGTAAGGGCAAGTTCACGTGGTAAATAAAATTGATGCAGTCCCCATTCAACACGTTTACCTAAAGGTAAGCCACCAGGTTTTGCTGGTTTACCCAAATCTTTTATCATTTTATTATGTTGTGATCTGTATTGAGACGGTATGTATTCGTTTTTGGCCCAGATATTAATTAAGCCACTTGGTCCAAATAGTTTTAGAGAGAAAAACACAGCTACACAACCAAATCCGATTATTCCTAAAGCAACGAAAAGAAAAGTTTCATGCATTTTTTTCGGGTCTTTAGCATCAACTGCAGGAAGAGATATTCCCGTATTTTGTGGTGCTGAGACTAAATTGTTTTGTGGATTTTGCTGTTGAGAAAAATCTATACGCTCAATTAAACTGGCTTCCCATTTATCTTGTAGAGTTATTATTTTGCCTCTCCATCCATAACCATCAAGCTTTGATAATTGCCATATTCCTGCCATGTGCATATATGGTGGTTCTTGTTTTGAGTTTATCCAGTCTATTTTGCCAGCATATAAAATTGGCTTGCCTTTTGGCTGTCCGCCAATTATATATTGTTTATTGAATTGTACTTTTGGGCTATTAACAATACCAGCAATTTGGAATTGTCCTCGACGATCTGCACCAAAGCCTTGAATTTTGTCGCCTGTTTGGCTCAAATTCATAAAGCAATTAGATACGTGTCCTCCTTTGTCCAAATAACCAACATCCCATTTACCTGACATAGTCATTGGTGCTTGACTTTGTCCTGATTTACTGATGCCACCTGATAGGGTAGAAGCAATCATGGCTATGAAAGTTATCAGTGGAATAGCTAGAAAAACAATTAATACGCCGCCAATTTAAAGTTTTTTTACTGGTAGATTTAGTCCCAAAATAGCAATTGTTTTGCTCTCAGATTTATCTTCAGATTTTTGTCTGTCTGCTAAAGAGGGAAATTTAGTTTTCTTATCAGTAACATCAGCATCTTGAGTGATATCTTCTTTTTTCTTACCTCTATTAACTGATTCATCCGGATAATCATTTTCATTATTGTCTTTTTCAGACACCAATTTTGTTTCTGATTTTGTCTCGGATTTAACCTCAACATTGGTACTATCATTTTTAGCATTATCATTTTTTGTTGTGTTTTCAGATTCAAATAAATTACTTACTTCTTTGTTTTGTGTTGTAGTTAATTCAACACTGCTAACGTCTCTACTTAGCTGATTATTGTTAGAAACAATTGGATTTTCTATTTGAGAATTATTTGTTTGTTTAGAGATATATGTTGTATCAGAGGCAGGTGGTGGATCTGATGAATGTATATTCTGTTCAATTTGTTTAGAAATTGGTGGCGCACTAGCAAAAAAATCAATAATGCTAGCTGATGATTGTTTATTAGTATTATTGTTTGAATTAGATTGTGGCGCAAACAAACTATCTAAAATCTCATTTCTTGAAGAAGTCAGAACATCAAGAGGGTTTGTATTTGTTTCAACATTTTCTGGTTCAGGATTTACGGAAGTAGTATTTTCTGATTCATTTGATGAGCTTGAAGCCGAAGAAAGTATGGAGGCAATTTGAGACAATGATTCTTCTGTCTCATTATTGCCAGTAGAGCTATTTTCAATGCCGTTGCCATCGCTATTGCCATTGTTATTGCCATTAGATCCGTTGTCATGGCCGTTTAGATTATGTCCGTTTGAATTACGTCCATTGCCATCAGATTTGGGATAACGCAAATCATTGATTGTGCTTTCTAATGCAAAAGGCTTTGGCTGACTATTTATTTCAATTGTACTTGCTGCTTTGGATAATACTGGAATGGCAGTAAGTGAAAATTTGGATATTAGCTGGCTACAATTTGCGCAAAACATAGTTTTGCTTTTGACAATGCTTCCACAATTTTGACAAATAAGGATATCCAAATTGAGATCTCTATAAGGCTAGCATTAGACAACTAATACATTTGATAGTAGCTTCTTTTGGGCAGCCTGTCTCATTAAAGAGCTGGCGCATGTTTTTATGCAAAACCTAACAAAAGCTTGATAAATGCTAGTAAAAATGACCTGTGGGCGCCAAAATAGCTAGAAGCATCGTACAGTTGCTTATAAATATTGTCAAGTATATATTTGATATTCTTATAAGTAATTGGGTTATATACTGATGCTGTTGGCAATGTTTTTAAACTACTGATTAAGATCCGGGTTTATCTTGCCATTTAACTTAAAGATCTTGGTGCTTAACTAAGACCTAGTATGGATAATTCTTAAGTGCGAATTTGTCTTTTTAGGTGTTAGTTTGACTAATCTGGGGAACAGATTTAATAAGTCAAAGTACTAGATGTTTAAGAAAAGGAATCAAATAATGGGGCGGGAGGAGAAAAAAAGAAGTATGGGTCATAGTGAAAATGCCCCGGGACAAAGTCCTTCAGGCGAGGTGACTTCATCTTTGGCAGCTAGACGCGCGCGTCTAAGAGGCTCACTTTCTTCTCGCAACGATGCGGCAAATGAACAGAGCCAAGAAAGCGTTGTTAATTTGCCAGATTCCACGTCTGATAATAGTATCTTAAATGAAGAAACAAAGGTAGAAAACTCATCCATGCCAACTAATTCATCTAATATTTTGCCGACTGCAAATGACGAAGTGGAATTTAATGTAGCTGTGCCTAATGCATCTAATTTACCTAATACATCTAATATGCCTAAATCTAATCAACCGTTACCAGCCATACCTGAGGCAGCAACAAATTTGCTTGTTCAAATAGACCAATCCTTAAATGCTTGTGCGGTTAATTTATCAGCTCTACAACAGATTGCTCACGAACAAACAAAGATATTAAAAGGCTTAACTGAAAGTTTGAAAAAACAAGCTGGGCAAGAAATAGGTTCTAATCTTAATAATTTAACTGAATCATTGGCAGCAGCCCTTGAGCCTATGAAGGCAGTCGGTGAGCTGATTCCAGCTATGGATCAATTAGTAGCAACACTTGAAGGTAAAGAATCAGAAGTAGTTGAAAGACTATCTCCAAATGAATTAGTGACTAGTTTGGCTGATCAATTATCAGCTGGGCTTATTAATCCCAACACATTTAAGTGCGCATATATGGCAATTTATCCAGCAGATCATCCAGCTGATTTATTGCATAGGCTTGTAGAATTACTTGGTACCCAACGCTTATCGGGTGAATTATTTAGGGCTGCTTATGAAGCAGTTCAATCTGCTCAAGTTAGCATAATACCAGAAGACGCTATTTCTGATGAAAAAATAAAAGCTCAGATGCGTGCTCTTTCAAAAGCAAATGAAGAGCTTAAAGTAAGACAAGAACAAAGAGAAAAAGAGCTTCAAGATTTGTTGCTTGCTAAAGACAAAGAATTACAAGAAGCACAAAGTTCTCTCAATACACGTTATGACGAATTCAAAACTCGTTATGAAGAAGTAGCAGAAGCGCTTAATCAAAGAGAGCAAGAATATAAAGCTTTAGTTGAAAGCAAAGACATGGAATTATTTGAGAAAGATTCAGAACTCAATTTATTGCGCGGTCAAATGGAAGAATTGCGCGGTCAAACTGAAGATATGGTTAAAGACTTGCAAAAACAATTGACAGAATTAAAAGTAGCAAAAGAAGAAGCTAGTGCTAAAAAAGAAGAAAGTAAAGCTTCCTCACAAAGCTTTTTTGAATCTACACCTAGTCAAGTGGCAGCAGCGTTAACTAGTGAACCTAGCCAAATGCAATTAAAACCGCAAGTTCAATCAACACCTGCTCAAGCTCCGGCTGCTCAAGTACAGCCACAAGCACCACAAGTACAAGCGCCATTACAAGGACAAGCGCCATTACAAGGACAAGCACCGCCACAGCCATTACCACAAGCACAGCCTAATATTCAGCCAGCATTAGCTGCCATTAGACAGTCTCAGTTGCGTGAACAAGCAGCTGCACAAGCTCAGGCTCATCAAACAGGCTCACTTGCCCAGGCGCAAAAAACTACTCAGCCACAACCAGTTGCTACTACCCAATTAAGTGGTGGATCTTCATCTTATTCTTCAGGAGTAAGAGCTCAAGTGTTTGAAGTAATAGTGCGTCAAGCTCTCGCTGGAGCTAATTGGCGTGAACTATGCGCCGGTCCAATGCAAATCAATAATATAAGTCCAGATGAAGTAGAAGCAGAAGTAAAAAGAAGACAGTCCCTATTAAATAAATAAGGACTGTCTTCTTTGTAATTTGTAATTACTATTTAGTTGCTGTTTTGTTATTTGCAGCAGCAGCAGCAGCTTGTTTACTGGCGACTCTTTCCAAAACTCTCCACTGTAATTGAACTTTGTCAAGATTACCAAAGATTTCATTGAAAACAAGAGTAGGGCTAGTTTGGTACATAGCCAGAGTTATAAAAGAAACCACGCCAACATTTGCAATTGTGCAAACAACAATTAGCGTACGTGTAAAACGACCTTGTTTTTCAATTCTTTTTGCGATGTCTTCCAATCCTTCTGTCATAATTCCCTCTTTTTGCTAAGTAACAACTTTCACCGATGCAGATTTCACTCTATAAACGTCCAAGATAAAAAGTCATTATATACCCTTGGATTGCAAATTTTGCCATGGATGTGAACTCTAACAATATCTTGCCACAATTTATAACTTTGCTAGCTTCTTGGCTAGCACAGTTAATGCATCCAAAGGATATTTTTTTGCTAGCTATACTGTATAAGTCAAGTAAAAAATAAAAGAAGTACGTGATATTTTGCAATTTATCTGCAGCTGCTTGATTTCTTGGCTAAATTTATTTATGTTTCCACTAAATATGATAGTTAAGGACTTTATTGTCCTGACTATATAGGAGTAAACTAGAATAAGGATAGGCATAGCGATCTAATATAAGAGGTACAGCGTGGGTAAGACTTTAAGAAAAAAAACTTTGTATCAAAGTAAAGAATGGCTTATGCAAAAATACGTAAAAGAAAAAATGAGCACAGTTGATATGGCTCGTTTGTATCGAGAAGAAACCAATCGTTGGTGTGATCCAAATACAATTTCGCGTTGGCTGAAGAAAAATAATATTAGTGTACGGTCTTTAGCTGAAGCTCAACAAAACAGACATGCTTCGGCCAATCCTACGGTTTCTAAGAAAAGATCGCATTAACAAGCTATAGTGGACAACCTAACCAGGCACCGCCAAGGACAAATGCACTGGTTATATAAAGTAAGACTTCTCTGCCCCCTGCTAGGTAGAAAGCACAATATGCTAAAAACGAAAACGAGCAGGTCCAAAAACGCATGTCAGCTTCTCTTGCTGCCACAATGCCTAAACAAAGGGCACAAACAATTGGTAATCCTAGGAAAAAAACATCAAATAACATATATTTGGGTAAAACTAATATAGCTTATCCTTACAATTAAACATGGATTAAAAGTCCTGTCCATGGGAGTTTGCCCATCAAAACAATAGTTATGGAAACAACAGAAGAATTAATTTACGGCAAAAATGCTGTCCTTAGCTATTTAGAAAGGGCAATAGATAATGAACAGTCTCTAGATTTTAAAGTTTTACAAGATGCCTTAGCACAAGATGTTTATGCTCAAGAATTGGTTGAGACACAAATTAGTTCTCAAAGCAAAGAATTAGTTAGTGAAGTCAAAAAAGCTTTGCATAAAATGAAAAATGATTTTTCTGAAAAAAGTCTAAATAGTTCTTTGTCTCAGGGCAAACAACTTATAAATTTACCCACTGTCAAAATCAATAAAATAATGTTGGCTTTAGGCATGGAAAAAGATGCTCGAATTGACAAAATCAAGAATTTAGCCAAAAAACAAAAAATCCCTATTCAAAGTTGTGATCGTCGGAAATTAGATCAAATAGCTGGTCCAAATTCTAGGCATCAAGGTGTAATTGCAGTTATTAGCGCCTCTGAACTTTGGCAATTAGAAACATTTTTACAAAAATTAGCTTTAGATACTATAAATAGGCAATTAAAAGGACAGTCTATGAATGGCTATACAGTGGCTATTGTAGATGGTATTGAAGACCCACATAATTTAGGGGCAATTATTCGCTCAGCTGAGGCTGCTGGGGTAAAAGCTCTTTTTGTTCCACAAAGAAGAGCAGTTGGTTTGACTAGCACTGTTGCTAAAGTTAGTGCTGGCGCTTTGGCTACATTGCCTGTTGTGCGTGTTTCAAATATTGTTCATGCTTTAGAAACTTTAAAAAAATATGGTTTTTGGGTAATTGCTTTAGATAAAGAAGCCAAAGAATTCCATACCGAAGTAGATTTGAAACGACCGGTAGCAGTCGTTATTGGATCGGAAGGTAAAGGAATTGGACGTTTGGTAAGAGAACACTGTGATATATTTGTCAAGATACCGATGTTGGGAAAAACAGAATCATTGAATGCATCTGTTGCTGCTGGCATCTTTTTTTATGAAGTTGTAAGACAGTGTTTTGAAGAAATGTAATTTTCAAAAATTACAAAAATCCAATAAATTTTTTGGTAGAATGAAAAACCTGTCTTTTGTGCCGGTGTAGCTCAATGGCAGAGCAACGGTTTTGTAAACCGTAGGTTGCGGGTTCGAGTCCCATCACCGGCTTATGGGTGGATGTCCGAGTGGCTAAAGGAGACGGGCTGTAAACTCGTTGGCGCAAGCCTACACTGGTTCGAATCCAGTTCCACCCAAACTTAAATTTGCAAAATGATGCATATATAAAAATGAAATCAAGATGCTTAAAATCATCTGGATAGATAAGGAGGGAAGAAGTATAACTACAGTGCTGCATAAGCTACAATAAGTAGCTCTATGGGTTATGCCCATGTAGCACAGTGGTAGTGCACCCCCTTGGTAAGGGGGAGGTCACGAGTTCGAACCTCGTCATGGGCTCCATAGCGCCAGTGAGACTTCAAACAGGACTCAAGGTTTTGTTCAAAGATTAGGATAAATTGTTGATTATTAATTTAGAGGAGAAGTAAAAAAATGGCCCGCCAAAAGTATGAGAGAAATAAGCCCAACGTTAACGTTGGTACCATTGGCCACGTTGATCATGGTAAGACAACTCTTACTGCAGCCATAACTAAAGTTTTGTCTGAATCAGGCAAAGCTAAGTTTAAAGCATATGATGAAATTGACGCAGCGCCAGAAGAAAAAGCTCGCGGTATTACAATCAATACGGCTCACGTTGAGTATGAGACAGATAGTCGCCATTATAGTCACGTAGATTGTCCAGGACACGCAGACTATATCAAAAATATGATTACTGGAGCTGCCCAAATGGATGGAGCAATTCTAGTTATTTCAGCTAATGATGGTCCTATGCCACAAACTCGGGAGCATATATTGCTAGCCCGTCAAGTTGGAGTTCCATATATTGTTGTATGGCTCAACAAATGCGATTCAGTTGATGATCCTGAATTGCTTGATTTGGTAGAAATGGAAGCTCGTGATCTATTGAAAAAATATGATTTCCCAGCAGACAAAATTCCATTCATCAGAGGTACTGCTACCAAAGCATTAGAAGGTGATGCAACTGAAAAGCAACACATTCTTGATTTGATGAAAGCAGTTGATGAATATATTCCAACTCCAGTAAGAGAAATTGATAAACCATTTTTGCTAGCTGTAGAAGACGTGTTCAGTATTACTGGTCGTGGCACAGTTGCTACCGGTCGTATTGAGCGTGGACAAATTAAAGTTGGCGATGAAGTTGAAATTGTTGGTTTGCAAGAAACTCGCAAAACAACCGTTACCGGTGTTGAAATGTATCAAAAGACAATGGATAGCGGTATTGCAGGTGATAACGTTGGACTTCTCGTTCGTGGTATTGAAAAAACACAAATTGAGCGTGGTCAAGTAATTGCTAAACCGGGTTCAATTAAGCCACATACCAAATTCAAAGCAGAAGTATATGTTTTGAGTAAGGAAGAAGGTGGACGTCATACACCATTTTTCCCTGGATACAAACCTCAGTTCTACATTCGTACAACTGATGTGACTGGTAGTGTAATCCTGCCAGCTGGTGTAGAAATGGTAATGCCAGGTAATACAGTTCATATGGAAGTTGAATTGATTCAGCCAGTAGCGGTAGAAGAATCCATGCGATTTGCTATTCGTGAAGGCGGTCGTACTGTTGGCGCTGGTGTAGTGTCCAATATTATTCAATAAATATATAAAACTGGATAATTGATAAAAGAGGTCATTTGCATCAAAACAAGTGACTTCTTTTTGCTTTGTTAATTAATCATTTCGGCGACAAACAATTAAATGATAGAGGGGCGTAGAAAATGGTTCATCTGAATGATTTTCGATCAAATATCGATTTAAGCTGATAGCTGATTCTGGGTTTAAATTTAACATCATATATTGACCGACCCACACAGCTAAGCTTCCATGTGGAATTGCTTTGCCTGAAAAACCAAGGCTTTTCATTTCTCTTAGTACCCATTTTGTTTCTGGCAGGTCCCACTCTACATGTTCGCGGATAAGAGAATTGTTGGTAGCTTGAAGCACCAACTTTTGCGCTTCCTTTGTTTCTCTGCAAGGATAATTCAATATAATTGATTGACGTGTAATGCGTGCCAATTCTTTAAGGACGCTCTTACGTTCTTGTGGTGGTACGTGTTCTAGAACATCAATAGCAGCAACTACATCATATGAAGATGCATTTATAGATTGCTGAAGTAAAGAAATGCCTGTGGTTGCAGGGTCAAGCAGATCTATTTTGTAATCTGATAAAAACAGAGCCAGAGCGCCATCATATCCGCCCACATCAAGAATATTCGTACCTTTGCTAGCGACATTTGTAATAGCGTTTGAAGCAGCCTTTAGCCTGATAAATCGATCCCATGAGAGATCCAATCGTGCTGCTAGATCTCTCACGTGCACGGTGCATACACCAGGATTATTGGTAGGAAAAAGCTCAAGTCCAGCGATAGATTTAATTGGTACTGATTTTTTCAATTCATTTCTCCGTTTATAAAATAAGAAACAGCTAGATATGAGCTTCCATTCTTGTTAATTATCTCGTTTTTCTTGTCAGGAGTATCCTATCAAGTTAGCGGTCTTTTGGGTTCAGATTACCAAAAGATTTTTATTGCTGCCTATTGGAAAAAGACCTTGCTATCTTTTTGCCAAATGCCAAAAAAACACAAGGCTAAGATTTTCTTAACAACTGTTTACATATTTATCTCTGTGGGAAAAATGAATAGAAGCAAGGTAAGCACTGGAGGATTATGTTGAGAGTGCATACATCTATATTTGTATTTATGATTTTATTGAGTTTTCTACTATGTGATCTTTCTTATTCAAAACAAATTCCTGAAGCTTCTACAACAGTAGAAAAACAGCAAAAAGCAATTGATGATTTATCTCGAACAATTCAAAAAAGTCCTAAAGATCCACTTTCCTTAGCTATAGAAAGTGGTGCTCAAGGAAAGTATAAAGAAGCAATTGAATATTGCAATGTAGTTTTAAAAACAGATCCCAAAGTGCCAGTAGCTTATGCATTACGTGGAAAAGCTTATAGCGGCTTGAAAGAGTATAAAAAAGCAATTGATGATCTTACAAAAGCAATAGAATTAAAAGCAAACTTTTATCTTGCTTACGCTGAAAGAGGGCAGGCTTACTCAGACTCTGGTCAATATCAAAAGGCGATTTCTGATTTTACCAAAGTGATTGAATTAAAATCAGCCGAAAGCAGAGCGTATTATGAGCGGGGTAAAATGTACCGAAAATTGGCTGAGCATGACAAAGCAATAAAAGATTTTAGCAAGACTATTGAATTGAGCCCTGATTATGCAGGAGGATATTTTGAAAGAGCAGAAGAAAATGAAATTATTAATAAACACATGCAAGCAATTGATGACTATACAAAAGTAATTCAACTTTATCCTAAATATGCTCCTACTTATTTTGACAGAGCAGGCTCTTATTTAGGTATGAATGAAAATAAGAAAGCTATTGAAGATTACACAAAAGCAATTGAACTTGATGCTACTGATGGTTGTTATTTTAATAACCGAGCATCTGCTTATCTAAATCTTGGTGAGTATAAAAAAGCTGTGATAGATTGCGATAGGGCAATTAAACTTGATTCTAATTGTCCAGGGCATCTGGATGTTAGAGCAGAATTGTTTAAAGTGATGGGAGAACCAAAAAAAGCTGATATTTATTTTCAAAAAGCATTGGCAGCTGTAAATAAAATTCTGGCAAAAGAAAAAGATACTTATTACTTAGGTCATTATTATGGCATTAGGGCGACTATTTTTAATGAGCTTAAGCAATACGACAAAGCTCTTATAGATGCAAATGTAGCCATCAAACTTAATGCATATGATGCGTCTTCACATGCTACACGCGCCTACTCATATCTTATGATGAAACAGTATCAAAAAAGTCTAGATAATTGTCTGAAAGCTTCAAATATGGATAGCTTTTTGTCGGATGTTTATTCTATAAGAGGTAAGGTATTTGAAAGACAAGGTAATTATTCTCCTGCTATATCTGAGTTAAACAAAGCTATTGAGCTTAGTCCTTATGATGGTGAGTCATATTGGTGGCGTGCGGATGCTTATGAAAAAATTGGCAAGCATGATTTAGCTAAAGACGATCGTCTAAAAGCAACTAAACTTGGTTATGAATCGCCCAAGGAAAAGTGAATAAATAATTGATTTGACAACTTCTTTGCAATGTTTTATGCCAAAAGATTTTTGTTGGAGCCTAATTATTTGTTGTTTTGTAAATTGCTTTTCTTAAGATTTAGAAATAATTGATCAAGCAAAAGCCAATAAAAGTGGTGTTTTTTAGAGAATTTTCCATTTCCTGGTTAAAGCTTTGGTAATAAATTGCTTGAATTGTTATGCTGAAATAAATTTCTACTATATATATAGCCCCATACGCTAGAATGTATTTTCTGCTCAAATCCCTTGCTCTGCAAGCGATTAAAATATAAGCGGCAATTAATCTTGTAATTGGCGGCAAGGAGCAGAAAGTAGAATTCGTTTGGCTATTCAAGTCAAAAAAAGGAGCTAATTTAGATGGCACGCGCCAAAGCACAAAAAACAGAAGGTGCACAAGGGCAAGCAAAAGTAGATCGTATTCGTATTCGACTAAAGTCATACGATCATCGTTTACTTGATAAATCAGCTGATCAAATTGTGGATACTGCTAAACGAACAGGAGCATCTGTTTTAGGACCAGTACCATTGCCTACACGTAAGCGGGTTTATTGTGTTTTGCGTTCACCACACGTAGACAAAAAATCACGTGAGCATTTTGAAATAAGAATTCACAAGAGATTGATTGATATAAATGATCCAACACCAACTACAGCTGAGTCACTAATGCGTTTAGACTTGCCAGCTGGCGTTGATATTGAGGTAAAGCTATAAGATTATGACTACTGCTACTAAAGCTAAAAAACCAGCAAATCAACCTGTAGGTCTATTGGGACGCAAGATTGGCATGACTCAGATTTTCGATAATGAAGGTCAAGCCGTGCCTGTGACTGTAGTTAAGCTGGGAGATAATATAGTTACTGCCAAAATGAGCAAAGAAAAAAATGGTTATTCAGCTTTGCAAATTGGTGGTTTTGTTATTAATGAGAAAAAACAAAATAAAGCTGAACGTGGCGTAACCAAAAAACTTGAATTGCCATCTCTTAAACCACTAAAAGAGTTTCGAGTTGATGATACTAATTCATTTAATGTAGGTGAGCCTATTAAGCCAGAAACAATTTTTGCTGATGGCATGTTGGTCGATGTGCAAGGCAAATCTATTGGAAAAGGCTTTCAAGGAACGATTAAACGTCATAACGCTGGACGAGGACCAATGTCCCATGGTTCTAAAAACCATCGTTTGGTAGGTTCTATCGGTCAACATACCGATCCAGGTCGTGTTTTCAAAGGGCTTGCAATGCCAGGTCATATGGGAGACCAAGTAAAAACAATTCGTCATATTACAGTAGTTAAAGTTGATAGTGAAAAAGGTCTGCTTTTGCTCAAAGGAGCTACTCCTGGAGTAGAAGGTGGGCTGCTTGTTATTAAGCCGTCAATCCAAACTTGGAACGGTTAGAGAAAGCGGCTAAAAAGAGGTTAGAGTAATGAGTTCTGTTCAAGTAGTAGATTTAAAAGGTAAAAGCGTCGGCGAAGTAAATTTGTCTGATGCGGTTTTTAACACAGAAGTCAATCAACACGTAATGCATTTAGCGCTTGTACGTCAATTGGCTAATGGCAGATCGGGTAGTGCTTCAACAAAAACTAGAGCAGAAGTATCTGGTGGTGGACGTAAACCTTGGCGCCAAAAAGGAACTGGCCGCGCGCGAGTTGGTTCAATTAGATCGCCATTATGGAGAAAAGGTGGTGTTGTTTTTGGACCAAAACCACGTGATTTTTCCATTACTATGCCTAAAAAAGTAAGGCAATTAGCATTGAAATCAGCTCTTGCTGCTAAAAGAGAAGATTTTATGGTCATAAGCAGTTTTGCTGAAATATCTAAAGGTGAGCATGTAAAAACCAAAACAGCACAAGGACTTTTAAAAGACTTGAAAATTGCTGGCAAGAAAATATTGGTATTGCTTGATGGAAAAGCTGATGATGCGCAAAAGTTATACAAAGCATTTAGAAATATTGCTTTAGTTGAAATTTTATACATCAATAACTTGAATGTAAAAAACTTATTGGATGCTGAAATTGTTTTGACTGCTAAAGATACTTTGACTGCTATAGACAATTTGTTTACAGTCCACAAAAAAGAAGAAACAAAAGCGCCAAAAACTAAAACTGCTAAAGCAGAAAAAGCAGTAGCAGAGGAAGGTTCTTCCAAATCTAAAGCTCCAACAAAAGAATCTAAGGCAGCTGACAAAACAAAAAGCACAAGCAAAAAATCCAGTGATAAGGCACAAAAGTAAGGCATATAGGCACATATAATGAATAGCAGAGAATCACAAATTATTTTGAATCCAATAATTAACGAGAAAACAATCTCGTTGGCTGCCAGCAATAAATATACTTTTGCTGTAGCAAATGATGCTAACAAAACTGAAATTGCTCATGCTTTAAAGCAAATTATCAGTGAATTGTATCCAAAAAATAAATGCACAATTATCAAAGTTAATACATCTTACGTTAGAGATAGATTTAGACGTTCCAAACGACATGGAAGATCGCCAAAAGATTTTAAAAAAGCAATTGTCACAATCGAAGGTGACGCACTTGATTTTTATAACCAATAAGGACAAATAGCAATGGCTCTTAGATCAGTAAATCCAACTTCACCAGGCAGACGTGGCATGACATTGCCCGATTTTTCTGACATTACCAAAGGTAAGCCAGAAAAATCATTGGTTCGTCCTCTCAAGCCAAGAGGCGGGCGCAATCATCAAGGTAAGTTAACTGTACGCCACCAAGGTGGTGGGCATAAAAAAGCTTATCGTCTTATTGACTTTAAGCGTGATAAGTTCAATGTGCCAGCTATTGTAAAGGCTGTTGAATATGATCCTAATCGCAATACACGTATCTGTTTATTGCAATATAAGGATGGTGACAAGCGTTATATTCTTGCCCCATTAAATGTCAAAGTTGGCGATGAAATTATGTCTGGTCCCGCTTCTGAAATTAAAGATGGAAATGCTTTGCCATTGCGCAATATTCCATTAGGAACAATTGTGCACAATGTTGAAATGACACCTGGTAAAGGTGGTCAATTAGGACGCTCAGCTGGTACTCAAATACAAGTATTAGCTAAAGAAGGAAAACTTTGTACTTTGCGTTTGCCATCTGGTGAAATGCGCATGGTTCATATGGATTGTATGGCTACTGTTGGTCAATTAGGTAATCCTGATGCTAAAAATATTAGTATCGGAAAAGCAGGACGTAGCCGTTGGATGGGTATTCGCCCAGCCAATCGTGGTGTAGTAATGAATGCTGTTGACCATCCACATGGTGGTGGTGAAGGTAAATCACCAATTGGTGGTAAGCCACAAACACCTTGGGGCAAGCCAGCAATGGGTTATAAAACTCGTCGTGGCAAAAATAATTTGTCAGATAAATATATTGTGCAACGTCGCAAGAAGTAATTTAGGAGGATATTTGTGTCACGTTCTTTGAAAAAAGGTCCATATGTTCATAAATCTCTAGCTAAAAAGCTAGAGGAAATGAATCGTAAGGGCGAAAAGAAAGTAGTTAAATCTTGGGCACGTGCTTCTATGATTGTCCCAGACATGATTGGACATACAATTGCCATATACAATGGACGTAAACATGTACCTGTATATGTAACTGAACAAATGATTGGCCATAGATTAGGGGAATTTGCACCAACTAGATTATTCAAACAGCATTCAGGCGCTGAAAAAACAGCGAAGCAAGAGGGTTAAGAAAGGTTATGCATACAAGAGCACAAGCAAGATGGGTGAGAATGTCGCCGTTAAAAGTACGGCGAATTGTGAATTTGATTCGTGGCAAAACAGCTGGCGATGCATATATTACTTTGAAGTTTTTACCTCATGCTGCAGCTCGTGCTGTCGAGCAAGTTTTGCATTCTGCAATGCATAATTTGATCAATCATGCAAAAAGTCCAGTAGCAGAGTCTGAAGTAAAAAACTTCAAGATTTCAAAAGCTTTTGCTGATCAAGGTGCGACTTTGCCTTATCGCTATAAGCCAAGAGCAAGGGGACATATGTTTCCAATCAAAAAACGTACTACACACATAACAATTGAATTAGATGATCTTCAGTAGGTAGGTAAAAATAAATGGGGCAAAAAGTAAATCCACATGGTTTTAGGCTTGGTATCCACAAAGGGTGGAGTTCCAACTGGTTGATTTCAACTAAAGATATGCCAGCTTTAATTGAAGAAGATCATAGAATTCGCAATTTCTTGAAAAAAGAATTGCAAAATGCTGGTGTGTCCAAAATTGAAATTGGACGCAAAGCTGATCAAATTCAACTAGATATTTATACAGCAAGGCCAGGTGTGGTGGTTGGAAAGGGTGGGCAAGGCATTGAAAACTTGCACAATAAAGTAAAAGAATTGTTGGGTAAGGGTAGAGCTGGACTAGCGATAAAAATCAATATTCTTGAAATTAATAGAGTTGATTTAGAATCACAATTAGTAGCTGAATCAATAGCTCAGCAATTAGAAAAACGGGTTGCTTTCCGTCGCGCTATGAAACAAGCCATTCAACGTTGTATGAGAGCTGGTGCTGTTGGTGTCAAAATGATGGTTTCAGGACGTTTAGGTGGAGCTGAAATTGCTCGCAGTGAGTGGACTAAAGAAGGCAGAATTCCATTGCAGACTTTAAGAGCTGACATAGATTATGGTTTTGCTGAAGCTAATACAATGATGGGGCTAATTGGTATTAAAGTTTGGATATTTAGAGGTGAATTAGCGCCAGGTCAAATGTCTCCTCCTAATATCAAAGCTCCAACGGAAAGAACAGAACAAGCAGCTCAAAGAGCTGAGCGTCAAGGCCGCAGTGGACGCAATAGAGGAGAGAGAAGCAGTAAAGTCAAAGTCTCAGTCGATGCAGAAGCAACAAGGTAGGTAGTGTCATGTTAATGCCAAAACGAACCAAATATCGTAAACACATGCGTGGACGTATGTCTGGCGTAGAGACACGTGGCGCGCAAGTGCAGTTTGGTGAAATAGGTTTGCAAGCTTTAGAGCCAGCTTGGATTACAAGCAGACAAATTGAAGCAGCAAGAAAAGCTATGAGCCGAAGTGTTCGTAAAGGTGGTCAATTGTGGATAAGACTATTTCCAGATAAATCTGTCAGTAAAAAACCAGCTGAAACACGGATGGGTTCTGGTAAAGGAAATCCTGAATTCTGGGTAGCCGTTGTTAGACCAGGCAAGGTTTTATTTGAAATGTCTGGTGTTGAAGGAAAAGAAGCACGCGAGTCTATGCGATTAGCTGCACAAAAGCTACCTATTAAATGCCGTGTCGTAGAAAGACATTTGGGAGGTAGCTAATGAAAGTTAGTGAAATTAGAGATCTAGGAACTAATGAATTAAGCGCAGCTATCTCTGATGCGCGCAAAGAAATTGTTGAACTCAGATTCAAGTTTGCTTGTCGCAAATTGGAAAGTCCAGCAAAACTTAGGTCTGCCCGAAAGCATTTAAGTAGACTTCTTACTGTACAAACAGAAAAAAATAGGAAATAAGGAAATGCCTAAAAAAGAACTAGTAGGAAAAGTAGTATCAAATAAGATGCAAAACACGGTAGTAGTTGCCGTGGAAAATTATTTTCCTCATCCAAAGTATGAAAAACAAATTGTTAGGACTAAAAAGTTTCAAGCGCACGATGCTGCCAATAAGTGTCAGATAGGTGATGTTGTTCGCATTCAAGAGTGTCCTCCTATTTCTAAGATGAAGCATTTTCAAGTATTGGAAATTGTCGGCAGCAAAAGAGACACTTCGGTTGCTATTGAAGAGGGGGGAATATGATTCAGCCACAAACTAGGCTAAATGTAGCTGATAACACTGGCGCCCGTGAACTCATGTGTATAAGAGTTATGGGTGGTGGCAATCGTAAGTATGCTTCGGTTGGTGATCAAATAGTGGCAGTTGTAAAAGATGCTTTGCCAAATATGCCGGTTAAAAAATCAGAAGTAGTGAAAGCAGTTGTAGTAAGAGTGCGCAATCATGTAAAGCGTTCTGACGGTACAACTATAAGATTTGACGATAATGCTGCTGTAATTTTGCAAGCAGATGGTAATCCGAAAGGCACTCGTGTTTTTGGTCCAGTTGCTCGTGAATTAAGAGACAAGAATTTTACAAAAATTATGTCGCTTGCACCGGAGGTTTTATAACAATGGCTTGTGTTCGCCAAAAAAGAAAACAAGTAAGATATGCTAAAGCACCTCATGCTGCTCAGTTAAAGCCGGGTGGTGTGGTTCTTGTATCAAAAGCACTAGTTAAAGATGGTGTTAGTAATCTTGTTCCTAAAATCCATGTTAAGCGTGGTGATTTAGTTATGCTTATGTCCGGCTCAAAAAAAGCAGGACGAGGACAAACAGGCAAAGTGCTCAAAGTTTTTCCTAAAGCAGGCAAAATTATTGTTGAAGGTATTAACGTTGTAACCAGAGCTCGTAAACAGCGAAGTGCAACAGATCAAGGTGGTCTCACTAGAAAAGAGGCTCCAATATTTGCTAGCCGTGTAATGCTTTTTGATTCGGAAAGCAAAAAACCGGTGAGAGCAAGTAAACGTAAATCTTTGAGTCTTTAAGTTTGAGCAAATAAGGTATTGAGATAGTTATGAAACTAAAAGAAAAATACACGAAAGAAGTTATACCCAAATTGAGCAAAGAATTTGGCTATACCAATCATATGCAAGTACCACGTTTAGAAAAAGTGGTGATTAATATGGGACTTGGTGAAGCTGCAAGTAATAGCAAAGCAATTGATGCTGGTGTAAAAGATTTGACTGCTATTGCCGGGCAAAAGCCGGTATTGAATAAAGCACGCAAATCAATTGCTACTTTTAAATTACGCCAAGGGCAACCAATTGGTACTTCTGTTACTTTGCGCGGTAATCGTATGTACGATTTTCTATCCAAACTTATTTATATTGCGCTGCCTAGAATTAGAGATTTTAGAGGCTTATCAAATAAGTCTTTTGATGGCAGAGGCAATTTTTCAGTCGGTATTAAAGAACAACTTATATTTCCAGAGATAAATTATGAGCATGTTGATAGTGTCAGAGGAATGGATATTTCCATTGTCACAACAGCAAGTTCTGATCAAGAAGGCAAAGCCTTATTGGAAGCTCTGGGGATGCCATTCAAAAAGGTAATATGAGGAGAGATACGTGGCCAAAACGTCGATAGTTGATAAAGAAAATAAACGCAGGATAGCTGTTGCCAAAGGTAAATATCCGGCTGTACGGTTGCATAATCGCTGCCGAATTTGCGGCAGACCGCGCGGCTATTATCGCGACTTTGGCCTATGTCGTTGTTGTTTAAGAAAAATGGCCCATACCGGTGTCATCCCTGGTTTGACTAAATCAAGTTGGTAGGAGAGTTTAAATGCCAGTTACAGATCCAATATCTGATATGTTTTCAACCATAAGAAATGCTGTGCGCATGGAATCGCCAGCTATAGAAATGCCTGCTTCCAAAATGAAGCTTGCATTGGCTGAAGTTTTGCGTAACGAAGGCTTTATTTCTTCCTTCGAAACCAAAGGACTTGGTACGCCTGAACAAAAAATGCGTATTGTACTTAAGTATGGACCAAAGGGAGAGAAAGTCATTCAAGGACTAAAACGTGTATCTCGCCCTGGATTAAGAGTCTATCGATCCGCTAAGAAAGTACCACGTGTATACGGTGGCTTAGGGGTAGCGATTGTGAGCACAAGTAGTGGATTAATGACAGATAGACAAGCTCGCAAAAAAAATGTTGGTGGTGAAGTTGTAGCTTTCATTTGGTAGTGGTGGCGGTAATTAAACGGTAAATTAATCAGTTAAGAGGAAAAAACAATGTCTCGTATCGGCAAATCACCGATTACAATTCCCAAAGGTGTGACTGTCACTATTAACGATAGCGAAGTGAAAGTCAAAGGACCTAAAGGTGAACTCAAGCAAGTTTTGCGCTCCGAGATTGCTGTTAAAGAGCATGAAGGTAACTTGTTGGTTGAAAGAAAATCAGACGACAGAATGGTTAGAAGCTTGCATGGTTTGAGCCGCACTCTTGTAGCTAACATGGTTAAAGGAGTGACAGAAGGATATACACGTAATTTAGAAATTATCGGTGTTGGTTATCGTGCTGCTGTTGAAGGTAAAAAGTTAGTGATGCAGCTTGGTTATTCACATCCTGTGGAAATTCCTTTGCCAGAAGGAATTACTGCTGCTGTTGATAAAAAAGCAACTACCCTTACTTTTACTGCTTTTGACAAACAATTGTTAGGTGATTTTTTGGCATATGTTAGAGCAAAGAGACCACCAGAAGTTTATAAAGGCAAAGGTGTTAGATATCAGGGCGAACATGTTCGTCGTAAAGCTGGTAAAGCTGCTGCTAAGAAGAAATAAGGGCTTACGTCATTCATATACGGAATAAAGGACTATGATTAAGAAGCAAGATAGAAATGAAAATAGAATTGTAAGACACAGGAGAATTAGGCGCCGTGTTGTCGGTACGACTGAGCGCCCACGTTTGTGTGTTTACAGATCAAACAAACATATTTATGCTCAAATTGTAGATGATGTGACTTCGCATACGCTTGCTGCTGCCAGCACGCTTGACAAAGAGTTTAAATCAGATAAAACATGGAATCGCGATGCAGCAACAAAAGTAGGTTCTTTGATAGCTAAGAAAGCTAAAGCAAAAGGTATTGAAACTGTAGTATTTGATCGTGGTGGTTATATTTTCCACGGAAGAATTGCTGCAGTAGCCGAAGCCGCTCGTGAATCAGGTTTACAGTTTTAACGACAGCACTAATTAAAAAGGGAAAAGACCAAAAAACCATGGACAGAGAAAAAGAACATAAAGAAGAAAAAACTCCCGGAGAGGAAGCTGCTGAAGGCGCGCGCAAAGGTCGCCGTACTTCTCATCGCGATTCTAATAAACGTGCTGCCGATGAGCAACGTGCTCGTGAGCAATCTGAATGGGATGAGAAAGTTATTCAAGTGCGTCGTGTCACTAAAGTAGTGAAGGGCGGTAAGAAGCTAAGCTTTAGAGCGGTAGTGGTTGTAGGCAATGGTAAAGGACAAGTAGGCATTGGAGTGGGTAAAGCTGCTGAGGTAATTGGTGCTATTCAAAAAGGCGTTGTCGATGCTAAGAAAAGCTTGATTACTGTGCCTATGGTAGGCGCTACTATTCCTCATCAAATTGTTGGTAAACAAGGTTCAAGTAGAGTACTTCTTAAACCAGCTATTAAAGGTACAGGCATTATTGCTGGTGGGGCAACAAGAGCAATTCTTGAATTAGCAGGAGTTGGTGATGTATTGGCTAAATCATTAGGTTCCAGAGCGCCATTGAATGTAGCGCGTGGCACCATTAATGGTATTAAGAGTCTACGTACTTATGAAGAAGCTGCCCGTCTGCGCGGTATTAAAGTTAAGCAGATGCTATCTTAAGGAGGTTATTATGGTACGGGGTAAGGCATCAGCAAAAGAATCTAATAATTTAGAGAAAGTGAAAGTAACACTTTCATCTGGTTTGGTTGGCAAAAAAGATACGCAACGCAGAGTTGTTAAAGCTTTAGGGCTCAAAAAATATGGCAGTTCTGCTGTTCACACAAATACAGCCTCTATTGCTGGTATGCTCAGAAAAGTTGAACATCTAGTAAAAGTTGAAGCTGTTAAATAACAATATACATAGTATAAATTATGCCGAGTTTTGTTATTAATTTGTTAGTAAACAAGGCGCAAGGCAAAAGGGGAAATAATGAAATTAACTGATTTGAAATCATCTGAAGGAGCTAGACGTAAATCTAAACGTGTAGGACGTGGTCGGGCCTCTGGTCATGGCAAGACATCAACGCGTGGACATAATGGACAAGGACAACGCTCTGGTGAAGCAAAACGTTTTGGTTTTGAAGGTGGTCAAACCCCATTATTTAGAAGATTGCCTAAACTCCATAATTTCAATCAAGTAATAAAACGTGAGTGGATAGAAGTAAATATTGGCTTGCTGAATAATTTGCCAGCCAATAGCGAAGTCAATCCAGAAACTTTAGTTGCTCACAATATTTTGCGTAAAAAAACCAATAGTTTGCGCATTCTTGGTAATGGCGAATTGAAAGTTGCTTTAAATGTAAAAGCTCACCATGTATCTCTCGGTGCTAAAGCTAAAATTGAAGCTAAGGGCGGAACTGTTGAAATCATTCAATAGAATGAAACATAAGATGTTGGCTCTATATTTTGTTAGTAAATAAAGGGGTAAGGCTAAAGTTAGTTTATGGCTCAATCTGTTAGTAAGCGATCAAATCCAGCTGGTGGGCCAGAACAATTTTTAAAACTTTTTGCTGCTGCCGGACTTAAAGAAAGAATATTATTTACATTAGCTATGCTTGCTATTTATCGTATTGGTGTACACATACCAATGCCGGGTGTAGATCCGTCTGCCATGCTCAGTCATCCAGAACTCACTCAGAATTTATTGGGTATGTTTGATTTGTTTACTGGTGGTGCTTTAAATAAATTATCTATTTTTTCAATGGGTATTGGTCCGTACATTACAACATCAATTATTATTCAATTGATGACTGCAGTGTTCCCAAAACTAAAAGCACTGCAAAAAGATTTTGGTGAACAAGGCAGAAAGAAGCTGCAACAAATTACACGAGTATTGACGATTGTTTTTGCAGCTATCCAATCTTTTGGTTTGGTGAAATTATTGATGTCAATTAAAAATCCTGATGCAGTATTAATGCCAGGTCCGTTATTTATGTTTTCAGCAGTAATTATATTGACTGCCTCTGCTTTGTTTGTTATGTGGATGGGTGAATTAATTACCGAACGTGGTATAGGCAATGGTGCATCGCTTCTCATCTTTGTTGGTATTGCCGCACGCTTACCGGTAATGTTCAAACAAACTTATGAGGCTGTTCAGTCTGGACAAACATCAATGGTTGGTGTGGTTGTGCTTTGTACAGTTTTTCTTCTTTTAGTAGCGCTCATTGTCAGGCTACAGCTTGGATTGAGAAAAATTATGGTATTAGGTGCCAAGCGTAATGTTGGTCGTCAAACAATGGCTGTGCCTGATGATTATCTTTATTTACCGGTAAATCCATCTGGTGTAATGGCAATCATTTTTGCTTCATCTTTATTGATGTTCCCTGCCACAATCATGCAATTTGTCAGTCGTCAAACTGGCGATCCAACGAAAGGCTTACAGCAATTAATTACTGGTATGCCGGTAATTGGTCCTCAATTTGCTCAATTTAGCCAATTACCCTGGGTGCAAAATGTTTGGGGCTTTATTGTGCAGGAGTTTGCATATACTGTTTCATATCAACACTGGGAGCATTCGCTTTTATATTTCTTGCTTATTCTTTTCTTTGCTTCTTTTTATACATCCATGCAATATGAGCCTAGAGACATGGCAGAGAATTTAAGGCGGAGTGGTCGATCTATTCAAGGTGTAAAACCAGGACGGCCAACTGCTGAATTTTTAGAAAGCACTTTAAATAAGCTTGTTTTTATTGGCGGTACTTTAATTGCCATTGTAGCTATATTGCCGATACATGCCGAACAATTAACCGGTGTAGTTACCTTGCAAGGATTAGGCAGCACTTCTTTGATTATTTTGGTAGGTGTAGCTATCGATACGCAAAGACAAATTATGACTCATGCATTATCAGCTCGTTATCAATCGCGTGGAATTTTTAGAGCAATGGGTGGAAAAAAGGAAAAGTAGCAATGCAAATCGTATCTAGCTCTACTTCTTATGTGAAAGAGGTTAAAACCAGTATGCAAATATTATTTCTTGGTGCCCCGGGAGCAGGTAAAGGTACACAATGTAAACGTTTGGCTGCAAAATTAGGCATTAGCCATTTGTCTTCGGGAGACTTATTGAGAGAAGCTGTAAAGGCAAATACACAAGCTGGACAATTGGCTAAATCGTATATGGAAAAAGGTGTTCTAGTTCCTGATCATGTTTTGATAGACATGTACAAAGATAAATTGAGCTCACCTGATTGCAAAAAGGGATTTATCCTTGATGGATTTCCCCGCAATTTAGCACAAGCAAAAAGCCTTGATGATTTATTGAGTGAAATTGGTACTGGCTTGACGATTGTAATTGATTTGGCGGTAGACAATAGTTTGCTTACAGAGCGTATTACTGGTCGCAGAATTTGTTCAAACAAAACATGTGCTACTCCTTATCATATTAAGTTTGCTCCTCCTAAGGTAGAAAACAAATGTGATGCATGTGGCAGTGATTTGATGGTGAGATCTGACGATCGAGAAGACTTGGTAGCTAGTCGCCTTCAGACTTATAATGCTGAAACTAAGCCTTTAATAGAATATTACAATGAACGTAATTTGCTCAAAACAGTAAAAGGTGAAGGAAATCCTGAATCCATATTTCAAGATCTGATAAATACCATAAAGGAACGTGAGTGTAGTGAAGTGTAGGATTCAGATAGAATATACAATGGAACGGGTGCTGAATTGCCCGGAGCGGTATAAACATGATTGTAACTGCTGATGAAGACATAGAATTATTTCGAAAAGCTGGGCGATTAGCAGGTTTAGTTTTAGAAGAATTAAGTCGCATGGTTGTACCTGGCATATCAACCTATGAATTGGACGAAGCAGCAGAAAAAATGATTTTGGACGCTGGTGGTATTCCTACATTTAAAGGCTATCGTAATTTTCCAGCAACGATTTGCGCCTCCGTAAATGAAGAGATAGTGCACGGTATACCTTCTAAGAACAAGATATTGAAAGATGGTGATGTCATTAGTATTGATATAGGGGCAACTTTTTCGCGCTCAAATAACGGTACGAAAGAAGACTTCATAGGTGATACTGCTATTACAGTTGCCGTTGGTACTATTAGCCCCCGTTTAGAAAAATTATTAACAGATACTCAAAATTCCCTCTATGCTGGCATTAAAGCAGCTCAAGCAGGGGCAAATTTGGATGATATTGGTGGGGCTATTGAAGATATTGCTAAAGCATCAAATTATGGATTAGTACGAAATTATGGTGGGCATGGTATTGGTCCTGGTTTGCATGAAGAACCATTCATTTTCAATTATCGATGCGGTAGTCGAACCAAGCTTAAACCTGGTATGGTAATAGCAATTGAACCAATGTTTAACTTGGGGGGGGATAGTACCCGACAAAAATCAGATGGATGGACAGTTGTAACGCAAGATTACAGACCGTCAGCACATTTTGAACATTCACTTTTGATAATGGAAAAGGGTTTTCCTGAGGTGTTAACTAAGCGTCCTAGCGAGAAAATATGACAAAACAAGGTGTAATTGAATTTGAGGGTACTATTCGGGAATCGCTGCCCAATGCGATGTTTAGGGTTGAATTAGATAATGGCCATAAAGTTTTGGCCCATATATCTGGCAAGATTCGCAAAAATTTTATTAAGATACTTCCAGGCGATCGAGTGCGTGTAGAGCTTACTCCATACGACTTAACTCGGGGACGCATTACCTATAGAATCAAAGATTGATGTACAATATATACTTTGTCCGCGGCAATATAAGACAAAATTCTTTATAAATGCTTAAGTCTCATGACAAGCAAGTATAAAGTAGTTGGGATCCAAACAAAATGAAAGTAAGAGCATCGGTTAAGAAGATTTGTGATAAATGCAAAGTTATTCGTCGTAAAGGACGGGTAGCAGTCATTTGTGAAAATCCAAAGCATAAACAAAGACAAGGCTAACTAATTTATTAGTTAAAGCCAAGATTTGGTTTTGGATTATCTATTAAAGATAAGCAATCTTAACTTTGCGAAGAAGGAGAAAGTAAATGGCTCGTATTGCAGGTGTCGATCTGCCGAGAAATAAAAGAACTGAAATTGCCTTAAGATATATTTATGGCATCGGTCCTACCGCAGCAACAAAGATTTGTCAGAAATTGAATATTGCTATGAATAAACGCGTGCAAGACTTAAATGAAGACGAAGTTAATAAAATTAGAGAAGAGATTGATAAAAACTGGCAAGTTGAAGGTGATTTGCGACGTGTTGAAGGTCTCAACGTAAAACGTCTCATTGAAATTAATTGTTATCGTGGACAACGCCATCGTAAAGGGTTGCCTACACGAGGACAAAGAACCAAAACTAATGCTAGAACCAGACGTGGACGTAAACGTGTCACTGTTGCTGGTAAGAAAATCGCACCATCTAAAGGTTAATTGAGAAGCTAAGGAAAACAATAATGGCAAAAGCACCAAAAGCTAAAGGAAGAAAAAAAGAAAGACGTTATGTATTAGAAGGCGTCGTGCATATTCAGTCGACCTTCAATAATACAATCGTTGCAGCTAGTGATGCTCAAGGGCAAATAATTGCTTGGGCTTCTGCTGGCACGGTGGGGTTTAAAGGTGCTAAAAAAGGTACACCATTTGCTGCTCAACAAGCAGCAGAAATTGTTGCTCGCCGATCAATGGATCAAGGCATGCGTAAAGCAGAAGTATTTGTAAAAGGACCTGGTGCAGGTCGTGAAACAGCTATAAGAGCGTTGCAATCAGCAGGGCTTGAAATTACTCTCATTAAGGATGTTACCCCGATTCCACACAATGGTTGTCGCCCGCCAAAAAGGCGTCGTGTGTAATTTGTTTTTGTAAGGAGATTATTCTTGGCCAGGTATACTGATTCAGTTTGCAAACTATGTCGCAATGAGGGCGTCAAGCTTTTCTTGAAAGGCACACGTTGTTATACAACAAAATGTGCTATCGAGAGACGTCGATATCCTACAGGACAGCATGGACAAGAACGCAAAAAGCAGTCTGAATATGCTGTTCAATTGAGAGAAAAACAAAAAGTAAGACGTTCTTATGGCGTGTTGGAAAAACAATTTGCTAGCTATTATGCTGAGGCAAATAGACAAAAGGCAGTGCCAACTGGTCTTCGGATATTGCAGCTTTTGGAAACACGTTTAGACAATATTGTTCATCGCTCTGGACTGTGTCCTTCACGGGCTCAAGCCAGACAATATATTTTGCATGGACATATTTTGGTAGATGGTAAAAAAGTTTCAACACCTTCAGTCATATTGAAGCCAGGTCAAGTCGTTTCGCCTAGCGAAAAAAGTAAAGATCTATTCAAAGCTATGATTGAAGCAAATCCAAGCGCTGGAGCCCCGCCATGGGTATCAGCTGATCTTGAGGGAATGAAAGTTTCTATACAGAATTTACCGGCAAGAGAAGATCTTGATCCGACTGTCAAAGAAGCTTTAATTGTTGAATTTTATTCTCGTTAGTCTGTTTTCTTTATCCTTATCTAGTACAGGAGCTTTGCCAAAAATCAATGAGTATGTACGGTGTAACAATGGAACCCCTCAAAATCAAGTGTCTTGAAAATAAGACAGCTGCCGATGGCTCTATATATGGCAAATTTGTCATTGAGCCACTAGAAAGAGGATACGGAACTACCATAGGCAATTCACTACGCAGAGTGCTTCTGTCTTCTTTAGAAGGAGCAGCTGTAACAGCTGTGCGTATTGAAGGCATTACCCATGAATTTACAACTATTCCTGGTGTAGTGGAAGATGTAATTGACATAATGCTGAATTTAAAAGGACTTGTAGCTAAATCATTTAGCAGCGATCCGCAATATTTGCATATCGATGTCACTCGTCCAGGACCAATTACCGGTCGCGATATTATTTGTCCAGCAGATGTGACAATCATAAATCCAGACTGGAAGCTTTGTACTTTGACCGATGAAGGCAGAGTAAGAGCTGAAATTACAGTTGAAAGAGGTCGTAGTTACGTAGCAGCTGACCAACATAGTCACTATAAACAAGCAATTGATGTATTACCTATTGATGCTGTTTATATGCCTGTTCGTAAAGTTAGTTACAATGTAGAGCCAACTCGTGTTGGTGAATCTACTGATTTTGATAAATTGACTATAGAACTTTGGTCTAATGGTTCAATTGATGCTACAGAAGCAATAAGCCAAGCTGCACGTCAATTGATTGATCATTTAGTTCCAATTGCAGAACTTTCTGGTCGTCCAGTTGTGCCTGTAACAACACAACCTGCTCAACCAGATGGTAAACACCATTCAATTTCTATTGAAGAATTAGAGCTTTCTGTAAGAGCGTATAACTGCTTAAAGAGAGCAAATATTCACTCATTAGGCGAGCTATTGAAGCTTACTTATGATGATTTGATGAATATCAAAAACTTCGGTAAAAAGTCAGCTGATGAAGTTATCGAACGCTTACGTCAGTTTGGTTTAGCGTTATCAGATTCAAGCAAAGGGTAAAAGTTAAAGGGTAAAAGCTATGCGTCATCGTCTTCCTGGTAATCAACTTGGTCTTCCTGCAGATCAGCGCAAAGCGCTGCTCAGAACATTGGCTACAGAATTATTGCGTCATGACGAAATTGTCACTACTTTAGCCAAAGCTAAAGCTGTTAGATCCAAGGCTGAGCGAGTTATTACCATTGCTAAAAATGGTCGTTTAACCGATCCAGGTCTTCATAAAAAAGCTAAAGATGGTGATACTGAAGCTAAAAAATTGGTAGCTAAATATGTACATTGCCGTAAGCAATTGACCAAGCACCTATACGATCAAGATGTAGCAAAGCGTGTTGTTGATGAAATAGCACCACGCTATGAAAAGCGCAATGGTGGCTATACTCGCATTATTCGTATTGGTTTTAGACGTGGCGATGCATCTCCAATGGCTATTATTCAGCTTGTTTAAATAATTTGTCTCCTCGTATTGCTCTTAAAATTGAATATCTAGGAAAAAAGTTTTGTGGTTCGCAATCACAAAACGGTGTGCGCACTGTGCAAACAGATTTAGAAAATGCGCTTACTACTTATTTAAGAAGCAAACCAACTAAAGTTATATTTGCTGGACGTACAGATACTGGAGTACATGCAAAAGGGCAAGTAGTCCATTTTGATTATCTGGACGAGGAAATAGAAACATTTCGGGATGATATTGGTAATCTTGATTTGTTTAAACTATGTCAAGGTTTAAATGGCATCTTGAAAGAGGACGTATCAATAATTGCTGCTCAGGGCGTAGATGACACTTTTCATGCTCGTTTTAGTGCTTATGAGCGGACCTATGTTTATAAAATTTTAAACAGGCGACAACGCTCTGCTTTATATTCAGATACACATTATTTTGTACCACAAGCCTTAGATTGGCAAAAAATGGCTCATGTAGTGCAGTATCTTGTTGGCAATCATGACTTTTTAGCCTTTAAATCGACAAATTCCGACACAGTTACATCTATTTGCCAGGTAAATGAAACTAAATTGTTGAATTTAGGTGAAGGTGAGCTTGAATTCTGGATTTCAGCCAATCACTTCGTTTACAATATGGTACGTATAATAGTTGGTACAATTGTTGAAATTGGTCTTAACAAACGAAGTTCAACAAGTTTGGCTGAAGCATTAACTAAATTAAAGAGAGATGCCGCCGGACCAACAGCACCAGCCTGGGGACTGTGCTTACATTCAATTCAGTACCCAAAACAATTCGAACTCTTTGAGAAAGAGTTATTTGGAGAATAAAGTCGTGAAAAGTTATTGTGCAAAGCCGCAAGATGTAGATAGAAAATGGTACGTAATCGATGCTGAAGGGCAAGTATTAGGACGCCTAGCAACTAAAGTTGCGTCTGTCTTGCGCGGCAAGAATAAACCCCAATTTACTCCTCACGTAGATACAGGTGATTTTGTTGTTGTTGTAAATGCTGAGAAAATAAAAGTAACCGGCAATAAAGAACAACAAAAATTATATAGACGCCACAGTGGTTTTCCTGGTGGCTTTAAAGAAGAAATGTTGCAACACTTACGTCTGCGTCGTCCAGAAGCTATTGTTGAAAGAGCTATACGAGGAATGTTGCCACATACCAGTCTAGGTGATAGACAATTCACTAAACTAAAAGTTTATGCTGGTACTGAACATCCTCATAAATCACAAAATCCAGAAACACTTAAGCTAATAGAGAAGGGGCAATAAAATAAATGACAAGTGTAATTCAGTATTATGGTACAGGGCGCAGAAAGACTGCTGAAGCGCGTGTGCGATTAGTTCCTGGTACAGGACAAGTTACTGTTAATGGACGTACTTTAGAAGATTATGTTGGTGAGCGTCCGGGTCTTGTTCGTGAAGTTTTTATTGCTTTTGAAACAGCAGGTGCAATGGGACGTTTTGATTGCCACGTTAATGTTAGAGGCGGAGGCATGACTGGACAAGTAGGCGCTATTCGCCATGGTGTTGCGCGTGCTTTAGCTGAAGCAGCTCCCCAAAATCGACCGACATTACGCTCTCAAGGTCTTTTAACTAGAGACCCAAGAGAAAAAGAAAGAAAGAAATACGGAAGAAAGAAAGCTCGCAAACGCTTCCAATTCTCCAAGCGCTAAATTATTTTCTATTGCAAATTGTTGTTTAGATGGCGTAAACACATGTTTAGGCTATGTCCGAACCATGGTTTTGATGTGTTTTCTGCTGGCAAAATGGAGACTTGGACAAGGGTCTGTGGGTTTTTTTCTATCAAATTAAACATAGGGCTTATATCTGCAAAATGTTTTTGACTTTCAATCGAAAAACTACCAATAAATTTTCCCTTATAAACAAAACCTAAATATTCGCCTAGATATTCTCCAGACTTAGTTGGTAATGATAGTGCAATACAGGCTGTTTGCTCTTTTTCTTTTAACCAGCCTACGATGTAATCAAAATATGTTTGTGAATCATTTTCATCAGTGCGATTTAATTGTTCACCTACAAATAAGGCTGACATAGCTAGGATAAGTTCTTCGGGTAAATCATAAATAACAACAGTTGTATCTGTTAAAGACAAATCCTTCATTAGTTTTTGTAGTGAGCCCTCGGTAGAATCAGCTTCGGTTAAAGTTTTATTGCCGTAAATACAACCGATAACGCGTCCACGATAAATTAAAGCAGCTGAGCGAGACTTTACCTCCTCAGAAAATACTTTGATGCAACCGGTATGCATGCCCCCTTCTAAGTTATTAATAAGCCAGCCTAGGTCGTTATCACTGACTTTGATAGGTGATGGTAACTTACCTTCTATTGGTGATGAGATCCAATCTATTGCTCTTCTAAACTTTGAGGCTTGTGGTTTATTTTCAGCGAAAGTCATGAAAGCTATTTCAAATTGACTTTGCTCGCTAGCGATATTTACATTGCGCACGCCTTTTTTAAATTGCTCCTGCCAATCTTCTTGTTTAGTTTCAATTTTGTTAGTGAAATTTACCTCGGCACCGGAGAGACGAGGATGTAAAAAAACTCTATTTTTATCTAAGCGAACAAATTCTGCTAAAATTTCCTCGCCTACTTTTATCTTTTGCTTGCTAAGTAAAAACCCTGGTAGGTTATCTTTAGGAATTTGAACTCGATAACCATCTTTTTCTATTGCGACAACTTTGCAGACAATATTTTGTCCCGGTTTATATCCAGGCAATTTCCAAAAATTTAGAGGCTTATTCATCAAAATCCAAGAATGTGTTTTCTTACTTTGGCAAATCAAGTAAGAATGCGTTTGTTCAACTTGCGGGAGAACGAGTGCTTCTTTCTTTATTCCACACAAATAAGCTGAATAACTAAGCTTAAGCGCAAATAATTTAAAGAGTCCTGGCGGTTATCTATCCAGTACCTATTATCAAATATCGGATCTCGAGTCTCGAGATCCGATATTTTCGCTATAATAACTGTCTAACCTAACAGACCCGCTCATAATCTGGTGTTGAGATGAAAAGAACCGTTCATCCTGGTCAAATTTTGTTTAGAGAATTTATGCAGCCTACTGGATTAAGTTCTAGAACTTTAGGGGTAGCGCTTAAAGTGACTCCAACTCGCATTGGTGAAATTGTAAATGGTCAAAGAAGTATAACAATAGAAACAGCCCTTCGCCTGTCAAGATTTTTCAATAATACACCTGAATTTTGGCTTGATTTACAAAGAGACTATGACTTAAGTAAAGCAGAGAAAGAACTCATTTCAGCGATTAACAAACAGGTTCAGCCATATGGGCAAATTAAAAAAAGACCTTTGGGCAGCGGTAAATATTCTAAAGGTAATATTGCTGATACTGTGCCTAGTAAGCAGGCGCGCTTGCGAGCTTTATCAGAACTTACGCAGAACCAAAAAACGATATACAATTTTTTGTCTAGGGAACGCATGCATATTGATATGCTTTATCGAAAAACCAAAATAGCTGCCGGAGTTTTATCAGCAGATCTTACTTTAATGGAATTATCAGGACTAGTAAAACGTCACGAAGATGATTTTTATTCGATTAGCTAGTTTTCTTGTTTTTCTTGATCTTCAGCTTTAGCATAACGACCAGCAGCTCTTAGCTTATTGTGAAAGCGAATAAAAGCTATAAAAGCTAAAGCCATAAGTGTTAGTCCTATCACAATAAAGATCCAGCCAGCTGTGACATGGCTATATACTAAAAACATACCAGCAGATGTGATTAGGCATGAAACAAATAAGCCTGATGGAATGAAATATGCTTTGTAGGACTGAATATATTCAGCCTTTTCTTCTTCTTTCATTTAGATACTTCATTTATTTTAGTTTGTCTTTAAGCAAACCAGCGCCTAGTCCAACAGCAGCACCTATGCCAGTTGCAGCCCCAATTTTGGCACCTTTGCCTCTGCCACGAGTAGCAGCTAGTCCTAATCCTAAGCCAGCAACTGTACCTGTGGCAGTATTTTTAATTACAGGATGTTTTTTTAAAGTTTCACTAGAGCGAATCAATCCTACACCAGCTCCAGTGCCAGCACCAATTGCGGCACCACGCATAGTTCCTTTACCTGAAATTAGCCCAGTTACAGCTCCAGCTGCTGTACCAACGCCAGCACCAATAGTGGCACTTTTTATCTTTGGATGTTTTTGGAAAAATGTCTGTGTAGAACCTTTGGACTTTGTGACATTACCTTGTAATTGTTGTGTGTTTTGAGCAAAGCTAGGCATAGCTGAGTTTGCCAAAAACACTGTTGCTATAACTAAAGTGTTTGCAATTGAGTTTCTTGAAATCATGATCCTTCCTCACTTCTAGCTTTCTAAACTAGTAACAATTATATTCGTTTATGGCTGCGAATTTCTATACATGCACAATATGTACTCTTTCGATATAAAAAACCTATATTCATAAAAAGGTAACGCTCATAAGAAATAGCGCTCGCACAAGATAACAGTAGATGTCAATGTTGGTAAATTCACTCTTAAATATCTATATTGGAGTTTATAAGTATGACGTTATCTTGTCTTAAAGGTTTCAGGCTTGTAAAAATATTTTGGGAGCACTTTGCAAGGAGATAGCGACTTAGTCTTATATGCAATAAACTATTTAAGCTAATGAATTGTAGAACTTAATGAACTTAAAATTAGCTGTTTAGCTGGATGGCGAATTAGGAATTAAATGGGAAAGAAAGACAAAAGAAAAGGCAATAAACAGCCTTCGGGAGCTGATTTTGACTTGGCTCAATTGTCTAAGCTTAAAGCAAGCAAGTTATTTAAGTCAAAAAAGACTGTTAAAGAGCCTCAAATACTTACCACTAATAAAGTCGATTGGAAATGGTTGGGACTAGCTTGTTTATCTATTTCTTTAATTGTCATTTTGTTGTTTGCCAATACAATTGTTGCTAAGCCAATATTTAATGACTATCACACATTGTCTTTGTTTGGCACGCTGAATAATTGGACGGAGTTTTGGCTTTCTGTTTGGTCAGATTTGTTTATTAGGCCATTAAGTCAGCCATGGCTTAGAATTTCGTATGCCCTTGATTTAAAAAATTATGGTAATGCTTTCGTTTGGTATCATGCAGTAAATGTATTTTTACATTTATTGTCCTGTTTATATTTATTTTCTTTTGTTTTTTGGTTTGCTCGTGTATTAGAGGCACAAAAGAGAATAAGTATAGAACCGAAATATTTAGCTCTTCTTTCAGCAGCTATTTTTGCTTGCCATCCATTTGTTACTGAGGCAGTTGCTTATGTATCACAAAGGCAAGCTTTATTGTCTACTGCCAATATTTTGCTTGCACTCAATTTCTTTTTAATTGCTTATTTATCTACTCAAAAATCAATTAGATTTTGGTATTTTTTAATTACTCTTGGTGCTAGTTACATGGCAGTAACAACCAATGTTAATGCTATTGGACTGCCGGCAATAATGCTTGCGATTGCTTTTATCCTGAAAAAACCAGAAACATCTATATTATCCTGGTTAATAGAGAGGCCAATGATAAATGGCATATTAATTGGCTGCATTTGTATTTCGCCTTGTTTGGTTTTATTAGGGCTGCAATTTACGCCAGTTCATTATAGTTATATGCAAATAATGAGTCCTATTACTTACGTAGCCTCAGAACTAAAAGCAATTACTACTTATTACCTGCGCTGTTTAGTATTTCCTATTGGGTTGAGCATATATCCGCCTTTTATAGAGGCAGCGAGCCTCTTTGATCCATTTGCAATTATAGGTGCCTTATTATTGCTTTTAAGTGTTTATTCTTTGTATCTATTGAGAAAATATCCAATTGTTTGTTTGGGTTTTGTTTTATTGTTGGGGGCATTAGTACCCCAATTATTTTTCATCAAACCTGAAATTGTGAGTGATGGAATTGCTTATAGTGCAGTTTTAAGTGTGGCAATATTTTTTAGTTTTCTTTTTTGCACTTGGTCGCAAAAGTCATCTAAGTTTGCTTTGGCGTCGTTGTTATCTATTATAGTTTTGTTTTCTAGCCTGACGATTTGGCGTAATTGGGAATGGCGATCTGAGTTGAGAATTTTGCAATCGGCAGCAAGAGTTAATTCAAATAGTCCGCAAGTAAAAGCTCTAATTGCGTTGGAATTCTTGAAAGAGGGAAATAATAAAGAAGCTGAAAAGATAGTAGGTGAAGCAAGAAAAGCAGGGACTAATATTAGTCTTCTTGAGCAAGCTTATGCCAAAATACTTTTTCAACAAGGCAAATATAGCGAAGCAAAAACAGCTCTTGATCAAGCGATTAAACTTGCTCAAGAAGAGCATGCTACAAAATTATACAAGGCAGCAATACAATTAGATTTAGCAGAAACATATATTGAATTGCATAAACCTGAATTAGCCATGTCCATTATTTATGCAAATGCTAGCGATTTAACAAATAATGCTAGAGCAAAATATATCATTGGTAAAGCTTGGTATGAAAAGAAAAAATACCAACAGGCAATATATTTTCTTGATTTAGCTCTTAGACAAGACGCTTCGCTTTATGTTTGTTGGGAGCCTCTCATCAAATCAGCTTTAGCAATGGGATTATATAAGGAAGCTTATCAGGCAGCTCATATGATGGACATGCAGCGTTCTTCTGATTTGTCAAAGATTTTATTGGCTCGAGCAGCAATTGCTTGTGGTATTGCCAAAAATGCTCAAGACGCTTTGGAAAATGTTCTAAAAAATAACCCAAAAAATATTGAAGCATTGGTTTTATTATCATATGTTGAAAAAATATTGCCTGATGCAAAGAAAGAAAAAATGTATAAAGAGCAAGCGCTTGCATTAGATAAAAATGCATTTTCTAACTATAAATTTTCTGAATTAGAAAAACTTACTATCGATATAAAGGAGACAGGAAAATGATGAAAGAATGGTATTGGATACTCATCTTTTTCTTGATTGTATTTACAGCTTTTTTGCCTGCAGTTCTCAAAGCAAAATGTCCAAAATGTGGCAAAAGAAAAATTGTTCAAGTTGAAGGTGAATTAGATACCGAAGAACCATATACTTACCACTTTAAGTGCAATCAGTGTGAAGCACAGTATAAGAAAGTTAAAAGTGGACCAATGGAAGAAAAACTTTAATTGGCTTGTAGCATTTTAATTCGGTTTACAACAAGTACCAATTAATGAAGTACCAAATCCTAAGTCATTTGTCTTAAATAGTTTATGCTCCATGCGTAAAATAGCTGTTGCTATTGTATTTACGAGTTTTTTAGGAGTGCTTAAATCATTAAGCAAATCATCAATTAAGACTTGATTGTTTTCATTTTCTATATCTTTAAACCTAAATTGTCTAGCGAGCATGAATGGCATAAGTGGTGCCATCATATATGTCAGCTTTATGTCTGTGAAACCACAATTTTTAAGCACTTTATGTAAGCCTTTTTTGTTATAGCGTCGATAATGCCCGCTTATAGTATCTATATGTGACCATAAAAAAGAAAAAGCTGGCACAGTCACTATTAATTTGCCGCCAGGCTTGAGGGTTTCATATGCTTGGTTTAAAAAAGGTATTTCGCTTTCTAAATGTTCTAGACAATCAAACACACCAACTGCATCATATGTATGTTTTTCTATGTCACAACTCAAAAAGTCTTTGACTTCAAATTTTACTTCTGGATAGCGAACTCGACATTTATTAATAGCATCTTCGCTAATATCATAGCCAGTTACATCTTTGATGCCACTTTCTTTAAGAAAACCAGCAACGGTTCCAATACCGCAGCCAACTTCTAAATAAGATATAGATTGATATTTAGTAAAACTTGATTGTAATAAGTTCAAAATTCTTTCATTGCGTGCAACAAACCAAAAATGGTCTCTATCTGTACGCATTAATAACTCGCGCGATAAGCACCATAATAAGCCTTCGCTGTGGCGAATATCGTATTTAATAGGCTTATCGGCAATGCGATTAAAGACCATAACTATTCTTGACCTAAGTGAGCTAAAATTGAATTTCTAATTATACGAAAAGGTAATGTCATGTACATAAGCCTTATCTCATACGGTGCTAATTATCAAACACCTTAAGTTTTGCTAATATCTTCTCTTAGCGAAGAGAGCTCTGACTTAATAGATTCAATATCAGTCAATGGTTTTTGGCAAGAAAAATTATGACAAATATAAACTGTTGGTTTATCTTCAATTATTGTTTTGTCTTGCAAAATTTGAATAGATTTTGTTTCGGATGATTCATTTGCATCTTTTAAAATCACTTGGCTATTTGGTAAATAATATTTGTGTATAGCAAATAAAATTTCTTGCCAATTTTTTGATTTTTTATCTGCTACAAGAACAATATCTATAGGTTTGCCCAAGTTAAAATCTAAAGCACATAACATATTGGCAAATTGATCAGGAACGCGTGCTAGATAATCTGCATAATGTCTAAGTATATTTTCTGCTTTTTCTTGGTAGTCTTTATTACCGGTTATGCGGGCTAATCTAAGAAGATTGAATGCAGCTGTCGATGTAGCTGATGGGACGGAGCCGTCATAGTAATTTTTTGTGCGCGAAATGAGTTTTTCATGATCATTACTTGTGTAATAAAAATCTTGAATATCTTTATCAAAGAATTTATTTATTACTAGATCGTTGATATTAATTGCTTTAGTAAGCCAATTTGTTTCGAAGTCTACTGAGCTTAAATCTAAAAGAGCTTGCACAAAATAAGTGTAATCATCTAAATAACCATTCAATTTTGCTTTGCCTTTGCCCCAAGTATGCAAAAGTCTATTATCCACAAACATATTTTCAAGGATGAATTTAGCTCCTGATTTAGCAATATCCAAATATTTTTGATTCTGCAAAATTTTATAACCAGCCACAAAAGCTGATATCATCAGGCTATTCCAGTTGGTCAGAATTTTGTCGTCTGTTTGGGGACGAATTCGGTTTTCTCTAGCTGCAAATAACTTTTCTTTTAATAAATCAATTCGTTTCCATAACTCATCTTTGCTTATAGAATTTGCTTTTGCTAATGCTTCTTCGGATTGACTTAGATGAAGAATATTGTAGCCGTGTTCAAAATTTCCTTTTTCTGTTACATCAAATATTGAAGCGAACCATGGGCCATCTTCTTTACCCAGCAAAGAAATTATTTCATTATATGTCCAGACGTAAAATTTACCTTCGACGCCCTCGCTATCAGCGTCCAGACTTGAATAAAAACAATTATCTTTTGTTTTTAATTCCCTTATGACAAATTCAAGAATGTTTTCAGCCACATTTCGCCAATAAATTTCTTTGGTTAATAAATAGCCTTCCAAATAATTGCGACAAAGTAAGGCATTATCGTAAAGCATTTTTTCAAAATGAGGAATAAGCCATTGTCTATCTGTGGCATAACGAGCAAAACCACCGCCTAATTGATCATGAATGCCTCCATAAGCCATTTTGTCTAAGGTAGTAGTAAGCATATTGAGGCATTCATCCTCTCTGCTTGCCTTAATAGCATTAGTTTTGGCTTTACGGGTAGCAAGTGACAAAGCTGAGCTGTGGGGAAATTTAGGAGGATTACCAAAGCCACCCCAGGTATAATCGAATACAGCAATTAAACGATCAATGCCTTGTTTGATAATATCTTCGTCAATATTACTTTCCGATTTGTTTACTTGATCCATTAAGTTAATATGTTCAGCAATTGAGCTTGAACTTTCTTCAACTTCATCTCGTTGTTCTTGCCAAGCTTTTTCAACACCTACTAATATTCTTTTGAAACTTGGTAATCCGTGTCTATCATCAGGAGGGAAGTAGGTGCCTGCATAGAATGGTTTTAAATTTGGTGTGAGAAAAACGGTCATGGGCCAACCCCCATGTCCTGTTAGCATTTGCACGGCTTTCATATAAATATCATCAATATCTGGTCTTTCTTCTCGATCGATTTTGATATTTATAAAAAACTCGTTCATCAAATGAGCTGTTTCTTCATCTTCAAATGATTCATGCTCCATCACATGACACCAATGACAGGCAGCATAACCAATAGACAATAAAATTGGTTTGTCTTTTTCCCGGGAAAGTTGTAAAGCTTCATTAGACCAAGGATACCAATTAACTGGATTATAAGCGTGTTGTAAAAGATAAGGACTGGTCTCGTCAATTAAATGATTCGGTATATGATTTATTTTTTTTCCACGATCATGCTTTTGATGTTCAGTCACGACTTATTTCCTGTGTCAATTTACTTTCAAGAGCTATTTGATATGCATTCAATGTTTGTTTAACTGTATTTTCCCAGTTTATGGAATTTGCTTTTGCCCTAGAGTTTGAGCTCATTATACTCACTAACTTATTGTTGACAGTTAGTTCTAACATTAATGATGCTAATTCATCAGCATCTAAATGATTTTCTAAAATAAGTGCGTCCTTCTTGTTTTCAAGTAATTCTGACACCCCAGACACACGACTTATAATTGGAATAAGTCCATATTGCATGGCTTCTGTTATTGCCATGCCAAAAGGCTCAAGCTTTGCTGGCACAACGATGGCATTTGTTTTTTTGTATATTTGTTCCATATCTTTTTGGAAGCCTAAGTAAGAAACATTATTGCTGATGTCTTGTAACTTAAGACATAACAGATCGAAAAATTTTTGGGAAAGCCCAGCAATGTATAAGTGAAATAAATGAGATGGATTTTTTTGCTTTAGCTTTTTTAAAGCAGCAAATAAAGTATCCAGTCCTTTTTTTTGTTTACCGCGCCCAACAAATAAAAAATTGAAAGAGTCTTTATTTGTTTGTTCTGATTTAGTATTTACAATTTTAGATATGCCTGGATATGCCACAACATATGGTTTGTTTTCTGACTTAAGAAATGAATAGCAAGAATAATAATCTTCATGCATTACTTTGGCTGGAAAAATGATGCATTTTGCTTGTTCACATAGACTTTCATCTATAAAATATCTCAATTTATAGGCAGGTATTAATTTGCTCTTTAAGGAGTTTATGATTTGTTCCCATAAATAACCAGCTTTGCTAATTCTTTCAACTGTGTGATTGTGAAAAGTAACTACATGTGCCCCTTTTACCGGAAAATGTTGAGAATGTATTAAGTCAAAAGGACCTATCTGAGCTAATACATTGCTAGCTATTTGCCACTGGTGTTTCAGCATCTGCCATTTGCTCAGATACTTATTTGGCTTAGGTAATAAATGTATGGATAAATTACTGTGAGTAAAATCAGCTTTATTCTCTTCGCAAAGAACAGTAATTTTTAGTCCAGCTGCTAATAACCCTTTTATTAATTGATATGTGTATAATTCAAGCCCACCATAAGGCGAGAATTCTTTTACTACCATACATAATTTTATCCGGTTTAAATTTGTCATGCTCTTACATGTATGTTGGAATTTTGTGCAATTTTTAGCACTTGCAATAAGCCATCGTATAAAAACATATTAGTATCAAGTACGCCAGATAATCCATATAAAACTGAGCTTTTACCATTGAATTCTTTTGCAAAATGATTTGCTAGCATTAATGACTCATCTGTGTGACTAGCTTCAATTGCTATGTGATCAAACCAAATATGATTTGCTTGTCCAAGCTTGGCAAAAGCTTTTTGCATAAATTCAAATTCTTTTATTGCCATAAGTTCGGTAGCGGTAATGGCACCAGCGACAATGGCTGGTTTGAATAGATTTTTAGGGGTGTTTTCTCTGGTTGGACAATAGTAATTAACTACTTTTTTCAAAAATTCTTTGATGCCAGTACTTATTGGTGCATTACAAAAGTTGGCTGGATCTACGCCAACTTTATAAGCTAAATCCCGCAATTGATCGCGGTGATTTTTTCTATAGTTGCCATTGCCATATTCGTTTCTTACATTTTCCAAAACAAAACCAACGGCCGCTTCTGGCATAATACTTGCCGCTTTGAGCAGCAAGCGTCTTAATAATCCTGCGTGTACATCATAATTTCTGAGAAAATATTTTGCTTGATCTAAAGTGAGATTGCAGTCATTTAGATATGCAAATAATGGATGTGAATAACAGTCATGTTCTTCAATAAATTTAAAAATGTCTTCTTTTAGGCAAGACTCTCTATACATGAATGTTCTATTCGTGCAAAACCGCTTCAGCTTTTTTGGTATTTATTTTACCTTGAGGTTGAGCATGCTCTTCCTTTTCAAGGAACCATTGTGCTTCTAATGCAGCCGCACAACCTGTCCCAGCTGCTGTGATTGCTTGTTTGTAAACTTCATCCTGAACATCCCCAGCTGCAAATACACCGGTAATGCTTGTTTTTACTCCATTAGTTACTATATAACCATTTTCGTTTAATTCAATTTGTCCTTTGAACAAATCTGTGTTTGGGCGATGTCCAATTGCTACAAAAACTCCATCTGCTGGCAATTCTTCCACTTTATTGGTTTTGATATTTTTTACAACAATAGAAGTAACTTCGCCTTTGCCAACATCGCGAATTTCTTCCACAACTGTATCCAGTAAGAATTTTACTTTTGGTGTTTGTTTGGCTCTATCCACCATGATTTTAGAAGCTCTAAAACTGTCGCGTCTATGAACGAGAGTGACGGACTTCGCAAAACGTGTCAAAAACACAGCTTCTTCCATGGCTGTGTCCCCTCCACCAATAACAAATACAACTTTATCTTTAAAGAAAAAACCATCGCATGTGGCACATGCAGAAACACCATGTCCCATCAATTTGCTTTCTGATTCTAGTCCTAATAATTTTGCATTAGCACCTGTGCAAATGATTAATGTATCAGTGAGAATTTCTTCTGAGCTGGTTTCTACTTTAAATGGACGTTTTGATAAATCAACAGATTTTGCATTGTCATAGATAAATTCAGTGCCAAATCGCTCTGCTTGTTTTTGCATCTCTTCCATAAGAGTTGGACCAAGGATGCCATTTGGAAAACCAGGGAAATTTTCTACTTCAGTAGTAATTGTTAATTGACCACCTGCTTGCAATCCTTGAATGACAAGTGGTTGAAGGCTTGCTCTAGCAGCATAGATTGCAGCGGTCAGCCCTGCTGAGCCGGAACCTAAAATTGTTACTTTCTTCTTTAAAGGCATATGTGTTTTCCTCGAATAACAATTCTAGGACTCCAATCACAGTATTTCAGGCAAATATACATATAAAATTACTCATATGATTTTTTTATATGTTAGTTTTCATTGAAATTACTGCTGGACGAAGTCCATAAGGCATATTCTCCCGGACTTGTTCAAAGTCTTTGAGTAGGTCACTGCGTTTTACGGCTAATAGTCTCAAAGAATTTTCACTATTTTTACTTTTACTTAAAAGTATAGCTACGCGGTCTAAATCGTGGATTTGTCCTAGTAATTGTTGTGTAGTAACTAATTCTAGAGTGGTAAGCCCAAAAAACTCTGCTAATAAATATCGCCACCCCTTTATGCCTAGCCGCAACTGATGTAATTGTTTGGGTGTCATTGCCTTTTTAGCTAATTTTCTAACTGTCTTTTCTTGCTGCACAACATATTTGTCAATGTGCTTGAAAGCCGATAACTTAGCTTTTTTTGTTGCAAAGGATGATTTTGTATACTTTTTTGCTCTTTTCTTCAATTGCTTTTCAAGTCTTTTTGACAGCTTGTCGATATCTGACGAGTGAATATAATCTGATATCAAGACTCTTAGCTTATTTCGTGATTTTTGCAGGTCGTCAAGTAATTTCTTTGGTGCTTCCAATTCTTGGCATATAGAAATGCTTACATCAAAATCCCTTAACTTCCCTAAAAGAGATAATAAATCCTTCAAAGGCCTCACTATTTTTGCTCTTAAAGATTTTGTTTGCCAACCGTCTTCTTTTAATACTTTCCAAATGGTAAACCAGCGTCTTAGCGCCACACGAGCTTTATGAACACGACGTTCGCTTACCTTTTGATTTAACTTATTCAGCTCGACAGATAAGTTTCTAGAAAGTTTTAATGCAGCTTCAAATTCAAAATCAATCCAGGTTGCATCTGATAAATGCCGGGGTATAACAACATCAAAATTGGATCTATTATTTTTTGCTATTAATTGTTCTAACAATGTCTTAATTCCAAGTGATTTGAGTTGTTATATCTATACATTACAACAAATCCATTAACAATTTGATATTTTAGTTTTATGTGACATTGTCAAGGAAATTGGGATTTTAAATAGAGATGACAGCATTTAATTTCATATTTACTACATTACTTACAATTGTAATTGGTTTTTCAGCTAGCGCTTATGCTAACGACATAGAAAAAACTCATAACCAGGATGTATTGCCACAAAAAGAATTTGTGGACCATTTAAATAATGGAATTCAAAATTACAATAAAAATAAGTACAAAGAAGCTTTAATTGAATTTTCTCTTGCTTTTGAAATTGATAAAAATAATGTTGCAGTAAGAAATTGGATAGGTGCTGTCTATCAAAGACTTGGTCAATGGGATAAGGCAGCCACTGAGTACGAAAATATAATAGCTATGGATCCCGATTATGCTGAGGCGCACAATAATTTAGCATTTAGCTATCAACAATTAAAACAATATGACAAGGCAGAATTAGAATACAAATCCGCAATTAAATGTAATGATAAATTTATAGAGGCTAGATATAATCTCGCTAGTTTGTACTTATTATTGCACAAGCCTGATTTGGCAAGAAAAGAATTGGAAGATGTCCTACAAATCAATTCTAAATATGCTCCTGCTTTAGCAAAGCTAGGAGTGCTTACGTTTAAAAATAATGATATTGTAAAAGCAGAAGAATTACTAAAACAATCGTTACAGTTGGATCCATATAATTACGATGCTTTGATTTCTCTTTCTGAAATTGATTTGGATAGAAAAAATTATGCTGAGGCCTCGTATTATTTGCACAATGCTTTAAAAATCAATCCAGAAGATGCAGCTGTACATTTTTATTTAGGTAGGCTTTATATGGCATTAGAACAATATACTAATGCCATTGTTCATTTAAAAAAAACAATTGATATTGATGATAGTTTTTCTGAAGCTAAGAAATGGTATGAAAAAGCTATTGAAGCCAAAAATAATCTGTAAGCTTCAAGCGTTAATATAATTATTTCAAGAAATCTTTTGCTAGTTCTTTAGATCGATTTATCAATAATTCTGTGCCGCCACGATCATATACGGCTTTCATACGGGTAATCGGTGAAGGCATACGAATTTTTTTGAAATCAGGTAATCGGTAAGGTTTATCACAATAAGATTGAAGCGGTTTAACTACGTTTTTCCAATGAAATTCTTTAGCTAATTGAGAAGCACCTTCTTTATATTTTTGTAATAAGTCTTTGTTCTTATATAGGGTCTCAACAGCAGTTACCCAACTATCAATGTCTTGATAGTTAACTGCAAGCCCTGCTTGATTATTTATTTTGCTAGCAAGTTCATCGCCAACGGTAGTAATGATTGGTAATTTCGACCATAAATAATCTAATACACGAGTTCTAAATGAAAAACGTGTTTCTATTAAATCAAAGTGAGCTAATACTCCAACATCAGCGTCCAATAAATAATTGGCTCTGTCGTGATAAGGAATCCATGTTTCATTGAAAAAAACGTGACGATTTAAAAGCCCTAGTTTTTCTGCGTGAGCTTTTGCTTTTAAAGCCATATTCATAAGTGGTACTTGTGGATTGGGTGATTTCATGCCCATAAAATATAACTTGATTTTTGGATATTGAGTACAGAGCTTACCTACTGCAGAAATAATTGTAATTGGATCAAACCATTCCCAAATTCCACCGCCCCAAAGCAGCACAAAATCATCTTGATTGATACCAGGAGTAATTTGTCTTAGTCCTTGTCCAGTTTTTACTGGTTCATTTTCTGATAAACCAAAAGGTACAACATCAATAAGCTTTCGAAAACTTGGATCAAAGTCGTATAGTTTAGTATTTAACTTGCCGATAGCACAATATCTTCCTAGCCAATAATCACGCTGTTGTTCGGAGGCGCAAATGGAAAAATCTGCTCTTGTTAAATGTTTTTGTAATATCTGATGCATTAAGTTGTAGCTTGCTTGCTGTGATGTTTTTTCATTGGCGTATTGTGCTAACAATGAAAATAAGTAAGGATCATAAAGATCAACAACTAGAAATTTACCCAAATCAGCTAAAAACGGATAAGCTTTCAGTACATTAGCTTGAATAAATATAACGTCGGATAAATTAGCAATGTTTTGTAAGTCCTTTTTACTTTTATTTGTGACAAGATGAAAATTGTTTGAGGCGTATAATTCAGAGCTTTCTTTAAATTCTGATGGTTTTGGCGAAAATACTGTTACGTTCATGCTTTTCGCTAGCTCTTTGCCTATTTCAACTGCACGAATGGCAGGACCTGCCATTTGTTTCGATATAGGTTCAAGAGTAATTGTGAGAATATTTCTTTCTCGATTAGCCAATCTTAGTTTTCTCCAAGCTATTGCACTAGCCTATATTACTTTTGTTAAAAACAGCATAGCATGTATCTTTTCGTTGCTTTTTATTATATTGAGCAAGTAAATAGCATGACAAGTATTAGAACCTAGTAAGCTTTCTTTGTTTTATAGTATTTTTTACCATTTTTGCCTTACTATTATTTATGGTGTTGGAGATGAACTATGACAGTTATATTGTGTGAATCTTGCGGACATGTTATGGGCGTTTCCTTAGGGCGCTGCATTCTTTGTGGCTATAAAAACTTAACCCATTATGGTAGTGCCGAGTCGCGAGAACTGCAAAAAAAAATACAAGAAATTACAGGTAGACGAAGACCAGTTCGTCCCATGACTTCAGCTTTTATTGCTGTCACTGTTACCACGCTAGCGATGTATGCAGCTCAATACGGTATCGTGAAGTATAAAGAGTTTCATAAGGCTAATTTGCATGTGACAACAACTTACATAGCTGGTCGCCAGATGAGTGTATTAAGATAATACAATTGTCACTAAATACATTACCGTGAATAATTCTTCAATCAATTTCTACGAAACAGAGAGTCAAAAAGAAGCTCTCTCTCTTTCTCGGCAGAAAGATCAAGTTAGTATTATTATTCCTAACTGGAACGGCAAACGTTTTTTGCCTAATTGTCTTAAATCATTGAACGAACAGTCATATCCATTGAAAGATATTATTGTCGTAGATAATGGTTCTACAGATGGTTCTGTTGAATTTATCGAAGCTAATTATCCGCAAGTTAAGCTAATAAAGTTTGAGATCAATCAAGGATTTAGCATTGCAGTCAATAAAGGAATAAACTCTTCTTCTTCTGAATTTGTTGCTTTGCTCAACAATGATACGATTGTACATAGAGATTGGCTTTTGCATATGGTGAGAGCAATCAAACAACATCGTGATGTGGGCTCTGTTGGTTGCAAGATGCTTTCATATGAAGACAATGCGCTTTTAGATGGTGCTGGTGATGGCTATAGGAGAGGTGGATTACCTGGGCGCATTGGACATCGCGAAAAAGATAGCGGGCAATTTGATCAAGAGAGATTTATTTTAGGAGCTTGCGGTGGAGCTGCTTTGTATAGAAGATCTATGCTTGATGATATTGGCTTACTTGACGAAGAATATTTTGCATACCTTGAAGATGTTGACTTAGCATTGCGAGCCCAAAGCCGAGGCTATAAATGTTTATATGTGCCAGCAGCCATCGTATATCATCTAGGTTGTGGTACTACTGGTAGTGGCTATAGCCCAATGGTAGTTAAGCTATCGGCCCAAAATAATTGGAATACTATTATAAAAAATATTCCTGGCACTACTCTCTTGAAATTTTTGCCACAAATTTTATATTGGCAATTATATTATTTTGCCGTTGTAATAGTTAGAGGTGGACAATTATTGCCTTGGCTAAAGGGCACTGCCTCTGCAATCTTTCTATTGCCATCTATGCTCAAAAAACGTCAGCAAATTATGAAACAAAGAAAAGTCACTATAGATTATATTGAGCAGATAATTGTTGATTCTGAAAATGAACTTACTGCATCTCGCGAAAGACTAATAAGCCAAGAATTAGCTCAAAAAGCTATTCATTAAATGTGCTAAGAATGGTTTTTAATGCCTGAGTTGTACTGGCTAAATTATCGAGTGTTTGTTGGATATGATCAAGACCTTTTTGAGTTTTGCCGTTTTCAAATGCGTAAGACGCTTGCTCGATATTTTGAGACAAACTTTCTATATTTGTTGCACTATCATCAAGCAGTAAAATGGCTTTTTCGATTTTCAAATCTTCTCTTTTTAACTTACATTCGCTACAGAAGCCAAAAATATCAAAGCGGCTGCTTTTGTGATCAAATCCTTTGCGTTTTGCTACAGCTTTGCCAAAACCTTTTAAAAGATCGTCAGCAAATTCCACTGTTAAGCCACATTTAAGACAAATAAGATGATCATGATCATCTCCTATTTCACGAGCTTCGTAGCGTTTTCCGTGCTCTCCTGCAACTGTACTTACATTTCCAGCAGAATTAAGATTATTGAGGGTGCGATAAACAGTAGAAAGACTAACTTTAATTCCTAATTCTTCTGCGCGTTTATATACTTGGTAGGCAGTGAGATGTTCACCTTTAGGCAGACTTTTTACAATAGACTCTATTGATTCTTGTAATTGCCCAGCAAGAGAACCTTTTAAAAGAGAATCTTTCAATGGTTTGTGTTCTAAAGTTTTTTGCTTAGACATTATCTAGCTATCTGGCCCATGTATGTGGCAATGACTTGAAATGATATTATCCAGCCAAAAGATTGTCAAGCGAAACAGTCTCATACTAGTCTTATATAGATCTAACGCCTAAACCAGGTAAGTCTGTGGGCATTAAATAGCCATCAGAATATTTGGCACCGCAATAAGGATCATTTGCTAATAACAAGGCGCCATCTAGATCAAGATAGTCTGCTAGATGAGATATGTGTGCTGCAGCAGTTATGCCAATTGATGATTCGATCATACAACCGAACATTACTGATAGCCCATGAGCACGTGCTGTATGGACTAATCTAAGTGCTTCTTTTATGCCGCCAGTTTTACATAGTTTTATAACTATGCCATCTATGGCTGTATGCAAGCGAGCAACATCGCTTGCTGTGCAAATACTTTCGTCGGCAAATATAGGTATGGCGCTGTGATCTTTCACAAAACGAAAATCTTCTATTTGCGCATTTTTGGGCAATGGTTGTTCAATAAATTGAACATTTTGCTCGTACAGGAAATGTGACATTGATACTGCTTGTTTGGGGGTCCAAGCGCCATTTGCATCGACACGTAATGGAGTATTAGGAGCAATACTTCTTATTCTTTTGATTATATCTTTATCGTAATTTGTTCCTTGTTTGACTTTGAATATCTTGTAGCCACTAGCAAGTGCTTCTTCGGTCTTTTTCTCTATTACATCTAAATTATCAATGCCAATTGTAAAATCTGTCATTGGTGGTTTTAGATTAGTCAGACCAAATAATTTATAGAGTGGTAAATTGCATTGTTTTCCAACAATATCATGTAAAGCCATTTCAATTGCTGCTTTGGCGGAAGTATTGCCAGCAATTGATTTATTTAGTTTTTGCATAATTTCATCTACGGCAAATGGATCATCGCCTAATACGTTTTCGTTTTTCCACGTATTTAAAACAGCCATCACCGTTGCTTGTGATTCATTATGATATTTTGCTGGTGCAGCCTCGCCCAATCCTTCTATATCTTGCCAGGTAAGCTTGACCAAAACATTCTTTGTCTCAGACGAAGAGCCGTATGAAATACCAAAAGGATGTTGAGTCTTTAGTGTAAGTGTTTCAAAATCTAATTTGATTGCCGATTTTTCTTTAATATGTGCTATCAAATTTATTTCTCCTTATTGTGAAGAATAGCAGCAAATAATTTGTCGCCGCCATATCTTACTGGATCATCTGTTGGTAATTTAGTTTCTGCTTCAATTGTTTTGATTTGTTCTTGTGCAGATGCTTCAGAAAGACTGCGAGTATTTAATGCTATACCAACCACTTTTGCTGGTCTCATGTATTGAGCCATATTTTGATATAAATCAACTAAGTGTGATAATTTAGGAATAGTAAAATCACCATCACTAAGTTTGGTTTTATTTGCTTTATGACACAGTATGAGAGCATTTGGGCAAGCGCCATGCAAAATTGATAAAGTAACTCCTGAATAACCAGGATGAATAAGTGAGCCTTGTCCTTCTACAAATACAAATTGATGTTGTGAATTTTCTACTATTAAATGTTCTACAGCACCAGCGGCAAAATCACTAATTACGCGATCGATTGCTATGCCATCGCCTTCAATCATGATCCCAGTTTGTCCAGTTGCTATAAACTTGCTTTTATAATTTTTTTTATTGGCACTTTTCAAAAGCTCAAGGCTTGTAGTCATCTTGCCAACTGAAGCGTCTGAACCAACAGTGGCAACTGTATAGCATGGCAAATCAAGAACTTTGCCCAGAGCCACTTTAAATATATTGGGTGGACGTCTAACGTCTAATAATTTCACATTGTTGTTAAGGGCAAGTTGGGCAATTTCTTTGTCATTAGCTAAAAAATCATGTAGCCCATTGATAATGTCCAAGCCAGATTTAACAGCATGAATAATATCTAAACGCCAGTCAGAGGGTATTTGTCCACCTGCCCAAGCCCCTCCTAGCAACATAGCATCAGGGGCAAATTTTAATGATTCTTCAACTGAAGCAATGATTGGGACATCAATTTCAATACCAGTTACTTCTTTAACAGTTTTACCAACACTACTTTTATCAATAACAGCCACAATTGGGTTTTTACCATAACGTAAAACTCCTTCGGCTGTTTTTGTATGCCCCTGTCCTAAGCCGTTTTGAGCATAAATAACTAATTTAGATTTTTGGCTGTAATACATATGTCTTAAGTTTTTCTTTGCCTTTAGCATTTAAGCATAATTATTGCTAAATTTTAGCTAAGAGTACGTCCTTCATAATCTTTGCCCAATTAATGAAGAGATAAAAAGGTAATTCTTGCCAAAAAACTATACTTAGTAAAATAAAGTGACAATTATGCTTCTAATAAATGGCATAATTGTAGATGTACTCATAAAACTAGCTTTTAATGGGTAATTTTAATGAAATATTGCCAAAATAAAGCGTTTGCTCAACAGTTGGTAAGAGGAAAGATGTTATCAATTAGGAATGATGACTTAGAGGTAAAGGAATCAAACAAGAATGGCTAAGGAAAAAAAAGAAGAGAATCAAGATCTCTTTGAAGATATAACAACTAGCCAAAATGAGCCTGCAAATACCGAGGCGCCAGCACAAGAAAAAGGTCCATCAAGGATGGATGCTGCTAAAGCCTTTTTCCGTGCTATGTATGCCGGATCGGATTCAGAATCAGATTCTGAGTCTGATTCTGATGAAAACGAAGATAATAAAAATGAAGATGCTAATGAAAATTGGTCATCAACCAGTAGAAATTCAACAGAAAGTGCAAATCTCAGCCGAGAAATGGGTGATTTGCAAGCAAGGCTAAGGGAAGCAGAACAGAAAGTTATTGAAGCAGAATCCCTTTATAAAAGAATGGCAGCTGATTTTGAAAACTATCGCCGACGCATAGATCGTGAAAGAGAAGAGCTTACATCGCATGGAGCTAGAAAAACAGTAGAGACGTTATTACCAGCTCTAGATGATTTGGATAGAGCATTGTCTGTTTTAAGTACAGATACACCTAGTAATAAATTATTGGAGAGCTTCAAATTAGTAGCCAATCGTATAGTATCTTGTCTAGAGCAAGTAGGCGTTAAACGCTTAGTTACTGAAGGACAAATTTTTGATCCTAAATTCCATGAGCCAGTTCAGCAAATTGAAACAAATGAGCATCCTGATGGAGCTATTGTTCAAGAATTGCGTGGTGGCTATATACTCAACGACAAAGTTGTTCGACCAGCTTTAGTAAATGTAGCATCCAATAATGGTTCAAGTAATGACGACCAGGATGCTGACGAAGACAAAGATGTAGATAATATTGAATTAGTTATGGAAGATGGTGAACATCAAGATACAGAAACAATTGATGAAGATACTGAAGATAGTGAGCCCAAAGCAAGCAAAGCAAAAAAAAGTCACTCTAAGAAAAAACCAAAAAGCGAAGAAGATGATGAGGAAGCAGTAAAAGTGTATGAATTAGATAGTCCAGATGAAAAATAAGGTAGCCTAGGCAGAAATATTTTTTGAAAAGAGATTTACAATGGCAAGCGAGAAAGTAATCGGAATTGATTTAGGGACCACATATTCTTGTGTTTCCGTTATGGAAGGTGGCAAGCCCCAAGTAATAATCAGTGCAGAGGGTGCACGCACAACACCTTCTGTTGTTGGATTTAGTCGCTCGGGTGATCGTATAGTTGGGCATCTGGCTAAAAGACAAGCCGTTACTAATCCCAGCAGGACAATACAATCTATTAAGCGAGAAATGGGTAGTAATTATCGCGTTACTATAGACAATATTTCTTATAGCCCAGAGCAAATATCGGCCATGATTCTGCAAAAACTCAAGGCTGATGCAGAAGCCTATTTGGGTGAAGAAGTAACTAAAGCTGTAGTTACTTGTCCAGCATATTTTAACGATGCTCAGCGTCAAGCCACCAGGGACGCAGGACAAATTGCTGGATTGGAAGTTTTAAGAATTATCAATGAGCCAACAGCTTCTGCTTTAGCTTATGGGTTAGATAAAGGCAACGAAGAATCTACTATTTTGGTTTATGACTTGGGTGGTGGTACTTTTGACGTTAGCATTCTTTCCATAGCTGAAGGTGTTTTTGAAGTGAAAGCTACCTCTGGTAACAATAGATTAGGTGGAGATGATTTTGACCAAATATTAATAGACTGGTTGAAAGCAGAATTCTTAAAAGAGCAAGGCATAGATTTGTCTAATGATTTGATGGCTATCCAACGCTTGAAAGAAGCAATGGAAAAAACAAAAATTGAACTTTCTCAAGCAATGGTGAGCGAAATACATTTGCCATTTTTGACAGCAGACGCTGGCGGACCAAAACATATAGAAACAAGTATAAGTCGATCTAAGTTTAATGAATTAACTACTCATTTGGTTGAAGCAACTATGGGTCCAGTGCAAGAAGCATTAAAAGATGCAAGCTTATCTCCAGAACAAATTGATCATGTTGTTTTGGTAGGTGGCTCGACTCGCATACCGGCAGTGCAAGACGCAATCAAGCGTTTTTTCCAAAAAGATCCTGTTAAATCTATTAATCCAGATGAAGCAGTAGCATTGGGTGCTGCCATACATGGATCTATTCTAGCTGGTGAAGTACAAGAAGTACTTTTATTGGATGTAACGCCTTTATCTTTAGGTATTGAAACCGCTGGTGGAATATTTACAAAAGTCATTGAACGCAATACTACTATTCCAACCAGCCGCACTATGCCATTTACCACAACGGAAGATGGACAGACAACAGTAGAAGTACACGTTTTGCAAGGTGAAAGAGAATTAGCGAAATACAATAAGTCTTTAGCAAGATTTTTCTTGGAAGGCATACCACGTGTACCCCGTGGAGTTCCTAAAATTGAAGTCACTTTTGACATTGATGCCGATGGTATTGTGCATGTGACTGGCAAGGATGCTGGTTCTGGTATTAAACAATCTATCACAATCAAACGTGCCTCCGGACTTAGCCGTGAAGAAGTCGAGCAAATGGAACGTGAAGCTGACGAATATGCCAAGCAAGATCGTGAACAAAAAGAAATGATTAATGCAAAAATAAAGGCAGAAACGTTGATTCTAGAGGCAGAGCGGGCATTGAGCAAATATTCAGGATTTGATGCTATAGATCCTAAATATGTTGAACATGTAAAAATAGCGCTTGAGTCCCTCCGTGAATTAATAGGAAAAACGGATGAGACATCCCCTGAGTTAAAGAGTTTAGTAGCTGGACTAGATGTAGCCTTGCTTGATTTGGGTAAAGCGATATATACTGGTGGACATGCTGAAAAGAGTGAGCATTCAGAAACTGCTGACAGTATTCATGCTGAAACATAATTCATGTCTTGCGGCTTAACTCAAATTTAAATCAACAAATAAAAATAGGTATCTCAATTGGTTACTATGGCAAGTCGTGATTACTATGAAATTCTTGGAGTGTCGCGAGGCGATTCTCAAGATAAAATTAAGAAAAATTTCCGTGCTCGCGCTGCCCAATTGCACCCAGATAATAAAGACACAGGAAATGAATCGGCTTTTAAAGAATTAGTTGAAGCCTACGAAGTGTTATCAGACGAACAAAAACGATCAGTTTACGATCGCTATGGTGCTGAAGGGCTGAAAGGCGCTGGTAGCATGTACTCAGGCTTTGATATGGGATCATTTTCAGACTTATCTGAAATATTTGAATATTTCTTTGGCGGTGCGATGCGCACGCGAACAAAAAGACGTGGTGGTGTGCAAGATGGTGCAGATTTAAAATATGATATTGAAATCAATTTTTTGGAAGCAGTTTTTGGAGTAGAAAAAACTTTCAGTATCAAACATCTAGTGCACTGCAGCGAATGTAAAAGTACCGGTGCTGCTCCCGGAGCACGTCAAATGCAATGTACTACCTGCCACGGGCAAGGGCAAGTAAGACAAACTAGTTCTACTTTCTTTGGACAATTTACTCAAGTTATGCCTTGTCCAACTTGTGATGGAGCAGGCACAAAAATCGATCGCCCTTGTGAAGAATGTAAGGGTGGCGGTTTATTGAAAAAACCAAAATCAATTGAAGTTAAAATTCCTCCTGGTGTAGATACAGGGGTGCGCTTGAGAGTAACAGGGGCTGGCGATCAAGGAAAAAGTGGCGGTAGAGCAGGCGACTTATATGTAGTAATTCATGTAAAAGAACATGCTAAATTTGTCAGAGAAGGAAGCACAATTTTTATAAGGCAGCAAATTGGCTTTGCTATGGCTGCTTTAGGTGGAGAATTGCTTGTCGATACCGTAGGCGGTAAAAAGATTTTGAAAATACCTGCTGGGATACAATCAGGCGTAACATTAATCATGAAAGAAGAAGGTGTTCCATTCTTAAACAATCCTGATAAGCGTGGAGATCAAATTGTTCAAGTAGTAGTTGAAACTCCAACTAAAATATCTGCTGAAGAAAAACAATTATTAAAACGCATTGCTGAACTGCGTGGCGAAAAACTAAATGTATCCAAAAAAGATCTAAATAGTCAAAAAAATCCCTCAAATTCTTCAGATGCACAATCATCACTTTTTGATGCAATTACAGGGGTATTTAAGTCTAAAAATTCAACGGATGAAGCATAAGACACGAGGTCAGTTTATTATCAGGCAATTGTTATCAAGTTTGCTCTTGGTGCTAATTTTGTTCTTGCTGAATATTTGTGCTTTTGCTACTCGTTTGCCTTCTGATTTGCGTAAAAATGTTCTAAATGTGATTCACAATGGCAGTGTGAGAATAGATGGTGCTATTTCTACTGACGACGGTCTATTATATTTACCATTAGTGCCAGCAAAACAGGCAGGGGCGAAAAAAGAAAAGGATAAAGATAAAATTGAAATCGATGAATTTTATCCGAGCGCCAATAACCCAGATATTATTTTTTACACTAATAGTTGGGCACATATAAAAACTATAAAAAAGGGGGATGTAAGAACAATATTGCTTCCCGCCAATATGCCAGAAAAAATCAAAAAACGTGTGCTTAATTTGGTTTTTCCATTTGATTTAATTGTACCTGAAGGCTTTGTCATGCCTAAATCTTTAAAATCCTTAGCAAAGGAATTGCCAGTGGCAATTGTCGATGATGCGGCAATAGATAAGCCTGATTTTGGAATTAAAAAGATAGGATTAAACAAAGAGCATTACAAAGGCTATGGCACAATTTTTGCTACATCAATAGTCTCTGGCACTGTATCTGTATTAGATGGGAAAAGTTTGAATAAAATAGTTGAATTTCCAACGGAAGGAACTCCTTGCGGTATGGATTTTGCTGAAGGAAGGCTTTATATAGCAGACCAAGCAAAAAACCGCATACTAATGCTTGATCCAATTGCAAAAAAATTCATTGGGCAAATTGATTTGCCTCCATCACGTGATAATGCCAATATGCGCAGTGCGCCCAAATCTGTAGCAGCATTTGGTAATGGCAAGCTATTATATGTTTCTGAAAGTGGCTTAAATGATATTGCTGTCATTGAATTAGCAACACAAAAAATGTTGATGAGAACAAAAGTCTCAATTGGTCCTTCGCGTATTGCACTTACTCCCGATGGAATTTTTTTGCTTGTCTTAGATGTGACAGCTGGAGAAGTAACTATAATTTCAACTTATAATCAAAAAGTTATATGTTCAATTAAAGTTGGTAATATTCCTACTGATATAACAATTAGCAAAGATAGTAAACATGCTTATGTAAGTAATCGTATGTCCAATACAATATCAATTATCGATATAACAAAAAGAATGATAGTAGGTACTATTCAGTGTGGACAAGCACCAACCGGGCTTTGCTTGAGTAATGACAATAAGCATTTATTTGTAGTAAATGCTCGTGATAATACAATTAGTACTTATGATATAAACAGTTTGCTCAAAACGAATGAAATAAAATTGCCATTGGATGTAGATTTTCCCGGACCGTTGTGTCTCTTGCCAGATGGAAATAGGCTTTTAGTTACTAGTCAGCAAACTGATGTAATTGCAGTTGTAGATATTAGTAAACCTAATGAACCAGTAAAACTAATTACAGTTGGACATCCAATGCATGATATATTTTGGGCACCAGTGAATTAACTAATTTTTTTACTTAGCTAAACTTCCTTCAAATGATAGTTTTGAATTTGTTGGATCAATTACTGGTCCTAATTCAAATATATTGCGATAACCATATGAATATAATGACGTGTAAGTAGATAAATTCAAGGCGGCGCTTGGTGCTTTTGATGGAAAGGCAATTTCTGCATTTTTTATATTGTTATTGCAATATATAAGGATGCGAGTGTCTTTATCGGCAATGATTGTTTTTAATGCGTCAGTTGTAAAATCAGCAAAATTCAAATGTTTTGCTCCTGCTATATGCATCTGATTAAATCTCTCTGGGCTGCGTGCGTCTAAAACAATGGTATTTGGTTTATGCATCATGTTAATAAATTGTTCTTCGCTAATGCGATGTTTTAAACGAAGTTTTTGAGCATTGTTAACATCACGCAAAAAGGCGGGTGTATCAATAAGCTCATTTGGTATTTGTGATGGGCTAGCAAAACTTGCTGGCAATGTATTAAAAAGAAAAACTGCTAAAAACAGGAAGTAGCATATCTTTTGCATAAAGCACCTCTTTAAAATTAAACTTGGGAGCCGTATTGTCCTTGAGCAGCTTTGTTTAAAAAGCGGGTGATACTAGATTGATACAACAAATCAACAGTGCCGGTCGGACCGTTACGTTGTTTAGCAACAATAATTTCTGCTTCTCCACGTCGATCACTTTCTGGATTGTAATATTCGTCTCTGTATATAAACATGACTATATCTGCGTCTTGTTCAATGCTATTGTGGACAGTTATATTATTAGCTACGAAATTATGTAATCCTTCCACTGTAAGATCATAAACTTCTTCCTCGCCATCAGGTTCTATAGAGACGATTTCATCCCAATAAATGTCACTTTGGGCTAAATTGGCTAATTCGTTGGATGCAACTATTCGAGCAACATTATATGCTCTTTGTCTACTCATAGCAGATTTATAGAGGGTGCTGCCACAATATGATGTTCCAAGTAATTTTTGCATTTCCCTCGTACTAAGTCCAATAACACGACGAGCTGGTTCGACCAGAGATTTCCAGGCATCCAAAGGAATAATATCTCTATTAGTATTATGAATGCGTGTAGAAAGATGTTCAATTACCTTGTTGAGCATGGGCTGCTTGCGATTACCCTGTACGCCAATAGTAGTAAGGAATGCTTCAACATCTGGCTTTCCACTTAATACAACGTGATATTGATCTCGTCCTTTACCATTTTGAGGACTACGTCTTATGTTGGCATTTATTTCTAGTCGCAATAAGAGTGATTGGATATCTTGAGCGAGTCGTTTGCTACTGCTTGCATAATATATAGTTGGAATTGGATGTTTTTCTGATATATGAATAGTTCCATCTGTTGCCCATAAATGTTTTAAAAAGCAAGCTATTTTATTATTGGGCTGCGCAAAGATTTCTTTGGGTACATATTTTTCGTATGAACGTAAGTTAAATATGCCCAGTTGATCAAGCCATTTTGCTACGGCGTTACGTTTTCCATGAGTTAAGTGATGAGTAGATGACAAATATACTTGATACCATTGCCGCTCGTGCTTAATGCTTGGTGCAATATCATTTCCAAAAATTGTTTTAGCAATATTTGAAACGTGCAGAGCCAAATCATAATCAGCAGTAGTGTATTGAATAGAGTGACGTGCGAGTGTACATCCATCACCAATTAAATATCCTACTAGAGCCACTTCTTCTTCAGACATTGTAGCTATAGATGTACTAGCTAATTTTCTTGGTACGGCAATACGCATATTGGGTTTTAACTCATCTAAACGATGCCATCCTTGTAATGTCAAAAACTTATGATTACCAGTAGCTCGGATTGTTCGATTTAATCGAGTGGTCAACTTAAAGACAGTTTTAATACCGGTAGAAAACGCATTTGTAACTTCACGTAGCTCTTGCAGCCAAGTTTTTGTATTTAGTGCAAGTACTTTAAAGCCTGTCTTGCCTACTAAACTGTCAATTCGCTCATATGTGCCTGTTTCTGGCAAATAAACCAAAGTTTCGCCGGTTAAGCAGCCAGATTCTCTCAAATCTGATAACATTGGGCGTTTGTTTTGTCTGCCTTCAACAGCACGTGATAGCTGAGATAATGCAATTACAGGTACATCGATTTCACGTGCTAATGTTTTTAAACCACGTGATATTTCAGATACTTCCTGTACACGATTATCGGACTGTTTACGTCCTTGCATTAATTGAATATAGTCGATGATAATTAGTCCGAGCGATTTCATTTCTGCTTTTAATCGGCGTGCTTTAGCTCTAATTTCTAAGGCATTTATCAATCCTGAATCATCTATGTATATTGGTGCTTCACCTAAGCGCCCCATAGCTGTAGCTAAATTTGTCCAATCACTACTTTGTAAAAAGCCAGTGCGCATTTTATTTGCATCTATTTTTGCTTCACTACAAAGAAGTCTTTGTACTAATTGTTCTTTGGACATTTCTAAGCTAAATATAGCCACTGGTATTTTATGTTCTAGTGCAACGTGCTGGGCTATATTTAAACATAGTGCAGTGTTGTGAACACAAATATCGTTAGCAACAAAATTATGCGTCTCTGGAATTGTTAGATCATAGACTTGTTTTAATCCTAAATGTTCTATAGATACAATTTCATCCCAGTAAACATCACTTTGAGCTAAATTTACTAGTTGATTATTATTTAGTCCTTTAGCTAAACTTAAAAGTTTAGTTCTTGTTGGAGCTCGCTTACCAACATGTATATTGGTATATCCTTTGATATTGCTACGTTTTGCTAATGAATTCCAAGATTCATTTCCTTTTGCTACTTTCAGCTTCTCCCAAATAGCCATTGGTAATAAATCGCAATTAGTTTGTTTGCGCCTTTCAGCAATGGCATCTTTTACCTTAGAAATGGCGGTTTCTTTGCTGAAAATACCTATTTCTTGGATAAATGTTTCTATAGACTGGATATCTGTAATATCAATTTGCCAACAATGTCTATGTGTACCTTTATATTTAACACGACGTTTGCGTAATTTTGCAATAATGCTAAAGCGTAATAAAAGATGCTGTATTTGACGAGCTAACTTTTCACTCACTGTTGCATAACCAATTTGTGGCTGCCCACTAGAAAAACAAGTAGCCCATCCGTCTGTAGCAAAAAGACGATTTAGAAATAGAGCAAGTTGTGACTTTACCAATGTAAAAACTATAGCTGGAATGGTTTTACTATGAGCGTCTTTACCTAACAATCCAATATTATTTAGCCATAGTGAAATAGAATTTTTACTACTGCGACTAATTGATGCTAATCCATTTGGAGCGCACTTACCTTGCGTCCACATTGTAATTGAAGAAGGATTTAGTCCTGCCACCAATGCTAATTGTCTAGCTGATGGGAATTGATAAACAATAGCCTTTTTAAGGCGTTTTGCAAATTCTTGCCTATTGTGGGTTATAAAACGAGCATCACCCCGGACAACAAAAGAATTAGCGCGATTGTTAGAATTAACATGGCTGATACTAGTGCCACCAAAAGCTATTACTGCCAATTCGAAATCTTTCTGGATTTCAAGATTATTATTTGTAAAACTTACTTTTTTATGTTTTTGAGTGAGAGATCCATCTCCAATTAAATATGCAAGCAGTTTTACTTCACACTCGCGAATTATATTTTCTCCTTGCACCGGAATAGTTCTAGGTATAGCTATTTTTTCGCCAATTCCAATTTCTTCTAATTTTTTCCAGCCAAATATGGTAAGAAAAGGATGTGTACAAGTGGTTTCAATTGTTCTACCTAAGCGAGTTGTTACTTTAAATACTGGCTTCATTCCATCATCAATGAAAGCAGATGGTTTAGTCCAATTAAGTTTGTAATTGTTCTCAAGAGTAAGGATGGAACCAGATTGGGCTCTATATATTTCTTCAATTGTACTTATACTGCCGTCTGACAAAACAATTTCAGAGTTATAGGCTAAACATTTCCCCATTGATGGCCTAGCTGCCACAATAATCAAATCAGAGCGTTGAAAACCGGAAGTTAACACATCTAAATCATAAAAACCAGAAGGAACCCCTGCTAAGGCATCTCTATTTTCATAACGTTTTTCAATGCGGGCAAATGATTCATTAACAAGATCACGTATGTGAATAAGCTGTTGCATATTGCGACGCTGGGCAATACTGAAAATTAAATGTTCTGCTTTGTCCAATATTTCATCAGCTTCAGAATCTTCATAACAACTAGCAACAATTTCTGTACCGGTTTTTATCAGATTACGCAATAAAGCTTTTTCATTTACAAGGTGAGCATAATATTCAACATTGGCAGTTGTTGCTACTGATAATGCTAAATCAGTTAAATATTGTCTACCACCAACACTATCTAATTTGCCTTCATCTTTTAGGTACTGCGAGACAGTAACTATGTCAATTGGCTCATTTCTATCAAATAAATCAAGAATGGCAGCATATATAAACTGATGGGCTTTGCGATAAAAATAATCTGGTTCAAGAATGCCAGTCACTTTTGCAATTGCATCAGTGCTTACAAGTAATGATCCAAGAACTGCCTGCTCAGCCTCAACGGATTGAGGTGGCATGCGTTCTATAGGTCCTTCAACGAGTAATATATCTGCAGTCATAATTTAATTAATAAAAAAGGATTTCCCATCTTTCGATCTGCATAAATGCGATCTATGTATTTAATACTTAAGACGACTTTTTAAACAAAAAAGTTCAATAAAACTTTTATTTTAATCATCATCTAATGAAGATGTATCACCAGTGGGCAGTCCTAGCTCCCACGCTTTCAAAAGCCTACGCATAATTTTGCCACTACGTGTTTTAGGTAAACTATCTCGTATTTCAATTTCACGTGGATAGGCGTGAGCCGCTAATTGACGTTTAGTGAACTCTTTGATATCAGTCAATAATTCATCATTTGCTTTCACACCATTAGCAAGCACAATAAAGGCTTTAATAATTTCGCCTCTTTCTTCATCAGGCTTGCCAATCACACCTGCTTCTGTCACAGCTGGATGTTCAACTAAAGCTGATTCTACTTCAAATGGACCAACTCTATGACCAGCAGTATTAATAACATCATCAGCACGCCCGACAAACCAAAGATAACCATCTTCATCTCGCCAAGCATTGTCGCCGCTAAAATACCAGCCTGGGATTTTGAAATATTCTTTGAATTTTTCTTCGTTTCTCCATACATGTCTAAGCATTGATGGCCAACCCGGACGTACTACCAAACGCCCTAATTGTCCAGCTTCTAATTCTTCTCCATTATCATCTACTACTGTTACATGTACGCCTGGCAAAGGTTTGCCCATAGAGCCTGGCTTAATTGGTAACACTGGGATATTAGCTACCAATTGCATACCTGTCTCTGTTTGCCACCAATTATCATGTATTGGTAAGCCATAAACTTTCATACCCCAGCGAATTACTTCTGGATTTAACGGTTCGCCAACGCTCGCTATATGTCTCAATGTATTTAAAGAATATTGCGTTACTATTTCATCTCCTGCTTTCATAAGCATGCGCAAAGCAGTTGGTGCTGTATACCAAACGGTAATATGTAATTTGTCTATGAGTGCATACCAAGAGGCTGCATCAAAACGTCCTTCAAAAGTGACAACGGATGCACCATTGGACCAAGGTCCGAAGATACCATATACGGTGCCTGTTACCCAACCTGGATCAGCTGTACACCAATAAACATCATCTTCTTTTAAGTCCAAAACCCATTTGGTCGTCATATGCTGCCCAATAATGTCATTGTGTACATGGACGACACCTTTTGGTTTGCCTGTGGTTCCTGATGTATAAAGCAAATACAATGGATCTTCTGGATCCATAGCCGCCACTTCTAACTTTTCAGATGCACCTGAGACAATTTCTTCGTAGCTAATCTCACCTTGTTTTAGCGTATCTTCATTACCGACTACTACTACATATTCCAAATTTGGCAAATCTGATTTGATGCCATCAAGTTTTACTTTTAGCTCTGGTGTAGTGATAACAATTTTTGCTTCGCTATCTAATAGACGATCTCTCAATGCATCTGGTCCAAAGGCCGAAAATAATGGGCCAACTACAGCGCCAATTTTGGCAATAGCAATTGTAGAGACATATAATTCTAAAATTCTAGGCAAAAATACAAATACACGATCGCCCTTTTTAATGCCTAATGACTTAAGAGCATTGCCTAAGCGATTTGATAAATAATAAATATCCTGGAAAGTAAAAGAACTTAAATTATTTTTGGCATCAACTGCATACAGAGCAACTTTATTGCGACGTCCGTTATGGATATGTCTGTCAACTGCATTATAAGCAGCATTGATTTTGCCATCTGCTAAATAATCAATTTCTTTCTTAGCATCTTCCCATGAAAATGTTGCTCTAGCTAATTCATAGTTTTCAAGATTTGCTTGTCCACTTTGCTTTTTGATGATTTCTTTACCAGTACGAGAATTATTCATTGTTTTTCCTGAAGATAAGCTTTGACCATCCTTGGCAGTCTCTTTAGAGTGTTTTCCGTTATTGGTTTCCTTCCTAGGCTTCTCAACCAATTTCATGACATTACCTCCAGGTAAAGTAATTTCTACGTTATGACCAAAATATCTATATCTACAAATTGCTTGGCAACTTAGAACCTTGCCAACAACTTATATATAAGTTGCATTTTGTTGCTCATAATTTTATCGTTTTGCAATCTGGCAAGCCTTGAGCAGGCTTAACATTGTTATAGTGTTATCTTTGCTAAACATAGCCAATAGTTATGCTTAGGATCTAATGAGGAGAATGTAATTTATGTCATCTTCTATGACTGCTGTGCGTGTTCACAATCAAGGTACACCGGATGTCTTACAAATAGACTCTGTTGAAATACCAAAACCAAAAGTGAATCAAGTAGTCTTAAAAGTAAAAGCTTGTGCGCTCAATCATTTAGATATTTGGTGCCGCAGTGGTTTACCCGGATTGAAATTACCATTGATATTAGGCTGCGATGTAGCTGGCGAAATTACAACATTAGGCGAAGGTGTCACCAATGTAAAAGTTGGCGACAAAGTTTTAGTATCGCCTGGCATATCTTGTGGAACATGCAAACATTGTTTGGCTGGTGATGAAAACTTATGCCGTTATTATCATATCCTTGGAGCTGGTTGCAATGGTGGCTATGCTGAATATGTAGCCGTGCCAGGAATAAATTGCTTTCCGATTCCAAAAGGACTTAATTTCCATCAAGCAGCAGCAATTCCATTAGTATTTATTACTGCCTGGCATATGTTAGTGACACGCTGCCAAATGAAAATGGGAGAAACTGTACTTGTAATTGGTGCTGGCTCTGGTGTAGGTTCTGCTGCTATTCAGATAGCAAAACTGCATCATTGTCGTGTGATTGCTACAGCAGGCAATGATGCAAAAGCTAAATTAGCTAAAGAGCTTGGTGCAGAAGAAGTAATTATTCATAGTAAACAAAAAATAGCTGATGAAATAAAACGCTTAACTGAAAAACGTGGCGTTGATATTGTTTTTGAACATGTAGGTCCGGCTGTATTTGAAGATTGTTTAGCTAGCCTTGCTATAAATGGAAGATTAGTCACATGTGGAGCTACCACTGGTCCTGATGTAAAAGTGAATATTCCCAGATTGTTTTATAAACATCAAACTATTTATGGATCTATGATGGGCACCAAAGGTGAATTCGCTCATTTGCTACCATTTTTTGATCAAGGCTTATTAAAACCGGTGGTTGATGAAGTTATGCCTTTGAAAGAAGCAAAACTTGCTCATGAAAAAATGGAAGGGCGTAAACAATTTGGTAAATTAGTTTTAGATCCAACTATAAACTAAAAAGATATGATCTAGGCGTATAAACAAGGCTGAGGTTATGCTTGCAAATGAATAAAGACTCTTGGGTTTAAACCTAATCTTCTTGTACTCGAGAAGATAAATTTGACTCAAAAACATTTTGTGTAGCTTGATTTGTAGATCCAAAAGGATTGGTAGTCTTTTTTAAGTTAGCAATTTGAGATACTTCATTTCTCAATCTTTCTACTACCCACATACGGGCTAATACTCCATGTGGTGTACGTTTGTATTTTGCTAGCTCAAGCAAAAGATACATCATTTCTCCATCTAAGCGAAATTGTACTGTGCCATCTTTTACTAAAGATTCTTCTGCATGTTTTTGAACTCTTTTTGCAAATTCTTCTTTTTTTTTCATATATTCTCCAATCTAAATCTGATTTCTATAAAACTGTGTAGCATCCATAGCATGAAATACATGTTCAGTATCTTTATTGATATCTTCTAGACCAATTTCTAAGAGCCTTGCATTAGCAGTAAAACCTAAAATCATATACCTGCTGTTTCCGGTATTACTGACAGGAAGATCAAAAATACCAATCTGATAATTAAGTGCTTCTAGCACTTCTTGAATGGAAATATTATGTTTAGTGATTTCATTTTGAGCGAACGTTATCACGACAAGGAACCACCTTGTAATACAGAGTAACACATATGTATATAAATGTCAAGTATGGTAAGCATAACAGCTGAGAGTTGGCTGATTACTTTAGTATTGAGCCAAATGATATTAATGTGGTAAATCGTTTTATCGGACATTTAACCGGACATTTAACCGGACATTTTAACGGTCATAGATGCCATATAATGACTAAAAAATGCGCTATAATCAGGAAATCTCACTAATTATAACTGGACATAGATGCGGACATATTAATGGTCAAGAAAACCAATAAAATAGCCAAAATCGATTGTGATAAAAGACCTTCCTTAATGGAGCCCTTGGTTCTGTCAAGCAATTCTAGGTATAGGCAGGAGCTGAGTGAATTAGTATTTGACCTTACGAAAAAGTCGGCTGGTTTTCGGCGTAGTTTGCCAATTGGGGTAATGAATGCCTTGGCTCAACTTGTCCGAGCTATGAATTGCTATTACAGCAATCTTATCGAAGGACATGATACTCACCCTATAGATATAGAACGCGCGCTTCATGGCGACTATAGTAAGGATAAAAACAAACGCGATCTTCAGCTTGAAGCCAAAGCACATATATTTGTTCAGCGCTGGCTAGATGAAGGAGGGCTGCGTGGAAAAGTTTATACAAGAGCAGGAATTCTTGAAATTCATAAGCTCTTTTGTGAATCTCTGCCAGACGATCTTTTGTTTGTAGAAGATCCTAAAAGTCATAAGAAAGTAAAAGTAATTCCGGGAGAATTTCGCAATCGGGATGTTGCGATTGGAAATCATGTTGCTATAAGTCCCGGTGCGCTACCAAGGTTTTTAGCAAAATTTGAAGATGTTTATTCTGGGCGAGGTGCTGCTGAAACTATCCTTGCGGTGGCGGCGGCGCATCACCGACTCTTATGGATTCATCCTTTTTTGGATGGCAATGGGCGTGTAGCTAGGCTCATGTCTCATGCGGTAATGCTGGAAAAATTAGACACAGGTGGAGTTTGGTCGGTGGCTCGCGGACTAGCAAGAAGAGATAATGATTACAAAAGGCTTTTGATTGCTTGTGATCAAGGGAGAAAAAATAATTTGGATGGACGTGGGAACTTAAGTGAGGAAGCACTAGCAAGTTTTACACGATTTTTTTTGGAAGTTTGTATTGACCAGGTAGAATTTATGGAAAATTTGATTGAACCAAATCGTTTGCGTAAGCGCATTCTTTTTTGGACTGAAGAAGAAATAAATGCTGGTACTCTACCTCAACATTCTCAGGTTGTACTCGAATCCATATTGTTTCGTGGTGAATTGCCGCGTGGAGATGTTGCTGAATTGATTGGAGTGGGTGATCGCCAAGGACGCCGCATTGTTGCTTCTTTAATTGAGAAAGGTGTTTTGGTAAGTGAAGATATGCGTTCACCGCTTCGGCTTTCTTTTCCAGCTACTCTGGCTTCACGTTGGATGCCTGGACTTTTCCCGGATAAGCAGATATGAAAAAATTGCGCATGAAAAAATGGAGGGCGTACACAATTTGGGAAATTAGTGCTTGATCTGACTATGAATTAGTCTTTCATATCTAAACTTCTAGCTTCTTTCCTGAGACATTCCATAACCCATGAACGCGCCAATACGCCATATGGCACACGCTTATATTCAGCAATGCGCAATAACAGATCCATCATTTCTTCATCAGCTCTAAACGCAACTATACCTTTTTCAACTACACGCTTTCTGGCTGCAGCACGTCCTTGTTCAAAGCGTTTTTGTGTTTCAGCTGATCGTTTTGCTCTAATTGCCATATTTATCTCTTTTTTCTGTCAAATAGATTTCGATAATATTTTGTTGCTTCGTTTGCATGAAAAATGTATTCGTTTCCATCAGCTAGATATTCTATACCTATTTCCAATAAACGTCCTGAAGCTGTCCACCCGATTACGATAACTCGATCATTTCCCTTTAAACTGGGATTGAGGTCAAAACCTTTACCCATAGCATAAACTTGGTCAACTTCTTCTTTTGTGATGTTGTGTTTGTTGAGCGAATCACAATTGTAAATCGTTTTCATTAGAATGCTCGTTTAACATTGTATAACACTGTATAACAAAAGTCAAGAGAAGGTAATTCCTCTATTTTTGAAGACGTAAAAAAGCAATAAAAAGTTCAAGTTAAAATGGAGCCAGTAAATACTAGTCATCGTTGTATAATTATTGTCCAAGATTTTGGTTGCTTGTCGAAACAGCTATCATCAAATCTATCTAAAGAAAGCAGGTTTTTAATGAGTATTCGGCAAGCCGTAGAAAAACTAGAAGCTCCCAATATTCAGATCGAAGGTCTAAGTATCTGGGTTCATGGACGAGAGTTTCCTGAAGAAACGGATTATTGGGACGGTAATTGGCTACGTGTTACAGTGGAGTGTAGTTCAAATGGTGCTGAGGTATCAGTTAGCGGACCTATCATTCATTTGTCTGAACTAGCGGCATGGACTGATGCTGCTGAAAAATTGCACAAGACACTCCACGGAGAAGCTAATCTCGATTGCATAGAGCCAGAGCTTTCAGTTGAATTGGTCATTGATAAGCTAGGAAGTATATCGATGACTGTGAACATCACTCCAGACCATCTGCTACAAGAGCATTGCTTTCGGTTCAAAATTGACCAAAGTTACCTGCCGGAGTTAATTCGTAGTTGTCGGACAGTACTTGCTTCTTATCCTATTCGGTCTGCGATAGAGAAAGAGTGATCCAAGCGTGGCTATTAATTCTCAATCCGACAATGAACTGACGGATCTTCCACGCTAACAGGTGGCTGATTGGGTTTTATAAATAATTCTTTTATTGAATTAAACACCAAATACAATACTGGTACTACATAAAGACTGAGAATAGTAGATAGAACCATTCCACCTAGTACTGTTGTTCCTAATGAATGTCTACCATTTGCTCCAGCACCTTCGGCAAATGATAATGGCAAAATACCAAATATAAATGCTAGTGACGTCATCAAAATTGGACGTAGCCTGGTCATAGCCGCATCAATTACAGCCTTTTGATATGACAAACCTTTTTTATGCAGCTGATTAGCAAATTCAACTATCAAAATAGAATTTTTACTAGCTAGACCAATAAGCATAACAAGCCCGATTTGACAGAAAATATCGTTTTCCAAGCCCCGCAACATTTGCGCTCCTAATGCCCCTAATACAGCTAATGGAACAGCAAAAAGAATAACCAACGGGTCCATCAAACTTTCATATTGAGCAGCTAGCACTAAAAACACAAACAATAAACCAAGAGCAAATATCAATAAAGCTAAGCTGCCAGATTTAATTTCTTCTAGTGAAATTCCTGTCCATTCATAATCCATACCACGTGGCAATACACGTTTGGCAATAGCTTCCATTTCTGCAATTGCCTGCCCGGAGCTTACACCAGGCACCGGTGCGCCGTTAATTTCAATTGATTTAAATAAATTGTAGTGAGATATGGTAGGTGGTGAAGTAGTATTTTTCAAACTTACAAAATTGCCTAATGGCACCATGCTGCCGCTATTTGAGCGAACATATAAGTTATTGATGTCTTTAGGATTACCTCTATAAGGTGCATCAGCTTGTATATATGTACGATAACTTCTATCTAGATAATCAAAATCATTGACGTATAAAGAACCAATAAATACTTGTAGAGTATTAAAAATATCGCCGACGTTCACGCCGATAGATTCAGCTTTCTCTCTATCAACATCAATAATAATTTGTGGGCCATTCATTCTAAATGTAGTTTGAATGCCAGTAAGAATTGGGCTCTTACGAGCTTCAGCCAAGAAAGTATCAGCAATGGCTGAAAATTCTTCTAAAGAGGTACGCTGTGTATTTTCAAGCTCATAAGCAAATCCACCAAAATTACCTAAGCCTTGAATTGGTGGCGGATTAAATGGAATACAAAAAGCATCATCAATTGCCATTAATGGACCACGTAATTTATTGATAACAGCATCAGCTGTTTCATTATGTCCTTTTCTTTCATTCCAAGGTTTCAATGTACAAAATACAATGGCATTGCTTGAATTATTGCCAGAAAAACTAAATCCACCCACGGCAAACACACCTAATATTTCCGGAACTTTATTTACTACCTTTTCAACTTTAGCTACCACATTGCTGGTGTAATCGAGTGAAACACCATCTGGTGCTTGCACGATAATCATAAAATAGCCAACATCTTCATTTGGTAAAAAGCCTGTAGGTATTTTGGTATATATGAATGCTGTAAGAGCTAGTGATGCAATAAACCCGACTGCTACAATGGATTTAAATTTAAGCAAAGCATTTAAAGTTTCATCAAATACTTTACGTATCCAATTCAATAAATCATTGACTTTTGCAAAAAGCCAATTGCCAGAATGATGCTCATGCTTTAAAAGCAAAGCTGATAGTGCTGGAGTTAAAGTTAATGCGTTAAAAGCTGAAATGCCTACTGAAATTGCTAAAGTCAAAGCAAATTGTTTATACAATTGACCAGTTGTGCCAGGAAAAAATGCTACTGGGATAAATACAGCAGCGAGCACTAATGCTGTAGCAATAACAGCGCTCGTTACTTCTTTCATGCTTTCGCGAGCTGCCTCCATTGCTGGAAGTTTACGGTCTTTCATAAGCCGTACTATGTTTTCAATTACAACAATAGCATCATCAACAACCAGACCTGTAGCTAAAGTGATGCCGAACAAAGTTAAAGTGTTGACTGAAAAACCAAGTACTTTCATCACAGCAAAAGTGCCAATCAATGATACCGGAATTGTAATAGCTGGAATAAGCGTAGTCCGCCAGCTTTGTAAGAATAAAAATATTACGGCAATTACTAAAAGTACTGACTCGGCAAGTGTTTTAATTACTTCATTAATTGATTCTTCTACAGCAAGCGTTGTATCAAATGCGACATCACATTTCATTCCAGGCGGTAAATTTCTTGACAGTCTTTTAAGTTCAGCTCGACAATCATGAGCAACATCAAGCGCGTTAGCGCCAGGAGATTGAAAAACTCCAATACCAACTGCATTCAAGCCTCTGTAGCGTAAAAATGTTCCATAATTTTCAGCACCGAGTTCCACTCGTCCGACATCTTTGATTTTTACAACTGAGCCGTGCGGTCCTGCTTTAATAATGATATTGCCAAACTCTTCTGGAGTTTGTAGTCTTCCTTTTACTCGTGTACTTATTTCATATGCTTGTCCAGCTATAAATGGAGCTTTACCAATGGAGCCGCTTGCTACTTGCACGTTCTGTTCCGCTAGTGCTCGTGCAACATCAGTACTTGTAATATTGCGATTGGTTAATTTAGCTGGGTCTAGCCAAATCCGCATTGAATATTTTCTTTCACCAAATATGGTAATGTCACCAACACCTTTAACTCGTTTTAAAGCATCCTTCATATATAAGTCTGCATAGTTGCTAAGAAATAGCGCATCGTGACGATCTGATGAGACTGCTGCTCCTAAAATAATTGCTGTTGATACTTTGTCAACATTCACACCTGTTCGTTTGACTTCGTCAGGCAAACGCCCTTGAACAGAGCCAACTCGATTTTGTACATCTACTGCTGCTGCATCAATATCACGCTCTAAGTCAAAAGTAACATTTATGGTGCTAGTGCCATCATTACCACTTGTCGAGGTAATATATTTCATTCCTTTTACACCGTTTATTTGTTGCTCCAATATATTGGTAACACTCGCTTCAACAGCGCTCGCGCTAGCACCTGTATAAACTGATGAAACTTTTACAGTTGGTGGTGCAATTTCCGGATATTGTGCAATTGGCAGATTTGGAATTGAAACTAAGCCAGCAATAACAATAATCAAAGAACAAACTGAAGCAAATATTGGGCGGCTTATGAAAAAATTGACAAACATATTAGTGCAGGGTTTCCTTTAGTGATTTTCGCTAATTTGTGAATTATCCATAATTGGCGCGCCATCAGCTAATCGTTGAATACCAGTAGTGATAATGCGCTCCGTTGGCTTTAAACCACTTTTCACTTGGTATGAATTCCCTTCAATTCCATAAATCTCTATCTCTTTTTCTTTAGCAAATAGTTTGCCATCTTTGTTTTCTGCAACAAACACAAAATATTTGCCAGCTGTTTGTAATACTGCTTTAGTAGGAACAGATATGCCATTGCGCTCTTGCCAAAGAATTTGTGCTTTGACAGTCTGGTCTGCTCTTAAATCATTGTCTTCATTTAGATAAAGAGTTTTGATTAACACTGTTTGGCTATTTGGATCTACTGTTGGTGCTATAAAAAACACATTGCTATTGCCGTATATTTGACCGTCTGTAGATAAAAGGGTGACGGGTGTACCCTTTTTAATAGCGATAGCTTTTTCAGCTGGAATAGAAATATAAACTTCTAAAGGATGATTTTCAGTAAGCGTTGTTAAAGTTGTAGCAGAACTTACATGATCGCCAACTTTCACCGGGATATCACCTATGGTGCCTGCAAAAGGGGCAGTGATTTCGTAATATCTTAAATTTTCTTTTTGAGCTTGGAAATTTGCTAATGCTTGTTTGTGGCTGCGCTCGTACTTTTGAATGGTCATTCTTTGCGCTTGAATTTGTTGCAACGTAGCATCTCTATCAGCTTGAGCGGCTGTATAATTGTTTTTCCATCCATCTAATTCTGCCTGTGATACAGCTCCTTCATTGAGCAAATTTTGATAACGATCATATTGTGTTTTTGTATAATCTACATTTGCTTGCTTGCTTCTTAAAGTGCTTTGTAATGATGCCAGTGTTGCTTGTGTGGTTGCTAAATCAGACTCCACTGAATCAGCAGCAGCTTTGACTGCATTTGTCTGAGCAGATTGCATACGTGAATCAATTTGCATGATTTTGGTGCCTGCCGGTACAAACTGTCCCGATGTAACTGAAATTTGTGTAACATGACCATCTATATTCGGTAATAAAGTTACAGATTTTCTGGATTTTACAGTGCCTAAATAATCAGAAGTTTCTTTTAATGGTCCAACTTTTACAGCAGAAATTTGGACGGAAGTGGGTGGCATACTCATTTGTTTAGGAGCTTCACTGCATCCTGTGAGCAATGCCAGGATTGAAATGCAAATAACAAATTTAGATTTTGATAACATATAAATACTGAATTCCGCAATGCCGAGCTTGGTTCAAGTAGTGATTTGTATCACTCTTGCGCGAAGCCTATCTATAGATTATGGAATCATACTGGATTAGCTGATGTCAAATGAATATAACGCAAGTCAGCTCACGTCCAACAATTCGTGACATATAGCCGAAAGCCTTTGTTGCCAAGGAGTTAGACTAAATGATATATCTGAGGGTTGTTGAAATGAGCTTATTGCCTATCTCATTTATGAGATTATTTGGGGCAATACTGCTTTTCTTTCATTGCTCAAGGTATTACCAACATATCAAAGACTTGGTATCGGTAAATCAATGATTGGTTTTTTGGAAAAACGTTTAATAGAGCTTGGTTTCAAAAGCTATGTTACTTCTAGCGAAGAAACAAATCCTAACACTAAGAAATTTTTTCTAGATCTTGGTTTTGTGCGAGTTGGTGACTTAAATATGTATCACGGTAACGAGATTTTTTATCTCAAAAAATTACAGTGAACTCTTTAGATTGCGAGCATTCAAATAATACCCGGCTACACGGACTCAACGTGCTAGTGAAAAAAGGAAGCAAGCTTTTATACTGACTGTAATCTTCGTTGTGATAAAATTGAACTTTGGTAATATGGTTAAAGAATGATGAGCCGAGATTTCATAAAACAAAATAGGATTGCAGCACTAATTGTTATGGTAGGCGCTCTAATTTTTAGTTTGGTTGCGATAGCTGAAAGTCCAAAAGCTAAGGTGTCAGTAAGCGATCCTGAGTGTGCATTCTTATCTCTTTCCACGTACAGTTTGAATAGTTTGTCGAGTAATCAAAAATTGTTATTTGATGAAGCTTGTAACATGGTCAGAAGTAACAATTTGATCGAAGCAGCTAGCCAGTTTAGAAAATTATCGCATCAGGTGAAAATCTTTGAAGTTGAATATAATTTAGGCTTGATATACGCGAAGCAAGGCAATTTACAAAAGGCAGAAACAGCCCTTATTGAGTCTATAAAAATGTATCCAAAACAACGGGAAGCTTACAAGATTTTGTCTAAAATACAAAAAATACTTGGGAAAGATGCCGATGCAGCATCTAATATGCAAAAGTACATAAGACAATAAAATTAGCGATTCGGATAAATAATAGTATAGTCATAGTATTTTTCAAAATCTGGGGCTGGATAGTTTTGTTTGTATACAGGTAAGCCACCTACGGATTTTGCTTTTTTATTTGGAATCAAAACAGGGCGATTTAAATTAAATGTCAACTCCGCAAGAGGGAAAGAACTGATATTGTGCTGAATGGGTTCAGTTGGATGAATAGTAGTGATCTTGTATTTATTGGTAAGGAAGCCAGAAGCTGTCATATACAGTGGATCTTGTGTGCTTGAGTTAGATAAGTGCCTTTCTCCTACCCAAAATATAATTTTGTTACTTGAACTTTTTTCTAAAATTGAACCAATGTTGTCTGCCATTATTTTGTCTCGATCAATTGGTGGTACAAATGGGTTAATTGGCATGGGGATAGACGGAGGAGAATTATTATATTGCTGTAGCTGATCACTATCCACGGCCACAATTTTGATAGCATTTTTTCTGGCTGATTCTAGTAAGTTCAAATAGTCTTGATCGCGCAAGAGAATAGGAAGTTTTTTTAGATTTAATTTTCCAGTGCGCATATATCTATCCAGATCCGATTGAATTTTGGATGGTGCTTCAATCGCTAAATGTGTGGCACCTGCCTTTTTTAGTGCTGGCATGATTTTTGCACCAAAGTCTCTTTGTGGATTAGGTGTCCAGTGAGATTCACCGAAGTCTAAAATCCTATTGCTTTTCATCAACTCTGGAATGGCAATGGCTGGATCTTCACTATATCTGTTAATTTCCCGCAGGGCTTCTTGGAACGTTTCTAAAGGAACATCAAATTCTTTCAACCTGCTTCTAAGCTCGTTGTTAATTTCCTCTGATATAAATTTGTGATTTTGCCAAGTTCTTGCCTTTAGAATTTCGGGAGCACTAGTTTGTCGGCGTTGACCACGTCTAGTTCTTGTTGGAGATATTTCTAAACTGCGTAACAGCTGACGAGCTTGTTCTATCAAATTTTTTACGCGCCATAATGCTTCATTTCCTTTTTTCAATAGAATTTTTCGCTCTTCGCGGGATTGGCTTTTGTTAGCTTCAAGAAAATAATGGGCATTTTCAGCTAATATTTGTTGGCATTGTTTATATAAAGCACCAGCGCCAGCTGTGTACGAATTGTTTTCCATAGAGCGTAAATCAGCGTCAATTCTGCTTTGATTTCTTTTGAGTGCGTCTAAAATTTGATAAGGACGTCCAGCTACGGTTGTAAGAACATAATCAACGTCGTTTGCCGCATCAATAGTACTGGAGAGGTCTGAATTTGTTTTTATACTAAAATGATCGCCAGGCGAAGTTCTGTTG
>JAGVLS010000033.1 GCA_020054205.1 Candidatus Obscuribacterales bacterium | reverse complement strand
TAATAAAATATTTTGATTGGTTTAAGAGAAGAGATTGTATATTTCATCACAAAGGGATATTTCAGCGAGACTATGCAGAAAGTCGCTTCAGGCGAGCTCATACCTACTTAAACTACACTATTTAGTTTTCCTCTAATTCTTTACTCAGGTCAGCACTGGTATCTTTACGATCGAGACTCTGGTTCGGCGCATTTTTTGTTTCTGATTCGGTTTTCGCATCCACAAATTTTGAATCTACAAATTTTGAATCCGCGGTTTTAGAATCTTGTGCAAGATTTGGATCTGGTGGAGGAGCTTCTTTAGTTTTATCAGGTAAATCTTCATCTGTCTCATCATCATCTGTCTTAATATCTACCTTTGGTTTGATTTTTGTTTTCTTGAACGATGCAAAATTATGCCCTGCTAAAGCCCTAGCACGTGCAGTTTTTAAAGCTAAAACATATTTTGGTACTTCCAATAAATATTGCATCGGTTCAATGTATTCATTGGTATCATGTTTTATCACTGTGTAGTGAACGTGTACGCCGGTGGACCGACCAGTGCTACCAGCATAACCTACTACTTGTCCTCGTCTTACCCACATACCAGGTTTGACCGTGTAAGCATTCAAGTGTCCCATAATAGTGCGAATATTAGGATAAGGATGATAAACCTCTACAGCAACACCTAAATTACCGCGCCAACCAACTTTTGTTACTAGGCCATCTAATAAGTTGTAAACTTTATCGTTTAAATGTGCACCTAAATCAACACCGCTGTGAAAATCACCCCTACCTGTTACTGGGTGAATGCGAAAACCAGCTCTTGATGTCACTACACCCATGCCGGCGGGTGTATAAACCTGATTGTCTTTCATTGGTGAGACAAGAAAAACCGGTACGTAATAACCTTCAAAATAATAAGCATGTGCTTTATTTTGGCTGGTCAAAAATATTGCTAAGACAATACTGAACCATATGAATGCGAGCGCTGCAAAGACAGCATTTGTTCTTGTATTTGATATTAGCGCATGCAGCATTTTCATATAGGCTGTTGATTAACGTAGTTGTATTTGTATTGTGTTGATTGGTATTCTTTATTGACTCAGCTTTTCATCTAATAACTTATTGATTATCTGAGGATTCGCTTTTCCTTTTGTAGCTTTCATAATTTCACCAAAGAAATATTGCCTTAGTTTATTTTGTCCTTGTTTATATTGTTCCAATTGAGTTGGATTGTTATTCAAGACAGTCTCTACAATTTTAACTAATTCACCTTCATCAGATACTTGTGCTAGTCCTTTTTGTTTAATTACATCATTGACACTGCCAGTTTTTTGCAATACTTCCAGTAAAACTTGTTTAGCAGTTGTAGAACTTAAAACACCGGAAGTTTGGTTTTCTACAATATCTTTTAAATTTTGAGGTGTAATTTTAGTTTCGAGCAAATCTAATTTTGCTTCTTTTAAGTAAGCAATAGTTGGTCCAAGCAGTAAATTGGCTGCCGACCTCGCTAACGCGCCAGAAGCATTCGCCATAGATGCAGTCGCTGTGCTGCTGGCAGACGCACCCGTTTTTGCTACTGCATTATTTAAAGCAAGCACTTGATCGTAAAAATCACCCAGCTCTTTATTTTCAGCTAAAATATATGCATCATCAACTGAAAGCCCAAGTGTTTCTACGTAGCGCTTACGTCTTAGTTCTGGCAATTCTGGTAAAGTAGCCTGAATATTTTGCACCCATTTGCTTTCAATCTTTAAAGGCACTAAATCTGGCTCTGGAAAATAACGATAATCATGAGCTTCTTCTTTGGAGCGCATTACATGCGTACTTTGGCTAGCTTCATTCCAAAGCCTAGTTTCTTGTACTATCCGCTCCCCCTTATTTAAAGCTTGAATTTGTCTTTCAATTTCAGATTGTATAGCCCTTTGTACAGCTTTAAAGCTATTCATATTTTTAATTTCTGTTTTTGTACCCAGCTTTGTCTCGCCTACTGGACGCACAGAAACATTTGCGTCGCAACGGAAGCTACCTTCTTCTAAATTCCCATCACATACATCGATATAACGTAATATTGTCCTTAATTCAGTAAGGTACAATCGAGCCTCTTCTGGGGTTTCTATATCAGGTTCACTGACAATTTCCAGCAAAGGCACACCGCCGCGATTGTAGTCTACTAGTGAGTAATCAGAGCCGTGCAATCCAGCAGCGCCAGCGTGCACTAATTTACCAGCATCTTCTTCTAGATGTGCTCGTAAAATTCTTATTTTTTTACCATTGATTATCAAATAACCGTTGCTACAAATAGGTTTGTTAAATTGAGATATTTGATATCCTTTTGGCAAATCTGGATAAAAATAGTTTTTACGATCAAATTTGGTAAATTCAGCAATTGTGCAATTAAGAGCTAGTCCAGATTTAATAGCACAATCAACCACTGTTTTATTTAACACTGGCAATACTCCTGGCATACCAATACAAACAGGACAAACTTGCTTATTGGGATCGGCTCCAAAATCGGTTGGGCAGCCACAAAAAATCTTTGTTTTTGTTTTTAATTGGGCGTGGACTTCAAGCCCAATTACTGGTTCATACTGCATTATTTAGATATTTCCAGCTCTTCTTTTAGTTTTTCGTCAGAGATATATCCTGGTCGTCCAAACAATAATTTTATGAGTGGTGCCCGTTTGCCTAGGACTTGTCTTAATTGACGAGCAGCAATGTCTACATTTAAAGCAGTCTTTTTAACTTGTGACAATGTTTGGATAACATCGCCTTTAAAATTAGAATCAGACAGAATTGTGTCAGCTTTTTGCATAGCGTCACGAGCTGTGCGAACAGCTTCCTTGATATCATTACGCAAATCTTTGTCGCCACTTATTTTGTTAACCGTGTCCATAGATTTGCGAATATCGGTAGTCGACGTATTGAGTTTGCCTAACATTTCTAAAATTTCTGAACGCAAAGAACGATCTTGCATCGTACTGCTTACTTCACCGATTGTTTTAGAAATGGTTTTTACGGTTTCGTTAGCTTGGCGCATAGCTTCTTTAAAATCAGAAGAAAAATTAGGATCATCAAGAATTTTGTTGACCTTTTTGCTTGTACCTCTTAAGTCCTTAGCTAAACCGCTAACATTTTCAAATGTTACGCTGCCATTTTGGAAAAACTTGTCAGCTTTCAACGCCGTACCATGAGCAGCCTCAGCTGTAGAAGCTATGCTGTCTGATGCTTTGGCAAAACGATCCATGTTTTGATTTAACTTTTCAGTTGCGCTTGACAGATTTTTAATAGCATCACTTGTTTTTTCAGCTGATACTTTTGAAAAAACTTTGTTTAGTTTGGTAGCTATATTATTTGCTACAAGTTCGATCCGTACTGGATCTACACCTTGAACTAAAGATCCATTAGCAATAGCTGGCGGCTCGGGTCCCCCATTTGTTTCAGGCAAAGCAACTTCTATATACTTTGCTCCTACTAAGCCTAATGTTTGAATAGTAACGGTAGAGCCTTGTGGAACACGCATAGTTTCAGCAGTAATTTTAAGATGTACATCTACTAACTTATCATCGGTAAATGTAATCTTTTCAACATTGCCAACCCTTACACCTTGCACATTTACTGTGGCATTATTGCTTAGACCGGCAACATCAGAAAAACGAACAATAAATTTTTGTGGTGGATGAAACAAAGAAAAAGACTTAAGCCATCCCCAGCCCCAAACTAATGCAATTAGGGCAAATAGTGCAAATAAACCAACTCTTAATTCATAATTTGTTTGTTGCATTGATGGCTATTATATTCTCCTAACCTATTTCCATTGGGCCTTCGCGTGAAGCATGAGCAAATTGTTTTATAAAAGGGTCGCTTGAATTCATGGCTTCTTGTGGCACGCCTTGCCATACGATTTTGCCATCATGAAGTAAAACTGCACGATCGGCAGTGCGAGTCCAAGTACTTAGCTGGTGAGTAACAACAATTGATGCTGCATGTAATTTACTCTCTAATTCAATCATATAGTCTTCAATTATTGTAGACATTACAGGATCTAAGCCCGTAGTTGGCTCATCGTAAAGAATAATCTCTGGATCATAAACAATAGCTCGAGCAAAGCTTGTCCGTTTTTGTTGTCCACCTGATAACTGGCTAGGATAGGAGTCTATTTGTTCTTTAAGCCCTACTAAATTTAGTTTTTCTTCTATTTTTTTTGTTTCTTCATTTCTCTTTAGCTTATGTCCTCTTAAAGCTAAAGAAAGATTTTGCCTAACGGTAAGAGAATTCAAGAGAGCCGACCCTTGAAAAACAAGTCCAATATTATCTGTAGCCATTTCTACTTTGCCTTTATCAGGCTGTAAAAGTCCACAGAGCAATTTTAAAATTGTTGATTTGCCACATCCGGATGGACCAATAATTGCTAATGTTTCGCCTGAATAAACTTCAAAACTAACACCTTTTAATACTTGCTTGCCATTAAAAGACTTATGCAAGTCTTCTACTTGTACTTTTGGTTTTTTGCTAGATTCATTCTTACGCTTTTGATTACTGTCCATATGCTTTCTCGTATTTATCTTGGTGCGTAAGTTAGTGAAGTAACAATGTAATTAAATACAAAAATCATAGTCATAGTCCAAACGATTGCCCTCGTTGTGGCAATACCTACATCTTCTGCGCCGCCGCGTGTGCTTAGTCCAATAGCGCAAGAAAACATAATGATAATAGTGGCATTGATAAAGGACTTAATGAAATGTACGTGAAAATCACGATCTAAAATAGTTTGTTTTACAGAGTCTAAAAATGTAGCCATAGGCAAATTAGCTGCTGACTGAGCAATTAAAATTCCAGCAAATAATCCAATAAACATGGCATATATTGACAAAACTGGCATCATAAAAACACCAGCTAAATAACGAGGTACTACTAAATATTGAGCTGGATCAATGCGCATAACTTTTAGGGCATCAATTTGTTCAGTAATCATCATGGTTGTAAGCTCAGCTGCTATAGCAGATCCCACACGCCCAGCTACCATTACACCAGCTGTAATTGGACCAATTTCTCTAATTAAAGCTAAAGAAACAACGCCACCAATAGCTGTATCTGCTCCAAAAAGCACAAGCTCGCGAGCTATTTGTAATGACATAGCAAAACCAGTAAACAAAGCTGTAATAGCCACAACAGCAAAAGACTTAACACCAATCATATTGCTTTGGCGAAAAACTTCTGGCCAATCTATTTTTCCTTGCAATATATATCGTATGGTGTGAAACAATAAAAGTATGGTTTGACCACAAAGGCGAACACCACTGCCAAACCAAGCCTCGAAAATAAGATAAGGCTTAAATATTCCATTTTTTATAACTGGTTGTTGTTGCACTACTTTATAGTCCAATTGGTAATCAGTTTGTTGTCAACCAGCGTTTATTCAAGGCTAAAAAAGCATGCGCCGTTAACAACTAATTTGATACCATTTTGACAACTATAAAATCCCTCATGACAGCTATATATATGTAGGGTTTAGTAAACTTGGATATACGTGGTGTTTTCCGCATGGTCAAAGGCTGGTTTTGCTTACTGTGAGCTGGTTTAGCCAATTTAATGCGTGGATTCCCCAGTGTTTATTTTCTTCATTTGCCTTTAAATATTTGAACTCAATGGTGGAGTTGGCTTCATGTTAAAAGCATTTGATGCATTTTTAGATAAAAGGTTAAGCGAACGAAAGTTTGATTTATCCACATCTTTTGCTTTGCAAAAAACCTCTATTGATGCCTTGAGCGAACAAGAAATTCTTGATATTAGAAAAGAAATGGGCTTAAGAAGTAGTATGGCGGTGACAAGTAATTACCTTGCTCTTGCTTGCCCAATTTTGCCCTTTGCTTTATTAAATGCTTTTTTTGCTTTAAATAAACTAGACAATAAATATGGCCCTCAACTATTAAGCAATGAATCAGTGCAAGCTAGACAAATGGAGGCTATGAAAGCAGCCGCCATTTTAGCTGATTTAGAAAAAAAGAAAAAATCACATTCCATTGCTGATGAACGCTTTAATTTGTTATTGGTTAAAACAGTCAATAAAACAGATAAGCGAAAAATAAAAGACAAACAAGTTTTATTTAAAAGCAAAAACTTAGAAATGCTGAATAACAATATGCTGAATAAGCAAAAGAAAAAGCTAGATATAGGCAAAGCTCTCAAAGCAAAAACATTTTTGCAGGCACAACTAGAGCGATATAACAAAAGACAAGATATTATTGGTGCTACTAAAACCAATGTAAAAATATCACTATTGGAAAAAACTTTAAAACGCCTGGGTTGTTAAATCTAAGTTTTTTTGATTTTTTCTTCCTTAATTATTTTGGCTTCAAATATACGCAATACAGTATCTATTTGTATTATGCGTTTTAGCGAAGTGCAAGAATAACGACTGCGTTCATACCTGGCAATAGTTTGTCTAGGAATTCCCAGTTCTTTTGCCAGTTCCGCTTGTGTTAGTTGAACAAATATCCTTCTTTTAATTAATTGCTCGGGTAGTTTTTGTATGGAAGTCAAATAAAGCCAATCTATAGGAACCGAGCGCCGAAAGCTTAATTGGTGGTAGAGTTTTAATTGTGCTTTTAACTCGGCAATTCTTGCTATCCTTTTTTCTCGCTCCACTTTTGCATAAATTGCCTGGTGCGGATCAGCTACGCGCTTATCAAGAAAGTCACAGCGTGCTTGTAGCATGCAAATTCTTGCCTCAGCAATAGATAAATCTCTAAGATTTAAAATCATTTCTTATCTCCACTTTCTACATTATATAGACGGAAAATATTTGCAAAAAGTTCAATTAAATAAATATACCTGCTAAATAAATCTACCTACCTTGCCACTTAGCCTCAGATCAAAACCATCCTAGATCGATGTTATTAAATTGTGACACCTTGAAATATTGGACATAATTATTAAGCTGTAAATGATTGCCTAGAGCAGCTTTTAGAAACTAATAATTTTGGCAATTATTCATGATGTAAGATTTTAATAACATGGATCTAGGCGATTGTTGTGAAGAAGCATATGCGAGCAATTATTTTTAGTTTTCGCAAAAAAATCATGGCATCTGAGTCCTCTTTGTTGAGGATCCCCTTTTTGGCGGTCATCTCACACGTCGCATTCCAATCTAACCCTTTAGGTATAAACTACTTCATATAGTAACTATCTTCAAAAAAGAAAATAACGCAAGGAGCTTCAGACAACTACTGAAGCTCCTTGCGTTGTGAACTATAGAGATGATTGTGAAAAAGATTGACAGTTATGCGTTTCTCTATCCGTTAAAAGAACGGACCCCAATACTGCCTGGGCTTAACGAAAACCTCTTCTTCAAAATGACCACCCCGGCGCTTTCTTGGTTTACGCTCAGAGTAATGCTTCCCATAGACTTGCAAAAGAGTAGCATAATCATCTTCCAATTCATTCACCGGTGGCAGACGGTGACTGGTGTCAACCTCAACTTCATAGAAGTGAAAGTCGGGACGTACTCCCCCTCTTATTTTTCCTCCCTCAGTATGCCCGTATTGATGGTAAGCATTAGCACGGGCGGGAGCAGTCTTTCTAATTGCACTTATGGACCAATTGAAAGCAGTAAAAGTTTTCTCTCCTTCATGCACTCTTGTGGACTCCGTCACCAGAAATTCTGGGTTGCCTGAATAGTCACGGCATTCTCCAGCTATTGGATGTTGTGTGAACCATTGATCACCGATTTGGGTCAGCCCACAGAATGGAATTTTCTTGGTCTTAGATGTTGGATTCATTTCCATTATCATTGGCCAATATTTTTGAAAGAGCTTGTTTTCAAAAGAAGGAGGACAATATACCTCAGGCATATTATCGCCGGCAGAGGCTTGCACTCCAATTAGGTGAGCGGTATCGGTCCAGTAATAGTCAGAAAGAAAAACGTCATAGTAATGACATTCGGGACTGTCGTCATCATCTTCATCTACATACCCTGCTTTTTCTTCTAATTGACCAATATCCAATAATTTTGCAAATGCACCTTCCCCACCCTCTTTTAGCCAATTTTCTACAGAGTCATAAACTGCTTGCAATGTTATCAAGCGAATGTCCTTGCAAAATGGATCATCGCTTTGTCGTTCGTGCAGTCTACGTGATTGTTTGAGAATATGCTGCAAGTACTCAGCAGCATTCTTGCCTAACCGAGCCATAACTAGAGGTTCGGCTAAAGCCTCTGCTACAGATAATTCCAGCCTAAATACGAGATTAGACCTGACGATCTCGGCTGCGGTGCGTTTGCAGAGATCATCAAAATCAATAATATAGACTTCGCCATACTTGCCACTTTCAAGGTCCCAAAATTCCTTGTTAGTAATTGTTGGCACAGGCGAACTTGCACTATGCCGACCTTTTGCTTGTTCATGTTGATACGCTCGAACGACGGCATCAGGTTTGGTCAAAGGACCTACACCGTGCGCAACAATGAGAATGCGATTTCCGCCACGGCTTATACCTAGATATTCAGCCGACATGGTGGTAAATGATTCTTGCCAAATATCTGATGCTGGTGTATTTGCCATTCGAGAGGCAACAATATCTTCTATGGTAGCAACTCGGCCGCCTTTACCGGCATAAGTCATAGCATGTTTGTAGGTAGGCATGAAGCCCTTGCGATGGCTAAAACAAATAGCCGGAGGAAGAGGTTTCAGTTGTTTGGTAGTCTTGGTAGTCATGTTTTTTCTCCTGCTCGTTTTTGAGTTTTGGAGATGAAAGGATTTTTGCTATCTGTTTGAAATTTTGCACCGATTTGCTGCAAACGAAAATCCAAAAATTATTTCATATAGGGTAAATTACAATCACGATTGACATAAGCCAGCAAATCAAGTTCTTCCGATGTGCTCACGACAAGTTCGGAGCCGCGAATGAATTCGTAGCACAAATACTTACCGTCAATAAAAATCTTGCCAGTGTCCATTTCAGAACGCACATAAACTTCATCACTTTCTGTCAATGTGCCACTGCGCAAGATAATTGTCTTATTGGGGGGGCTGACAATACCAAGTCCTTGGTAGCCAAAATTGCGATCGTATACATTCAACACTTTGCCGCCAGCTGAACAATAAGAGCCAGTTGATCCAGATGGTGTTGAGACAATTAAGCCAAATGATGCATGCACTTGGTGTTCATTGCCAACCAACAAAGTGTATTTGGCAGTGCCAGCAACGGGGCGCTCATCAGTTACTGTCACTTCATTCAATACTGGCAATGGCAATTCTTTGCCGTTAAGTGTTGCCGACAAACGCAATATTGGTGTTGGCTGTAGTGCACCCAAGACTAATTTGTCAAATATTTCTGCAAAATTACTTGCATTGGCAAGACAATAATGCCCAATACTAGTTGAAGATGACATCACGCCTAGTATGGCAGTGCCTTGTCTTGATGAAACAAAATGTGATGTTGCTAAAAATGTTCCATCGCCACCAACGGTAATTACTAAATCCGTATCGAGTGGCAAGATATAGTTACTATCATCGCGACTAACTTTGCGATATGATAAAGCATATTTGTTCAATATTTGCTGCACAATATCTAGCGTTGCATGATGCTCATCGTGGGCAAGATCAGCTCGTTCATTTGCTGCTTGAGCAAATTCAGGATGAAGCACTGATTCTACTGATGGCTGCTTATTCTCTGCATGGATTTCTTTGCAAGTTGACTTTGTTACTACAACAATTCTTCTGAGCTTGGGTGTAATTGTCGTCTGTCCCATCATTTCCTCCTTGTTTTGTTTCATTCCCAGCTAATGAATTCTCCGTCTTTAAACTTCACTACAGTTCCATCTGCATATGTAATTACTTCCGTGCCATCGTCTAAAATTTCTTTTTGTCCTTCATTGGTAATTCTGTTAAACGATGAATTAGCAACTCTTGTCGAAGGTCTATTTGATCTTTGTCTATGTGGCTCTCTAGTTTCGTTGCAAGCCGCATCATTATTGCCGTAGCTGCGTCTGGGGCTCCACAAAAATTGCGGACTCTCGTCAGCCTGCTCAGATCTATCAATATTTGGGTTTCTGTCTCGAGCATTTTGCCAAGCGATTATTTGGCCCATTTCAGACATTTGATTTCCCCAGCGTAAAACAAGCATAAAAAATGCAATTAGCGACATAATGCCAAGTACGGCAGCAACTGTACAGATGAGACTTACTTTTAACGCTAAGATAAAAGCAGCTAGCAAAACATTGATACCAGAGGTTGCTATGACAAAAAGACATAGCGACAATGCTAGTGCCACAAAGAAAAAGAATCTGTTCTTCTTTGACATATTATTCGCCCTTTCTACCTTTTATGCGTGACTCAAATGCCCAGCATTTATAGCTTGCGTTAAGTCATGTTTTGCAATTTGATATCCATATTCAATCATCTTCTTACACATATTTTGGCTTACACCAAAAGTCATGGTAGCAACATCTGGTCTACCAGACTTAACTACCAAATGCTTTTGGCTTACATCAGACTGCATACAACTTAGAATTGGTACCAGAAGCATTTCGCCAGTATGAATGATGAGATCAAGTAAAGACAAACGCTCAGATGGCAATCTAGTTACCCTACCGACACGGCTGACAATTGCTGCACCTTGGCAAAAGTCTACTGTGGTTGGGTGATGTACTCCACCATCTACTAGTTTCATAGCTGTCTTGCCTGGTTGGTGATAATGTACTGCTTGCATAAACGCTGGAGCAGCAGACGAAGCAGTAATAGCAGTGGCAAGATCGTAGTTGGTGCCAGTAAAGCGAATTGGTTTTCGTGAAGCCCAGTGAGAAGCAATGATGCTTAGTTTATCGTTGGGTTTCAATTTATACTCATCTACCATTTTAGTAAACAATGGTTTGAGATCAATTATTCCTAAATGTTGAAACAAAGACTTTGCACTTTGCCAACGAAATAATTGACTTAAGACATGGCGGCGAAAATCAGCAATTTCTTTGTACAAAATTTCTGATATGTCGCTTGTCGAATAGCCATTGCTATAAAATGTGGAAATGACAGAGCCAATTGAAATGCCAAAAATATGATTGTACTCAATACCTAATTCTTCTGCTGCTTGCAAAAATCCACAATGTCCAAAACCTTTCATGCCGCCACCACCAAGAACAATATTGCATGGTGAAATAATGACAGGCGTTGCACGCGTGCTGAGACCTTTATTTTTTGTCATCATTATCTCCCTTTTTTACTCGACCAACTAAAAAGAAAAACCGATGTCAAGAAAAGTAAACAAAAAAAGATCACAGAGGAGAAAAGCAGATTGGGTTTCTGCTTCCTCTCTGTGATCTAGTGAAGACACTAGCCATTAGTTTGCTAACTAGCCGACGATCTTTGCTTCGATGCAACGCAAGCCGGCCAAGTGAGCCGCGATTACGCGATGACGACCATCCTCGACATTGTACCCACCACCAAAGCGTGGACGAAGCACTACGCGCACCATTTCTAAGTCTTGCTCAAAACGAACACGCATGCGTTCAATCTGAGCATGGTCTTTGCGCATCAAACTATCCCACTGCTTTTGAGGCAAATAAATCTCATCAAGGGAAACAAGCTCAGTGTCTTCACGACGACAATTCTTGGACATCTACAATGACTCCCTAAACATTAGGGAGCCCACGAATTACCTTACAACACGAATTGTGTTATGAAGGTGGGCTCCCTAGGTATGTCTAGGGAACCCCAATGCAAATGCGTGTGCGACCATGACTTTTCTCTCCTTTTTTTATCCAGAATATCTATTAGTCTAGCGTCCAAAATGTGGTTGACAGCCAGCATAATGGAAACACCAGCAATAGATATTCTGGATTGTGACAGGTTTAAAACGAAGATTGTTCAAAGCTAGTCTAAAACAGTTCTTTTGTTTTTGTTACGACGATGACGTTCATGTTTAACAAAGGCGACCAACAAAAGAATAGTGGCGAAAACTGATACCAAAGGCACGCCAATCTTAATGGCTACTTGCTGCCAATTAATAGGCGTGTTCAAATTGTTATTCTTGCCAAGCACAGGCTGCTTGTCACCCTGCGGTGCAACAGACAAGTCACGAATTTCTTTGATATGTGCCAACTTTTCTTTGATCATATTATGGAAATATGTCAAAGCTGCTTCTAATTGTTTGTCCTCGTTGCTGTCGCGCGGATTTTCAACAATTACATGCGGCTCAAGACCTTTTCCATTCAGGTCAAAACCCTTTGGTGTAACATATGTAAGCGAGGTGATGGTAAGTACGCCACCAGTAGCAAGACGAGCTTCCTGGTAGCCGACGCCCTTACCAAAAGTAGTGACTCCGATAATATGAGCACGATCATTGTCTTTTAAAGCACCAGTCAAAATTTCTGATGCAGACATTGTAGACCCGTTTACTAGAACTACCATTTGTTTATTTTGCATCAATTCCATGATTTTTTGCAGTGCAGCAGCCTGCAAAACTTTTCTGAATTGTTGCATTGGTTGAACAGAAGTGGTGGTCTCTGTCACAGATCGTTCAGTACGTGTTTTCTCACGGTAAATTACACCTTCTTCAATAAACAATGAGCATGATGCAACTGCTTCTGTAACTAATCCACCAAAATTATTACGCAAGTCCAATATAATGCCTTGCAATTCACCACCAGACTCTTGATAGAGCATGGCCAAAGCAACAGCAAGACTATTGGCAGTACCTTCGCTTTCAAAACTAGGCAAGCGGATATAAGCAATATTACCTGGTAGAAGCTCAACATCACCTTTATCGGGCGTGACTGCTTTTAACACCAAATCAACAGTAGTCTCTTTTCCATTTAGCTCAAGAGTAATGCTTACTTTTGAGCCAACTTTTCCTGTAAGAAGATTGCTAACTTCATTACTAGAAGCCATTTGAGCTAAAGGCTTACCATTAATTGCTGTGACAATATCCCTTTCCCGCAAGGCGGTATTGAATGCAGACGAATTTCTGACAATGCCATCAATGCGCCATTTTCCGTCTGCAAACTTTTGAATATCGACACCAGCATGCGTAATACCATCTTTAAATTGATGTGCAGCTTCCACTTGATTCTTCAAAGAAGTATAAGTGGTCCATCTGTCATTAAGACTCTTCACCATTTCAGCAATGGCATTATCTACATCTTCAGGTGTTTGCAACTTACCAGAATATTTCTTCAACCAAGAATCCCAATCTTTAAGAGCCTTGGGATCAATATAAGCTCGTCCCACTTGATTCCAAACTGATAGGAAAATCTCTTGCAACTCTTGCGGAGTAGGCGGCCTTTGCACTGGCTTGGCACCGGGAGATTGAATAATTACAATTTCCTCGGGAAGCTTTGTATCGCTAGGAATAGTTTTTCGCTTCGGCTTAGGATTCACCGGCTTCCAAGCAGGTGGTTCAGACGTAGCCGGAGGTGAAGTCGCACCAGCATTTGGATCTGGATCTGGAGCAGGAGCAGGAGTAGTAGGTGCAGGTTCAACAACCGGTGCTGACGGCGGAGTAGGCACAGGCATAGGATTTGGATCGACAGGAGCAGGATCAACGGGAGCGGGAGCCGGTTCAACAACTGGTGCTGCCGGCGGAGTAGGCACAGGATCTGGAGTAGGTGCAGGCTCCGGAGCAGGGGCTGGATCTAGTTCCGCCGCCGGGGGAGTAACTGCTGGAGGAACAACAGTAGGCTCATCAGCTAAAACTACAACAGCACCATCACTTACTGCAAAAATAAAGGCAAACAAAAACCAGGCATATAACAGCTTGTGCTTTGACATGCTTTTTTCTCCTTTTCTATTCAGGCAATCTAACTAATTACGGCGTAGCCGTCTTATTTGGATTTGCCAAAAAATCAAGGTATTTCTGGAAATTAGCCTCATTTGCTTTCTTGAGATCGACACGTCGCTGCTTGAGCTTCTCTTGAGCTGTCACCAATTCTTTTGCCTTAGTGATAGCATCATCAAGCAGCTTGTCGTCCTTAGCACCCTTTGGCTGATCAACATCAATGTCAGGAATGATACCAATCCAGTCCATTGTCTCACCACCAGGCATAAATTCAAACGAAGTAATGTGCATACTGCGATTGAAAGGCAATTCGATAACATTTTGCCCGACACCTTTACCAAGAGTGGGCTCTGTACCCATAATCAAGCCGCGATGGTGCTTTTGCAAAACGCCAGAGAGAATTTCACTTGCGCTAGCAGAACTGCCATCGACAAGTACGATAACTGGCATGTCTTCGGGAATAATCATTTTTGATCTATTCCCAAAAGCTGCGTTTTTCTTCTTCACACCAGTATTAGTTGTGTTCAGCAGAATATCTTTGAGCAGGATAATCTGATTCTCAATGATTCTATTACCTTCGCGATTGCGAGTCTCAAGCAAGGTGCCTTCAGGCAAGAAAAAGCTAGCCATGGTTAAAACATAATCAAGTCTGCCACCGCCATTACCGCGCAAGTCGATAATAACTGCCTTGCCCTTAGCTGCAACAGTCAAGGCACGTGCCATTTCAGGTAAAGTATTGTCAGACATAAAATTATCAAGTCCGATATAGGCAATATCATCGCCGCAGTCCTTGAAGTGCACCACTCTCAATACCACCTTCTTGCGGGTGATATCAAAAGTGTGTTCACTCTTATTGCCTTTATCGTCAGTACGTTCAACTTTGATTTTGACATTAGTATTCTCAGCACCTTTAATGTCAGAGATAATGTCCTTCAAAGTCTTGCCGTCAACCGAAATTCCATTTACTTGCGTAATGCGATCTCCAGCTAGAAGATGCTTTTCGGCAGGGCTTTCTTCAAGTGTTTCCCTGACAATAACTGGATGATCGAGAGAAGCAACCAGTGCTTTTTCTAGATCGGCTACCGTAGATCCTTTAGGCAAAGTCTTGATAATTTCATCTCGACCCTCAATTTCTAGCGCTGCACCAATGCCAACTAGATTAGGGTTGATGATATTTGCTTCTTGCTCGGTATCTTTCACATCCAGATATGTATCAAAGCGTTGCTTCTGTGAAGCCAACATTTCACGGATTGCTTTATCAGCACCTTCTTCAGTATCAAGTTGAGTTCCTTGATCGTATTTGTGTTCCCATTCTTTAACAAATTTCTCGCGTGCCTTTTCATCTGCAAGCATAATGTGTCGATCACGAATAGCTTCAAAGGCCTTTTCATATAACGTTTTGCCATTAAAGGGCTCTGTTGTAGTTACATTTGCTTGTGTCTGAACAATATTTGTAACTGGTAAAGTAGTGGATGGCAATACCGGTGAAATGGCTGGGTTATATCCAGGGTTGGCAGGGTTATTGATATTGTCGATATAAATTGGACCAGCAAGCTGTTCACCGGCAACAGCATCATTAGGAACTTGATCTTGAGCTAACGCATGCGAAGAATTTAGACAAAGCGAATTTGGAGAAATAGCAATAATTGCTGCCACGGTCATTGCTAAAACATAAGGCAAACAAATCTTTTTGTTGCTGGTGGACATAGTCTTTCACCTCACTATGAAGTGTTTACAGGAGACCCAGCTTCTTAATTGAAACTGGATCTCCTGTTATTTGATGATTGACGAATCGTTACGGTCTTGGGACCAACAATTCAATTTCTGTTTTCAACTGAGCACTTTCCTCAGAAGTGAGTGAACTCTTTGAATAAAGAGCCTTTTCGCATATGCTGAGGGCATTATATGCAGCATCAATTAGCTGATTGCGCTTATCATTAAGCACAATGCTGTCTTCGAGTGCAAAACGCAGAGTATTCAGTTCCACCGACTCTACATGCAAATAAGCACGCAATGTTGCAGCAATTGTTTGCACTTGTTCGTAATTGAAAACATCCGGTGCTTTCTTGAAGACCTTATCAAATACATTCCAAGCTAATTCGTGTGGCGGAATAATTCTTGGGGGATATACATATCGGAAAACCAACCAGGCAAACCAAAGTGGCAAGAGGGCCACTAATAGTACACCAATTCCCCTTAGTGGTAATACCAATGGAGGCACTGGTGATGGTTTACCACTTGTATCACCATCAAGCAATTCTTTTGAAACATCAGAAGCTGTGTTAGATGTAGTAATGATCAAATCCGGCGTTGTACCTGGATACCATTCTGGAGCCTTATCGTCAAATGGCAATGAGCTAGTTGCCCACAAAAAGTCCGCGTTGAAAACCAGATAAGGCTTAATTACCCAGCTGCGCAATTTCAATTCAATACGATGAATGGTTTTGCCATTTGCATTCTCAATGGTGATTTTAGGATATTCACCATCAGGGCTAGACTCAACCATTTCAAAGTCAGAGCCTTCTGCTGAAATTACTTTGCGCGTGATATTTTTGATATCAACTTGGCAATTAGGGCTATTACTAGTGCTAATCACAATTGTGACTGGAATCACATCACCAATGCGATAACCAAATGCACGTGGAGTACCAACGGCAACTACAATCTTATTCTCTTCATCATAAACCTTGTGCACAGGATTTACTGGCGTAACTTCTTCCATTTCCTCTTGTCCAGGCAAGGGAAATGAACCCTCTTGAGCAATTGCTAGCGAAGCATTGCCACATATGAGGGCAGACAAAATAACTACTGCAACAACCGGAAGCAGTGTCTTTCTGAGATATAGCATGGCTACCCTCCTTATGAGACGTGGTTTTTGAAAACGTCGATTAGTTTTGGAATTGCCGCGTCACCCTCTTCAGTGGAGATAACTACGCGTTGGCAATTACATTTTGCTAAACGAGCAATAATAGTTGATTCGTGCTGTCGGAAATTTTCAGCGTATTTCACATAATTATTGCCAATCCCAAATGGCAAAAGTCCGCGCAATTTGCCTAGTCCAAGTGGAGCTTTGCATCGATCATTCCAAATGGTTGTAGTGTTTCCGTAAGGATCCTTTAGTGTGTATGGGCATCCTGGCCATGGTACAATTGGCAATTCACGTTCGCGAATATCTTGAACATAAAAGCAAACAACATCATGGAAAACACCAGCATTGTGAAGAGCCTTCCAGTCAGCCTCACTCATGTTCATAAAATCGCTGACAATGAACACAAGGCTTCTTATGCGCGGCAAAGTTGTTAATGCTTGTGCCAATCCATTTGCTGGTGGAGCATAACTCGGCTTATTTTCCAACACTGATGCAATAGCAGGATAAGAAATTTTATTTGCCGATGTTACTTTGAAAAATGACTCTACTTTTGTAGATGAGTACGCAGTAAAGGCCAATTTGTCGTGTAACTTTTTAGCGCAACCAACAATTGAGCCTAAGAGCTCAGCAGCTAAGAATCTTTTTGTCACTCGCTTAGTGCCAAAGTCCATAGTTGGGCTGACATCAACCAGTGCACAAAAGTATGCTTGCCTCGACTCAATACGAACTGTTTTGTAGAGTGTTTCTGTCGTTGACTTGGCAGATGCATGCCAATTAATTAAACGAGCATCATCGCCTTCACGATATTCGCTAAGTTCAAAAAATTCTTGCCCCGAACCTTTATACTTACTTCTGCGGCTACCACCAGGCATTCGGCTAGCGGATTTCCATCTCAGCGGAACCTCTGTAACGAGTGCCGAAGCCATAATAGCTGCAACTTGTTCTTGAGTACTTTTCATGGCTGTTCCTCTCTAGCAAGAATATAGCGGCTTGAAGACAGTAATGTTTTCAAGCCGCTATAAATAATACTTGATTTAGTGACATCCACTTAAATTACGACTTAGGCTTAAACGTAGCATCATTGCTGTCGATGATTGGCACATGCTGAAGCAACTGATTGACAATAGCAATCGTGCTCTTACCCTGTGCCTGTGCTGCCGGCTTCAAGCCCATACGGTGAGCAAGCACTTCAGCGGCAATAAACTTGATGTCTTCCGGAATCACATAATCGCGACCAAGATGATAAGCACGAGCTTGGGCAATGCCTGCAAAGCCGAAAACAGCACGTGGTGAGCAACCAAATTCCAGTTCTTCGGCCAATAAACGCTTATCATTGTCTGACATATTGCCACCAAAACCATCATAACCAGGACGAGTGGCACGAATGAGATCAACCATGTACTCGGTTGCAGCTGGAGCCGTATAAATATTATTCAACACATGCTCCCGCGTGGCTCTAATATCATCCAGAGTCATGACCGGCTTGATGCCCGCAGTTGGATCAATCATACGCAAAAGGCGGTGATTGGCAGCGAGCACTAGTTCGTTTGCACGATCCAGATAGCTAAAGTTAATACGTGCACCGAAACGGTCCAATTGTGCTTCCGGCAAATCGTAAGTACCTTCTTGCTCAATTGGGTTCATCGTTGCAAAAGCAATGAAAGGATCGGGCAACCGGTGAGTTACGCCACCAATTGTCACTTCTCGCTCTTGCATGGCTTGCAGCAAAGCAGATTGAGTCTTTGGTGTAGTACGGTTAACCTCGTCAGCCAAATAGAAGTTGGTAAAAATAGGACCTTTCACAAGCACCATTTCTCCTGATTTTTGATCCCAGCGATTATAACCAGTAATATCTGCCGGCATCAAGTCAGAAGTCATCTGCGTACGATTGGTTTCAGCTCCGTCCACCAACTTCGCGAAAGCTTTGATCATCAAAGTCTTAGACAAACCAGGAACGCTTTCAAGCAACGGATGCATATCGGCTATGATTGCATAAGCAATCTTAGTCATCACGTCCCTATAACCAACAATGCACTGGCTACCGCCCAAAACAAAACGATCGACCATATTCATCTGGGAAAGAGCTTCGGGGTCGATATGCACGATGCTGAGTTCACGGGTATTCATGGTAGTTTCCTCCCTTTGTGATTAGGAAACGGTTTTTTGACCGTTGGACAAAAAGGTTTTTTGTTTTCGGTTGCGGAAGAATTGAGTGAAAGCGATGCTTGTGATAACTAACATCGACAAACCAACAAACCATTGATAAATGTGTACGGCATGAGGTTCAGTTTTGTTACCACCAAATGCTTTTACCCATGGAATTTCAAGTTTTTGATAGCTAGTATCAAGATGGATATATTTTCCATTTGCCTGAGAAGCTAAATCCGTCAATGGTCCTTCTTCCAACGAAGTTGATACTGGCTGATTGTTAGCAGCGCCAAAATATCCAACAAACTGATTATTGTCATCGTAAATAGGAATTGGTACTGGCTTTTCCAAACCAACACCAATAATTATCAAATCAATGTTTTCTTTGCGCATCTCATCAACTGCTTCAGCAACTTTTTCTTTTTCGCCTGTTAACCCACCATCTGATAGCAAAACAATAACGCGCTTTTTGTCTTTGTTTTCGTCACGTTTGAAAGTATTGATAGCTTCCAAAATACCTTCACCAAAATTTGATCCATTCCCCTGAGCATTGCCAATACGTACCCAGTTTTTAACCACAAAATCCAAAGCTAAATAGTCACTAGTTAAGTCTGCCTGCGGAAATCCTTTGCCGGCATAACTTACTAGCCCAACTTCATTTCCTTGTAAAGAACGCAAAATTTGTGAGATAAGTAATTTGGAAACATCCAACCTTGTACCGTAAGAACCAACACCAATTTCTTGTTGTCCTTCTTTACCTTCCTTGTTAGGTTTGGCTGGCGGGGGCGGCATGTGTTCTCGATAGTCTTCAGCCGCCATCGAAATTGAAACGTCCAAAACAACCACCGCTTGGATGGAGCCAGCTTTAATTGTCTCCGGGCTATCACTTAAATAAGGCCCAGCGGCAGCAATTACTAATGAGATAGTCGCTACCAGCCAGGCACTTAGTGCAATGATTTGGTAAGAGAAACTTTCTTTTCTGGTAAAAGCATCCACCAATTCACCTTCGCCATAAGCTTTACGCATGGCTTGGCGAGCACGGAAATTTAAATACCAGAACCCAGATACCAGCAATATTACTGACGGCAAACCGTAAAGTAAATATTGCGGATTAGTGAAACTTGGTAGTCCCATGATAAATTTCCTTTCTGTCAGATAGACTAAATATCATCACGAGTGCCATGACCAGCTTCCTGTCCAGGCTGTGGTTGATTCCCTTGATCAGCTGGCTGATCTCCAGGCTTAGGCTTGCCTTTGCCCTTGCCTTTACCTTCACCGTTAGCCATGCTCGGGCTCTTCTTAAACAGCAATTCCAAGTTGTACTTCACAATTTTTGCTTGTTCACTCAATTGATAAGCGTATGCACTGGGCTCACCTTCATAGATATTGCCAGGATTTATCTTCAGAGATTCCTTGAAACTCTCAACAGCTTTTTGTGGCTGTTGGGCCATGATATATAGCTTGCCCTTTTGGAAATGGGCTAAAGCTGCATACTCTTTTGAAGGTTCTGGATAAATCAATTTTTCAAACCAGTGTGCTTGCGATTGCATTTCGTAAGCTTTCACCGATTGATCAAATGCTTTCAGCGCTTCCTCTAAATCTTCTGCCGATTGAGGATTCGCTGCTTTCTCTAATGCAAAGTTGTACCAAGCAACCTGAGCTGACTGCCAGCGAGAAAGTATTTCACCGGTATAAACTAAGCCTACACCAAATGCTGCTAGCAAAAACAATAAAGAAAACCGCTTTACCTTATTAGAGACTTTCCATCCCATAATAAGCTCCTTTCCTTCTCCTTATGCTAGGAGTTATGTGACTTGGCGCGTTAAGCTTGATGTCACCAAGAACAGAGTGACAAACAACAAAGAGACTCCAACAAAGATGTAATAAATGGGTCTGTATTCAACCGTTGTTTCAACAAAAATTTGTGACTTTTCCAGCTGATTAATGGCTTCAAATGAACTTTGCATTTGATCGACATCAGCAACTGCAAATACTTTTCCACCCAATGATTGGATGAAATTGCGCAAATCTTTTGTTGAGCCGGTATTGGGAGAATTATTAGAATTTACCCATGAGCCGCCAATACCAAGCAAATAAGCTCTGGCGTTAAGAGCTTTCATTTGCTCAGTCAATTCTTTCATGCGCTTAGGGCTAATTGTTGATTCACCATCGGACACCATAATCAAAACTTTGGTTTGAGACTTGCCGTATTCTTCAAAGTGATCAATGGCTGCTTGAATTGGTCCTCGCCCTTGAGCGGATTCAGAAGGACCATCAAAGTTGGTGCCTCCGCCAGTGCCACGATTAATTAGCAGGCATTTCCGCAAAATGACTTTCAAGTCATCAGTGAGTGGCCAGTGGTAATAAACATTATCATCAAAAATGGCTAACCCTAATCGGTCACCTTTTCTTTGCAAAACAAATTCATAAGCCGCATCTTGTGCTGCGTCCAGACAGCGATATTGTATTTGTGCTGGGTTTTGTTGAGGACCAGCTTTTTGTTCTTGAGCTTTGAAAACCGTTGGGTTGGCTTTCTTAGCTTCTTCGGCTAATTTTACATAACGATCTGGGCGTCCACCAGGAATAGCTGAACTCATCGAACCAGAAATATCGACACAAATGAAGATATCTCGTGTGAACATAGACCGCACTTCTTTAGCTTCCGGAATTGCTGGTTTAGCCAGTGCCGCTACCAAAGCAAGAAGTGCTAACACATAAAACAGGCTCGGCAACCAACCGATAATAGGGGTGCGCCGCATATTATTGTGAATATACGCCCCGGTGTGACCAATTGCTGGCTGACGCTTTCGTCTAAACCAAATGAGTGGAATCACAACAATAGCTAAAAGCAAAAACCACGGTTGCATAAACTCGAATGGCAATCCGCTCATGATAGAGCTGCTCATCTGATCCTCCTTTGTTAACCATGATGAGAAAGTTAGTGCTGGGAGAGTCTAACGACAAGATATTTTCTTATTAGATCCGTATCACGTGTATTTCTGACGAGAATCTCTAAGCCTCAAAAAAGATCAGGCTTTTTATTGCAATTAGAGATCTGCTTTTACTTTAGTGTCTTGATCTGATGTTTAAAAAATACGGAAGAAATAATGATCACAATATTAAAGTAATCAAGATCTATAAAGCAAAAAAGTAAAAGCTAATAAAAGAGAAACTAGTAAATAATCGATCTCTTGCTAAATAAAGCTAGAAGAGGATCTCATCAGAACTTAAAGGCTCTAGGCGTGAGCCTTACCGCTAGTTTATGGGGTAGAAAGACAAATACAATACATATCTAATGACAACAAATGTTTAGGTGCTATTAACCAAATTGGCTCAGCATCAACCTTAGCGAAGCTTTCAGAGATAAAAGAAATTTGTATTTTTCTAAGTGCAAGCTAATTTTTCTTTGCTTTTATACTCAATATTGAGAGGCAGTTAAGGAAAAAGAAAGCAAATAAGAAAGCAAATAATTTTTCAAATCAAACAAAAATAACTCCAAAAAGTAAGATGTTAGCGCAGCTATCAACAACCTCAAAATTGTTTTTATAAGTGTTGCTTAGTAAACATTCACTTAAAACCAGGCATGATGTCGTGGGTTGTAAACATAAACAAGCTTTCCGACATTCTTGCTTGCTGGTAAGTGCCAACTATTTATTTGTTTCCTAATAATAAAAACCTAGTAGAGCCAAAAAGTTCAAAAAATGGCAATGAAATTAAAAGAATTAACTAATCAACATGGACTACCTTATTTGGTGCCTGCAAAAAGGTCAGAAAAATTGAAATTTTTCTGACCTTTTTCATTATATTTGTAATTCCTGCTAGGACATGTCCTTCGGTGAATATTTAGCTGGGATTGGTACAAGTTCAGTATTCTTATTGACATATCTGTCACTATGCTCCAATAAAAAACTTATGAAGACTATTTATATGGAAACTATGCTGTTGACTTGAACTTTACCTCAGCACGGTAACTATTCGGTCAATACAGGCAGCAAACGGAATTCACCAATACTTGGCATAGTCTTTTTTGCAAATATCGTTTATCGATAAACGATATTTGCATTTTGAGTCTCCCAACCAATAATTTATCTACCAATCACAATTACCTCTCAATCACAATTACCCCTCCATTTTCACGCATTTTACTGAGGTTATACCTTGCTTAATTGTATTTATGACACGAGATAGTAGGTGTATGCTAAAAAAGTAAAAGGCGGTCTAGCGAGAATTAGACCGCCTTTATTATTTTGTTTTTGAATTCTTACTGGTTAATTCGCTAAATAAGTTCTACAACATTTCTTGTATTTGGGATCATAACTTCTCGCCATTTCAATCGCTCGGTTATATGGGCTTGCATTGCTGTAGCTGATTCATTATCACCATGAACAAGAAATGTTTGCTTAGGCTTATGCTTGAATTTTTTCAACCATCTGAGAATGGCTTCATAATCAGCATGTCCAGAATAACCTTCCAATATTTCAATTGTGGCATTTACTGTGTAAAACGCCTGACCAATTTTTACCCGTTTTGGTCTTGGCGTTGATGTTAGTTTTTGCCCAAGTGTGCCACGTGCTTGATAGCCAATGAAAAGCACAGTATTTTGTTTGCCTGATAGGCGTTGTTCTAGGTGATGTACAATACGACCACCTTGAGCCATGCCGCTAGAACTAATAATAATTATCGGCTCTTTTGCTGGCTCAGCTAAAAGCAAGGACTGCTTATGATGAATTACTTCAGTAAATCTGGCTGTGGCAAACGGATTATCACCAGCAGCTTTTACTTTGCGTATTTGTGTATTTAATAGGTCAGTCCAATCAGCATGTATTTGTGTAGCACGTATGGCGAGTGGGCTATCGACAAATACTGGAATATTTGGCAATTTATTTTCAACCATTAATTGGCGTAAATCAAACAATAATGCTTGTACGCGACCAACAGCAAAAGCAGGAATGAGAATGACACCGTTATTACCTGTACTATCAACTTTGGCACGTTCATAGGCTTGATTGACAATGCTGGCTAAAGCATTTAGCCTGTCATGTTTTACGTGCAAACGATTACCATAAGTACATTCGCATATTACATAATCAGCTCCCGCAACAGTTTCTGGATTATTTAAAAGAGGCATATTATCGGGACCAATATCACCAGTGAAACAAATTGTTTTCTTGCTTTCACCCAGGTCAAAAGAAATCTCAACTATTGCTGCACCAAGTAAATGTGCTGCATAAGAAAACTGAATTAAAATGCCATCAGCTACTTTTGTTGGCTTACCAAATTCAATACCTTGGAGTTGGTGAAGAGTAGCAACAGCATCTTTTTCTGTGTAAAGCGGCTCTTTATAGCAAGGATCTTCTTGTATTACCTTTGACTTGTTTTGCCTTGGTTGTGCAGGAGCAGTCGTTTTGCTTTCTCGTCGTCTGACACAACGCCTAACGACTCTTCCTGTTTCTTCTTCTTGAATATGTCCAGAATCCGGCAACATTACATGCAAGAGAGATCTGGTTGCGTTAGTGCAATACACAGGACCTTTAAAGCCTTCTTTAACCAGACGCGGTAAATAGCCACTATGATCAATGTGAGCATGACTAATAATGCCAAAGCTCAAATCAGATGGCGTAATATCTTTGGGCAGACGTTTTTCAAAATTGCGCCATTCATTTTCTTGATCAAGTCCAGCATCTACAAAAAAATATGTTGGCTTATCACCTACTTTATATTCGAAAAAGTGAAATGATCCAGTCACTTGTTTGTTGGCACCGAGAAAATGTAAGTATATGCTTCTTTTACTTGCTAAGACTTTTTCTCGCTTGGCCTTTTTAGATTTGGACATGTATTTGTTTCCGTCATCTAGAGCATAACTCTTGGTTGTCAATTGATTTTGGCAAAAAAAAGCGGACGAAAATATGAGGTTTTAACACCCCACAAATTCGCCCGCTCATAAGTTTGACTAATTCTAGCCAGATAGTTTATCTAGGCTAGGAAATTATTACTTGCAGCCGCAACCGCCGCCACATCCACCTTGTCGTGGTGTAGGTGGTCGAACGGTAGTTGGCAATGGCAGTGGCTCGCTCGTGCACTTGCCGCACTTGCCGTCCTTATGTAATTGATTGGCAAAACTACCACAAGCAGGACATGACCCACCGCCTACACCGCGAGTGACAGCAGTGAGTCCAATCATTTGTGGAGTACCTTGACCTAGGTCAAGGTCTGTAATATTGCCTGCTTGTCCTGTGCCCAAAGGCACTTGCATTCTTGTCACTTTTGCTCTCCTTTTCTTTTTTGATGACATATTTAAATTCCTTCCTTCCTTCCTTCCTTCCATTTCCCTTGCTACATCTTTGCCAGAAAGACCCAATTCCTTCTGTTCGTTCTGTCAGTACTACAAAGCCGTAGCGTTAAAACTAGAAATTAGCGTTTGATTTCAACAGTAATTTCCCAAGTTTTCGGATTGGTAATCGTAGGTGTTCCCCACCAGTTACTTATTCCTCTTTCTTTCAGTCTGATCACACCTTTTGAATCAGCTTCGGTGAGATTAAAGTACATCTCAAGCCAACCTTCACGTGGGCCATACCAGTAAGAATAATAATCATCATCTCCTGGGACGCCAACTACTCGGCCATCATCATACTCAATGCCATAACTTAAATAATCAACTCCCCATGTCTTCCACGACCAGCGATCGTATGGAAGTTGCACAAGAATTTGTTCACCAACATACATGGCTTTTACATGTTTGCCGTCATCTTGCAAAAATTGACGACAAAATTGCTTTTCTGTCGGTACAGTAACAGCACCACTGCCATCGAGTGGACCTAAACACCAAGCACATGTCTTGAACTGTTCAGCACAAGCATCGCATAAGCTAAACATTGGGCTTTCAGTCCAAGGATTATGTCCTTGAGGAAGACTTCCACCAGGATTGGATGGTGTATTACAGCTGCCGCGCACGGAAGTATCAGCTTTCTTTTTAGCGCAAGATTCGCATAATTTAGCCATGACTATTATCTCCTTCCTCTGCGTCTTCGGGGCTCAGCCAAATGCACACAGCCGCATGCTGCAACTGGAGCTGGGCAGTCCTCGGCATTTCCACTTTCATGAGCCAATTCATGTAATCTTTGTGGGGAAAGCATAACTACTCTATTTCCAAGCATTGCTCGCGCTCGTGCATGTAGCTTGAAAGGATTGAGCTGAAATAAAGTATAAGTAAAACTATCAGGCGCATTTGGTAATTCGCCACCTTGTATCTGTTGCATAAAGCGAACACCAATTGCTACCAGTCCATTGCTTGGTGCCCACGTCATTGAGCTTCTTGTTGGATCAAGGATAGGGATTTGATCGAACGAACGTTCTCCACAATTGTCAGTTGTCTGCAAATTAGCAACACTATTTTGTGTTTGTGCATGAGAACTTGTCACCATCTCTCGAGGCAACAAATTATCTGGGTTAACTGCACCCGGCTGGACAGTGCGGCGCAATTGGGGAAGCTTTGTGTGCAATTCTTCTTCAGTAATATCAATCTTTGATTCAACTCTTGTGGGAGCTGATTTATCCAAAGTATGCATACTGGGAGGATTACTAGCATAACCCGGATGAATTTGTTCAGCAATCACCCGATTGGGATCATCAATGGAAGCATGTTGACTGTAATTGAACAAATTACCGCTTCCATCAACATTTAAGTGAAATGCTTGAGGTTGTTCAAGCATCATTGCTTGCACTTTTCGATCAAGTTTAGATCCTTGCTTAATACCAGGTTGTTCATTAGGTATAAGCTGAGTTTCAAGCAAAAGATTTCCATCAAGCAATACTCTTGCTTCAACTGGATATCTTGTGCCAATAAACACACCAAAATTACCATACGGAACCATACGCCAATGATTTGGTGGCAAACCCTTAACATCAAAGCCTAGAGCAGGAAGTCTTTCAGCGCCAACAATACCGAGTGCTACTTCACGGCCACCATTTTTTGTTAATTGGACAAATCCCATAGGCAAAGCAAGATGTACCGGAACTTTTTGTTTCGTCATGGACATGCTCCTTATACAGAAACTGGCTAAGTGCTTTAAGCACTTAGCCAGCGTTCTTTAACAGTTTCACCATTTTCAGTGAAGTATTGATATGGTCTAGGTGGTCCCCAAGGACGACCATAACCATCTGTCAAAAGTTCCATGGTCAAAAGCCGAATTGGTCCACTAAAGCGCCAGTAATAACGCAAGGTCTGACGAGCATGACCTTGCTTTAAAGGTCCAAAGTCAGGATCGTATTCATGACGTAAAGTCCACATGCCAGCTCTATTTTCACGACCAGTATCGACAAGCTTAATATTGGGTACAGCTTGCAAGCTGGTGTGAAGCAAAGATTGTCGCAAGAATTCAACCTTGTCTTCATCGTATGAAGCAATGATTTGAACAATTTGCAACATCTGCCAAAGAGTAATTTGGCTAACTGGAAATTGTGGACCGCCATAACCAAACCAATTTATCCATTGTCCAGCTTGAATTTGCCCCAACCAAATAACAATCACTTCGTAAAATTCTTCCAAAGTACGGGGGAATCTCTCTCCTTCAAAAATAAGAGCTTCATTCCAACCTCTGTCTTTGAGAATTTTGTTGATTGTCATCACCATTTTCTCAACCCAAGCCATGGTCTTTTTGTGCAGTTTTTCGAAAAACTCTTCTGTCAAGAAAGTATGGAACAATCTCATGTCATCATAAGTATTGATTACATCCCAGAAGAAGCTTCGATCCCAGTCATCAACTTCAGTTTCTACCACTTCATCTGTTTCATGAAGATCGCCACTCTCATCGCAATGCAATCTAGTGAAACTTACTGTCTTTTTGCCAAGATACTTGCTATGTTTTTCATCAACATAATCAAGAATAGCTTCACCAAGTGCGTAAGGATCACTATAAACATAGACAGGATAACTGTCATGCATAGTGTCATAACGACCCGAATCAAGAATGACGCCATAGCCAAGGCTGGCAAGCTCTAGCTCAGGCTGCATAGGAATACGTCGATCTAACCAGTGTGAAATTCCTTCATGCAAAATCTTTGTGCGACCAAGCACTTGGGATACATAACGGTTTTCAAAACGAGTCATTTCGACAATGCGTCGTTCATTGTCAGTCAACGAATTAGTATTTGCTGGATCAAGCAAAAATCCAAGCAAATCATCCGTTGGACTAATTGGATGGCAAGACAAAAGCTTCACAACATCTCGAATATCAGCTTCTACAGCTAGACGATCTGGTTCTGTCATGGCTAATGTATGGGCACTCTTCAATTCTTCCAAACGATTGCGCAACTGATCTCGCAATTCATCATCAGAAGGAATGCTGCGATCAATAGGCAAAGGACCTGAATGCAGCTCTAGGGCATGAGCAGCATCGGCATAATACTCATATTTTTCCCAACCGTATTGAGGATCTTCTACCAACTTGCGAACAAATTCTTCGTCTTGAGCAAACTTTTGCAAGCAAGAAGTCTGCTCTGTTTCGTTGTGCCAAATATTATGAGTAAAGCCATGCACGTGTCCAAGCCAGGCGTGGATAATGACAAGAATATGCATTGTAATGTCATTGGTTTCACCAAGTACAACGTGAGCAGGATCAGAAATAGTAGCAAATTCAAACACATGATAGCTTTGTGCTTGGCGCTTCATTTGGTGAGCTTGTTTACCATACCACCAAGCATTGCGGCTTATAGGCGTACCGCAAGGATAAATCAAGTCATCTAACACTTGTTGGTCTGACTTGATATGAAACAAAGTTCGACAAGGGCGACTACCAAAACGTAATCCAACCTCTCTCACCCTCGGCAGCATGATATTCAAATTTCTTACCAGCTGCCTCATTCTTGGTTCAGAAGACAATACCTGAGAGGCGTGAGGAGCTTGTCTAGGATCAAGTTCTTTATATGTTTTGACACTCATGACCACTTACCTCCTTACTCAGTTACACTGGTTCTATCTTTGTCCATCATTTCTTGCAAGGCCTTAGGCACATCTTCAAATTGACTGGCTTTGGAATAACCTACATATTGAGCAACATCGGGAGAAACACTTCTTACTGCGTCCATACCAACACTGCCACCATCAGCCCAATTAGAAGGACGCACTTCAAGATAACCAAAATAATTGAATCCAGCACGAATAATTCTTTCAATGGCATCTCTGATTTCACCCACACCATCAAAGCCCCAACCATCAGTTGCATGTAAGCAATATCTGTTCCAATTGCCACCGCCAAATTCAGTGGTGCCTAGATACAAAACTAGCTCATGGGCAGGGACAAACATAGTGCCATAACCAGCATCAAGTTGGAAGAAATCTTTCTCACTGCTGACACGATGGGCTTCGGCGTTGTGAGCAATATAAACAACAGAAACTTCTTTATAGCGAGTCTTAAGCCAAATGAGCGTAATTAAGAAGAAAAACTTAGCTAAAGCTAATGGCTCGCCACTCATAGACCCCGAAGTATCAAGCTCATAAAAAATTACAGCTTTACTATCAGGATCCCATTTTTCTTGGACTTGCTTATACTTCATGTCAATCTTATGGAAAGGAAATTCTTCCACAGAAGGAATAAAATCTGGATCTCGCCATTCTTCAGGGTAATCATTGGGATTGGCATTTACTGTTGCTTTAAAACGCTTGATGCGCTCAATAGCAGTAGCAGTTTTATCCCAGCGTACCATTGGACCTGAATTTTTAAGACCACGCATCTTATAAGTATGAACAAGAAGCTTATCCATATCTGTTTGCTTAAGAAAAGGTAGATCAAAGAGCAATTGCACAAGCTCTAAGAATTCCTCGTAAGTAATTGGTAAATAAACAAGATCGCCTTCATCATCGCTGGCATCATTGCCACTACCGCCACCACCAGGCTTATCTCGTCCTGGCCACCAGTTGGGTTCATCAATACCAATTGGTACTTCAATGTCATCATATAGTCCAATTGCTGGAACATAAATTAAGTTGGGACTTGTGGCAATATTACCGGTAAATCCTGGTGGGCGTTTTGTTGCTGGATCAAGGCAAATTCCAGGAATAGCTGCCTCAAAACTTTCAGCAACAAATACATTGCGGAAAATTTCACTGTCTCCACGAATGATGTGCTTCAAAACATCTTTGTTGATCTTAGGCTTGGCACGTTCCATAAAACGCCAACGATCAACCACTGTTCGATCTAAATATGGTTGTTTTGGCAATACAATAGAAGGACGCTCCCGCTCTGGGGGATTATTGAGCCAATCAACCATTTGACTTTCCCATATTTTCATACTGGGATTATCGCTAACGGAAAGGATAGCGCCATCTTCATCCGGAACAGATGCTTGTGACATGTTAAGACCTCCCTTGCTATGCATTTTTGCTTACCATCTAGCACTTGCATTTAGCATTGGTTATCGAGCTTTAACTTAGTGTAAATATAAAAGAAAAACGGGGCCGGCATTCTCTTGTTAGGGAGAAATACCGGCCCCTAAAATAGATACACAAAAAACAATTACCAAAGAAACAAAAACTTACGCAACAAGGAAGTCGCGCGTCATTGCTACTTCAAGCAACAGCTTTTGACCACAGTGGTTGCAATATCCATGCTGGGCGATCAAAGCAGCCTTAGCACTGTCAAGCTTTTTCTGCTCTTCTTCAGACAAATTGGTAAGACCGGTAACACCAGTAATATCCTTTGCCTGACGGAGAACATAAGCCTCGATACAGCGCTTCAACCCTTCGTGGGCATCATAAGGTGCTTCAGACACATTATGACGTTCGCACCAAGCAGTCTCAGCCACCAAAACATTGGCACGGAACTTATCAGCTTGAGCCGAGTTGATACTCAATGCATCAGCGCGTTCAATTTCTTGCAAATATTGTTCCATTTGCTGAGCATTCAGATAGTCACCACCACCATAGCCACGCTTAGGCACATTGCGGTGAATGCCACGCAAGCACTCAAGGTACTTTCTCTTAAAGGCAGTGCACAAGTCTCTGAAGTTAGGAATGAATGCCGCCTTGTAAATCTTAGTCAATTCACGTCGGCGATATTCTCTTTCCAGCGGGCTCTGCAACCATTCGGTCCAGATGTCCCGCGTCTTCTTATTCATGCGCGGATCAGTACGGAAACGTTCAATCATAGTGTCACGCACTTCCGCTACTGTTACGCAAGGAGCAACGCGGATACCGCGATCATGCTCTTGCTTGGCATTAGCAGCAAGCTGACCAAGAATATCATCCATTTCACGAGGGCTCATACCAGACAAGCCTTCGGTCCATGGCGCTTGTTCACGCAAAGCACGCAAGTCAATCTCAGTTCCCATACCAGGTTGACGCAACAGTTCATGATTATAAGCACGCATTACAGCCATGAACGGCAAATTCCGCTTGCTTGCCCAATCCAAGTGGCTAGCTGCACGGAACATAGCAGTAAACGGAATAACCAAAGGCTCAAGATGGCAGCCACCTTCAGACTGAGGCTTTGAAAACGCACTGCCCTTCCAAAGCTTACTGGTCACCTTTGCTGCTTGCTTAGGCTCAATTGGGTATGGAACGCTAGTGAAGAACAGACGGTCATTGTGCGCACGGTGATCTGGATTTGACCAGAACTTGTTTGCCTGTTCGTCGTTGCTGTGAAGCCAAATCATGCCTTCCCAGCCAACACCCTGCTGGAAATAAGCACTCAAAGGTTCGGGCAATGACAAACGCTGACCTTCCAGTCCTTCCAAAAGGATACGGAAACCTTCCGGTGGATTACGGAAACCTTCAGTAAGTACAATCAATTTACCACGATTAAATACGCCAGACGGGCTGACGCATCGCGGATCACGATCTTCGTACTTACCAATGGAGCTGATATCAACGTCCCCACGCCAAACACGCAAGTCGAAGTTAATCGGCTGCACTTCTGCAACGTCAACTAATCCTTGCCCTTCAGCCATGAACATATTATCAATTGGGAAATCAGCCAATTCTACCGCCAAGCTTGGATCAAACTTGCCATAACCAGCGTCGCCCTTCTTCTTTCCAGCAGCGACAGCATTTGTCACACCAGCGTCTTCAAGAATCTGGCTATCGATTAGGCCTGCTCCAAAGAATTCACCAAGAACAACGTCTTGTGCCCAGGGGTCCGGCTGCACAAGTGCATCCAGAGTTACCTTGGGTAGACCAAGACCAAAGCAAACCAATGCCACAAAATCCTTTTCATTTGCCATGACCACTTGAGCCAGCTGTTCATTGCTTGGCGTTTTGCCACTTAAACCATGCTTAGCCAAAATGGCAGCCGATTCGGCATTAGCAAAATCAAGCTCAGATGTTCCTGTGAGATCTAAACTGTCGATAATACGCGTAATTTCCTTGAGCATATCACCGCGACGACGCTTGGTCTTACGAGCAGCAATGAGCTTAACCAAGAACAATGCATTAAGCGGATTGCTCCACATTGGCGAGCCCGCCAAAAATGGTGCCGGTTCCCGCTTACGCATAATCTTGTACTGGAAGTGGTTAACCAAATCCGACTTACCAGCACCAGGCGAACCTGTCAAAGCAGCCGCCTTTTTACGAGTACGACCGCCTTGAGAAGCCTGGTAACCGTAGCCGTTCAAGAATTCGTAAACTGCAGGTTCAATTCCAAAGAAGTCTGCACACGAAACAAAGGCAGGAATTTCCTTGCCTGTCATTCGCAACAGCTCTTCCGAACGTGACTGATCAATGCCTTCTCTAATCACGAGGCGGTAAAATGCAGCATGCGTCGGTTCAACATAGGCTGGATGACGACGCAATACTTTCAAAAGATCTCTCAAAGTCGGCTTGAGGACTTCATTTTCAAAAGCATACGGAAACGGGTCTGCTGGCAAATACAAATGAGGATGCGTATCAGCACCAAACAATGTGATGTTGCTATTGGACATGTTTTTCTCCTCCCATTAGCCCTTGTGGGCCCATACTTTGACGCGTTTTGCGTATTCGAGGACTGGTTTGAGACAGTGTTGACAGTAACCAAGCTTAGACAATTCTTCTCGAGCAATTTTCAAACGATGTTGTTCATCTTCAGTCAAGTTAGTAGAAACTTCAGTTGACATAGTTTTTTCCATTAATCCGCCAATCTCATCATCAAGAGTTTTGCGAATAGCATCGGCAATTTCTGGAATAGTTTGCCAACTTTCTTTAAATTCTCGAGCATGATCTTGTCCATGCTGAGCAATAAATTCTTCACGGGCTTCTAATAACAAAGCTTCAATTTTGGCAGGATTGCGAAACTGCTTATCTTCAGCAGTTAAGCTTGGTTTACCTGTGCCCTTATTCTTCTTACGCCAGGGCTTGCCGGCAATGTAACAGTCAAGCTCATCGATGGATGCATGGTCAATGAGAACTTTGCCACCAAGCTTTGGATCTTGCACAGTGTCAGTTTCACCTAAGAAAGCGGCTTGACCGTGCAATTTATAGTGTTCATAAATTTGCTGTGCTCTTTGCTCATAATCAGGAGCAAATACACGCATTAGTTGATTTTTCAGTAATCGGCGATACTCAGATTCGATTAATCCAGGTTCACTGTCACCAATATCACTACCAAAAGCTTGAGCACCTTTTGTTTCCAATGTGTCACTGCTTGGTTTTCCGCCAAGCCATTGTTCACAACGCCTCAAAACTTCTTTTTCATCATCAGTTAGATTTGATCCGGCCTTTAGCCTTCTGGTGATAAGAACTCTCATCAACCAGAGAGCATCAAGGCTGGAAACGCATTTCTCTGGAATGTTGTACAAGGCAAAGGCGTTAATGCTGCTTAATACGCCAAGCATATAAGGAACATTTAGCCCGCGCATACCTTGTTCAGGACTTTCCATCTTCCAAATATCATCAATACCAACTGAATCAAAACTTACTGCTGATGCTGCTGGCTTACTGCTGGAAGAGCTCCCACCATAGCCACCATAGCTAGAAGAGGAAGACTTGCTCCCACCCCAGTTATCGGAAGATGAGCTAGAACCTTGAGAAGGATAATGCTTTTCCCAGGCAGACTTATTTGGCTTCACAACATATGATTCACCATCACCCAAACGTAAACGATCAATTGGGTGAACTTGAACACCACCTGTTAAAGCTTCAAGACGGCTTAAGCAAGCAACCGTTGCAATGATTTTCAATACCAACGGATCAAAGTGTACTGTCTCGGAAAGTCTAGCTATTTCTCTTCGATAGGCTCTTGCTTCCTCGACTCTTGCCGTTGGATAAGGAAAGCGCTCAATATGAGCACGACGAGTAAATGCTGACTTGTCTTGCAAACCATCAAGAAATGTTTTAAGCGCACCACTATTGGTTGTGGTGAGAATAAAAGCATCAAGAGGGCTAGCTGACGAGGCACTGCCACACTGAGTAGCTGTACCAGGTAAGCGCCTATATTGAGTAGCATCAAGCAATACCAAACGCTCATCTGTTTCACCTGGACGAGGATCACGTCTGACAAAAGCATCTGGTAAACGAATAAAGCCACGATTAGACTGTCTCAAAGCGCCTACAAGCGAACAACTTTGCCCTGGCTTCCATTCAGCAACACCAACAGTTCTTCTGGAAAGACGCAAGGCTTCCACTTGCACAGTGCTTAGATTGGGTGCCTTATTTGGATTGTCAATATCACCCATTACATTGTTATAACAAACTTGGCAAGGATCCAAAGCCAGTTCAACCAGCTCTTCTAATCTCGCGCCAAGCCCAAGTTCTTTTGCTAGTTCAGCACGCTGATCTTTTGACAATAGGCGAAGCAAGTTAATGGGATTCTCGTGATCAGGGCATCCCTTGACAGCATAAACTTTGCCATGCGTCTCTAATGCTTCGATAATGCCATCGCCCCAAAAGTCCTTGCCTGAACCAGGTCCGCCTTCGACAATCAACATTTGTTTTAATTGCACACCATTGCGAGCACCATTTCCCCAGAAAGCAAGGGATCTGGCGCTAAACTTTTGGGTGCCAGTAGCATGCAAAAACGCATTCAAAGAAAGGATGCCCCTTTCTTTGAGCATTCTCAAATATTGTTGTCGTTCTGGATCTGGCTCTTTCTCAGGATCTTCGTATCCCATTTCCATAATGCAGCGACTGATATTGGCATAAGCAGTATCTGCTCTTTCGGGATGATCTTTTAATTCACGCAAAAATTGAATATAGGGAACTGGATCATCTGCTAATGGCACGAGTTCAAGAAAAGATGCCAATGGATCATTTACCGGTGTTTCATTGGCAGCAATAACTGGAACCACACTTTCAGGAATAACGACTGTAGGGTCGTCTTCGGTTGTCATTGTATGCCTCCTTCGATTTCAACAAAAGGTAGGTTTACAAAAAATGTAAGCAATAAAAGAAGGTGAATTTACGGCAGACTACAACACAGGACTCTTTTTGTTCAAAACCTGAATTTATATACCGACAATGTTTAGTTTAGATGTGAAAGATATCTGGTACTTGTCTCAAAGAAATGTGAATAAGAAGACTTACTCACCGTAACAGAATCAGTACCTCTATTCAAAACCTTATATATATACTTTAATCAGATGTCGAGATTGATACTAAAGAAAATGCAAACCACCCTTGGTATCAATAGTAACAAAGAAGTTCTTGATAATTTAATACCGCCATGTTTAGTGTGCTTGCAAGTTCACAAGAAGCCCAAAAATAAAATCAAGAAATTCAATTTTTGGGAGTGTAATAATAAAGTCAAGTGTGATTTTTTATCTCTGAAATCGTCTTTGGTTTATCAAGATTAACTCTAAAGAAAATATGTAATAGTTAGCGCAATTGTCAGATGTCATCTTTTTCTTTCGCAATTGCTTTGTGATGAAGATAAGCTTCTATGAAAGGATCAAGATCACCATCTAAAACAGCTTCTACGTGAGGAGCTTCTGCTTTTGTTCTCACATCCTTGACAAGGCGATCATCAAGCACATAAGAACGAATAGCATTGCCAAAACTAGCCGAAACATTCTCCCCTTTTAAACGTGCCATTTCTTGATCACGTTCTTGTTGTTTTATTGCTAATAGTTTTGAACGTAATAATTCCAATGCTAAAGCTTTGTTTTGCAACTGGCTTCTTTCTTGTTGGCACTTGACAGCAATGCCTGTTGCTTTGTGAATCACTCGCACAGCTGTCTCAACTTTATTGACGTTTTGTCCACCAGCTCCACCCGAGCGCATGGTTTCAATTTCTATATCTTCATCTTTTATCTCGACAAGTGAGTCAATATCACTCATGAGTGGACTTACTTCAAGGGCAGCAAAACTAGTTTGCCTTGAATCATTTCCAGATTTGAAAGGTGATTTACGAACAAGCCTATGTACTCCTTTTTCACAAGACAAATAACCATAAGCGTATGGTCCATCAACGCGAAAAGTAACACTCTTTAGTCCAGCTTCTTCACCTGCTGATTGATCTAATACCTGACAAGCAAAACCACGCTTTTGACACCAGCGTAAATACATCCGTAAAAGCATTTCTGCCCAGTCTTGCGCGTCTGTGCCACCAGCACCAGCGTTTATTGTCACAATCGCTGATGCATCATCATATTCACCATTTAAAAGTCGAGTCAGCTCAAAGCTATCTAGTTCTTTATTTATACGCTTACATTCGCTATCAACTTCTTTAGCCGGTGATTCATCGCCTTCTTCTATTCCTACTTCAATCAGAACACTTAAATCACTTGTTGTACCTTGCCAAGAATTAAATTGATCAATGCTTGTTTTAAGCCGCTTCATTTTTTGTGTGGTCTGCTGAGCAAGTTTTTGATCTTGCCAGAAGTCAGGAGTAAGCGTTTTTTCTTCTAAATTAGATAAGTCTTTCTGTAATTTATCCGGATCAAAGATATTCCCTGACTTTCGTCAGGCGTTCCTTAATAGATTCTACTTCTCGTTTTAATTCGCTAAGAGATAACATAAAAAATCAGGTGCTCTTTTTATTCCTATTGGGCTCATATGCTATTTTAATTCCTCTTACGCAAGTACTAAAAGATAACCAAGGATATCTTTATAAATAATATGACAGTTTCGTATTGGCTGGATGAACAATCTGACAAAAAACAAATTGACACTGATGTAGCAATTATTGGTGGTGGTATAGCTGGCGCGTCGAGCGCTTATTGGCTTCAGAAAAGAAATTTAAAAACAGTTGTTTTGGAAGCACAACAACCAGGCTTTGGTGCATCAGGGCGCAATGGTGGTTTTATATTACGAGGCATTGTTGCTTATTACAGCCAAGCAATAAAAGCTTATGGACGGCAAACTGCTAAATGGATATTTCAATTTAACGAAGAAACGCACATTTATTTAAAAGAATTTGTTGAAGCCCATGGAAATTCTTTTTGTTATGATCCATCAGGATCATATTTATTGTCTTCTTCTCTAGAGGAAATGCAAGAATTAGAACAATCCGTCACTCTTATGCAAGAAGATGGTTTTATTGTTGAATATTTAAAAGCAGATCCATTAAAGAGAAATTTTTATAGCGCTATATTTAATAGCTGTGATGCTGGTGTGCATCCTAAAAAGTTGCTGAATGCATTGCTTGTTGCAAGTGGCGCGCAAGTCTTTTCCAATTCACCAGTTTTTTCTCACGAATTACTCCCAGATAAAAGAATAAGGTTATACACACCAGACAAAATAATTACTTGCAGCACAGCTTTGCTTACGACCAATGCTTATACGAGTCTATTAGAACCTTGGTTTTTAGAGAAAATACAGCCTATTAGGGGACAAATATTAGTTACAAAACCATTGAAAAAACGCATATTAGACAAAATTTGTTATGCTAATTACGGTTATGAATATTTTCGCCAATTGCCAGACGATAGATTACTTTTAGGTGGTCGTCGCGAGCAGCATAGAGAGCATGAAATAGGCTATGCTGATATGGTTACAGAGTCTGTGCAAAGCGCACTAAAACAATATTTGAAAGAAAGATTCCCAGAAGCTTTTGGTGTTCCCATAGATTACAATTGGTCTGGCATTATGGCTTTTACTCGTGACGGCTTACCTTTAATTGGTGAAATGAATCATTTGCCTGGTATGTTTTTTGCTGTTGGTTGCAACGGGCACGGCATGGGTTATAGCTTAGCTTTATCAAAACTATTGGTTGAAGTAGCATTAGATAATGCTACTTCCGGCATATTTGATGCTAAGCGGGAAATTTTACCGATCGCAGAATGCGTTTAGATTTAGCTCAGATGTAATTAAAACCCAGCTGGTAATACTGGTGTATCTGATCCACCGCGGAAACCAGGATCTTGAAACATTTGTGGTCCAATTTGTACTGGTAATGTATTTTTGGATTTTACTTTGCCAATTTGTACTGAAACAGGAGACGGTACGTGTCCAGCTCCATATGCTGGGAAAGGAGCAGCTACCAATACTCTATCTTCATCTGCTTCAATAATTTGAGCTTGTGTATCTCCAAAGAAAACTTTTACTTCACTTGCATCTTTAGAAAAATTCTTTCCAAAAATAGAAATATATTCTCCAGGTGCTACACCTTGTAAGCTAGTGGAAGACAATTCAGGTACTTTCCTTACTTTTACTTTTATATCTTTAGATTTAACAGTGCCTACAGTAACATTGACTTTATTTTCGCCAGCATCGGCATCTGTCGGTACAACAACTTTTAGCTCGCCACTTGTCGCTCCAGTTACACGAGCAGTTTTTTTGTTAAAAGCAACAATATTTTCTGTAGGTGATGTTGAAAAATTAGAACCACTCAGAGTAGTTGGTTCACCTACCACCACTTCATCTGGATTAGCGCTTGTCAGTGTAACTGGTTGTATGCTTGTGACTAATTTCCATGAAAATCGAGCACCAGCCCAACCAGCGCCTTCCAAAACTAATTGTGTGCTGCCAGGCAATAATATGCCAGTCATATCAATTTTTGCAACATTGTCAGAAAAATTCTTTTCTGTGGCAATCACTCGATTGGCAAGCATGACTTTGAACCATTTAAATCCTGGTGCTTTGTCGGAGCCATTTGAAAGTACAAGCGTCATTGGAGCATCTTTGTAGTCTCTTTTTAAATCTACATATGAAACTAAACGCTGCAATTTATTGCTTTTGGAAATTATAGGACCTGATTCGCTAATCACAGTTGGTTTTGCGGTATCAGCCCAAACAGAAGAATTTCCTAACAAAATTACTGAAGAGAGAATCAAGAACAAGCGCTTCATTTAACGGAAATCCCCCTGGTTGTAATGAGATAATGATCTAACTAAGCCATTATAAATTCTTAGCAAGAAATATACCTGAGTTTTTCAGTTTTATGTTTTATGACGAAGTTTGAGCCGTCATTTGTTCCAAAAATGTGTCGACTTCTTCTGTATTAGGCAAAGCAGGAATAGCGCCAGCTCGTGTACATGTTAAAGCGCCTAAGGCGTTTGCTTTGCGAATTATATTGGCAATAATGTCTTGGGTTAATTCAAGCAAAATAGCTCTTTTTTCTTTGTGTCCTTTTACATGTTTAAGCAAACCTGATAAAACTCCTGATATAAAGCCATCACCAGCGCCAGTGGCTTCCACCAATTGGATTTGGAATCCAGGCACAGTTTTACTTCCTTTGGCAGTTGTAAAGAAAGCACCATTAGCGTCAAGAGTAACAATTAATAGAGGTATATTGTGTTCTTCTCTTAATGCAATGGCTTTGGAAAAATCTTTTGAACCAGTTAAAAATTCAAGCTCATCAATATTTATCTTGACGACATCTGCCAAATGCAAAGTGTCTAATATCGTTTGCCTGCATATTTGAGCAGATGGCCAAAGGCTTATTCTTACATTTGGATCGTAAGAAATAAGCATATTATTTTTTTTGGCTAATTCAATTGCTGCTTTTGTAGCTTCTGCTGCTGGGTTGCTAATTAGTGATATAGAACCCATGTGTAATATTGATGCTTCTTCAAATATTTTTGGTTTTAAATCAGAAGCAGATAATTGAGCATCAGCACAAGAAATATGTGAAAATTCAGCTAATTTTCTGTCTCCAGTAATTGTTGTGACCACATAAGCCATACGTGTATGGGCCTTAGGATCATCGACAGTACAAGCTAAATCAACACCTTCTTGTCGTAATGTATTTTTTAGCCAAACACCAAAAGCATCAGTTGATACACGACCAATAAAACCAGTTGGTACACCCTGGCGCGAAAGACCAACAGCTACATTGGCTGGAGCACCACCTGCGGCTTTAGTAAATACTTGGGCTCGATCGAGCTCAGCGCCTTGTGTTGTACACACCCAATCAACAAGGATTTCTCCTAAACTCAATACATCAACCACGATATTTTTCTCCTTATGCCGTTCAATTGACGAAATAAAAGCAGATGAATTTGGCCTAAACTGGCTTGCTCAACTGGTCTGAATAAATAGACTTGAGCGAATTATATCTAAGAGTACATGATTTAGTTATATAAAGACTAAGAAAAATCAATAGAGTTTTGGTTTTTTCATCTACTATCAGTGGGGAATCCACCCATGCGGTAGAAAAGAAGCCTTTATATAATGTACTTGAATATGGCGAAGATAAAAAATATGGTCTCAAAATCCAATTCTTTAACGACATTTATTATTGGTCTATATACCGCTGCCGGACTTTTATTTGTTAGTTTTTTCATTGCCCCAGCTCATGCTGCCAGCTTGAAAGACTTATATGGCAGCTGTTTTAGTAGTGCTGGTAAGCCACGCGTAAAAGAAGTATTTCCTGATAGCTCACAAAACTTGCTTATTAATTTAGCTAGAAAGCCTGAGCTTATGAATTTAGATTATTTGCAATATATAATCGGCAGACCAGACAATGAAAGAACCCAACGTGGGCGTACCGAAAAAACATATCATTGGTTGGATAATGTAAGACAAATTAAATATGAATTACGCCAAACAGAACTAATTCCAGGGCAAATCAGCGAATCTACTTTTATTATGAATTTGCAAGATACTGGTCTTACTTATAACAAGCTGGAATCAATATTGGGAGGCAATTTCCAACGTTTTTACAATAATTCTAGTCAGCCTTGTGTAAGAACATCATTAGCACCATATACATATGTTTCTTTTGCTGCTGCTCAAAATACATTTCGTTTAGGGCAAGCTGAAATTGTTTACCAAGGACCAGCTTTAAATAAGCCTGCTTGGGAAGATATGGAAGCAGCTCGTGAACATCATAAAGCAAATACTTTAAATGCTCATACAAATGGCAGCTGGCAAGAACTTCAGCAAAATGCTTTGCGGCAAGTTTATGATAATCCTCAAGATCCTTCTTGCCATATGTTTTTAGCAAAAGCATTAGCTAAACAAGGCAAATTAAATATAGCCATTGATGAATATGAAAAAGCAATGGCATTATCTGGACCAGCAACAGCTGTTTATAACCAGTGTTTAGCAGACTTGCGCGAATTTAAAGTGATAAGAGATACGCCTCAATATCGCGATATTATCATGGCTAATAAAGGACAACATTTACGTGCTGGCTCTGAAAAAAAACAAGAATGGGAAACTTTTCATAATGGCAATCATGAAAGTAATTCTGGTTTAGTGCAATCTGGTAGTAACATAGGCATGTAATAAAATGCCTAGGAAATAAATTGTCTACCAACGATAAAACAACCAAATATATTGCCTTAATGGCAAAAGCTAAAGAAGCAGCAAAATATAGTTATAGCCCATATTCTAATTTCCCTGTGGGTGCAGCTATATTAACAAAAGACGGACGTATCATTTCAGGCTGTAATGTTGAAAATGCTACATATAATGGTGGCTCTTGTGCTGAAAAAACCGCTTTGCTTAAAGCCGTTTCTGAAGGTATTAAAGAATTCGAGGCCATAGCTGTTTTTTGTCAAAAAAGTAAAAATTGTTGGCCTTGTGGACATTGCCGTCAATTTCTCTCTGAATTCAGTATAGATATGGATGTTATTGTTGAAGATGAAAATAAGAGTATTAATGTAGCTAGTCTAAAAGAACTATTTCCATACAGTTTTAGCTCTAAACAGCTTGCAAAATCAGATTAATTAATCAAATTCGTAATTCCCCTAAGGCTTGCTGGGCAAGCAATATGAAATCTTCTTGACTTTGGCAAATCCAATGGTTTAATAGCATTTACAGGTAAAGTACTTGTTCGTTCCTATCATACATTTTCATGTACAGGCTATCTCAAGGTCTTAACGTATTAGTTCACAGGTTCGGAGTCCCATTTAATGTCAGCAAAAGTTAGCGATCAAGGTGCTAGTGATAGTGGAGTTGGTTCTACTCAAAGTGATGCTGGAGCATTGGCAGCACTTCAAGAAGAATCCAGTTCTTTATTAAGTGATCAATCAAGTTCAAGAAATTCTGAAAAAGAAGAAGAAGCCAGAGAAGAAGGCGGTATATCTGCTGCCTTTGTTGAATCTCTTAAATCTGCCGACCAGGCAATCGGAGACACTGTATTAGGTCAAAGAGATTATGGTTTTGGTAAAAATGCAGAAATGAGGGCAGACCAAGCATCTCAAACAGATAAGCTTGTAAAAGATGGAGCATTACCAGCATTAATGTTGGTTGATTCCAAATCAGACAAAAATCAAGCTGGCGAGCAAGCCTTGTCTAATATGGAATACAGAATTGCCATGGGTGGTGCAGAAAGCGTGCGTCAAGGCAAAACATATAATCCACACCTAACTGATGTAGAAGAACAAAAGCAAAAAATAGCCTAAGCTATATTATCTTCAAAGGTGCTATTTTAGCTATTTGCATAAAGTCTTTGTCTGCTGTAAACAGATGGCATTCATATTTAATTGCTGCTGCTGCAATTAGACAATCAATTGTGCTTAATTGGAGACCTTTGTTTTTCGCCAAAGAATGTAGTTGAGCAGCATATATATAGTCTTCTGTTTTAAGTTCAATAATAGGAAAAACTTGCATATAAGTGACAATTTTGTTCAACTGGCTAGCGTTAGTGCCTTGTAGTAATTCCTGCAAAACAATTCCTAAAAGGAAAATTCTCTGTCCAGATGAAATAAATTCTTTTAGAAGAACTACTTCCTTTCTGTCTAGACTAGTTTTCCGTCGCAAAGCTAATGACCAAATAGATGTATCTACTAAGAACTTCATCTTCTTTTACGCAACTTTTTATGGTCATATTTTGAATCAAAATCAATCTTGCCAAATATTTTCAATACTTCTTTTTGCTTACGAGTAATAATATACTCTTCCAAGGCCTCATTAACTGTTGCGCGCTTAGTTTTTTGGCCCCCAAGACGCAAGGCTTCGTCCAGCAGTTCCTCGTTTATATTCAAATTTGTAGCCATTTTTCACCTTGTGTAAGATCCTACACATAGTATTACACAAATATAATAAAAAGCAAAGTCTATTCTTTAAATAGCCCAGCTCTTGCAGCTTTTCTTTACCTGCTTGCTCATTGAACTTTTTTGTGAAAAGGAACGTCATTTATTTATATAAAACCAAAAGTGACTTGACAGGATGTTCTCAAAATGAGAACATAATTATTATGTAGGTGGATTTTGAGGATAATTGGAAAGTATAAGTTGAAATATTTCTGGGATATCCACCCAGAATCTAAATTGTCTCTCTTGCGCTGGCAAGCTATAGCAAGTCAGAGTGAATGGACAAATTTTTTGGAATTGAGAAAAACCTTCAATTCAGCAGATTACTATAAAGGTAAAGTTATATTTGATATTGCTGGTAATCACTACAGATTAATTGCCGTAGTCAATTTTATCGAAGGTTGGATAAATATAAATCAAGTATTGACTCATGGAGAATATGACAAGAACAAATGGAAAGAAAAATATGATTAACACAGCTAGAAAGAATAAAGTAAGCAAAAAATATTTGAATTTAGTTGAAAGATTTCCTTTGATAGAAATTAAAAATGACGCTCATCTTAAAATGGCTTTGCAGGTGGCAGACGAATTAGCTAATAGAGAAGATTTAGATGACAGCGAAAGAGAATATAGAAATGTTCTTTTTCTATTAATCGAGTGCTATGAAAATGCAAACACACAAAATCTTGAACTAAGTCCAGTAGAAATGCTTTCTTACTTGATGAAAATAAATGGTCTAAAACAAGCTGATATAGCTCATTTATTTGGCTCAAAATCCATATTGTCTGAAATACTTAGTGATAAAAGGCAAATTAGCAAAGAAAATGCTTCTAGGTTAGGAAAATACTTTGCTTTGCCAGCAGCTGTGTTTCTGCCTAAGTAACGTAATTAAATTTAAATATCACTGCAATAAATTTGCTAATTGCTTAGCAATAAATTCGTGTCCTTTGCTGGAAAAATGATATTTCAAGAATAGTGAATTCATATCTTTATGCATAACAAAACCAGGTGTTAAATCAAAAAAGCCAAAACCTTGTTCTTTGCTTTGCGCTTGTAGTTTTATCATTTGGTTCATATAGATAGGATCATAAACATTATTAGGAAAAACAAGTACCCATAAACGACTATTATTCTTTTTGCATTCTTTATGTAATTCTTTGATTATGGCACTGCTTACTTGCCAATTATCTTGTATTGGATAAGCTTGTGGCGAATTAGACGAAGTATTTTTCAATACTTTGTTTTTAGTTTTAAAAGGTGCTGTCAGCCATGAGCGCAATTTGCGATAAAGAGACTCATTAATACTTAAAGTCAAATTAGTATGGCTCAATACGCCATATATGTGACTATTGCGACGTAAAAAATCTACAACAGGATTTGGCGATAATATAGACTTTTGATTTTCAAGGACAGCATTATCTTGTTGTAATTGCCCTTTATTATCCAAATAAAAATAAGGTCTTGGTTCTGTTTTGGAAATGTCTTGTAAGCTTTGCAAATTACGAGCATTCTCTATGGTATCGCCCCTTACATATAAAAGCATAGTAATATCTGGCTTGTAAGCAGCTACTTGATTGCGAAATTGTAGTAATTCTTGTCCAGTAGAATAACTTGAACAGCCAAAATTTATTACTTCAAAATTTTTCTTACCGTAAGCAGCATTGCTATTGGATAATAAGCGCTCTAGACGTTTGCCATATGTTTCTGCCAGCGGCACTTGTAAGGCTTCTGTTGCTGAGTCACCGAGTAAAGCTATGCGTGTTGTGTTTTTAGGCTTTTCGAGGCTATGTTCTGTGTCGCGCAGCCCTTGTGAATTTAAATAATCTTTTGAATAACCTTCTAAGCGCCAAACAACTAATTTATTGGCAATATGTCGACAGCCCATTTTTAAATCTGGCTCTAAAAATTCTTCTTGTCCAATGCCACATAAATTGAAAAATGTTTCTACTAAAACAATAAATAATACACATAATAACAATAATTCTATTGCTGATTGCCACCAATGCTTGCGCTTAAAAGTTGTTCTTTTTGACAAATCATTTTTTGTTTTAATAGCTGTAGTGGTCATAGGCATTTTTTAAAATTGGAAATAAATAAATGGAGCAACATCTTCTGGCGCAAAACCCATAATTATTATTGCTAGTGTTGCATAACTAGCAATTTGTGCTGGCAAAGAAGAGCGCCACCAAGAGATTATATTTTTCGCTAGGTAAGGAAATTCTACTTTGTCTTCTTTTAGTTTAGATAAAAACAAAAATACAGCATAAATGCTAAGTGTTATTGGCAGTGTTGAAACTAAAAATGCTCTTGTTACATCACCATAACTAGACAATGTAAACATACGCCCAATTACTTCCAAAGCTTTTTGTACTGTTTCTGCTCTAAAAATTATGCAGGCGAAAATTAGAAATATAAATGTAAAGGCAATACCTGTGTAATGCCATATTTTTGATGGGCGTAAATTATTTAAAAAAGGTGTTTTTTCTACTAGGGCTAACCAGTCTTTTGTTAATACCAAACCAATACCATGGAATAATCCCCAAACTACATAATGCCAATCTGCTCCATGCCAAAGCCCTCCCAAAGCCATGGTAATGAATAAATTACGTTTGATTTTCCAATTAGAGGCGCGCGAGCCACCGAGAGGAATAAACAAATAATCACGCAACCATGTTGATAATGAAATGTGCCAACGCCGCCAGAACTCATTTAAATTTGCCGCTAAAAATGGCCAATTGAAATTTATAGGAATTTTATAGCCAAGTAATAATGCTGAGCCACGGCCTATATCTGTATAACCAGAAAAGTCTAAATATATTTGAAAAGTAAATCCAATCGATGCAATCCAAGCATCAAGTGTTCCCATTTGCAAAGGATGGGCAAAACCAATATTTACTATATGACCTAAATTGTCGGATATGACCATTTTTTTGAAAAGACCAAGGAAAATAAGCGACAAACCTTCTTTAAAATAAGCAGAATTAAAAGATATTTTTTTATGTAATTGTTCGTTGAAATCTTGAAAGCGTTTTATTGGTCCAGCTATTTGTGAAGGAAAAAATGCTGCAAATAAAGCAAAATGCCAAAAATTGGTTATAGGAACACTACCTCTATACACATCAACAATGTAATGAATAAATTCAAAAGTAAAAAACGATATTCCTAACGGCAAAATAATATTTAAAGCTGGGCTAGTAGAACCAGGGTCTGGAAATAAATGAGTTGTTTGATGTGAAAATGTTGCTAGATGCCATAATGAGCTAAGCAAAAAATTGGCATATTTGAAAAAGCATAAACAAACCAAATTGAAAATTAAGCCTGAAACTAAAATTAACTTACGCTTATGCAAAAACTTAGCAATTGCTAAGCCAATTACATAATTAATTACTGTCAGAAATAAAATAAGAAGCCCATATGAGGGCAGCCAGTTCATATAAAAGATATAACTAGCTATAAGCAGCAATGTGCGTCTAAAGCGCTCTGGCAGAAGCCAGTGCAAGAGTACAATTAGTGGCAAAAAAACAAGATAAGTAAAACTATTGAATAACATGATCCACAGTCATTATTGATGGAAATCAAGATGTTTGATGATAGCATGGATAGTTTGCTTGCCTAATAAAATAAACTTGATAAATATATATCAAGCTTGAGTTTTTACCTATGAATTTAGTAGGTTTATAGCCCCCTATATTTATTTTCAAATTACTAATAGAAAATTCTCAAAACTTAAAAACAGCAACTGATAGCAGCAAATAAACAAGCAATTTAACTTGCATGAGGAAAATTTCCTGTACGTAAGGAGGATATTTATGCTTGTCCAGCCCAGGCTAAAAGCGACAAAACTTGTAGATGTCAAACTCCCTGAAGAAACAGTTGCGCGTAGATTTTGGTTTCGTGTTTTGGCAGAACCTTATAGCTTAGCTATGCGTATTGCTGTAGGTAATAGTTATTTGCCAATTACTTTGCAAGAAATTAGTAAAGCTGTAGCAACTAATATTGCTTATTTGAAAAATCACAGCTTTAAAAAGGGTGATCGAGCAATAATTATTTCTGAAAATTGTCCTGAATGGTTGTTAATGGACATTGCTATTTTAAGCTTAGGAGGCATTACTGTTGGCATTGATCCAAATTGTAGTGCGAGCCAAGTGAATTACATTATCAACGACTCCGAGGCTACGCATGTTTTTGCAAAGGACGTTAAGCAAATAGCAAAAATCGACTCAAATTATTCTGGAACAACTATGTTGTTTGATCAAGTTGTTCTAGATGTTTTGGGTTGTGTCGACTGCCAACAATATCCATTCATGCAAATTTTTGATAAAAGAGCAGCTCATAGCGTTTTGCAGAAATTAACACGTGAAACAAAGAGCCCAGTTTCTTTATATCGACAATTATTTGCAATTGTCGATAAAGAAATTAGTGAGATAAGACGTCAATTGCTGCGTCCTGCAAAAGATGGGCTTTATGGGACAACAAATAGTGATTTAGCTACTCTGGTTTATACATCTGGCTCAACAGGTACGCCTAAAGGATGCATGATAACGCATGGCAATATTGCTTTTGCTTGCCAATCTATTGAGAGGCATCGTATTGATGCTAGTGAAAAGCATGTCTACTTAAGTTATTTGCCTTTAGCGCACATATTTGAACGTGTAGTTGGTTCTATGACTTGTATTTGGCTTGGCATCGAAATAGCATTTAGCGATATTGATAATGTTGCCGATGCCATGAAAAAAATACGTCCGACTATTTTAGTTGGTGTGCCTAAAGTATGGCGAAAAATCAAAGAAAGAATATTTAGGGAAGCTTGCAAAACAAAAGGTATCCGACGCTGGTTTGCCGAACGTGCTCTTCCTATTGAAAGAGAATTGGCTAATAATCAATATCCATTCATGTCCTGGTCATTTGACCAGATGCCAGAATTTCTTGAAAAGAAAATTCTGGATATTTTAGTCTATTTAAAAATACGCAGAAAATTAGGTGGTCGTTTGCGTTTTGCTATGTCTGGGGGTAGCGCTACCGCACCAGAGCTAATAGAACTTTTCAATAGCTTTGGTGTGCCCATTTTACGTGGATATGGATTGAGTGAAACTTGTGGTGGAGTTGCTGCTACTAGACCACAAGCTTTAAGACCAAAAAGTGCGCCAGCATATCCACTTACTTGTGTTGGTGAACCAGTTGAAGGGATGCAAATTGCTATTGAAGAAGAGGTGGAAAGCAGTTTAGCTGCTGGCTCATCTGCTGGTGAAATTTTTATTCGCGGGCCATTGGTATTTAAAGGTTACTGGCGATTACCAGATGAAACTGCAAAAGTATTTACACCTGATGGATATTTCCGCACAGGCGATAATGGTTATTTAGACCATAATGAGTTCTTGCATATCATTGGTCGCAAAAAGCGCTCATTTAAAACTGATAATGGTAAATATGTTTCCCCTGAAAAAATTGAAAAAGCTTTTGAAGGTTCTGAGCTAATTGAGCATATAGTGCCAGTAGGTGATGATAAACCATTTGTTGGTGGGCTGGTTTTTGTCAATCACGAAAAAGCAAAACAAATCATAGCAGTGCATGAGATGGATGCTAACGATAAGACCAATATTTACAGTCATCCATTAGTGATAGAGGCAATAGCTGATGCCATTGCTTTAGCTAATGATAAGCTTGAACGTTGGGAAAAGGTGAGAAAATTTGTTGTTGTGCCGATGGAAGCAAGTATTGAAAATGGACTTATTTCTCTTAAGAGACAAATTTGTCGAGAATTTGTGATGGAGCATTTCTCTGCTTTAGCAGATAGTCTATATAATTAAAAACACAAACAATATGTTAGTCTAAAGCCTCAGTTCATGCTAATTTGCAGGGTCATTCCAGAGCAGGCAATAATTTAACAAGCTCCTAGAAAATTGTTTTCTAGGAGCTTGTTAATTATTTCATCATTGACATTTCATCGTATTGTTGAGCAAACAGTTGCGGATAAGTAGTGTTAGCTTCAAAGCAAACTTGATCTTTTAACACTTTTTTCCGAATGCCTTGCCAGCCACCACGATAATATTTTTGATAACGTTTCAGTAAAAAATCAGGGATTTTTACTCCAGCTGCTATTAATTCATCCATAATTTGGCATTCCCGGACATAACAATTAGTCTCTTCGCGCAAAGAACGTTGTACAAAGCGCTTTAGACTTAATTTTTTATGATCATTTCCTTTTACTAGACCACGTAATAGATGCTCCAATTCATGAGCTAAATTAATTAACTGATAAACTGTCGAGGCATTCTTTTTACCAATGGTTATAATTTTTGTATTGCAACAAGCATAAGCTTCAGCTAGTCTGCTTGAGCGTCTAACCCTAATTCCACGTTTACGCATTTCTTTGATATCAGCAGTTAAGCTAGGCGATTTGTTTAACAAATCGACAAAATGTTTTCCAAATTGTCTTTTAAGTAGCTGCATAGGTAAGTTCCTCTTACCGCCGGAAACACCTGCGGACAAAGCTTTAGTACGGAAAACCGTAAGTAAGATTCTGATACTATCTTAATTACAATTATACAGATTTGACGATAACTAACAATAGTAGTTTCCACTATTTAACAAGATATCGATTAGATTTCTTTTTAAATAATTTAAGTGTCATAAATTTTTGATTATAAAATGGTTAATGCGCTAAAACCCTGATGGTTAGCCACCTCCAGCACCGCCGGTGTTGCCAACGCTTGTGCTAGAAGAGCCTCCGCTACTGCCTGTTGTAGAGCTACTACTTGTACTAGAAGAAGAGCTAGATGTAGAAGATGTGGAAGAGCTTGTGGAGCTTGAACTTCCGCTTGTGCCAGTGCCTGTGCTCGTGCTGCTGCTACTAGAGCCAGTTGAGCCTGTTGTACCGCTGCTGCTGCTGCCACTGCCAGTTGTAGAGCTGCCTGTGCTGCTGGAGCTGCTTGAACCAGTTGTACCTGAGCCTGATGATGTTGTGCTTCCAACCATAGCTCCTGGCGTTAAAGCTATAGGCTGTAACGTATTTACTATTGGATAAGTGTATTGGCTACGTAAAGTGTAGTAACTTCCTCCTTCAGCAGTGGATGCTGCATAAAAGCCAGGAATGGGAGCTGGAATTCTAGCGTCAACACTTGCCCTTACTGTGACAAAAGGACCAGGGTTTCCTAGGGCTGGGGCAGAAATGCCAGCAGAGAATGGTTGATACGTTGTTACTGTTGCTTGCAAATTTTTCAAGAAAAAACCATCTACTGGATGACTAGCAACAGCAGCTTGTATGGCGTTATTAGCACCTGTTGTAGTTGATTGATCACCAGCAGCTCTTGCTGCATCACGCGCTGCACTGTCACAAAAATTGGCTGAATATATAAGAATGCCAATATCTAAAGCAAAAAATGTAATGATAATAAGTAGTATTGCTGAGATACCTAACTCTATAGTTAGATGTCCTGATTTTCGTTTTTGATTATATATAGATATTGATTTTTTCATATGAACCTTTTACTTTATTGTCGCAAAACTACTAAACGTCTAGCAATATTTTCAAATGCTGTTTTTACTTGTGTGGCGGTAGTGCAAGGGAAATAGCGTGCACCATTGCCAGACTTATAAGCTATGCCGTTGGTATTAGCTGTATCGCCAAGAAAAGAATGTTGATTGAATGCTAAATTTGGATTCAAGGCTAGCCCTACTGTATAAATAGGAATGCCAGCTGCTTTACATTGAGCAGCTACTTGGTGAGAAAGAGAGACTTGATTTGCTCCACTGGGTTGTCCATCAGTAAATAATACAATTGCTCTTTTAGCGGCAACACGTGTGGCATCTGATGCCATCATCATATCGTAAGCTTGTTGCAATGAGTCCCCAATAGCTGTTGTACCAAGGCATGTAATACCATTTGTTATTTGACCATTGCTTTGTAATGCTTGAGTAACATTATCATAGCTTTGTACATTAGTTTCGTTTTTATTTAATGCAACAGCTGGTATTGGAAAATCGCCTTGTGTACCAGGGGCAGGAATTACAGCACCACTTACCGTAGGTGTATATCCTTGAGCAACATAAGGATGCGTTTGTGTAACTGGTGAAGTAGGATTGCCTGCTACAGTTGAAAAACCAACTAAACCAAAATGTGTATCTGCCGATCGATGTAATAAATTAAAAAATCCTTGTTGGGCAGCTTGTAATGCTGTTGCCAATGGTTGTGTGTGATAAGCAGCTAAGCGGCGATAACAAGCTTGAGCGCCAGGCTGGGGCGCGGCTCCACAAGCAGCAGGATTGCTTGCATAATTAGTGCTCATGTCTAATTTTGCATTTTGCATTAATTGCAAACTTTCTAAATTACCACGTGCAGCTTCAACTAATTGTGCCATTGTATTGATTTGAATTTTTGTGCCAGTAACCGGATCTTTAAAAGTAATTCCTGTCACTCCGCTGGTTCCATTATATGGACCAGCCGATTCTTGATTCCAGGCTTGTACTGGTTGACTGGTTGTCGGAGTAGCATTAGTAAATATATTTACCGTCAAATCAGTAAAATCTCTATTGCCTGGTGAACCAGCTGGACTAGGCAAAGAAGGATCATCTCCAGGTGGATAACCAGCATCAGATGCTCCTGGTGAACGGAGATCGCCACGAAATTGAAGAGGATTATTAAAAACCACGCCATCCCAAGCATATTGTAAATTATGTGGGAAATTAGCATTTAGTGCTGTTCCGTCAGGATAAGTACTGGTATTTAAACCAACATAATAACCTAAATCAGATGATCTACTATTAGCCGATGAAGCAAATTGTCGAGGTAATATTGTATACACTGGATGGCCTGTAGAATTAGTGCCGCCAGGTGGGTTCCAAGAACGACAGATAAAAGTTACGCGTGTGGAATCATCCATAGAGCCAGATAAATCAAAACATAATATGGTATCAATTCTTGGCAATGCGGAAGTAGAATTAGCAACTAATGGATAATTATTTAGTCCGCAAAACTTACCAAAAGGTGGTTCGTGTCCGTAGCCTATACTAACTTTAATAGCTAAACCCCTTTGATCTCCTAATGGAACAGCAGCAAAATTATTAAGTGGATCGACAAGTCCAATAAATAATTTTGCATTATGAGCAGTAACAGATTTTAAGTTTCCATTATCGCTAGTGCTAGCTGGATTATTTGCTATTGGTGCAGAAGCTAAAGAATCCATACCAACAGTATTCATATGTGCCATTTCAGCAGCAAAATTGAGAGCAGTTGTTTGATTATTGGTTAAATTGCTTAAATTAGAATTGTCCATACTAGCAAGCATCGCTGTTCCTGCTAAGCTTGCCGAATCAGCTATTGCCAATAATTGCTTATTAACTAATTGAGCTCGGTTTACTTCAAATACAAAAACCCCCACTAGCGCAAAAATAAAAAACATTACTAAAGTCAAAGCAAAAATTCCTTGACCAATTTTTTTTCTATATTGTGCTGTTTTTTTTATTTTCATTGCAGCTGGCTCCGAATTTTTTTAGTCTAATAAACCAGTTAAATTTTCAAATTTTTCTTCAGAAGATACGGTAAATGTCATTGGACCAGATAGTCCAGGAATATTAGACAAGAAGGGTAGGTTAAAGGAGATAAATGGATCAACAGTTCCTGTTAAAGTTACACGTAAGCTAACCACAAATTGAGTGGGATCAGGAGTACCATTTGCTTTAGGTAAGGGATTTTCTGTTGGAGCAGGTGCAGCACCAGCCCCTGATCCAGGAATGGCGGTATGTATAATTTCTACTTTTACAGTACCTAAATGCACCCCACTAAAACTATTGGCTGTAGTTGTGGCAACGGTAGTAGCAGTAGTTTTTGCTGATGGATAAGTGGTTGATCCAACAACAAATGGGGATTGAAAAGTTTGACAACGTACAGCTGCATGTACGGCTTGATTGGCAGCTGTTTTTAAATAGAACATTCTTAAAGAAATTGATCCTAAATCTAATAAAGGAATCATTAACACAACAAACAAAATCCATAATGCCCATGGTGCATCCATTAAGAATGAGCCCCGACGGTTTCGCATTTTATCCACCTGATTCAGATCTTTTGTATGTATCGGGACGAGTAGAAGGACTTTCTATTCTGGTATTACCTGAAGCTTCGCCAGAAGTTTGAGACATATTTTGTTTAATAGAGCTATATGTGTGGTAAAAAGCAAGCCATTCGCCTTTTGTTTTTGCATTTTTCATGCCATGAACACATTGTTCTTCAGCTTTACTTTTTTCACCTAAATTTTGATAAGCAATTATCAAACCCATACGAGCAGGAATAATTTTAGGATTAGTATCCAAACAATTGCTAAATTGATCTGCTGCTTGTTTAGTAAGACCAGCATCTAAAAGAGCAATACCAAATGTTACTTGGTCTTGTGGGGGAATTAATTCCATCAATGACAATTGTTGAAATTGTTCAATTGCCGACTCATTCAATCCGGCCTTTAATAAAGCATATGCCATATAACGTCTAGGAACAGGATCGTTAGGGGCTGTCCGAACAGCTTGGCTAAAAGTATCTATTGAAGATAGAGCTGATCCGTGCGTCATTTCTTGATAGCCTTTTTGAACCAACGGATAAGTTATGGAATCTAAGGCTTGAGCAGGACCATTTAGGGTTAACAAAGAAATCACTGCCAACAGACCAGTGCTATATTTATACATAGATTAACTCCAGGGTTATAAGCAACGCCAATGCGATACTGTTTTTATTCCCTCTCTATGTATTTAATAAACACTTTAATATATCTACTACTTAGAACCGTGTCATAGACTGTCTTTTAAAGTTGTAAGAAGCAGATAAACTTGTTTAGGTGTGAAATAGAATAGAATATGGGTATCAACAGATTATTAACTACTGAAAGATAAAGGTAATATGCGTCCTGTAATAGCTTATTTAACAGCAATTGCTTTATTTTTATGGATATCTTTAATTTGTTGTATCAACTTTTTAGGCAACAAAAATAACCAACCAATTATAAAACCAAGTCAAATTATTGCTGAAGAAAAAAAGATAGAAAAAATAAGCCTTGAGTACAAAGATTTAGCTTTAATAAAAATGCTGGAAAAACAAGGTAACTACTACTGGCAACAAGGAGATTTTGGCAAAGCAAAATCTTTTTTCAATAAAGAAATACTTTTGCTTAATTCAGCTAAGCTATCTTCTAGTACTCAACTAATTAACACTGCTAGATTTTTTATAGATGCAAATGATCCTAAACAAGCAAATGCATTGCTTCTAAAAGCAATTGAAATTGCCACAAAACAATCAGAAAAAACTGAATTATCTCAAGCACATAACCTTTTAGCTTTGGTCCATTATATAAATGCCAAAACAGCAAACGATAATGGACGTGTAAAAACCGAATATAAACAAGCTAAAGAAAATTTTGAAATAGCACTTTCATATGCAAAAGCAGCAAATAAAAAAGAACTGGCTGAAAATATTGAAAATAATTTGACTGTGATGGAAAGAGAATTAAAAGCAGAAGTAAAAAGCTAGTTTTTATGCCAAAATATAACTGGCAAATAAATTAGTTGCTAAGTGATAGTGTCAATGTCTGCCAATTTAACTATGCCATCAGAGAAAAACTTATTACCTGCTTTAGATACAGCTGGTTTATTTGGCCATCCGAGAGGCATAACCACTTTATTTTTTACTGAACTTTGGGAACGTTTTTCGTACTATGGAATGCGGGCAATTCTAGTACTGTACATGGTGGCGCCAGTATCGGCAGGTGGGCTGGCATTTGATGTGAGCAAAGCTGCCATGATATATGGTTTGTATACAATGTTGGTCTATATGATGTCCATACCGGGCGGTTTCATTTCGGATCGCTTTTTAGGAGCGAGAAGATCAGTTTTAATTGGCGGTATTGTCATTATGATTGGGCATTTTACTTTAGCATTAGCTTCTGTCACAACTTTTTTCATTGGTCTTATACTCATCATTTTAGGAACTGGTCTTTTAAAGCCTAATATAAGCACGATGCTTGGCAGTTTGTACAAACCAGATGATATAAGGCGGGATGCAGGCTTTTCTATCTTTTACATGGGCATAAATATTGGTGCAGCCCTTGCTCCTTTAATTTGTGGTTTTCTTGCTCAAAGTAAAATTTTCCGTGAATTTTTGCATGTGCAAGGATTAGAACCACAATCAAGCTGGCATTGGGGTTTTGCTGCAGCTGGTATTGGTATGTTACTTGGTCTAATTCAATATATTTGTCAAAGAAAACGTTTGGCGCATGTAGGTAATCGTCCTAAAAAGAAAATCGATTTATCTAGCGACAAAAACGAACCACTAACTATAACTGAATGGAAACGTATTGGTGCAATTGGTGTTTTGTTCTTCTTTACTATTTTATTTTGGGCAATTTATGAACAAGGTGGATCGAGCTTAAATTTATTTGCTGACAAATTAACACGAAATGAAGCTTTTGGTTTTGAATATCCATCCAGCTGGTACCAGTCTTTACAAGCAATATATGTCATTCTTCTAGCCCCCCTTTATGCTTATTTGTGGGTACGTTTAGGTGACAAACAACCAAGCAGTCCAACAAAATTTGCTTTAGGACTTTTATTACTTGGTTTAGGAATTGCTGTCATGGTGCCAGCATCATTATTGGCAGCACAAGGAAAAGTAAGTCCATTTTGGCTTTTTGCAGTTTATTTCTTGCAAGTTGCAGGAGAACTTTGTTTAAGCCCAGTAGGACTAAGTACAGTTACTAAATTAGCTCCAGCAAGACTATTAGGACTGATGATGGGCGTTTGGTTTTTAGCTGCTTCATTTGGTAATTTATTAGCAGGATTGCTGGCTGGTTTTTTCAAAGAAGATAATATCAATATATTAGTAACTATGTTTGGTTCTATGGGAGCAGCAGCAATAATTGCTGCCATTATATTATTATTGCTTAGACCTTTTGTTTGCAAACTAATGAGTGGTGTTCGCTAATTTCATATTTTCAATTAATTGAATCAATTGTTTTTTCATAAGACCAGCATCAAGATGCACACGATCGCCATGACCAGCTAATACCCATGCAAAAGAATAATTGAGTAAATTCTCCATTGATTTTATTTGTTCATCCCAAGAATACCAACAATGATCTTTAAATGCACCTAAATGTTTTGCATCACGGTCATAAAATAAATGATCGCCAGTAAATAAATATTTATTGTCATATAAGAAAACCATATGTCCTTTTGTATGACCTGGCGTAGGAATGATAGTAAAGTCTGAACCAAACATTTCTGCTGCTGCTATTTTCCCTTCAATAACAATTTCAGAATCAGGCATTGCTTTCAAATCGTCTTTATGGATTATTCTTTGTGCTTTAAATTCTTTTGCATAGGTATTAGCGTCGGCTACATCATCACGATGAGTGAGAAAAATGTATTTTATCCCGCCTAAAGAATGAAATTTATTTACTAAATAAGGTAAATATTTAGGTGAATCGATAAGCCAATTGCCATCTTTGTGTTGAACAAAATAACTATTGCCACCAAATGATTCACGCGAATTAAACCCGCAATAATAAACATTGTTGTCTATTTTGAGAGGAAAATCATTCATTATTTCTTTAGCGTTGTTTTTTTCTTTAGTACCAATTGAGCCGGTAGGACAACTAAGTAATGCATGCATTGCAGATATAATTCCATTGGTATTATCTGGTTGATTAAAGACATATGAATTATCACCAGCGTCAGCAAATGAATTAGGTGCTAATTGTCTACATGTATCACAATTGATGCATGTACTATCGACAAAAAAATTGCCGTCTATATTTTCTTTGACAATTTTACTTAAATCAGCCATAAAACCAGAATAACATTTTTTAGTAACAACGACATAAGATAGTAGAAAGATTTTATAATAAATGAGATAAGAACGTCCATGTTCCTATCTCATTTATTACTTCAAAATGATTTAAAGACGATATTGGAGACTATCCTTTTCTTCGTCTTTGTGTTAGCAACATGGTGATGGCAAAAAGAACAGGCAGGATTCCGAAAAGTATTAAAATTGCCAATACGTCCACAGCAATTATCCTTTTTTTATTTTGCAATTGAAAATTAAAAATGAAGGTAGATTGTCTTTACTTAAGAAAGAAGCCCTTCTAATTCAGCTAACTTTTCACCGAAAATTGCCAAAGTTTTATCAACAGGTTCGGATGTAGTCAAATCAACACCAGCCCCCTTCAATAAGTCAATGCTATATTTGGAAGATCCACCAGAAAGGAAATTCAAATAACGCTTAACAGCTGGTTCGCCTTCTCTTAACACTTGATCAACTAGCATTGTTGCAGCAGAAATGCCAGTTGCGTATTGAAAGACATAGAAGCTAGTATAAAAGTGCGGAATGCGTGACCATTCATTGCGAATATGATCGTCTACCGTAACTGCTGCACCATAATACTTTTGATTTAGCTGCCAGTGTATTTCACCAAGCGAATCTGGTGTAAGAGATTCACCAGCTTCAGCGAGGGCATGCGCTTGTCTTTCAAATTCGGCAAATAAAGTTTGCCTAAACAAAGTAGTGCGAATTTTCTCCAATTCATCATTGATAATATATGCACGCAATGCTCTATCGTCAGTGGTTGTAAGCAAAAGATGAGCAAGCAAGCCTTCATTAAAGGTGGAAGCTACTTCTGCTACAAAAGTGGTATAGCCGCTATAAACATATGGCTGATTTCCACGTGTATAATATGAGTGCATTGAGTGCCCAGCTTCGTGAGCAAGGGTAAACATTTCACTCAATTCATCCTGCCAATTGAGTAGCATAAAAGGATGTGTCCCATAACTTCCCCAGCTATAGGCTCCCGATCGCTTACCTTTTGATTCAAGTACATCCACCCAGCGCTCAATATTTAAACCATTGCTCAAAACCTGGCAATAAGCATCTCCTAAAGGAGCTACAGCTTGCAAAACAATTTCTTTTGCTTTCTCATATGTTACTTCGTACTTTATGGTCGGTACAAGTGGCACATAAAGATCCCACATGTGCAATTCATCTAAAGCAAGAACCCGCTTTCTTAGCTCTAGATAACGATGCAATACAGGAAGATTGGCATGTACCGATGAGATAAGATTATCATAAACAGAAATAGGAATATTATTGCTAGATAGAGCATGTTCAATAGCACTTCCATACTTGCGTGTGCGAGCATAGAACATATTAGCTTTTACTTGAGCGCTATACATGGCTGCTAAAGTATTGCGCCAATTATGATATGAGCCCATCATAGCCTCATATGCTCTTTGACGAACACCCCGATCTTGACTATCAAGTAAAACAGAATAATTACCTTGAGTCATTTCAACATCTTGATCATCTTCACCTTTTATCGTCGGTAATTTAAGATCAGCATTATCAAACATATTATTGATATCAGAGGGTCCTTGTGCTAAATCACTTGAATTAGCTAGAATTTCTTCAATGTCAACATCAAGTGTATGAGCCCTTGCTCGCATTAAATCGTCAAGCATGTGCCGATATAGATCAAGTGCTTTATTCTTTTGCAAGAACATAGAAATACGCTCAGGCTTAATGCGTAAAATTTCTGGGCTAATAAATGCTGATGCAGTAGCAATGTCTCTTTCTAGTACGTTAGCTCTACTTACCATATCTTGATAAAGCGTATTATTTGTATCTTCATCAGAGCGCATTTGAGCATATGTATGTAATCTGCTTACTCTTTCACTGATTGCATCACCGAGTTGAAGCACAGCCAAAAGATTATTACCGTTATTACCTCTATTGAGTTTGCCTTTATATTCAGCAATTTTAGGATAATCTGCTTTGAGGCTAACTAATTCAGATTCCCAGTCTGCGTTCGTAGCAAATACACTTTCCAAATTCCAGGTAAGAGCTACTGGCACATCTTTGCGTTCTAGAATTTTAGCAATTGCCATTTTGTTTTTCCTCTTTCTTGTTTAACTTATCATATCTAAAATGTTGATTCAAATCTGAATATGTTTAATTACCTGCCATGCGCCTACGTCTAAGCAGACGATTAATAGCTTTTTCTTCAGCTTCGCGCCAATCTCTAGCATTAAACACTTCAAAACCACTGCCTTGCGGCAAGGGACGATTTATATCAAACTCTTGCCCTATTTCTAATGGCAAATAAACAAAATTAGTATGTTGCAAACAAATACCATCTGATCTTTGACTATTGCCAATAAAAGCAGACATGCGGGCATCAATATGACAATCTTCAATTAATTGACTTACTAATTCAGCTTTATCATCACGCTCTGTGACAATTAAATCATCAAATATTGGACTTAAACCAGCTTGACGTAATTTAAATTTTTGCGCGTCACGATTGCCCATTGATACTGCAATCATCATGAAACTATGATGAGCACGTCCTAAGACAGCTGCTGCATCTGCAAACATTTCTGGCTCTCGAAAAAATGGACCACGACCAATTTGTTGACATATGCTGCTGTCACGCTTTATTTGGTCCTGCCCAAATCTTCTTTTGTGAATTTTACGCAGACGATTATAACATTCAACAATAGAATCCCCGAAACGATCCCGCTCAAAACCAAGTGCTTCTTTTCTTTCATGATCAACAGCCACCAGTAAATCATGTGCTTCTCGTGCATCAAAGCCAAGCAATTGCATGTAATAAGTAAAGTCTAGATAGGCTTCATCAAAATATCTTTGGCAAACTTGAATTGTGCCATCGATATCAATAAGCAAAGCAGCATTTTTTCCATTCTCCGTACAAAAATTTCTGTTGGCAGAATGGCAACCAGTGCGCATACTCATTTTCTTTCCTTCCTGTACCCGGCATTACATATGCAAAGTCGTCAATTGCATTTCTTTCGGTGCAAGTACACCCACTGAAATGCACATTTTCAGTGCATCTTCAATTGACAAATTAACTTCAATTGTTTCGTCTTCTGGTACGACTACAACAAATCCAGTAGTTGGATTGGGCATAGTTGGAACAAAAATTGTAAGAAATGGTTTTTGCGTTAGACTGTCATGAATGGTATTAGTTACAAAACCAAGAGTTTTTGAATTTGGTCCGGGCCAATTTACCCAAACAGCGCGTTGAAATGGCGACTGGGATGTGTCACCCACGGTATCTGTAATTTTGCGCGTACCAGAATAAATTGACTTGATAATTGGTATGAATAAGAAAAAATAGTCTATTAAGCGCAACCCTTTTTTCCCTAAAGGCTTGGAAGCAATTGCACCAATCGCTAATAGAAAGAAAATAAACAATAGGAGGCTTAGTCCAGGAATATGACCACCAGCAAAAGGTCCTATTAAGATGCTGTCTGGTAGCAAAAACCTTACTAGCCAAGCTGATATACCACCAAACCAATTATCTATATAACTATAAACAATACTGACTAAAAACCAAATTAGTCCAATTGGTGCACAAAATAAAATTCCACGCATGAAAAATGTTTGTAGCAATGAAACTTGTTGTTTAGCCTTTTTATCCATGTAGAACTTCTTTCTGACTTTTGGTCTAAGCGGCTGATTTCACCTTCGGTTCGCTATACATTTCTGTGATTACACCGGCATAGCGAGTGAGAACTTCTTCTGTGCGAATTTTGAAAGTAATTGTTAACAAACCAGCAGCAACGCTTGCCTCTATTGGGATAATGCGAAACTTTTTCAATGTTTCCCAACGTTCAAGTTTTGCGTTGACAGCTAATACTTCTTGCTCCACAGCTTTAACGATAGAAGGATATGTTGCTAAAAATGCTGCACGTTCATTTGCCTCTGTAGGCATTACATTATCTTTGCCAAGCAATTCAGCCGCTTTATTTTGATTGAGAAATATCAAAGCGCTGATGTATGGTTGACCGTCGCCAACTGGCACAACATATTGTACAAGACCATTCGGGTCAAAACTAGTTTCAATTTTCTCTGGTGGAACATATTTGCCACCATCGGTTTTCAGCATGCGCTTTTTACGTCCAGTAATATGTAAATAAATGCCATCCATTCGTCCTAGATCACCAGTTTTAAACCAGCCATCAGTAGTAAATGTTTTTGCTGTTTCATCTGGCAAGTCCCAATAACCTTTAAATACCAGTGGTCCTTTAAATTGAACTTCGCCAATTTCACCTGCCGGTACTATTTGGTTATTATCATCAATAATGCGCATTTCCATGTAAGGTACAAGCTCGCCAGTTGAGCCCGGGCGATTACAATTGCCTGGACACCTTTTGCTGCCAGCAGGGCGGACCGCAGTCACTCCACCAGTTGTTTCACTTAAACCATAACCAGGTACAATTTGAATGGTACTTTGGTCGTAAAACTTAAGTACTTCCAGTGAAATTGGTGCGCCACCAGTAATGCATACACGTAGCCGTCCACCTAATTCACCACGAATTTTCTTAAATACAAGCTGGTCAAGAATGAAATTTGTCAATTTATTGGGCAGGCAATTAAATACAAAAGCGAGAAAACCAATTAATGCAGCTTCTCTCTTGTTTGGATTTCTGGGAGCAGCAGGCAATGCTTTATTCTTAAAAGCCTGATCAATAAACCAACGTTTGATTCCTGCCTCTACTGCCATTTTGCCTTCAGCACGTTCTTTGATTTTTCGCCAAACAGCAGGTACCCCAACAAGCACAGTTGGTCCAAATGCTTTTACTGTTTCTGGAAAATCGTCAATTGTGCAAAATGCTGCTGGTACACCACACCAAAGGCAGACACTTAAACCATCAACAAGTTCAAACACATGGGCAAGTGGTAAATAACTAAGATACCTGTCTTCGTCTGTTTGTTCAAAACCATGTTCAACCATTGATTTGCAGGCATAAGCAATATTGCCATGGGTGAGCATGCAACCTTTTGGTCTACCAGTTGAGCCTGATGTGTAAATCAAAGTAGCAATATCGTCATAAGTTATTCCACAGAACCCGTCACTATAACTCATAATGCGCTGACATTCGATGTATCGCTCTTGGGCTTGGACAGCTTCCCAATTTGCTGGCGAATTAACTAATTTACCGTCGGCATTGGGAATAAACCAGTCTAAGAAAGTATGCTTGTGGCGATCAACTATATTGCCCACAATTTCAGCAATACGGTCAAAATGAATGGTTGTAATTGTTTGGTTAGAACGAGCTTCTCTTTGTGATCTGGCAGCGTATTCTTTTAACTGCTCATTATTGTTTGAAAAGAGAAATGTAGCACCTGAGTTTTGCAAAATAAAATTGATTTGTTCGACTGTCGAATGTGGATAAATGGGAACAGCAATTCCACCTAAGCTTTGAATTGCTTTATAGACACAAACCCATTCTGGACAATTCCAAGCAAGAATGGCTGCTCGATCACCCTTTTTAAAACCAAATTGTTTCAAAAATGCCATTACTGTAGCAATAGCATGACGAGCTTGTGCTTGGGTCATCACTTTAAAAGCAGGTGGCTTAATAATTACTGCCCGATGGGACATGGCTGGACTGGCGCTAGGAATTGCACCAACACTTGGATAAATTACTTTAGGTGCAGTCTCTCGGTTACGAATATAAAAGGCGGGTTTATCAGGATAATCAAAAGTACGGGCCCAAAAACGTTCAAGCAATGTCTTGGGTCTGGAAGCCATGATCATGCTCCTTTGCTAAATTCATGTTTGGTGACTTGATAGCAAGTAAATCAGCCAATGCTGGATCTATTTGTCCCCTATTTGCTATCTCATTATTAGTAAAATCCACATAAGAGACATCACTGCCACTCTCGTATAATTCAATGTTGTAATGATCGGTAGAGGCAATAAGTAATTCTTTCAGTGCCAAAACATTTCTTGTGCTTATCTTTGCTAGATTTTGCCAAAACAACAGTTCATCTTCTTTGCTGTTTTTCCCAGGTTTCAAGAAAAACAATTGCAAGCCATATTTCAAAGCATCGACAAAGCTAATATCCATACGGCAGCACTCGCTAAGGGGTACTGCTGAATTGGATATGTATTCAACAATTGTTTCATCTGGCTCTATTACCGGTTGGAAATATTGCCCGGGTAATTGCCATATGTAGCCTGTATTTGACAAACCATAAAAAAAATCATCGCGAGAAGGATGAATCATGAATGGTGCGTAATTATCTACAACTGTAATTATTGTTGCTTTACCAATGGCGTTTACTTTGAAAGCAAAAGCAAGCATGCGTGGATGTGGCTTGCTGGCAAAAACAGCATTAACTAATTCACCGGTTCTGGTTTTAGATTGTCTAGGCTCCAAATGCGAACTTGTAATTAGTGTGTTACTAGCGTGAACCAAAGTGACATCTTCTCGATCGGTGGCTAGCAAAACCATTGCTGTTATCCTTTCTCGAGCAATGCTTGATATTGAAAAAAAGACATAAAAAATAAGAACGACAATGTCGTTATTAATAAAAAGATATCAGGAGGTTTAGTTTACTTTTTTTGACTAGGAAGTGAGATCGTTAATTACTATTGAAAACTTTTCCAAACTACATAAGTTGGGTTTGAAATCTCAAGTCAAAAAATGTACTGATTAGTTCATAAAGAGACTAAAAAATACTCTTGAAACAGATTACTGGCTAAACAAGAGCTTGCATGGCTTGTGCTAGCTCTTGGCTACACAATTAGCAAAACCTAGTTAAGTGTGAAAATAGCAATTGAAGATTAGCTCTGCATTATTTCATTAGCTTATATTTCTAATTTTCAGTCTAGAACTCGTTTTGAAGAAATGCCCTTTAAATATAGAGATATTGAGACGAGTAAGTCCAGAAGAGTAACATGATCTTACTTATTTTCATTTTTTTCAAAACAAAGAGCTTCTCAAAACACTATTTTTTCGCGATAAACAGACATTTGCCCTACCCCAAAGAAAGTCAAAGTGACTTGAGTTAGGGGCTAGCTTGCATGTGTGTTGTAAATCATATTTTGACAATACACAGACGGAGGCACCAGCTATGTTGCTCAACGGCAGACAAAGCGCTCGCACGGCATCTGATTTGCATCTTGTTTGCGGTAGTGGAGGTTCAAGAGCAATTCTTGGTTGTGGTGGAGCTGTGCTGGCATGTCAGCTAGCCGGACTCAACAAGTTCAAAACCATTGGCGGTATTAGCGGCGGATCTGTTCCAGCTGCTTTATATGCCTCTGGCTTTGATGCAAAAGATTTGCTCAAGCTTGCTGTTCAAATTGATTTCAGTAGCTTGCTGACAAGGCGTGAAAATCCAATTTCTATTCTTCTTGCCTTTTTCTTGCAAGAACGATTTGTTCGTACTCGTCCGCGCAAGGGTGTGATGAGTTCTGAAAATCTTGGTTATTTTATTGACTCCAAGGTGCCTAGCTGGCCAAAAAACTTCTGGACCATGGCAGTAGCAGGCAAAACACAAGTCTTGTTTACAGCTGATGGTGTTTATCAATATCTGGTTGATGGTACTTGTCGCAAATTGTCTGACGAGCCGCCCCCGGTTGGCTTGGCAGTACGTGCAACGTGTGCTGTGCCAGGCATCATTGATCCTGTGGAATACAAAGGCTTGACCCTTTTCGATGGCGCATTGTCGTGGGATGGACAATGTCCAGTCGGACTAGTCAAGCGCCACTTTGGTGCTCACCCGGAAACAATCATTGGTTGTGATGTTGGTGACCAAGAGACATTATATTCGCGTTTTAGCGAATGGTTCTGGGCACTATTTTGTGGTGGTGATTGTGTTGGCAAAATGATCAACACTCATGCTTTTGGACAGCAAGGTGTGGTCATGATTCACCCTAAGGTAGATCGTTTCAGGTCATTGCAATTTGCTCTTGAGATTGAACAAAAATGGAGTGGGGTAATGTCTGGCTTAAACCAAGGCGTTGCTCAACTAAGTGAAGCAGGTTTATTTCCTTCTCCGGAAGAGCTCACTGTAGCGCAAGCAATTGCCACAGATCTTGAGCGCTTGAAAGAGTATGCAGCTTGAACACTGCATTCTAATAGATGTTTTCTACCCAGCTGCCTGGCAATCCAAAAGAAAGTTAGGCAGCTGGATTTTTTTTACCAATATTTTTTCTTCTCTCATTATTTACTATATAAAATAGTTGAAATGGGTGAAAATGGTAAGGTTCAAGTCAACAGCATGGTTGAGGGAGAGAGGGTTTAAGCAGGACAAGTAAACATTTGGTTGTCCGTATCTAGATATCTCTTTCTAGTTCATACT
>JAGVLS010000043.1 GCA_020054205.1 Candidatus Obscuribacterales bacterium | reverse complement strand
TCTTTTTGCAAATATCGTTTATCGATAAACGATATTTGCATTTTGAGTCTCCCAACCAATAATTTATCTATCAATCACAATTACCTCTCCATTCTCACGCATTTTACTGAGGTTATACTAATACACTCCAAAGTACTATTCTAAATAGTATCAGCCTCGAAAGCACAAAAGCAGAAAGCAAGTTGAGCTTTATAGCTTCTGACTTGCTTTCTGCTTTTTCAAATTAGTTAGCTTGCGAACCAAACAACTGGTTACTTTGATTTGCTCAGCGATTCAATAACAACATTACCAGTCACCTTAGTGCATCTCGCGGCATCATTAGCACCAGTGCCATCGAGATCAAAGGTCCAATATCCATACTCTTCATTATGCCAATACTGCTGCATCTGCCAAGTACGCAACACATTACCATTTGTGCTATACAAAGTGGCTTTGTATTCCGGCAAGGCAATTTGCTTTTGTGGATTCAATGGCTCAACAACAACTGTTCCTTTGATTGCTGGTCCACTGGATACTTTTTCTCCAAACTGATTCAGCTTCGATTCAAACAGCCAAGCACCATCTGCGCGCATCCAATAATCTTCCATTGTCCAAGAGTCTTTTTCATTACCATTATCATCATAAAGCACTGCTTTATAGTTATTAGGCTAAGAAAAGGCTTGCGTCACACAGCCTAAAAAGAATGGCAAGAAAAATAATGCCACCGCCACCGATCCAAAACAAAACAATCGAGATGGAAAGAATGTTCTGTTCATAGAGTTGGGCGTGCCTTTCTATAAGCTAGTGAGAAAAGCTTCAAGCTCTTGCAAATAACGTTCCTTTTCTTCCAGATGTGCTAGATGCGCACTGTTCTGGAAGATTTTCCAGCGTGAATTGCGAATTGCTCTGCGCAAAACCAGATTGACTTTATAAGTTGATTCATCATATCGACCAGAGGTGATGAGCGTTGGAACAGAAATTGAAGCAAGTTTGTCTACAACAGACCAATCAAAAAGATTGCCAGTACAAACAAACTCATTATTTCCCCACATCACTTTGTAAGGCTTAGGACCAAACTTTTTCCTGCTCTTGCGCAAGCAAGCAGGCGCGCGACGTAAGCGACATCCATGACGTTTGCTGAAAGCTCTGGTAAGTTTTTGATAAGCAGGTGTATTGACCTTACCTTTTTCTTCAAGCTGTTTCACTTTATGTGAAAAATCATCTGGCATTGCTGCCACGAGACGATTTGTTCCTGCACACCAAAGTTGTGTACTAGGGCTACCGCTAGCTAAAATAAGACTTCGTATGCCAACTTTTTCACGTTGACGTACAGCTGTTTCTAAAGCTAACATCGCACCCCATGAATGTCCTAACAAATCAATTTCATCAAGTCCGAGAGCTTTGCGAAATGCAAATAATTCATCAACGAAAAAATCCATTGTGTATATGGCTTTATTTCGGCAACGCTCAGACTTTCCGCAACCAGTTTGATCATAGAAAACCACTGGCCGTCCTGTATTCGACAGTTCAGCCAGTGGCAATAAATAATCATGAGGAAAACCAGGACCACCATGCAGTACAACTAACGGTATGTCTTTTGTCTGACTGCCACTATCTTTAGGCAGTGCACCATAAGATTCATACCATACTTTAAAGCCATTTGCTTTTACTGTGCCTGCTGAGTTAGGTCGTATTCTGAGCATTTCAACTTGCCTTTTCAGCTTTTTTTAATTCACAGTCAAACGCACAAGTGTAATCGAAACTACGCCACGCACCCAACGTACACGCTTTGCGTCCCCAGGAACGATTAATCTCACATCACCAGCGCCTTGAGAGGAATCAATTAAAGGCTGCCCGTTGCGCGCTGTAGCAAGTACATACTGCTTACCACTTTTGTCGGCAGCTAAAGCTGCTGCTGAGACAATAGCCTGAAAACCATCTTCTCCAACAACCACCACTGCCGCATCAGTTAAATTACGCATGTCTTCCATAGTATCAACAGGCACAAGCTTACCGAGCACAGTACGCAAAGGAACACCAGTATACTCAGCCTCTCCGCTATCTTCAGAGATGGGAAGACTTACAGTCGCCAGCCCTTTCAAACTGTCTACACTAACGGCAAGAGTATTTTTGCCAGAATCAAGCTTCTTTACCGTTGCATCAACAGAACTTTGCAATTGCTCAACTTGCTCATTGGCTTGAGCCAAATTATTACCAGCATCGTTCAATGAATCAGTAGCTGATTGCGCGTTGTTATTCATGTTCTGCACATGTTGTCGCGCTTTTTGTAACTCAAATTGGCTAGCCGCTAACAAAACAAATGCGCCTAAACCAATAAAAACCAATACACCGAAAAGAGCGATAATAATAGGTCTTGGATCTTTACGCTGACTGACAGGCACATCGGACGCGGAAGGAGGCAAAGGTTCATTTGCACCTGCCATAGGCAGATTTGAGCGTGTCATTGATATGACCTTTCTTCGTTTTTTCTAGTTTCAGTTTTTTGTCAATTGTGCTTTATCTTCAGCTTTTTCTCGTTGCCCTTTTTGTCTTCGGCTTCTTAGACTTTAAGTTTTGAGTTTTTGAACTTGCCCGAGCACGGCGAGTCTTGGACTTAACACCAATTCTAATAGTGTTGCCTGTGCGTTTGGTGTTATTAGTGCGAGTACGACGCTTTTTGGGCGGCTTGCTCTCTGTAAATTCATCTGTCTCTACATCCAAATGCAATGGTTCCAATCCGCCAGCCAGTTGACCAGACGAACGGTCACGCGTTTGTGCTGGCTGGCTATCATCATTTGAATCAGCGGCAGATTCTCTACTGCTTACATTGGAGTGAGAGCCAGAACTTGCATCTACATCCAAATCCGAATTCCTATCAGCGCCAAACACAACTGCAACATCAGTAGTTTCTGCATCAGCATCATCTGCAGCAACACCACCTACCTTGCAGCCTTCATTAGGATTATTTGGATCTGCTTGAGCAGCAGCATCACATTCGATAATGAGAACTTTCAACAAAGCATGATCCGAGAAATTACGAGTTATGTTCGTATTGCGCCAAAACTGATGCACTTTCAGCTTACCAATTTTACACGTCATGCCCTTAACAAACCAACCATCAATGCGCCCACCCATAGCATGAGTAGCAGTTTTATCATTGGGATAAACCAGAACAAAGCCATTGTTCTTGAGCGGATCACAGTCAGTCACTTTCGGATCAGACAAGAAACAATTCCAGTCGCCACCGACAATACCTGCAAAGCTAATACCTAAGACTTGTTGCAAGACATCGTTTTGCTGATAGCGAACGGAAGATGTGCTTTGCTGTCCGCCACGCATGGACTTTTGATGCACCACCACCACCTTAAATACAAGTCCGGTGGTCGTGTCTTGAAGCTCCAAGCAATAAGCAGGACGCAAATCCGGAATACCCTGAACATTAGCGACTTGCGTATATTCAGTGACGCTCAATACTTTAAGTCGCGGATGGACAAGGAAGCCGACAGCTTGCTTACGATTATTAGATTTTGAACAATACGAAGTATAGCCAGTCACTGAAGCCAGATGCTGAAGGGCAGCTGATTCGACTTCAATCCAGAAAGAGACATGTCCACGCAGAACAATTTCTTTGTAAGCATCCTCGTAATACTTAGCTTTGGACACATCCAAAAACAAAGCATTAAATTCAAGGACATGCAAATTTCCCTTTGTACCTGCTTTGGGCAAACCAGCAAGTGTAGTAGCAACTTCACTGGCGACTACTTGTGGGTTAGGTAACTTTTGACTACCGCCCTTTGCCTTATTTCTATTGCCGCCCTTGCTTCCACTGCTACCCTTGTTCTTTCCCCTACTTCGCCGACGTCGATTTTTACCGCGCGCGGACTGCATAAATGATTTTGTACCGCTGGGAACCAAAATACCTTGCGGGGAAAGCACAAGATCTGCTTCATCAGCGTCAGGGTCATTAGGGTCTGGGTATTCTCGGCGGTTTTCTAGACAATAATCAGTGTACTGATTCTCAACAGCGATCAAACGTTGACGCACATGTTCTGGTAGTGGTTGATCAGTACGAATTCTGCGGGAAGACACACGCGGCTTTTCCCCATCAGACTTTTTAGTCGTCATGGAATTCTCCTTTTGGCATAAGCCAGCTAGAGCGGCAAGCCCGAAAGCTTGTCGCCTAAAAATTAGTAATTGGTTTATTCGCTAAAAGTTGGTTTATTCGCTACAAAAGAACTTAGTTGCGCCAATGCGTGGCACAAGACCAACTTCAAAAAGTTGAAGAAAAATCAATTAAGATATAGTTTTTGCTGGGGTTGAAACTTCTTGCTGATATAAATAAATAAACGAGATGAACGGTTTAACTTACTAATATAATTAATGAGATAGCAAGGTTTTTAAAGCATCGCCTATAAAACTATTCTCAATATCACTAATATCTAAAGAAAATAACTCTTTTTATGATTGCGCTGGCTCGCTCAGCTTTTGGCTAAATCTATAGCCTTCGCTAACTAGCGCGCCTGCTAATCTGGGCATTCAGAGCTAATTTAAGGTAAAAATGCTAGCTATCACAACTTAGCTAAATGTCAAGAAGTCAGATTTATTTCTATTTTTCTGACCAAAATCAAGGTCGCAAAAAGACTTGTCTATGAGCAAAAAACCAGAAATCCTTGCCAGGCAACAAAAGCCACTGCTTTTAAAAAGAGATTCTCTAGAAAATTAGCTAATTAACAAAAGCCAGATCTGGTTAACACTTAATTGCATTTGAATCTCAATAAAACGTAGGTTTTAAGTACATTTCTTTTTCATTTCTTCGTTATAGAAAGCCAAAACTAGACACTAGCCAAAATAAACTCATGATTTTTGATCTCTATTTTCGAGATGAGGAGAAAAACAACATTTAGATAGACAATTCAATCACACCTCTCATTAGCAGCACCTTTGACGATAAGGCGCTGCTTTTTGTTTGTCATTTGATGTCACTCACACCACAAAGTCTTACCCGTAGGAGGAAACTATGGCCAAGAAAAGATTGAAATCAAGACATCGAGCTCAAGGTGGCAATGCAAAAGCAAAGCTACCGGCGATAGTGGGAACTAAACCCATTATCATTACTCGACATCACAAGTCATCGCGGAAGATCAAACTCTTCATCACTGACGCCGATGGCACACTGTGGAGTTTTTGGGATTATTTTGTCCCGGCGATGCAATTCGTGATTCCACAACTTGCTCAGGAAATGTCATCTTGCCTTGGTTATGAGATAAGCAAAGATGACTTTTCACGTGAAGTTGGCACAGTGATGTACACGCATCACACCCATGAATATCCGTGGGTTCTGGAAGAAACACCTTACCGGAGACAGTTCAAAGGTTCCAGCCAGGAGTTCACGGAGAAATTCGTGGTACCGTTTTGGGCAGCACTCGATAAGTTTCGCCTGAAGTACTTGCGCCCTTATCCGGAAGTGCGCGAGACTTTGGAAACTTTGAAAGAAGAAAAAATCCCGGTTGTTATTCTTTCCGATGCCCCTTTTTATATGGGGCTATCGAGAGCAACCCAGACCGACGTAAGCCACCTAATCAGTGGTCTTTACGCGCTTGATACGGTAGAACCGGATGTGTCCAGTCTTGTCGACCCAGCCGATATCGTCTATGGACGGGATCGTGTCCGTTCGTTGTCGAATACTGATAGCCGATTTGAACGGGCAGTTCCCCTGCCTAAACAATTCGAAAAGGCAAATACTGGCGGACTCTTACGTATCTGCCAAGACTTTGGAGTCAGCCCTGATGAGTGCGTATTAAGTGGCGACTCTCTAGTAAAAGATGGTGGTGTGGCAGCAGCTGCTGGCGTGCCATATATTTGGGCGCGTTATGGTACTTTCCTACCCGCTGAGTACAAGGTGATGATTGATAAACATCTTGCGCCGGCTCCGGATAGTCCCATCAACAGCAGTGGTCATGGAGTAACATTCATGCCATCTGTGCGTCCTCCTATGATTGCCGAAGCTGCTTCCTTCGCTGAGGTACTCAAACACTTGGTGAGAAAGCCGTATCACAATAAAGGAGGGCGGCTAAACTCTTCTGCTCAGCGCGATCTATACCAGGGACCAGATCACTGATAGGCACTTAAGTCTAGAAAGTGAAACGCGATCAAACAGTCAACAACTTAACTCACATTAAACAGAGTCAGGCATCTGAAAAATATCAGATGCCTGACTCAAAACCAAAGGAGAAAACATCATGTGTCAATCACAAGACGCACAGGAACAAGGCGGACAAAAGCCAATTAAGTTTTACCCGGGCATCCTCGGAGATTTGGGCGTCCTATCGCTCACAGACGGCGGCGTGGTGCGTACAAAGCGTACCAACCCCGACGGATCAACTTCTGTCGGACCCAAAGTTGCCGATATGTTTGCTCGCACCGGTGGGCACAACCCGTGCTCACGCGCGTGTCGCTCAGGTAAATGCGGGCACAAGTGCGACGATAGCGATGAGGGGGAGGGGGCAAACAGCAGCGACCTGCCACCCACGCTCGACCAAACCGGACCGTTCTAGAACGAACGGAGCGGAAAAATGTGGCTTTTGCAACACATTCTCAAAAGAAAACAGAAAAAGGCGACAGCAAAACCAGCATTAGTCATTGTCGATGTTCAGACAAGGTTTGACGGCAGTGACAATGCTGCGTTGTTGAATTCGATTTGCCAATTGATTGATCAAGCCATTCAGGAAGAGTGGCTGATCATTACTCTGCAATATCTCGTCATGGGCAATTTGCAGCCGCGCATTTACCAAAAATTGCAAGGGTACAAAAATTGGCAGTCTGAATTTAAGCAGTTTTATGACGGCTCTGGGGAGGTGCTTACTGCTTGCCAGCAAGCTGAATGCCAGTCGCCTCAATTCTTTGTTGTCTGTGGACTATACACAGCAGATTGCGTTCGTTCAACAGCAATTGGGCTTGCCGTAAAAGCTGGCTCCGTTGTTGTTGTCGCACAAGATGCTTGTTACAGTCCACCAAAGCGCTCTTGGTTCACCTTTCCAAACTTGTACAACCTTGTGTTAGCTAACAGCAACAACTGTGTAGCAAAAGCACAAGAGAAATTGCAAGTTTTAAACCCGCCACGTCCAATAGCTGCCTAAAGCACAAACAATATAGGCAGAGGAGGTAATATGACAAAATATTCATTGCCCACGGTAAATACACCACCAGTGCTTGTGCTTGTGGATGTCCAACCAGAGTTTGTATCTCACGACCATCCCTGTTTGACGGTGATTGAACAACTCTTGCAAGATGCTATTGCAAACAATTGTCCTATCATCACTTTGCGCGACGGTAGTACATGCTTGCATATCTGCGTGGAGCGTCACGTCTCACCACTTCCAGACAGTGGTTTTGTCCGTGCCAAAAAGGCACAATGGGATGGTTCGGTGCAAATTGCTGCTGCCTGCAGCAACAAGAACTTTCCTACTGATACCTTTGTCATCTGTGGCTCTTATTCAGGTGAATGTGTGATGGCAACGGTATTAGGGCTAAGGGAAATGTACCCTGATGCTCAAATTATCGTTGCTACTGACGCTTGTTGTGACTCACTACATCACAACGGCAAAGAGCAAAAGGCATGGAATTGGTATCACCTTCTCCAAAGGCAAGGAAACATTCACCTTGCCCTCTACGAAGAAGTGCAGCAGCTGCTCACTGGATTACATGTCATCTGAACCTACCTAAACCCGTCTGACAGAATTGAAAAGGACTGGAAAGAATTAGAAAGGAGAAGACGATGATCCAAGTTGAGTACATTCTGAACTTGATCGCCAAGGTTCGTGACAAAGGATTTGAAAACTTGGCTCAGCTGCTGGAAGATCTCTACAACGGCAAGATCAAGGGACTGGCTGGCTCCACTTTGCGAGCAGTAACGGGTGAATGTGATGTAGTGGAAATCATCACGACAGCAGTGCACGTGTATATTCATCCGTCGCTCACCATTTGCCTGCAAGCTTACGTCGGAGATGAGCCGATAGAAAACGTTCAAGATTGGTGGTTGGCTCTCGATACATGCAAAAGCAGTGCTAAGCGTTACAAGCAAGAACGACGCTATTTGCTGTATTCGGGATCGGATCACACCGACAAGATTGATCACACTGGTCTGAAAATCCCAGTCGGGCTGTACAGTGATGCTCATTTCACGCATCATCAAGAGCTACCACAGTATCTGGTCGTCGACACAGCCGATGATACAGAATACGACTGGCAGCCAGTTGACTTGGGCTTGGGAGTGCCGCGCTACTGGGAAATCGATGATGTGCTGAGACATCTCGATGAAGAGATCAGCAACTTTCGTCATCCCCAATCCACGCTTGAATTGCTAACTGCACAGGTTGGACTTGCTGATGCAGCCATGACCATGAGCCCCTTTGTCCTCAGTGAAGATTTTGTCCCCGGATGTGATGATGAGGGTGAAGTACCCGACAGATAAGTGCAATACCGGTATTGCACTTGCATTTTTCATTCTCGATGAACAACAGAAACGAAGGAGATAGAAAATGGGAGAGTACAAAGTCTTAATCAGTGCCTTTGCTTTGCTTGTAACCTGTTGCGGATTTGCTTGGCTTGGTTGGCGTGAGTATATTACTGCCCAAATCGCCAAGCGCCCATCCGTCGTCAAAGCAGCACAGTGGTGAATTGACCAAATTTCTCTCGATGATTTAACTAGTGCCAAATTCCACTCTGCTCTGACGCAAGTCATCGCCAGATCCATCTACCAGAATGGGTGCTACCCTACACTCTGTATAACAAGCGGTCAACTCTGTGATCTCTTATATGTAGCAGCTGATGAGGCGAACCTGGTCAGTACAATCCAAGCGCGTCTGCCTCTCCATGCCTCTGTCACCATCTATCCAGATGAGTTCATGTATCGCATTGGGCCGGACAAGCGAGAATTCGAGATAGTACATTGTCCTGCCGCAACTGGTGTTGGTGTTCGACTCACCAATCGTTGGTTAGGATTAGGACCAACGTAACATCCGCTCCGCTTCAACCAGAATGCAAAAGGAGGAAATGTGTCACAATTCGATCGTTATCGCGTCATTACTTATCCTGGATTCTTTGGTTTGACGAGATTCAAGTGGGTGCTTGCTCTTTGGCAAAAATTCATGTGCCCTCGTCAATACCATTTGTTCGATGAAGTCTTGTCGTGTCACGGCAAAGACGATTGGCCGCACTATCTCGTCTGCGACGCCTGCCAACTGATGGTGAATATCGAAAGCATTAGCGATGAACATTGTCGGTCGACGGCTGCATCGTCGCAGTCGTAATCTCGCGCATTTGCCTGCCCTGCGTCTGCAGAGAGCAGACGTTAGCATCATGAAACCCTAGACCCCAAAGGGACAGAAGTGAGCACAACTCACTTCTGTTTTTACACGACTGTTACTATGTTATATAGTGCTCAAGACAATCCTAACTAAATATTCACCGAAGGACATGTCATAGCAGAAATTACAAACACAATGAAAAAGGTCAGAAAAATTGAAATTTTTCTGACCTTTTTCGGGGTACCAAATTAGGGTAGTCCATGCTGATTGATTAATTCTTTTAATTTTATTGCCATTTTTTTGAACTTTATTTGTCCCTCCCAGCAACCACTTGCCTTCTGTACAACAGCATTGTACAATGGTGTACAAAGATTCAGGTACAAGAAGGTGCTTTATTTTACCAACTCAGCATTCAAACACGGGGTCAAGCAAGAACAGATTGATGACATATTACGATCTGAATATTCTGAATTGTTTGACGAAGGCTTTAATAAAACAGGTAGTTACAGCATAGTCTACGTAGGATTTGATTCTCAAGGTATTCTCTTAGAGATCAAAGTAAAGTTTTTAGCTTCAAAAACAAAAAAGAGCAAGGAAAATGAAAACATCAAAACGCCCCGCCAACATAGAAATAGCTATAAAAAAAATAAGAGCAGAATCTCACGCTCGAGTTTTAGATAGAGGGTTAGTACAATTTCGTTTAGATAAAAACTACATGGGCGAATTACTAAAAATTGCCGATGATAAGGGGCTAGGCTATGGAGTATTAGCCCGTATGTGGATTTGTGAACGCCTAGAACAAGAACGGTCAACAAATTATAAAAATGCATATACTCCACAAACAAATGCTATTCGCAGACTAGTAAAAGAAGAAATAGCAAAAGCTTTAGAAACTACAAAGCTAAGGCGCAGAAAATAATTACTTATTTTCTTTATAAAAACTATCCATGAGCGCTTGTAATTTATTTGCATCAAATGCCGGCAAAGAACAACGCCCAGCTGCACATGTAAATGCTGCCGCTTTTGGCAAATCGGGAAATTCTACACTCATATTGGGCAATAGACCTTCTGCTTTGTCATACCAATCTATTTGTTTATAAAACAATGGGTATTTAAGAGCAGACATAAATAAAGTTTTTGCATTCGCGTCTGATTTAGGCGCAACAACAGTAACATGCATAGGGTCAGAATTCATTTCTTTATCGGACATTAAGATACCAGCTACCATAACACGTTTTTGACGAGCTATTTCAGCAGTAGCTAAATAGCGCATTGCTTGTTCAGCTAATTCTTTATCTTGTTTCCTCCCACCATAATGATAAAGCAAATTAGCAAAACGAGCTAAAGCAATATTTTCTTCCAGCAAATAAACAGGCTTATCCAAATCTTTATTAATAACAGCAGCGGTGACAAATCCTGCCTTCACGTCTTTATTTGCCCCAGCCTTTTCATAAATAAAATTATTTGCAATTGCATCAGCTGTTTCTTGAGCATATATAAGCCACTTTTTGTCCTGTGTTGCTGCATACAAGGCAAGAAATGCTCTGCCCATATAAAGCGTATCGCCTAAATATGGACCAGCTGCGTCTGATTCATCATGACGATAACTATTATCGGGCAAGCTACGATTTTTGACGATGTAATCAGCAGCTTTAATTGCTCTGTCTAAATATTGCTTATCGCCTGTAACCATATAAAGAGTGACAATAGCATTAATAGCCCAGCCATTTTCACGCGCGTATATATGCTTGTCTATATTTGGAACGCCTTGTTTTAATCGCCCAGCATTATCCAGACTAAAATAATTACTGCTAGTTTGACCACGCACTACATCAGCATCTTGGCTCGTATAAAAGGCACCGTCGGGACTCGACAAATATTTTTCCAAATAATTATATATTTTTATTGCCGATTGCAAATATGCAGGATTACCAAATAAAGCATAAGCAAATGCGTAAGTACGCAACGCATCAGCTTGCACCGACATGATTTTTTCGTAGTGTGGATGTTTCCAATTATCTTCTACCGAGTATTGATACATGCCACCCCAAACAGGATCAATTAAATTTTCTGCAGCATCTAGAGTTTGTTTTACCATAATTACAGCATTCTCATTGCCTAATTTAGTAAGGCACATGGCATATTCAATATTGTCTGCATCCAAGAATTTTTGTAATGTTTTCCAGCCACCATTTACCGCATCATAACCATTAAAATATTTGTCGGTTAATTCTTTGCGTAGTGCTTCAGACAATGCATGATTGTTTGCATATTGCACCGCCTTTTCTTGAGAACCTTCTTGATTGCCTGTGCTAGTTATGTTGCCATCTTTGCCTTTGTTGACAGAAGAATATTTACCAGCAGCAACATTATTTAGCAAAGCAATCATTTTTTCAGGAGCTATATAACCTGCTTTTTTTACTAATTCATTTCCTGATGCATCAAAAATAATAGTGGCTGGCCAGCCGTATTGTTCATAACGATTGGACAAATCAGGGCGTGCATCCTGATCTACTTTGACAGCAACAAATTTCTTGTGAATAATATTTTCAACTTTCGGATTATTATATGTCTCATTGTCCATAACATGACACCAATGACACCAATTAGCTTTCAAATCTAAAATGACAAAACGTTTTTCTTTTTTTGCTCTCTCAAATAAATTACCCGACCAATCTTGCCAAGAAATATTTGCTGCCGTGGCATTTACTTGCACGCTTATACTTATTAACAAAGACACTGGCAACCATGAATTTTTATACATTATTGAAACACCTTACTAAGCAAAGAAAAACATAATTGTAGCTTACCCAAGTAAAGAAATTAGTCCGATAGCGCAAGCTCAGCAAGCTAAGAACAAGCTCATATACATAAGTAACAAGAATATCTCTTGAGTTTCTTATTTATTACTTGTTAGTCTCTTATTCTATTTCTTTTTAAGTCCCTCGCTCCCAAGTATCTATATAAGCTCCCACCCAAGACAATTTTCTTTATTTGCAGTGATTATATAAGGTGTTTTTCACCTTAAGAATATAACAACTGCAAATATAACGACATCAGCCGGTATTATCTTCACGCTCAAAAATTGCAGTGCGTTCACAGCACTTTGCTGTCAGAAAAATTAGTTTGCCTTATTTGCTCCCAGCAAAAACAACACAATCAATTCAAGAAGGAGACTGCTATGGCTATGAACGTTCTTTCCAAATTGTCACTGCTTGTCGTTATTTACGGCATGATTATTTTATGCTCAAGCGTTAATACTTTTGCTCAAGAACCAGACACTCGTGATGCTGTCGATCCACTGCCGACTGATTTGCCAGAAGATAATGTGCCCGCTAAAGAGGATATGGAAATTGTTGAAGAACCAGTTGATGCAAGCCAAGGTGAAAAACTACGCAAGGCAATAGTTGTAAAACCCAATCGTTGGGTTTATCAACGTTCAATCGAATACACAAATGGTGATATCACCATGCAAGAATTTCGTCCTCAAGCTAATTCGGGACATACGTTATATTCCGAAGTAAAGCTATCAGATACTGGACGCTTGATAGTAACAACCTGGTATAGACTCGACGGCAATACAGTGCTTGCTACTCTGTCAGTCAATCGCAGGTCCGGCAAGTCAGTAATGAACGCCACTTACACCGCTGACGATGGAACAAAGCTATCGCGCAATTGGTCTACTGCCAATGATATTATCTGGGTAACAGTCAGCGACAGCAATAACAATAAGCTTTATTTGCAAAAATGGATACCATCCGATCAAGCCGGGGTTGGACTTGTTCTTGCTACGGTCGTTGAGTACGAAAACAATGTTGCAACTCGTCGTTTATTTATTGATAGCGGCGGTCTAGACCATGTTGAGATTCTTAATCCAGATGGTAGCGTCAAAGCAACAGAACAATCAGATAAGCTAAGCAAGCCGGTTGATCCTGTACGCCTTGGTGAGTTGAATGAGAGTGAAGACCCCACCGCCATTAAAACAAAAACTGAACCCACTCCAGCCCTTCCTCCATACAATATTGACTAGGCTAGACATAAAGCAATTTATCCTAAATTGCTAGCTTATGCTCTAGAAAAATTCAGGAAAAGACATTGTCCTTAATGTCTTTTCCTTTAAAATCAGCTCTTACTATGTCATATGGTATCTCTCAATTTGCAAATACAGTATTTTGACATATCGTACGAAATAACGTACGATTGTATTAGGAAGGGAAGCACATGAAAACATTTCGCGTTAGTGAAGCCAGAGCCAATCTTTATAAATTAATAGATGAAACTTCAGAGCTTCATGAACCGATTAAAATTACCGGCAAACGCAATAACGCCATCATCATTGGCGAAGAAGATTGGCGCGCTGTTGAAGAAACACTCTATCTTCTTTCCATGCCTAATGTACGGAAATCAATTATCAAAGGAATGAAGACCCCTATAAAAAAGTGTGTGTCTAAAGTAACGTGGCCAACTGGAAAATAGTTTATACACAGCAAGCTATGAAAGATATTCAGAAGCTGCATAGATCTGGCTTAGTTAAAAAGGCTAAACTGCTATTAGATTTAATGGCTCAAGATCCATTTCAAAGCCCTCCGCCGTATGAAAAACTATTGGGTGATTTATCTGGGGCTTATTCCCGACGAATTAACATAAAACATAGGCTGGTATATCAAGTTTTTAAATCTCAAAAAGTAGTTAAAGTCTTGTGCATGTGGACTCATTATCAATAGCTTTAGCATTAATTCCTAGCTTAAATGGGAAAACAACGATTGACACATATAGATAAGAGATTTAGTATCTTGACAAGATATGTACCCATTAAAGAGATCTATCTATGCAATTTCTACCTTTTAATCACCTTACTAAAAAATCCAAAGTCCAAATTTTGTTATCCACATCGGTGCTTTTACCAGCAATGATGGCTGGACCTAGTTTTGCTCAATTAGGTCAATCTGATCTAATTAGACCAGGTGGCGCTAGTCAACAAATGTCGACACAACAATATCAAATGCAAATGCCTATGCAACAGATACAAATGCAACAAGCACCGATGCAACAACAAATACCAGTGCAACAACAAATACCAGTGCAACAACAAATACCAGTGCAACAACAAGCGCCAGTGCAATATATGCCTGCTAACAATTTGCAAAGCATGCCAGCTAATATGCCTATGGGTCAATCTGAATTAATACGTCCTGGCACACAACAAAATTTTCAGCAGTCAAATTTTCAACAACCGAGTTTTCAACAACCAAGCTTCCAACAACAAGCACCCCAATTTAGTCAAACACAATTTAATCCCCAACAAAATTCAGGTTTTTCTAGTCTTGGACAACCCGATTTTCAATCTAATTCAATAAATCCAAATTTTACATATTCAGCTGATGATGCTCCAAACCCAATGCTTGATGGTCATGTTAGCACTAATGCCACCGCCAATAGTGTCATGCCTGCAGGCAACAATGCTCCAATAAACAACGCACCAATAAATAATGCTCAGGTCAATAATTCTTTTGGCAACGATCTGCAAGGATCAATGGGCACAAGTTTGGGAGCAACCGCAAATCCTGGCAATAACGATTTGATGAATAGTGATTTAGCAACTGGTGGTCCTTTTAATAACAATATGGGTTCGTCCTTAAACTCTAATGCTATGTCCAATTCTATGGGAGCTGGTGATTTAGGTGGTTTAGGTGGAATGCTCGGTGGAATGGGTGGCATGGGTGGAACTAGCGGTGCTAATCCGCTCGATAGTATTGGTAAAGCTATGGGAGCAGCTGCACAAATGGGTTTATTTAATGGTAACAATGGCGGCATGCCTGGAATTGGTGGAGTTGGTGGATTTGGTGGTGGTTTTCAAACACGCGCTTCCGGTGGAGTGCATACAACTCCAGGTGTTTTTGGTGGCGCCCCACGACCAATGATGAGGACTAGTCCATCTCATCATGTGCCTGGCTCTGGCTTTGTCCATACAACTGGACGTACTGTTGGTCGAGCTGTCGATCGCGGTGTTAATAGAGCTGTGAACCAAGGCATTCAACGTGGCATAACTAGAATGCTTTGGGGCCGATAATTAGCTGAGTTGCGCTTAAGATAGTAACTCGCGCGAGCTAAACTAAAAACATTTTCTAATAGTTCTTTACCGATCTGTTATACATACTAACAATTATTGTTTCTATAAGAAAAATTCTGCTAGTGATAAGCACATTTCTTTTTTATTGTTTTAATAGGCAAATTTTCGTAAAAGCTCAATAGGTCACCTTTTCCTTAGTTTCTACTTCCACTTCCTGGTGGCAAGCTTATTGTAGGAATTCGTTGCACGGAAATTTTGTTGCATGAAAAATTTGCAAGCAAGACAAAGAAAGGGAGAGTATGAGCACACTTTCAGTTTTGTCCTGGGTAGCAATCATTGCCTTTGCAATTTATGTTGTAAGGCGTATAAAGTTTTGGCTAAAGCAAGGCAAGCTTATGCAAGCAAGCGGACATCTACCACCCAGCCCGACTCTGCTATCAAGGCTGACATTAGGGCTGGTTGCTCGTGTTTTAGTTTATTGTTGTGTTGGTCGCGTAAAAGTTATTGGGCGAAATAATACTCGCTTTGAAGGTCGACTGGAAGCTGCTGCTAATCACAGCTTTCCGCTTGACTTTTTTGTATTGCGTATTGCCCTAGGCTTCGGCTGCAATATTCGCTATTTAACTAAAACGGCAGAACTAAAAGGTATCCGCGGAATACTTGGTGCCTGGTCTGGCGCAGTACCAGTAAATACCGATGCTCAGCATGGTGGAGAAGCTGCTGTTGAAACTTCTGTCAAATTGCTTGGACAATCACCAAAGGGACGCTTAGCTATTTTTCCTCAAGGAAAATTAGTGTATGACAATGTTTTACACCCAGAAGATTTTAGAACTGGCGTTGTGCGCATTGTCAAACAAGTGCAAGCCACACATTGCGGTGAAGCTGCTGCTATCTTGCCAATTGCCATCTTTTACATAACCGAACAAGAAGATAGCGGCTGGTCACATTCATTGCTGAGAAAATTCAGATGTAAGCTCAGCCATAATGGTCAACAAATTTATGGCGCGACAGTTGTAATTGGCGATCCAATTCTTGCTTGTGATTTAAGCGAAGATCCACATATTGCTACAGAGCAACTAAGAACAGATATCCAAAGATTACTTATCGTGGCTGAAGAAGCATCGGCAAGTGGCTGTTGTACTTGAGACGCACCAGTAAAAACATCAAATGGGAAATCGGCAAGAAATGAAAAGGAGAACAAATGCTGCCCGCAGCAATTCTCATTATTGGACTTGCTCTATTGTCTGCTACCTGGGCTGTATTTATTTTGCCCAAATGGCAAAAATTGCAAAGATACACAGATATGTTATCTACTTGTGGTTATTTGCCACTCGCGCCAACAACCGATGCTCACCGATGGCTGAAAAAGATATCGCGCTGGGTACTCAAAATTCAAATTGGCAAATTTGAGGTTATTGGTCTGGAAAATCTCAATATACCTGGCCATAAAATCATTACCCCAAATCATGGGCACTGGGTAGATCCTTTCATCATTGCCCACCTTTTACCAGAGGCTGCTCGCTATATTGCCGCTCGTGGCGTATTTCGATTTCTTCATGGACTATCGTCCATACCTGCTAGTCGTTGTGGTGCTTTTGCCTGTGACCTTACACCTGGCAAAGGTGCACCAGCAAAAGACTGTGCTATTGAAGTAGTCACTTCTGGACAGACATTTGTCATTTTTCCAGAAGGCTGGGCTTATATGAATGGCGTCATGGGACCACTAAAAAAAGGTGCGGTGCGCATAGGCAAAGAATCAGCGCATCGTTTAAACAAACCTGTTTTTTATGTGCCAACCTATATTCGCTATGGTCGCTACCCAGGAAATTGGATACTCAAATTTCCACCTCCAATACAATATCTAATTGTTTTACTGTTGTTTCCTCTCTATAGACGTGGATTGACAATTGTCTTTGGCAAACCAATCAGATCGGATGAATTGAGAGATGATGATGCTGAAGCAACAGAACAATTGCGTCTAGCTATTGTAGGTCTTGATCCAAAACATCAAAACACTTAAGTCATGGAAATTTCAGAAAAGGAGATACGAAATGTCCGGTGACGCCGCAATTTATGAGCTAAAAAACAATCTGGCAGCTCTAGCAGGCAATATTCTAGCAGCAGATCCATTTAGTTTAGGTTTGCCAATAAGAAGTCCAAATACTTATTGCTCACAACGCCAAGATACTGCTGATGCAATTATGACTTTGTTTGCCATGTTGGCGGGAAGTGCAATTCGTCAGCGCGCGCAACATGTTTTTGAAAAATATATTGAACAAGCGGAAATAAGTCTTGCAGAATCTCACGTTTTAAATTTGCCCAGTGATGGCTTTTTAAAGCCAGTACATCGCTCTTGTGTTCCTAGCACAACAAAAGAAGATGTGCTAACTGATGTGGAATTTCAGCATCCAAATGGTGGACCTCCGCCTTCTGAAAGTTCTTTCCGTCTTTTCGTATACACATCTATTCGCCGGCATATGTCTACAAACAATATCGAATGGGGTCATGTGCCTTATACGTGTGATGCAGAATTAGCTGCATGCATTGAAAAATATGTTTTGCTTGAGATGCGAGACAAAGTTCATAACACCCGCTGGC
>JAGVLS010000008.1 GCA_020054205.1 Candidatus Obscuribacterales bacterium | reverse complement strand
TCTTTTTGCAAATATCGTTTATCGATAAACGATATTTGCATTTTGAGTCTCCCAACCAATAATTTATCTATCAATCACAATTACCTCTCCATTCTCACGTATTTTACTGAGGTTATACAGTAAAGATCTTAATAACTATACTAAATAGTTGTCTAAACAAAAACAAATGATATGGAAGAAAGGTGGTTGGAGTGGAGATTACTATGCTCACACTCCAACCACTCATGGTTATTTTTAGTTATCAAATTTACCTAGAACATCATTCTAGTTATTTTAGGGAACCTGCGTATTCGAGATGAATTTGTTGCTGTTCAACACAACTGAGAACTTGTTTCAATTGAGGTCCAAGTGGAATGACCCTTGAATTTAGCAAGACACCTAAGTTAGTGGATTGTCCTTTGTTTACCACAGCGCACGCGGTCCGCTGCAAGAAAAACTCTTTGTCTAGGGCAATGGCGGAGTCGACAGCCAGAGCATTACATCTAATACAGAGAAGATATGGTTGATCTGTATCCTCAAATAGCGCCTGATAGAAATCAAAGAATTTCATTGCCTCTTCGCGATCTGTGGTCAATAAAATAAAATCATCGTAGGCAATAAGTCCAGAGTCTGGCGCGGGTTTACTCAAAGCCTCGGTTTCTTGCCGAAAAAATGGTTTATCCCATAAAGCAATTGGTGTTCTCATAAGCAGTGCTGCCATCTCAAAATTAGGCACCGGCACATACAAAGTCATCTCTTCTTCTGGCATTGTCCAAGCAATTTCAACACGAATCAGTAGTGTTGTATCTGGATCAAGTATATTTCTAGACCCAGACAAATACTGCCGAGCATTGCGCTCTAAACGAATTGTTTTACGGTCAGCTTTGACATTGACATTAGTGACATTCATTGCATCCCATGTACCGCCATCGCTATCAGAAATAATGTTAGCTACTCGATTCACTGGTTCTGGAACATAACATTTGATAGCCCGTCTGTCGTACTTATTTTTCTTGCCGGCTTCCTCATTTCTAATATCTTGATGCGGACGATATTCTCTTTGCACTCTGGTCCATTGGAGCTTGCATGAAATACTTAGTCCATTACTATCTGTCCGACCAAGCATTACTGTATGAGTTGGTCCTTTAGGTTGATGATGGGGCAAAACCGCTTCAGCTGATTCAATACTGCCTGAAATTTGCAGGGCTTTCTGTTGAACCAAAGTACGGACAATACGAGCAATTTCCGGTGGCATTTCCACTAAACCATTTTGTTTAATGATATTTCCACAATGTCCACAAATAATTTCATTATCTAACACAAACAACGGATGTTCTTTAAGATAGTCATAAGGAACAGGGCTTCCCATGGGAAAACAATTTGGACAATAAACGGTGCGATTGATGATTGTAATCATCTTTTTCTCCTTCTGTCGCCATAGCGACTAATGCCCCATAGGGCAGGAGTATTATTGGGCTGGATTTAGTATTGATAATATCTATCCACCAGCCCAGGAGATAGACATATATGAATTAGGGTTTTTACAAACTACTCACTTGTTTCAAAACTTCTTCAACTCTTTGCTCAACAGATAGCTTTCCGGATAGTCTCACCACAGGCAAGCCATTATCAACGCAGTCTTGATAAAGCAATTCTGTTATTGCTTGAGTAAATTGCAAATCTTCTGAACGCACACCATCCTCTTCATAGAATCCCAATGGCTCAAGAAGAATAGCAAGCGCATATCGCTTCAAGCTAGTCTCACGAAATTCAGGCGGCGCTGTCATGCCAGCCATCGTATAAAACGGTGGTCCATCAAGAATACCCGAATTATCAAGAAAGATAATTTCACTAGAGTTTAGAAGGTCTTTTTCTGCTTCTAATTGCCGGCGCAATACTTCTCGCTCAAACACATCACGGTCTTTTTGAGGATGCAAAACACCTTCGTTAATTAGTGGACGAGCTATTTCTTCGACGATATGGTGTCCCAGGGATTGGAGTTGATTAATTACGCTTGTTTTTCCAGATGACGGGCCACCTGTTATGACGATAAGCATGTGTGGGACTTTCTATGTTTGTTTATTTAGATTTGTTCGAGTTAAAAGTTTTGCGCCCCAGCCCTTTTTCCGAATCCACAGCTGTGAAATAAGTCTTCAAGTTGGTAGTGCTCTGCCACAACAACAAAGATTGCGGCTGGCACAGAAAACATACCAACAAATACCCAGTTCAAAACTGTTTTTTCACTACCCAAATATAACTGCAATGCACCCCAAGCAAAAAGAAGAACTATATATGCAGCTCCAATCGTTATTTTATGCCATTCAAGTTTATTCCATAGACTTACATATCCATTTAGATTTGCCATTCTACCCAATCTGTCCCTTTTGCACAAAAGGTTAAGATGAGCTTGGTTCGATTCGCGAGAGAGATACCAATAAGCAGCTACCGCTAAAGCAGCCAGTCCAATGATTAGTCCGTGAATGATAGTCGTAATTTCCATTGCGTTTCTCCTTTTTTCAATATGAATTTAGTGCTTTTCCAAACTACTTATACAATCACTTCCATAGATTTCCAGATTAAGTGCAGGGCTCGTCGAGTGGTTTGGTCAACTACAAAAATAGCTAAAGCACCAGCAATCATTAATACTTTTTTTGTAGTTTTAGTTATTTAAACCAGCAAGATTTTGTTGATATTTCACCGCAACTTGCCATAGTCCATAGAGATATTCCATTTCAATATCAAAGCGTCGCCTGGCTAATTGTTCTGTCTTTTGACGTTCACTTCTAGCACTTTGATAAAGCTCATTATGAGGAGCAAATTCCGTCATAATTTCTCCAATACGATCTCTGTGAGCATCACGAGCTTTTCGCTGAGCAGTCCGCAAAGCTGTTTGAGCATCAACAAGAGATTGTCCAGCTATCATTGGAGTGTTTTGTGCATTATCCAACTCGCTTTGAAGCTGAGCATTGGCTTTTTTTATATCCGCCTCGTATTTTGCCACGGCATCTTTTATTGACTCAAGAGCAGCTGTATAATCATATTCCGCCTCGGAAAGTACAGCAGCAAGTATTTCACGCTGGTCATTAATTCTAGAAATATTTTTCTCATCACGACCTGAGTCCATAGGTGCCTGGCATTTTTGGCAAGTATCATTTACATAAGCACAAGCAAAGCAAATGGCAAATTCTTTTTCGGTATGATGGGCACCACATTGAATACATTTATGCGCAACCCCACCCAATGCATATTTGCTGCATTTGTCGCACAAGAATTCGAAAGACATTTCTGCCCCCTTCTATATTAGAGATAAGCTTATTGGTTTATTTATTTAAAGCTTATCGCCTTCTTTCCCCTCACATTGTCTACGCAATCTCTCACGAACACGCCTTGCATTTTCTACACAAGGCTCTGCCAATTTCTTTTCCCGGGCACGTTGATTATTTAGCTCTACTCGATCTCGAATAAGAAAAACAACAGCGATTAGCCCACAAACAGCTAGAATACAGCCAACAACTGTACCGCTAACAGCTGCTAGCAAAATTGGCAGATTAATATGTAACATACTAATCCTCTTTCTATTTTAGTTTTGATGAGTTTAGTTGTTCTAATATTTATCAGCTGACAAATTTATCAGTAGCATCCATCATCGCTTTAGCAATACCAGGCTCAGAGCTGCCATGCCCAGCATCAGCAACAATGACCAATTCTGATTTTGGCAAAGCTTTATGTAATGCCCAAGCTGATTCCATTGGACAAACAACATCGTATCTTCCTTGCACAATCACACAAGGAATATGTTTGATTTTCTGAGCATCTTTCAAAAGCTGATTATCTTCATGCCAAAATCCTTTATTAATAAAGTAATGGCATTCGATACGAGCAATAGAAAGCGCTGCATGATCAACAGAGAATTGAGCAATGAATTCTTCATTGCGATAAAAATAACAAAGACCTGCTTCCCAAAGACTCCATGCTTTAGCAACCGAAAGCCAGGTATTTGGATCATCACTTGTTAGTCGTTTATGATATGCCTTAAGCATATCACCACGTTCATTCTCTGGAATTGGCTTTAAAAAATCTTCCCAAGCATCAGGGAAAAGTGCGCTTGCCCCTCTTTGATAAAGCCAATCTAGTTCTTGCTGACGACAAAGAAATATGCCACCAACAACAAGTTCACTTGTAGCTTGTGGATAAGTCTCGGCATAAGCAAGCGCCAATGTGCTACCCCATGAACGTCCATAAACTAGCCATTTATCAATTTTCAAATGCTTGCGTAGTTTTTCAATGTCATCAACTAAATCCCATGTAGTATTTTCTTCCAGGCTAGCGTGTGGTGTGCTTTTGCCACAACCACGTTGATCAAAAAGAATTATTCGATACTTTTTTGGATTGAAATAACGCCTGTGTTTTGTATCAACACCAGTGCCAGGACCACCGTGCAAAAATATTACCGGCTTGCCATGAGGACTGCCACACTCTTCATAGTAAATCTCATGCACACCAGAAACTTTTAGCCTACCAGTGTGATTTGGTTCTATCTCTGGATATAAAATCTCAACAGCAGGTTTTTCAAGACTAGTAATTTGCTGGACACCCACCCGTATTGGTCCTCAATTTAGTTTATTCAACTAATGATACCACTTATTAGATGGGCACCAGCAATTACCTCTTTGCTATGCAGAAAATTCTATTTACTTAAATGATGCGGGTGATTGCTTGGAGTTTTGTCCATCCTTGATAAAATCTTGCAGCCCTGCCTCATCCAAAAACCCACTTGTTTGTGCACCATGCAATGTCTTTGTGTCCAAATAAATCATATGAGGAAGTCTAGTGATTTGCATGCGGTCAAGGGCCTCCGTCCATTTTTCCACATCCACTTTGACAAACTTGATCTGATGATTGTATTGCTTAGCTAGTTTTTCTACCACAGGTGTTTGCAGCTGGCAATCAGACAAAGTTGGTGAACAGAAATAAATAAGCAAGGGCACGTTTTGCTTATTAGTAATAGCATCAGTAATTAATTGCGTATATTCAGCATCACTGTTTACTTCAACTGGCACTCCATTATTAGTGTCTTTGCCGGTATCAGGTGGCGTTGTATTACCACTAGAAAAAATGAGAATAAAAATGGCAACTATAGCAACTGCGGCTAAAGCTACTAGGAGTGGTGATGATCCAAGTTGACGAGAATTCTGCTTGTGAGAGTTAAATTCGCTCGCGCTCATTTGAATTATGCTCCTCTTTTTTATTTTCAACTTGTGCGCACAGCCGTGCGATTTGGCGCCAAGCTAAATATTCCAGTAATGAAGGCAGCAGCCGACAAATAACGACGCTACTCGGTATGTTTTAAAACCACAAATATATTCCGGGAAATTGTTTGTGTTTATGTATCTGCCCCTTCTGCATTTAGCACCTCCGTCAATTGACGTGGTGTTGTTTTTTGGTTTTTTAGATTTAAATGCAGACACAAGTTTCCTATGCCTATCAAATAACTGATATTTTAAAAGGGTAAACTTACTGGATGAATTGAATTTTCTGGTACTAGGCTTTGTTTATATAAAAGAAGAAAAGTTATAGGTAAGCATATCTATATCTTTTTATATATAGCAATGCCATAAATATTTTTCGTAAAAATAAGCTGCTATTTGTTTATTTAAAGACTTAACTCTAAATCCTTGCTGTTAAAGAGATAGCAAAAAGAAGTATATTGTCAAGACAAAATGAATTAGCGACAATTAGCATACTTGCCAGGTGGCAAAGCTGCGCTACGAGCTATATTTGCCATCAAACAACTTGACAATATACACTGATTTTGTGCGTGGATTTATATCTTGAGTTTGTAAGCAATAGAGTCTTTTATTGCTTTTAGTTTTTCAATAATAGATTTGCCGTGAATCAGATTTATTCCAGCCTTGACATAGTTCAATGCCTTTGAAGAATAGGGATAATGCCAATCGCGTACACCCAATTTACTAATGCCAATATTTTTCACATAAACCAAATCTTGCAATTCACAAGCTGAGTGCATGCGATTAAAACCACTATTTTTAACGCCACCCCAGGGTGCATCTGGACAGACATGTGAATATAAGCCATCGTTAATCCAGACAATACCAACATGTAGGTCTTTAGCAATTTTTTCGCCCACAGCCAAATCATTTGTCCATATTGATGCCGCCAAGCCATAATCCGTTTCATTAGCATATTTAACAGCCTCTAAATGGCTTACAACAGGCACAATTGGTAAAACTGGTCCAAATATCTCTTCCTGAACAATTTTCATTGAATTTTCAACATTGCCTAATACAGTAGGTTCAAAAAAGTATCCAGAGAGTCCTGGTAAATCACGTCTTATTTTGCCACCCATTAAAATTTTTGCTCCTTCTTTTACAGCAGCATCTACTCTTTCTTGCACGTGATTTAACTGATGCTCATCTATCAGCGGACCAATATCGATATTTGCATCTAAGCCATTACCAAGGCGTAATTTTTTTGTCAGTTCAACAATTTTATTGACTAACTTTTCGTAAATATCTTTTTCTACATACAGCCTATTGATAGAAGCACAAGCTTGACCTGTATTTGTAAAAGCACTCCAGACAATAGCACCAGCTGCTTTATCAACATCTATATCTTTTAAAACAATTGCTGCATGATTGCCACCAAGCTCTAGTGTAACTGGTATGAGTTTGTTGGCTGCTAAAGACATAATTGCTTTACCGCTAAAGACAGATCCAGTAAACATTACTCTATCGATATTTGTTTCTATAAGAGTTTTTACTTCTTCTTTGTCACCTTGGACAAGTCCAATTAAGCCATCAGGAAAGCCTGTTTCCAGAAACAATTTCTCAATAAGTTGCCCTGTTAATGCAGCTTTTGGTGATGGTTTCAAAACAATAGCATTACCTGCCACAATAGCAGCTAAAATTGTCGATACTGGTATAGAAAATGGATAATTATAAGGAGCTATGATAGCCACAACCCCTAGTGGTTCATATGTATTGTATGAATGTTTGCCAGTAAAAAATATTTGATTTATATCAACTGGTTTTTGAGCTAATATTTTTTGAGCATTATTCTCTAACCATTCACATGTTTCTAAAACACCAAATATTTCCCCTGCTAATGCCTCCACATATGGCTTACCTGTCTCATTGGTAATTAATTTAGCAATTATTTCCTTTTGTTTAAAAATGTGCTTACGAAATTTACCTACCAATTCAAGTCTTTCTTGCAAAAGTACTTGTTTCCATTTTTTCTGAACAGATTTTGCTTTATCGACACAAGCAATAATTTGCTCGCGGCTAGACATTTCTATTTCAGCTAAAACTTCTTTATTGGCTGGGTTTTTACTTATTATGAACAATGGCGAATAGCCTATTTTTCAGCTCCAGCTTTTTCTTCATTGCTTCTTTCTTCTGATTTTTCGCCTTTTTCGGCTTTTTCAGAAGCTTTTTCAGCTTTTGATTTTTTTACTGGTGCTTTATCAAACTTCATGGCTTCACCATCTAAGCTAGTTAAAATAGTATCGCCTTCTTTAAATCTACCTTGCAATACTTGCTCAGCAAGCGCATCTTCCAATAAGCGTTGTATAGAACGACGCAGAGGACGAGCACCATAGGTTGGATTGTATCCATCCTTAGCCAAGAAGTCTTTACACTCGTCTGAAATAACAAGTTCCATACCTTGCGATTTTATGCGACTTTGCAAATCTGCTGCCATGAGATCGACAATGCGTCTGATTTCTTCTTTTGTAAGTTGTTGAAATACAATAATTTCATCAATACGATTGAGGAATTCTGGTCTGAATGTCTTTTTCATGGCATCCATAACCAAATCTTTGATCTTCTTATATTTTTCAGCATGTTGGGCTGTTTCCTGATTTTGATATTGGAAGCCCATAGTCAATGCGCTCTTATCAATGAATTGAGCACCAACGTTGCTGGTCATGATGATAATTGTGTTTTTGAAATCGACAGTGCGACCCTTACTATCAGACAATCTGCCATCATCAAGAATTTGTAAGAGCACGTTAAACACATCTGGATGTGCTTTTTCAATTTCATCAAACAAGACAACACTATATGGTTTGCGTCTAACAAGCTCGGTTAATTGTCCACCTTCTTGATAGCCAACATATCCCGGTGGAGAACCAATTAACTTGGATGTTGTATGTTGCTCCATAAACTCTGACATATCAATACGAATCATATTATCTTCAGAGCCGAAGAAATAACCAGCTAGTGCTTTTGCTAATTCTGTTTTACCAACACCTGTTGGTCCTGAGAATATAAAACTACCAATTGGTCTATTTGGATTTTTCAATCCAACACGTGCACGTCTAATAGCACGACAAACAGCTTCTACTGCTTCATCTTGTCCAATTACACGTTGATGTAATACATCTGACATGTGTAACAGTCTTTCTGATTCGCCTTCGGTCAATTTTAATAGTGGAATACCAGTCCATGTACTTACAACATAAGCTACTTCTTCACCAGATACAACTGGTTTTTCTGTTTCTTGTTTTGTTTTCCACTGAGTTTGTATTTCACGAATTTTTTCTGAAAGTTTTGTTTCTTGCTCACGCAAGCTTGCAGCCTTTTCAAATTCTTGATTGCGAATTGCCATTTCTTTATCACGACGAACTTTGCGCAATTCTCTTTCTACTTCTTTACCTTCTGGCGGCAAAGAACTGGCTCTTAGTCTAACTCTTGACGAGGCTTCGTCAACCAAGTCAATTGCTTTATCCGGCAAGAAGCGATCGGAAATATAACGATCGGATAATTTTGTTGCTTGATCAATTGCATCATCAGAAATAATTAAACGATGATGCTCTTCATATTTAGGTCTTAAACCTCTAAGTATTTCAACTGTTTCTTCCACAGTCGGTGGATCAACAATCACAGGTTGGAAACGACGCTCAAGAGCAGCATCACGCTCTATGTGCTTACGATATTCATCCATAGTGGTTGCACCAATACATTGCAATTCACCACGGGATAATGCTGGTTTTAAAATATTGGCAGCATCAATAGCACCTTCAGCAGCACCAGCTCCAATCAATGTATGTAATTCGTCAATTACCAGCATAACATTGCCAGCAGAACGAATTTCATCCATGATTTTTTTCAAGCGTTCTTCAAATTCACCGCGGTACTTAGTACCAGCTACCAAGAGTCCAATATCTAATTGAACAATTTTCTTTTCACTTAAAATATCTGGAACATCAGCATTAGCAATGCGAATAGCTAAACCTTCAGCAATAGCTGTTTTCCCAACACCAGGTTCACCAATTAAAACAGGATTGTTTTTAGTACGACGTCCTAGTATTTGAATTACACGTTCAATTTCTTTTTCTCTACCAACAACTGGATCAAGACGATTTTCTTGAGCTGATTGAGTTAAATTCACACCAAATTCATCAAGGGTTGGTGTTTTTGATCTGCCTGTACCAGCTGATGCTGCAGCACCAGCAGTTGTTGCCCCACTTTCACCCAACAGTCTAATTACATGGCTTCTGACCTTGGTTAGATCGACGCCTAAGTTTTCCAATACACGAGCAGCAACACCCTCACCTTCTCTTATCAATCCCAGTAAGAGATGCTCGGTACCAATATAATTATGTCCTAATTGACGAGCTTCATCCCAAGACAATTCCAATACACGCTTAGCACGTGGTGTAAATGGAATTTCTACAGCAACAAAACCAGAACCTCGTCCAATTATTTTTTCAACTTCAACACGGGCATCTTTTAAATTGACCCCCATCGATTTTAATGTTTTAGCAGCAATACCTGTACCTTCACCAATTAGCCCTAATAAAATTTGTTCGGTACCAACAAAATTGTGACCGAGCCGACGGGCCTCTTCTTGGGCCAGCATTATCACTTTAATGGCTTTTTCTGTAAACCGTTCAAACATGGCTGTAAGCTGCCTCCATTAACTGTTTGTGATTATATTCTAACACCTAGGAGAATAATGGGATGACTAGACTTATTTTTATAAGATTTCCGGTTTTAAGATAAGATTCTAGCTGCCAATAGTTAATACATGCCCAAAAACAAAGCTTGCGCATCCCTTGATATTTAGGGTTTTGGCTAGTTTTTAACAGAATAATTGCTTTACAAGCAGCTAAACAAGCGTTTAAGCGTGCTTTTCTTTGCCGGTAGCAAGTTCAGCATAAATGCATTCTTTATTGGAACACACTACTTGATCGCCTCTTTTTAACACTTTATATATCAAAATGTTATCGCATTTAGGACACGTATTACCGCCTTTTGGACCACCTTCTATGACTGGTGGGTACCAATATGCAGTTGTACACTGTTTCAAACCATAATGACTACATCCATAAAACTTTTTGCCGCGACGGGAAGTTTTTTCAATAATTTCACCGCCACATGTTGGACGAGGACATTTGACACCGGTTAGTTTCAATATTGGTCTTTGTTCTTTACACTCTTCAACCGAACAAGCCAAATAATCACCATATCTACCATAACGAATTAACATTGGGCTGCCACAAGTTTTGCATGTTTCGCTAGATGGTCTGTCTTTAGGAACAGGTTCACCTTCTTTTGTTAATGCAATTTTGGTTTTACATTCTGGATAACCAATACAACCTAAGAATTGTCCAAAACGAGATGATCTAACAGCCATTTGTTTACCGCATTCCGGGCAATTATGCTCAGATAATATGATCACCTTATTCATATTTTCTTCAGCCTTTTTCAGTGTTTCACCAAAAGGCTTATAGAAATTTTTCAACATGCCAAGCCAATTAACTTTATCGTCTTCTATGCGATCAAGTTGTGATTCCATTTCAGCAGTAAAACCAACATCGACAATATTGCCAAAATGTTCTACCAATAATAAATTTACTGCTTTGCCCAACTTGGTCGGCACTAGGGCCTTAGCCTGTCTCTCTACATATTTACGATCAACAATTGTGCTTACAGTGCTGGCATAAGTAGAAGGTCTACCAATACCTAATTCTTCAAGTGTTTTAACTAAACTAGCTTCAGTGTATCTGGGTGGTGGTTGAGTAAAATGTTGTTCGGGAAGTACTGATTTTAGACTAACTTCCTCGTTCTTTTTAAGTTCTGGCAAATTAGTTGTATGTTCTGATTCTTCTGAATCAGTTGCCTGATTTTGGCGATTATAGACAATTGTAAAACCAGGGAATGTTATTTCTGAAGCAGAAGCACGAAAAACAGCTTTACCAGCAGTAAATTCTGCACTTCTGGTACTTACTTCAGCAGATTCCATTTGGCTAGCTAAAAATCTTTCCCAAATTAGCTTATATAATTTGTTTTGATCTGGAGTCAAATATGCTTTGACATTTTCAGGTGTTTGCCAAACACTAGCTGGTCTAATAGCTTCGTGAGCATCTTGCATGTTTTTGCTTTTTCGCTCATAAATTCTTGGCTTTGAAGGATAATAATTCTTTTTGAAGCGATCAATAATATATTGCTTGGCTTCATCTTGCGCTTGTTTAGAAATACGTGTTGAATCAGTACGCATGTATGTAATAAGACCGGAAGGACCTTGTTTGCCAAGTTCTACACCCTCATATAATGATTGTGCAACTTGCATTGTCTTTTTTACAGAATATCCTAACTGATTAGCTGCTTCCCTCTGTAAAGTAGAAGTGATAAAAGGTGGTTGTGGATTCCTTTGACTATTTTTGGTAGCAACGGAACTTACTTTAACCGTTTCTTTTTCAACTTTTTTTGTAATTTCCTTTACTTTTTTTTCTGAATCTATAACTTGCGAATTAGCAGATTGTTTTTCCGAAGCAGCAATAATGCGCTTACCATCGTATTTTACTAAATTAGCGGTAAATGGTTGTTTGACTTTTGCTTTTGTCAATTCCGCTTTAATAGACCAATATTCTTTTGGATCAAAGCTTTCAACTTCAACTTCACGTTCACAAATTAAGCGCACGGCCACACTTTGTACACGGCCAGCCGATCTACCATTTACTCTACGCCATAAAAGTGGACTTATTTTATATCCAACTAAACGATCCAATAAACGTCTAGCTTGTTGTGCTTCTACTAAACGTTGATCTATTTGACGTGGTTTTTTTATTGCAGCCAAAACAGCATCTTTTGTGATTTCGTTAAACTCAACACGTTGTAATTTTTTATTTGGCAATTGCAAAATTTCAGACAAGTGCCAAGCAATAGCTTCACCTTCGCGATCAGGGTCGGGCGCTAGATAAACTTTGTCTGCCTTTTTGGCTGCTTCTTTTAATTCTTTGATAAGCGGTTCTTTTTCACGAGGTATTTCATAAACAGGCTCAAAGTTTTTTCTAACATTTACTCCAAGCTTGTTTTTTGGCAAATCTCTAACGTGTCCAACACTAGCTTTAACAGAAAAGTCTTGTCCAAGAATTTTACTGATTGTTTTTGCTTTCGCTGGAGACTCTACAATTACAAGTGATTTGACCATTTACTTTTTTCCTCGGCTCTGTTTAACTGCCACATACCTATATATAGGTACAAGTTTGCTTTGGTTGTTAGAACTTAGTGTCAACCTGTCAAGTACCATACAGTTGGCTGAGTATAACACGCAATATAAATATGTATGTTTATTAGTTTTTTCTAGTTTGGCTTTAATGCCATACTATTTCAATATTAAAACCCTTACTAGGACTGGGTTTTAAACATTTAAAAAACCCGCTTAGCAAAAATAAATATTTTGCAGTTTGTCAAGAACTCCTTGGAAAGAATTGTTGTTGGCAGAAAAAATTACTTTTCTACCATTATTTTCATATTGAAGCGATAAAAACAATACGTCTTTTTGTTTTAAATAGTGAGCTAAGTATTGAGGCCATTCAATAGCAATCACACATTTTATATTTGCAATTTCATCCAATTCCATTTCCAAAAATTGGGTTTGTTCTTTTATATCTTCATTATTTTCACCAAAACGATATAAGTCAAAATGATAAAAAGGAATTTTTCCCGATTGATATTCATTTAAAGTGACAAAAGTTGGACTAACAACATTTTCTTTGATGCCGAGCTCAAAAGCTAATCCTTGCAATAAAGTTGTTTTACCGACCCCTAATGGACCTTCTAGTGCTAATAAAACTTGTTTTGGTAAATAAGCTATGCTTTTAGCTAAGTTAATGCCTAATTGCCTTGTATCATCAGTATCAGGCAAAAAGATTTCCATAATTTTTAATTTGATCTTCGGTAAATAGTTTGTCTCAGCCGTAGCGAGCTGGCTTGTTTTGACCCGGTTTTCCCAGGTGGGGTTCTTCCTAACAGTTATCGTTTCCTAATTCTTGTCTGAAAATCTTTGACCTTCTTCTCAAGCTTCATAGGTATACGTCCCCGTTTCGAGTGAGATCCCCTTATTTTCTTTAGTTGTAGGACAAAACTGACTTAGCTTCATCCTACGACCGAGACTGAAAGAATCATAGCAGATTTATGCGTTTCTCAAAATATTTTTTAATTCTTTGCAATACAATTATTTTTCTAAAATTTTACCGCTTACTTGCTTATTAGTTTTAAGCAAATTATTTTTGTTCCCTAGATTAGATGTTGCCTCTAACTCATCATTTTCATTAAATTTTTGCCCAATAATTCTGGCAACAGCAGGGCGGACTTCTGGAATAGCCTGGTTTTTATTGGCAGTACCGTAATATCTAACATACAAATCCGTGCCTACTGTTTGTAATTGCACACCATTTTTTGTTTTCTTTCCTTCTAATTGATTTTCCAAATTATCTGCTACTTCTTCTAAGGCTGCTTCTTTTGTCTTTACCCATTCTTTATAAGACTCGACCCGTGTCTGTGCTTTTTTCTTAGCTATAGCTTGCGCCTCTTCAGCATTACGACGTATTTCATCTGCTCTTGCTTTCAAAAGTTCTGGATTATTTAACAACGGATTAACTCTTGGACCTGGATAAATAAGTGGTTCATATAGTCTGTCTATTTCAAGCTGAGCAGATTCAGAAATTCTTCGTGATTCTTCATCACCAACACCGGTTGCTACTTTTGATCTTGATTCACCAATGGCTTTATTTTTTGATTTTTCAAAAGAAACTTGTCGCCTAATAACAGTGAAGGTCCTGCTTAAATCTGGACTTGATGTTTTGTCTGCATTAATAACAAAGTTGTCTATAGTTTTTTTATTTGCACCAATAATGGTGGCATGCTCATTAGCAATTAATCGTTTGTCTAAAGGTTTTTTGTAAGCGTTTAATGCTAAAAGACAATAGCTTGCTACTTTACTATTTGGGTCCAATACATAACAAGCATAATATTCATTGGCAGCTCTTTCGTGCTCACCAGTATAAACAAGCGCATTAGCAAGATAATAGTGAACCAATGAATTGGTTTTATCCATACTAGCAGCTCTGCTTAAATTATCCACTGCTAAAAAATATCGCCCAGCTTGATATTGTTTGAGTCCTTCTTGCATTGTCAATTGAAAGGCAAGATTTCCTTGAGCAAACGCATGATTTGCCCAGGCAAAACTAAATAATAACAAGTAAGCTAATTTGCGCATCTTATTAATTACGCCCTCATAAATTTAAATCGAATTCGAATTAAATTTGTTCCTTAACTTATATTATTAGTTTATCAATATTACTAGATAAATAGAATGGTTTAATCTAACACTCTTGAGTTTATTTATCTGCTAATTTTAGCTTTCCTTTGATATCAAGGGCTTTTTGGGCTTCTTTTTCTGCTTCTGCATAATTACCATTCATTGCCAAAGATCGGCTTAAAACCGTATGGGACAAGGCATTATCTGGCTCCAGTTCAATTGCCTTTTGAAAGTGTGCAATTGCTTCGTTGAGATTATTTACTTTGGCAAATAATAGTCCTAAAACAATATAGTGATCAGATTTATTTGGTTCTTTCTCAGCAAGTTGTTTATATAGTTTAGTAGCTTCATCCCATTTATTTGCAGCTAACAAATTACAAGCTTCTACTTCCATTAAATCTTTACTTAATACATCGTTTTGCTTTTTTACTTGTTTAAGCTCAACTTTTGCTTCATCTAAACGATTTGATTCAATTAAAATGCTAGCTAAAGCTACGTGTACAGCAGATTTGTTTGTACAGTGATTCATTGTTTCTTTTAATAGTGCAAGTCCTGCTTCGTGATTTCCAGTTTGGTACAAAGCTAGCGCTTGCCCAATCAAAGCTTTTTCTGACAATGAATCAAATTCAATAGCTTTTTGGTAAGCCACTAAAGCTTCTTTCCATTGATTTGATTTGGCACACGCCCAACCCAAATTTATGTATGCATTTGCATCTTTAGGATTAAAACTTAAAGCTAATTTTGCTTCTTTAATTTCACCTTCATAATTTCCCATTTCACCTAGAACAACTCCTAAGTTATTGTGGGCAACACCATCCTTGGGGTTTATTTCAATAGCCTTTTCAAAAGAAGCTTTTGCTTGAGACAAATCACCTTTATCAAAAGCTTGTATTCCTTCCAAAACAATTGACTGATTGGGTAATGCTTGGTTTTGCGATAATGCTAAATTCATTTCGCCTTTATAACTTGTAATTTGTTTTTTTGCTTTTATTTTTCGTAAATTACTTTTAGCAACTGCATTCTTTGGATCTATCTCAAGAGCTTTGCGACAAGCACTTAATGCACCTTGGCTGTCACCCAATTCGGATAATACAAATGAAAGCTCTACATAAGCAGGAGCATATTGATCATTTAAGGATATTGCCTTTTTTTCTGCTTGAGCAGCTTGAGCAAATTCTCCCAAATGAGCAAGGGCAACACCTAAATCATAAAAAGCAATTACATTTTCTGGATCAACATTTGTAGCTTGCAAAAATTCTTCTTTTGCTTTTGACCATTCTCCTTGTTTTGCATAATCTTCGCCTAGCTGAATATGAGCTGGGGCTTTTTGTTTATCTACAACACCCCAAGCTTCATTACCAGCAATTGCATAATTGCCGAATGCCACACAAGAAAGACTTATTGCCAAAGGAAGAACAAAAGATTTTTTCATTTAGAGATATGCCCCAATCAATATTTAACTAAATTATCACACATTGACATCCATTGTAGGTTATGATACCAAGTCCAGCAGCGTGTTTATCGCTAGTACTTTTTAATTTTTATCCTAACATGAATAGTCATAACAGCCCTAAAAAAATTGCTATTACAGGCATTATTGGCTCAGGCAAATCACTGGTAGGAAATATTTTGCAAGACTTAGGGCATGCCGTAATCGACTCAGACAAAATTGTTCATTATTTACTAAGAGAAAATACTTCTACCAGGCAAGATGTGATTAATCGTTTCGGCAATGATATTGTTATGCAAAATGGATCTATTGATAGAGCTAAATTAGCTAATATTGTCTTTTCAAATCCAGAAAAAAGAAAAGAGCTGGAAAGCATCATACATCCAGCAGTTGCTCGTGAATGTAAAGCCGAAATAGAAAAACTTGGTGACAAAAAATTTGTTTTTTTTCTTATTCCGCTATTATTTGAAGCTGGTTTAGCTGATAAATATGACGAGGCTTGGGTAATAATTGCAGATGAAGATATAATTAAAAAGCGTTTGAAAGAAAGAGACAATTCATCTGATGATCAAATAAACAAACGTATGGCTGCTCAATGGACACAGGAAGAAAAAGCTCGTGGCGCTCATCATATAATCAATAATTCTGGTACAAAAGAAAATACTAAGGCACAAGTTATGGAGTTAATCGACAATTTATCCACCTAATACACTTTATTCTTCTTCTCTAGCATTGCTTACTGATTTATATCAGCTAACAATGTCTTATGCTTATTTCAAATCTCACAGCCATAATAAAGAAGCTGTATTTGAATTGTTTTTTCGCAAAAGTCCTTTTGAAAGTGGTTTTACTGTCTCAACAGGACTTACATCAGCAATTGATTTTTTAAATCAGTTTCGCTTTGGTGATGATGATATTGCCTTTCTTGCTGGACTTCTAGGCATAGATAACAATCCTTTATTTAGCAGAGATTTTTTAGAATATTTACTAAATATGGAATTTTCCCTTGATGTTGATGCAGTACCTGAAGGAAGTGTTGTTTTTCCTTATGAGCCAATGATGAGAGTTAAAGGTAATTTGATTCAATGCCAATTGTTAGAAACGGCGCTCTTAAACATATTCAATTACCAAACTTTAATTGCAACAAAAGCTGCTCGCATTAAACATGCTTGTGGCGATAAGCCACTGCTTGAATTTGGCTTAAGACGTGCTCATGGTATTGATGGCAGCTTATCTGCTACAAGAGCAGCTTATATTGGTGGAATAGATGCTACTTCCAATGTTTTAGCAGCAAAATTATTTGGTGTTCCATGCAGAGGTACCATGGCTCATAGTTTTATTATGTCATTTGATACAGAGCTGGCTGCCTTTCAAGCCTATGCCCAAGCAATGCCAAATAATTGTATCTTTTTAGTTGATACGTATGACACTATTTCTGGTGTAAAACATGCCATTGAAGTTGGCAAATGGCTGAAAGAAAAACAACATAAATTATATGGTATACGTTTGGATTCTGGTGATTTGGCTTATCTTAGTATTGAAGCAAGAAAATTATTAGATGAGGCTGGTTTAGAAGAAACAATTATTTTTGCTAGCAATGATTTAGACGAACACATTATTTCAAGTTTGAATTCGCAAGGAGCACAAGTGGGTGCCTGGATATCTGGCACAAAACTAATTACTGCTTATGATCAACCAGCTTTAAACGGTGTTTATAAACTAACAGCTGTAAAATCTCCAGGCAAAGACTGGCAATATAAATTAAAACTTTCAGAACAAGCAGCTAAGACATCTTTACCTGGTATTCATCAAGTAAGGCGTTTTTTATCAGCAAAGGGTGAATTTATTGCTGATGCTATCTTTAATGAATCAGACGCGCCTCAATCAGCCTGCACAATTGTTGATCCGTTAGACATGACACGTAGGAAAATAATTCCTGCTGGCACTAAATATCGTGACTTACTTGTGCCAATTTATCGCTCTGGCAAATTTGTTTATAAAATACCAGCACTTATTGAAACAAAAGAATATGCACAAAAAGAATTGTCTAAATTTCATCCAACTATAAAGCGCTTTTTAAATCCACATCAATATCCAGTGGGACTAGATTTAAAATTACACGAGCTTAAGACAGACCTTACTTTAAAACAACGTGGTTTATCATAAGCCAGCCAGTATTTCCAAGGCATTCAGCGCGAGTATTGCGCTCTTGACATTAGCTGTGTGAAGCTCCCTAGCAGAAGCTCGCCAAGCAATATAAATATATTTCCGATCAGAAAGAGGTTTTTTATAGTTCTTTTTATTGCTTATAGCCTTATCTATTTACTATCTTTTACTGTCTTCCAAATTTCCTTTTTTGTTTAGGAATTTCCACCAAAACAAGTCATTGCTAATTAAAACAAGCGCGCATTTAGTAGCAGAAGCTATTTGGTGGAAGACTGTTTTGGAAGACATAAACCTCAAATTAGCTGGCAGAACCAGCAATTCAATGCTAGTTGGCAGAACCAACAGCAAAGAGGAGAATAATAATGAGCAAAACAGACGCAGAAGTATTAGCAGGCAACAAAAGATTGTTCACGACCATTACAAAAGTGGTGACTGAATTTCTCAACACCAGACCAGAAGTAACCGGTCCTATTTTTTCACTCTCTCACACAGAAGGAAGATCGGCAATCATCTATATTGATCCTGTTATGCGTGGTAAAGAAACTAATTACTGTGATCGGGTAGCGTTACAGATTATCGCTAAGTGGAGATTGCCACACGAAGGGGTAACGGACGTAAATGGACGTAATAACAGAACTACTTTTGAAGTTCATTATGGACATCCTACTCATGCCACACATTGCACGGTAGATGATCCTGAAGCAGCTTTTAGGGAATTCATTAGGTACAATGGATTCATTGAGCAGGCAGATGTACTCATCGTAACCGTTTGTCTTAATTCCCCAATTGGACCGGCAGCAATATTGAAAGGCAAAGCTTATCCTGCTAGTGGCTGCACTGCATTGGAAGAAGATACGAATGCACTGCTCATAGCTCGTGCTCTGTCAGCGGTTCGAACTCAATAATTTCTATATTCACATTCGCCATTATTTCGAGTGGCAAATGCTTTCCCAAGAAAGAAAGCCAATGCGCGCTGGCTTCCTTCTTTCTTTCCACAATGTACAAAAACTTATGGGTGGTTAAGGTTATAAACCTCGACTGCCGACTAAGGCAAGTGCAAACTGCCAGGCCTGAGGGCTTAGCGCTTGCTTTCAAAATTCTCAGGTCAAAATATGAAAGATCTTTATTTATGAGCACTCAACCTTTTAACACTTCCGTTCTTACATTCATCGAACACAATACCAATAGCGATCTCGCTGAATTAACTAAGTCATACTTAGCACTGCAAGCAATTCATGAAAAAACAAGAGAAGCTTCCGGAAAAACAAATCAAGCGGGAAGCGAATACGAAACATATCTAAGATCTCAGAGATTGAACAATAGTCAATATGGCGTTATTGAACTAAGAACGCGTCGGGCTGCCTATGTCTCTAGCATGCTTAATTTGTGGTATTTGCAAGATCCCCTGTTTGAAGCAATGCTTGCTTTGATTCGTTCCTTGACAGAGTTAAAGCAAAAGAAAGAAGAAAACAGATACTCTGGTAATTTCACAACAGAATTGGTAGTAGCAAATAATCTTGTGGCGGGCGAAGCTTTGCTAAGAAATGTCTTGGATACATTGCGCAGGATTAACCTAGGGGATCTTAATACTGGCGATAGTGCTTCATTTTTAAATCATGTATTAACAGATTGCCTTACTAATAGCTGGCTAAATGTATTGCAGACTGTCCATACAATTCAGCCACAAGCATTGACACAAAAACAACTAGTTAATCTTCCTCATAGAGCACGTTTGATTGAACGCTGTCTTAATGCAATTGCGGGTATAGAGTTTCAACCAGGTGTTGAACTTACACGGGCTGTCAATTGTGAAGATATTCCAACTGATACCGCTCAGGAAGTGGCAGCATCACTTAGTTCAAAGGAATGGCTTCTTACCGCTCAAGGTAATGGAAGGATTTATATTGAAAGGGTTGAACAATACTGATGAGGCAGGCTCCCACGGTGCATGCTTATCAAAATACACTAGTCATTGCCAAAACTAAGTCAACAATTTATGGCAAAATAAAATAGGTAATAGGGAAATCCTAAGACAGGAAGTGTATGAAAGTCCATTATTTAAATGTGGACTTGGCACTTTCTGTCTTATTAAAATTACAACTATGCTGTATAGTATAAACACAGGGGGTGGGAGATAAATATTCACTTCATCAGAAGGACCCCCGTCATGGCACGAATTACAAACATAGTGAAAAAGGTCAGAAAAATTGAAATTTTTCTGACTTCCTTTCTTAAACCTGTAATAAAGAACCTGGCTGACATTGCATTGTCAGAATTTTGTTTATTTTTCTGACCTTTTTGCAGGTACCAAATAAGGTAGTCCGTATTAGTTGATTAATTTTGTTAATTTTATTGTCACTTTTTGAACTTTATAATGTCCACTATTTCATTCATCAAAAGATTTGTTGCTTCTCTCAAACCAGCGAGATATTTACTACCGTTTGTGTTTACAACCCGCGACATCATGCCTGGTTTTTAAGTGAGTGTTTACCACAAGTAACAAACAGGCTGCCAGAAAAAGTGTTCGCGCGTTAGTCTTATTACTTCTCTAAAAACTTAAGTAGTTTTATCATCCAGCTTTGATCTGTGCTTAATGGATTAGGCCGTAAGACATTGCTATTACCAATAGCGCGATTGATGTTATTTGCCGAAGGAGTGGACATACCACATTCACCACAAAATTTTGCTTTTTCTTCCATTTGCGAACCACAAGCATGACAGCGTGGAATTTGCTTTAAAGAAAATCCGCAATTACCACAAAATTGGGATTTTTCTTCAAGCTTAGCAAAACATTTTGGGCATTTTTCTATTTGTGTTTGTTGTGCAGCTTTTGGTTTATTTACTGGGGTAGATCTAACTTCAGCTGCTGGTTTGATTTGCATTGCTGGCTTTACTGGTTGTGTTTGAGGCTTACTTACTGGCTGGTTTGAAGCAATAGCAGCAACATTTGCCTTATTCACCGCCGGAATAGATACTGGAATAGGCGGGGGTAAAGCAGCCTTTGGTTTTTGAGGAGTGGCTACCGATTGTACAACAGGAGGTGCTTTTTTAGCCGGTGGAGATACTGGCACTGGCAAAGGTTTTGTCACAACACCGGTTGTTTTCTTAGCTTGTGCAGCTCCCGGCAATAAACGAGCATCAGCAATAAATACAGATGGTTTTACTTCTTTGTTAAAAAACAACGAGGGGTGACTTATATAAAGTAATTCTTTTGCTCTGGTAAAACCAACATAACAAAGTTTTCTTTCTTCTTCTATATCATAAGCATTATCAGATGGAAAAATATTTTCAGCTAGTCCACATATGAATACAATAGGAAATTCTAGTCCTTTGCAGTCATATATGTTTTTTATTTGTACGCCAGTATTTGCCTCTGATTCAGTATCTCCTTCTTTTTTATTGCTATAGTTTTTTAAAAATTCTGGCAATGTTTTAAATTTACGAGAAGTTTCTTCTAAAAAGGTAAGTTTTTTTAGCGGTTCATAATTTACATCAGCAGGTACTTTTATTGATTTGTAATAATCATTCAGTCTCTGTGTTCTACGAAGCAAAGCAATTGCTTCAAAAGGAGGTAGTTTTTCCTGATTCATCGTACGAATGATTCTAACTAGCTGTTCCAATTCTTTGCACGACTGATCAGCTGTGGCTTCTGAATATATTTCTATTGCTTTTAAATATGAAAGATTATTTGCTTCTGCAAAACTAGCAATTGTTGCTGATAGTTTTGGATCAATTTCTTTAGTTCGAATTTGACATATTTTTTCAAATGCTTCACGCGATTTTGGACCATCTGGATCATCAATTAATTGAAGAAAAGCAATCATGTCGCCAATTTCATCAGGACAAAGATCAATTTTGTCTGTAAGGGCAATACATTTTATGCTGTTTTTATTGAACGTTTCTTCCAGTAAATCTTTATATGCCTGATGTCTGTATAAAACCGCTATTTCCGAATATTGGCGTCCACTATCAATAAGTAGTTGAATTTCTCTAGTTATCCACTGGGCTTCAGCATTTTCATCAATTAATTCTTTTGGTCCGATAATAGCACCGGTTGGTGCTTGTCCCCAAGCGGAGACCAGATTTTTTTGTATATGTCTTTTTTGCGAACAGGCAATTAATTTACTAGCGTGGTCGACAATTGCAGGGTGACAACGCCAATTTTTTTCTAAAATATAACAACGCATTTGCGGTATTCTTAAAGATATGTCCATTAATAGTTCCGGACAAGCATTTTTGCTTTCAAGAATACTTTCATCTTCATCACCAACAACAAATAAATTGTCTTGCGGTGAAGCTAAAACACGTGCCAACATGTCTTGAGCCGCTGTTACATCCTGGTATTCATCTACTAAAACCCATTCGTATTGAAGTTGATATTTTAAACGAATCTCTGGATTGTCCACCAACACACGTGTAGCCAGCGTAATTATGTCATCACGATCAATGCGATTTGATCTTTGTAGTTGATCTTCTAAACCTTGATATATTTTTGCTACTAGTTTTTCTGTATCGTCTTTTGCATCTTTTAAAGCGTCATCGGCTAATATCAAATGTGATTTGTACATTGATATCATGGCAGCAATATAAAACTCATCCAGTTCTTGCAATGATTCAAGTTGTGCCGCATCGACATCTTTGTCTTTTTTTATTTTTGCATAAATTTTTTGAATGAGCTTTTGAGTATTAGATTCTATTTTGAGCGGTGGTTTGCGCTTAATAGCTGACAAGTTTTCTTTTAGTATTTTTTGTCCTAAATCATGCCATGAAAAGATATTGATGCGCTGAGCTATTTGTTTATCAATTACTTGTTCCAAAGATTTTTTCAAAGATTTTGTCAGTTCATTGGAATAAGAAATAATCAAAATGCTTTCTGGATTAATATCTTGTGTAATTAAATAGGCTGCCCTTTGTATTACGCATGTGGTTTTACCAACTCCCGCTCCACCAATTATCGATACTGGTCCACCGCCATGAGAAATTGCTGCCACTTGATCTTGATCGTCAACTAAAAGATCTGGCATTGGTGCAATTCTTTTTCCTGACAAAAGTCGCCCAGGTAGAAAACGTTTTTTGCCTGTTTGCCAGACCTCGTATACAGTATCAGCACAAGCATTTTTGTTGGCTAATATTTCAGCTGTAGTAAATTTTAAAATTTGCCACGTATCTGTCAATAAAACTAAATTGCGTTTTGCTTCTTGTGTTTGAATATTATGTCCACCAAGGGCTGAAATTCCATCACATTCAATATTCAATTTTCTTTCTTTATCAAATAAAGCAAAGTCTAATGAGTAGTCGCCAAGAACATGTTGCGGAATTGGATTAAGTCCTTTTTCTTTTAAGGCAATGTATAAATAATATTCTGCTTTCAACATGGCAGGAATATCTTCTTCTTTTTGCAAGGCAAAAAGTTCAAGATTTACCATTGTTGCTTCAATAAGCGAAACGACTTTTTCCCAATTGATAGATTTACCTAAAAATTCCGGATCAACAACACTATGACCATAACGAACAAATTCCGAATAAGAAATTGGTGTGGTTATAACCGTTGGTTTGCCAGCCAAAGCTCTTGGATACAAAAGATGGCAATACAAATACCAAAGTTGTTTATATGATTCTGGCGCTTCGATACCATTGACAATGAGAATATCGGCGCCATTAGCTTCAATTTCAATTTTAGAAACAACTGGTCGTCCATAAGTTGTTTTGTTAGCTGATTCCGACCATAAAAATTCTGCTTGTTGATAAATTGACGCTCCATTAATAATTAATGGAGAAAATCCGCGCGATTTTAGATTAATAATTGCAGTTTCAAGTAAAGCTTCTTGATCGTCTCCCCAGTCTGATAAAAATAGTCCCCGGGTTGAACCAGTATAAAGACCACAATTGTTTACAAACCACTGCAAAGCTTCTTTATAATCGTCATTTGAGACTGGATTATTTATGTTCATAGCCAGTTTCTTTCTGATCTTTATCAAATTCTTGATTAAATTTGAAACTATAACTTGCCCGGATAATGATGTCCTCAAACGTGTAAGAACTGTTGCATATTAGCAATGATTGTACTTGATAACTAGTAATTATGTTACATCTAGGGTACATTTACATTGCTAGCTTGATGATTTCAATGTTGGCTTTTCGGTAGTAAAATGGCATAAGGATTTTAGAAGCTAGAGTTAGCTTTTATTTTTGAAAGTCCAGTCTTAAAAAGAAAAGGAGAGAGCTTCTCATGAAACAGATACTAGTAGCACTAGCTGCTTTATCAACAATGTCTTTACCAGCTTTCAGTCAAGCCTGTGGCGATGAAGGTCGTTATTTCCACCTTACACCTCCAGACTATTCTGTAACTCGTCATAGAAAGCAATCTTTGCATCGTATGGCAAAAGCTCTGCGTTGGTACAGAGAGCATAGTGGCGAAAAACCACTTTGTGTAAACGGCAAAGCTCAGTAACAACTAGCTGATCCTGTTTATTTTATATTTGGTCATTTGACAATTATTTGTCAACAAGAGCGGCTTTGCCGCTTTTTGTTTTTCTTGACAAATAGATATATTTCCAAGTATTAGATTTAATCATTTATCTGCGGGGATAAAACTCAGGACAAATTCCAGAACTTATTATTGAATGGGACTATTTTGTCCGCCAAACATATAAAAACAACACATAATTACTAACATTGCTGAAGTAACACCCAACCAAAATGCAGCAATTAGTATTTGCCAAACTATTAATGCTTGCCTTGTGGTGAGACTAGCAATAATACCGACTCTATTCATCATATAAAAGAAAACAGCGCATATAGTTAGCACCAAAGGCAAAATGCGCAATGTATTAGGGGTAGATGGTGCAGGCAGCGCTACAGCTACCACTAAAGCCAAAATACACAAAGCAACCAGAGCAATACTTATATAATCTGATATGCGTTGGCGAACTTGATCTGTAATTGAAGCTTCATTGATATTTTTAAAAGCTGAAAAAATAGTGGCAATTCCACCGCGACGCGCTGATTGATCTAAATCTGCTTTATCATGTGCGCCTTGAGAGGCACTTTGATTTTCATCTTTATTATCTGAATTTGGTGTTTCTGAATCAGCCACAATAAATCCTCTCACTTATATCTTTATAGTACACTTAGCATCATGTTAGCAAGTGAGTTTAGTAGATTTCCTTTCGTTTGGATAGTTGTTTTACATTGGCAAGGTAATGAAGCAACAAAAGCTTGCCTTGTTTCTTTGAAAACACTTAATTACCCGAATTACAAAGTGTTGTTATTAGATAATGGATCTCCTGATAACGGGGGTGCATCTATTGCTTCAGGGTTTCCAGAAATTCAGTACATGCGCATAGCTAATAATTTAGGTTTTGCTGGTGGAGCTAATTTTGGAGTAAAACATTGTTTTAGCTCAGATAATAATTGGGGAAATTCTTGTGATTGGGTCTGGTTACTTAATAACGACACCACTGTACATGCCGATAGTCTCAATTTACTTGTAAAAGCTTCTCTTGCCAACAAAAAAGCTGGCGTTTTGGCTGCTTCCCAAACTAAAGGCTTAATTGATTTTTTCAAAGCAAAAACATATGAAAAAACTATTTTGCCCGATGAAGACAACAAAATAATTATTTGTGATTGGCTGGCTGGCAATAATTTGCTTTTCAATAAGGTTGCTTTTGAAGAAATAAATGGTTTTGACGAAAGGTACTTTTTATATTTTGAAGATGTCGATTTATGCTTGCGTCTAAGAATGGCTGGCTGGCAATGTTTAGCGATAACAGGGTCCCATGTTAATCATTTAGGTTCTGCTTCTACACAGGGTGATTTGAGCATATGGCGTTCTTATTACCATACACGCAATCGGCTACTTTTCTTTTCAAAACATTTAAAATATGTGCGGCTGCTTATAGCTTTCTTCTTTATTCATGCTCATATATTGCGGCATTTAATAACACTGCCCTGGCGTGGAAAATCTAAACAACGCCAATTAAAAGCAGAGCTTCTTGGTCTCATTGATTTTTATCGTGGAAATTTTGGTAAAGCTAATTGTTTAGACTGGTAATTAGCTTTCTTCCACACTTTCTTCTGATTCGTCCATAACTAAATCAGCATCATGTCCATTATCAGACTCGATATTTTTACTAGTGCTATCGGCGCCTTCGGCTAAGCCTACATAGCTAATAATGATTCTTCTATCGGGACCATGTCCTTTGCTATTGGATGCTAATTCAGGAAAATTATCTTGCAAGTACTGATGAACAACTCTTCTTTCAAATGCTGTCATAGGCGCTAATTCATATTCTTCTGACTCGCCGTTTAAAACAGCAACTGCTCCTTCTTTTGCTTGTTCCATAATTGCTTCTTTGCGTCGCACTCGATAATTAAGTACATCAACTACAAAATGTCCATGTTCAATTCTGCCACCTCTAACCATTTGTCTAAGCAAAAATTGCAAAGCTTCCAAAGTTTGTCCTTTACGCCCAATCAAAATCTTTGCATCGTTAGCCCGACATTCAATTCTTAAACAAGATGTAGTTTCATCCATTGGCTCTTCTTGAACTGTTGCCTCAATGTCTAAGATGGCAAGCATTTTTTCTAGATAGTTTTTAGCATTTTCGTCATCTGGATTTAGCATTTTACTTCTTCTTTCTTGACTTCTTTTTATTTCCGGTAACCTTTACTGCTTGAGCGTCTTCTTTGTTTTCATCATCATCGTTGTCAGAGGTTTTTTTTTCTTGATTAGAGCTAGCATCAATGTCATGGTCAATGTTGTCATCAAGTCCACTGATTAAAGCTGGTTGTGGTGTACGCATAATAAACCATGTTTGCAATGATTGAATAACGTTAGAAACTACAAAGTAGAGCAATACACCTGCTGGCAACGGGAAAAAACAAAACATGATTGTAAAAGTTATTGGCATCATGGTTTGTGTTTGCTTTTGTATTGCTGCTTGTTCTGGATCCATATCAGCTGCTGGTGTAGTCACCATTAACTTTTGAGAAATGACCATGGTTAGTCCCATAAGCACAATCATGCTCAATATATCCAAGTTGCGCGGATCTAAAAGTTTGGCACCAGTGGCTACTTTGCCTAAGCTGCCAATGAAATAAAACGGTTCTTTTTCTGCTATGCCTGGCACTACTGCTTCAATCATAAACTGACCCTTTTCAGGAAATACAGCATGCCCATTTTCATCAATGCTAGCGGCATTGGGATCAGAAGCTATTCGCCAATTAACTTTCAAACTTGCTGGTAAATTTGTTGTCTCGTTATCAGCTGAGACAACAACAAATCTTGCTGTTTTGCCTGCTTGTATGCTTGATTCACCAGGAGCAATAGCAAGTTTCATTTGTTTGCCATCTACTGATACTTGTGCGCTTTGTAAAGACAATCGTGTTTTGGTTAAAAACGCATCTTCTCCTTGTCCAAAGCTCCAATTTCCTCCATCTTGTTTAACTCCATCTTTTAGAACATCTACAGTTACCGGAATGACTGCTTGTTCAATTTGTTTGTCGCCTTCTTCTTTGCTGACAATTGCTTCCAAAACAATTTTGCCTGGTTTTGGAAAAGAAGCTTGTCCTTCAGGATTTATACTTGCTCTATTAGGATCAGAGCTTATACGCCAATTGACTTTAAAATCAGAAGGCAATTGTCCTTCGCAAGCAGTTACCCAAAAATTGATGCTGCTTTTACCATCAATTGTATCTGTATTGTCTTTAGTTTTTCCCAGAGGCAAAACAGTCTCACCTGGGTGAACAACTATTTTAGCTTGTGTTGCATTTAGGGCAACATAAGGACTATTGGCTTGAGAAGTTTGATCGCTTTTATATTTTTCTTTTTGAGAAGCATCAATAATATCTACTTTTACTGGTATTGGTTTGGCTTGGAAAGGCGGTCCGGAAAAAGTAGCATACAAAGCAAATAATATCGGTAATTGTATAAGCATAGGCAAACAAGAGCCAAATGGATTTACTTTATTTGTTTTGTAAAACTCCATCATTTTTTTCTGCAACATTTCCGGCTTGTCTTTATATCTCTTTTGCATAGCCTTCATCATTGGTTGCAGTTGTGACATTTTCTGCATTGATTTAGTTTGGCTAGTAACCAAAGGCCAAAGAACAACTCTTATTGCAACAGTAAGAGCAATGATTGCCCAACCATAACTGTTAAGCCATTTGGCAAACATTTCTAGTAAAGGCAATAGTATGTTGTAGGTTATGTCCACGATTTATACTTCCAGTTTTTGAGAACTAATAAATAAACTTCTCTTGGGCTTGCAAGTTTAACAGGCACTTCATCAACCCCACCATAATTAAATGGATTGCATCTTAAAAGGCGCATAAGTGTTAGAAGTATCCCAGATACAATTCCATGTTTTTCAATTGCTAGCTTTGAATATTGTGAGCAAGAAGGATAAAAACGACAGCATCTTACGCGGAACAAACGTGTTTTTTGATATAGACTGATGAGTATTATTGCTATTGCTTTCACTTTTGACTTAAGTATATTTTTCGTTTGCTTGAGTTAGACAATTTAGAACCGTTGTTTTAACTTCATCCCATGTTGCAGTAAGCGTCTTTTCATTTATTATCCAAACAATTGCCTGCCAATTTAATTTACCCGTATCCAATAGCTGGGTTTTCACTATTTTATATGCTCCTATTACTCTGCGCTTTGCTCGATTGCGATCGACCGCATTTTTACACAAGTTTTTTTTAATAACGAAAGCAACTTTTGTTTGTTTATAAGAACTGTTTTTTTTGTCTGCTTTTTTTGGCAAAACATACAGCATTAACAAATCTGTCGTTACTTTCTTTTTTCCGGCATAAACTTGCTGGAATAATCTCGACCTTGCTAGGCGCTCAGATCTAGGAAGCATACTGTTATACGGAAAGCTTGTATCTGCCTTTGGCTCTACGCGCTTTAATTACTTTCTGCCCTGCTTTGCTGGACATTCTTTTTAAAAAACCACTGCCTTTTTTGGCTTTGGAAATTGGTCCTCTCAATGTTCGTTTCATGTTTATATCCGCTAATTCGAAATTGGTGTTGGCAACTGTTTTTATCGTTGCTACTTGTCGGGTGGCTTTACTAAAATCTTAGCCATCAGCAAGTAATCAATTATGCTATCATCTCTGGCAGTGACTTTACGCCCGCCTCTGCCAAGAGCGGGTTAAAAATTTACGATCTAAGCATCATAGCCAATATAAAAAACGGCTAATGATGAGGTTGTATTTATTTAGCTATTGAGCGAAGGACCAAGAATGACAGTTGAAGGAACCAAAGATACACATCTTGAACGTCCGCTAGCTGAAATTTGGTCCAAGACACAAGAATTATTATCAGAAAAATTAAGCAGGCCTTCTTTTGAAAGTTTTATCCGACCAGTAAATTTAGTTAAATTAGAAGAAAATAGTGCATTAATTGTTGTTGCTAATGATTTTAGTAAAAATTATATCGCTAGCAAACTTTTAAAAGATATAAGCGCTGCTTTAAGTCATGTATTAGGACGCACGGTTAGTGTAAACGTGTTTGTTGATCCAAAACATGAAAGTACATATAGCCCATCTATTGCCTCAATTGCAGTATTACCACCCAAGCAAAATGTTCAAGAAAACACATTGCAGGCTAATGAAGCTGGGCAAAATAAAACTTCTCCCCTTTTAAATCCAAAATATTCTTTTAATACTTTTGTAGTTGGCTCTCATAATCGCTTTTGTCATTCAGCTGCAATGGCTGTAGCCGATCGTCCCTGCCAAACATATAATCCGCTTTTCATATATGGCGGGGTTGGGCTTGGCAAAACACATATTATGCAAGCAATTGGGCACCATATTATTTTGCATTCTCCAAATTTATCTGTACGTTATATAACTTGTGAACGTTTTACTAATGAACTTGTAAATTCAATACGTGAAAATCGTATGGTTGAATTTCGTAAACGTTATCGCCAAGTAGATGTTTTATTAATAGATGATGTGCAGTTTATTGAAGGCAAAGAATCCACACAAGAAGAGTTGTTTCATACCTTCAATGCTTTGCGAGATAGCGGCAGACAAATAGTTTTATCGAGCGATCGATCACCAAAAGCCATTGCTACTTTGGAAGAGCGCTTGCGCAGCCGTTTTGAATGGGGCTTGGTAGCTGATATTCAAGTTCCTGATTTTGAAACTAGATTAGCAATATTGAGCAAAAAAGCTGATTGCGAAAAGCTTATAATTCCTGATGAAATTTTAGAATATATTGCTTCAAACTTTACTAATAATATCCGTGAATTAGAAGGTGCGCTTTTACGTGTTCATGCTTATGCATCATTAACCGGATCAGAGATGTCTTTAAGCTCAGCTATGAGCATATTGCAAACTGGTGCTGAAAATAAAAATAAATCCAGACCAAAGCTAACTATCGAACAAATACTTGATGTTGTTGCTTCGTATTATAAATTAGAAACAAGTGATCTTAAATCTCCTAAACGCTCCCAAGACTTAACTTGGCCTCGTCACGTAGCAATGTATTTGGCTCATGAACTTCTTTCAATGAGTTTTCCAAGAATTGGAGAAGTCTTTGGAAATCGCAAACATACATCTGCTTTATATGCTTACGATAAGGTTCGGGAAAAACTGGCTCAGGACAAGCTTCTAGCAGAGACAGTTAAGCAAATTTCCCGCCAGTTAAGCAATTAAGTGCTTGTAAAAAACCTGTCTGTAAGTTGTTTGTTTCATGTTGTTTTTATGTTCAAACACAAAAACCGTTTAGAAGACAAGAATTTTGTTTTTTACATCTCGATTACATGTTTTTGACAGGCAAAATCTATACGCAACAAGTGTTTGATCTAATTATTAACAGGACAAGATGCTCTCCTACTACTTCTAATTAACTCAATTATTTATTTACTAAACAGCAAAAAATGTTATTGTTGTACTTATACCTTGAAAAAACGCAGTCATGAAGTTAATCTAAATGACAATAAACAAACAAAGGTGAGTAATTATGCACTTTGCCATACAAAAAGATGTTTTGGTAAGAGCTTTGCGAGACGTTGGTAATGCTATTGCCAATCGGGTTGTTCAGCCAGTTTTAAGCAATGTATTTATTGAATCAGCTGACAGTACTAGTTTACGTTTTGTTGGCACTGATTTAGATTTAGTTATCGAAACCAAGTGTGCAGCCGTTGTTTATAGTGAAGGTTCTATAACCTTACCCAGCAAAAAGTTATTAGAAATTGTTTCAAAGCTAGCTAATGACTTGGTTTCATTTCAAGTTAATAAAGATAGTTTAGAAACAACTATTACCTGCCAAAAATCCAAATTTACTTTAGTAGGTATATCTTCAGAAGATTATCCAAAATTACCTGACACTAAATCTGCTCAGGGCTTTACAATGCCAACTGATATTTTGTGCCGTTCGATAATGCAAACTTCATTTGCTGCAGCTAATTATGATTCAAGCAGCATTTTGGGTGGTGTATTTATAGTCGTTGACAACGGTGTGTTTGAAACAGTGGCAACAGATGGCAGTCGCATGGCTAACCGCAAAGAGTTCTTGACTGTTTCTGCTCCTGTTGCTTCTAAAAAGAAAGATAAAAAATCGGATAAAGAGCTTGATGCAAAAGCAAGCACAGCCACATTGGATAAACCCAATTCACTTAAAGCAATTGTGCCGGCACGTGCTTGTACTGAGCTAATGAAATTTCTTGATATAAAAGAAATTGGTCAAACCATTAAAATTGCTTATTTAGATAGCTATATTGTTTTTTCAACAGACACTCATACGCTAACTTCTAGGCTAATTAACGGTGAATATCCTCATTACAGTGAGTTATTCCCAGCCGAACACACTTATTACGCTAGTTTCAATCGAGAAGAGGCATTAGCTGTTATTGAAAGAATAGCTGTAATGTCAGACGATAGAACCAATTTGATTAAGTTTCACTTTGAAGGTGAAAACATGCAAGTATCAGCTAATACACCTGATTTAGGGCGTGCACAAGAAGAAATAAATGTGCACTTTGAAGGACAAGTAATTGATGTTGCTGTTAATGTTCGTTATGTTTTAGATGTTTTGCAAAAATTATCAGCAGATCAAATGGAATTAGAGATGACAGGTCCTTTAAAGCCGTTAATATTTAAAGCAAAAGGCGACGATAATTACAGGTATTTATTGATGCCGGTACAGGCTAGATAAGCTTGTGATATACTGCAAATCTGTGATACTTTTGTTAGTGAGCTTTAACAAAAGTAATTTCGGAGCCGAAGATAAGGCGACGAAGCGAATATAAATGGGATCGTAGCTCAGCTGGTTAGAGCGCCTGCCTGTCACGCAGGAGGTCGCGGGTTCGAGCCCCGTCGGTCCCGATTTTTTTATAGGGATTTTAATATGAATGTTCCAGTTGAAAGTGGAAATTCTATTAAACGTGAAAACATACACGACAAAGTTATTAGTTATTACAATCAAACATGGCGTCAATATTGTTTGGTCTGGCTTAATGCTGATAATTTAGGTATTCATTTTGGTTATTGGGATAAAGATACCAAAGACCATTCGCAATCACTTACTAATTTAAATAGAGAAGTAGCTAAAAGGGCTTTGGATAATTTAAAACTAGGAGCCAGGGTTTTAGATGCTGGCTCTGGTGTAGGTGGAACAGCCTTTTGGCTAGCTGAAAATTACCCTGTACAGGTTATGGGTGTAAGCATTGTTGATAAACAAATTGATATAGCAAGGCATTATGCCAAATTACGAGGGCTAGAAACAAAAGTCAAATTTGAAAAACAAGACTATCATGAGACAAGTTTTGAAAATGAAAGCTTTGATGTGATTATAGCTATTGAAAGTTTTTGTTATTGTTATGACAGAGAAAAGTTTTTTGCTGAATGTTTTCGCTTATTAAAACCAGGTGGAAGATTTGTCATTTGTGATGGTTTTAGGGCTAAAAGAGGCAATAATGAAGAAGAAGCATTAATAAAAAACTTTCTTATATGTATGGCTGCCGATGATATAGATTTACTTACAGAAGAGGAAGTATCGGCTATCGCTACTAAGGCTGGATTCAAAAATCTAAGACTTGATAATATTCAAGAAAACATTATGAAATCACATGAGCGAATTTATCGTATGTCTAAAATATTTGCTCCTATTTCTTCTTTTTTGCACATGCTTGGCTTAAGGACAAATGTAAAACATAATAATGTCCTTTGTGGTATTCATTTGTGGAAAGTTTTAGAAAAGGGTTTATGTTTTGAAGGAATATTTTCTGGACAAAAATAACATTTCAATTTATAGAATGATTTTTTGACCAACTTTTAGCAAATTCAATTCTATCTTTAATAGGTGGATGACTATAAAAAAGCCAGGCAATAATTTTATTAGGATTGATATTTGCTTTATTTTGTATTGCTAGCTTTGTAAAAGCTGTCTCAAAGGCATCAGTCTTATTTGTATTTTGCAGTGCATATTCATCTGCTTCTTTTTCAAGATGCCTGCTTAGACAGTTTTGTATAGGTAAAATGCATAAAGATATTATTGTGAGACACAAGAAAAATAAGGGCATAGCGCTAACGGCTGTAAAACTTGCATGTCCCAATAGTTTTGCAAGATTTACTAATACAATATGACAAATGAAAAAAGCAATAAAAGAAATAATAGAGCTAAATATAATATCTTTAAACAAATGATTTAATTGACAATGCCCAAGTTCATGAGCAAACACAATTTCTATTTCATCGTCATTAAAATTATCAATAAGTGTGTCAGCTAAAAAGACACGCTTAGTATTGCCAATACCAGCAAAAAAAGCATTTGCTTTTCTAGTTTCTTTGCTCAATTTTACAACTGATATATTATCTAATTGAATTTTTGTATTTTTGCACAGTCTAATAAAGCGTTCTTGTAACGAGAAATTTGTAAATGGGCTAACTTTATAAAAGAAAGGCACTATAAAAGTAGTAACTATAAAGCCACTAATTATAGAAAAGAATATCCAGAGCACACTAGCAAATACCCACCAATAACTAGAATAATTCCACAAAAAGAAATAGATAGCAGCAATAAAAACCAAACCAATAATGCTTGTAATTAAATATGATTTGCCTAATTTGACAAGCCATTCGTTAATACTTTGATTGCTAAGTAAAAACTCGTGTTCAATTACATAAGACAACCAAAACTTAAGAGGAAAAGAAACCAATTCTGCTCCAAGTCCAAATATAATGGCAAAAACAAATAATAGAATCCAGATATTTGAAGACAGATGGGCAGTAAAATCAGCTAACCACTTACCGCCAATTACGGACATAAAGAGTAAGTAAGCAATATCGAGCAAGACAATATAAATAGTAAATGTAATTTTTTTGCGTTCATATACTTTTGCTTCAGAGTAGGTCTCAGAAGTGGTCATAAATAATTCTCCAACTCAGGATATTGACATAAAATACGTAAATATTCAGCTGTTGACCAAGCTTGAGCAATACAGCCATGGGCAATATGTGGATAATTACCATCAAATATTTCTGATATAAAACCTATCCCAGCAGCATGTACCATATGGTCTTTTAAACACTTTAATGATTTGGCTATGAAAAGATGATTTTCTTTTGTCATTCCATATATTTTATACCGAGCATCTACCCATGGTCCAATCAACCAGGACCAAACTGTGCCTTGATGATATGTAATATCACGCTCATACTGATTGGCAGATGGTAGTCCATTTCCATATTGACCATGATAATTACTATCTAAACAAGATAATGATCGTAGTCCATATACAGTAAGCAATTCCTTTTCAACCACTGACAGCACAGAAAGAGATTTTTCTTGATTGAGAAGAGAAAAAGGTAAGCTAATGGCAAATAATTGGTTAGGACGAATAGAGGCATCAATGCTCTTATCTATATTTATAACATCATATAAACAAGCTTTATTTTTATTCCAAAAAGTTTTATTGAAGCTGTGAGCGGTTTTATCAATTCGTTCGCCAATATCAATACTATTGAATTCTTTAAGAATATGCAAGAAATTAAGCCAGAGAGCGTTTAATTCTACAACTTTGCCAGTTCGTGGTGTGACAACAAAATCGCCAACTTTTGCATCCATCCAAGTTAGTTGAACAGATGTATTGGCAGTAGTAAGTAAATAATCTTGACTGTCGATATGAATGCCATAACGAGTCGACGATAAATGCCACTCATAAACAGAGTTTAGAAGGGGCAAAACTTCTTTGATAAGAGCGAGATCTTTTGTTGCTTTGTAATATTGATAAATTGCTATTGCCCACCAAAAAACAGCATCAGCATTATTGTAACTAGGCTCATTTGAATGATCAGGAAAATTATTTGGCAACATGCCTTCACTTAAATAATGAGCAAAGGTTTGAATTATACTTTTTGCTAAAGCAAATCTTTTTGTAGCAATAGCCAAGCCGGGTAAACTTATCATTGTGTCGCGACCCCAATCGTTAAACCAATGATAACCGGCAATAACAGAATGATAAGTTTGACGCTCAACAATAAAACTATCTGCTGCCAATAAAAGGGATTTTTTAAATGGCGTATTGCCTTCACTTGATAAATTATTCCAATGAATAATTTGTTCATTAATAACTTTATTTATTGGGGCGTATGTTGAATTATCTGTGGAGACAGATAATGTGAATGTAGAGCCACTATTTAATTTAGTTTTTAAAACACCCATATGAAAAGCATCTTCTACAGATACTAAACCACGTTCATATTCACGCGGCCAATAATAATTGTTATACCAATTAGGATCTATTATGTAAGAAGCATCAACAAATGAAAAAAACAATTTGTGATTACTGGGTGTGAATTGAGCAAGAATAGAATTATTACTAACCATTTGTTCGACTTTAAAATCAAACGCTTTGCTTTGGCTGTGAAAATCACGATCGTTTACCAACAAATGCAAATCTAAAGCAATGGAATCGTCTTTTTTATTATGGTTGGCTATATTACTCACATAAGAATAAGCAATTGAGACTTGTTGCTTATTTTTCGGCATAACAATTTGTTTTATTAAATAACCAGTGTTAATGGTAAAAACCCAGGTAGGAATGGGAAAGGCAGTAAAAAAGAATAAGCTTTTAAAACCTTGTGGTTCGACAATATTATTTTGCCAAATATTAGTAGAAAGATTTATGCCGTTAACATATTCGTCTATTTTAGAAAAAAACAAATATCTCTTTACAGGTATATTAAGAGCAGCAATTAATAAGCCATGATAACGGCGTGTATTAGCACTAGAAATAGATCCTGATGCAAAGGAACCAAGTCCATTGGTTATAAGCCATTCTCTTTTATCATCTGCTTGAATAGAGCTAATTTCAATGCTTTCTATTGGCAAAGAAAAATTTGGATATTGTTTTAAAAACCAGTCATTATAGTTAAAAGACATGCATAAATAATAACAGATAAAGTTTGAGGAAATATTTAGGTTGCCTGTTTTAAATCTACATACTATATAGAGAAGTAGCTTGTCGAGAAAAACAAACAACAGAGAATTCGCCCAATTCTCTGTTGTTTGTAGCGATCTCAAAAAAGGCTAATTACTTTTGGATAAAACTTTCATATTCCTTCGTGAACCATTGGATCCACGGGTGTGAATGTAGGTGCAGGATTGCCTACCGCGTTTCGGGAGACAGTAGTTGAGTTTCTTCTTCTTTTCCTTGGCTTTTTGGGTGGATTGGCAATACGTTGCAACATTTCAAGGCGTTTCCTTACGGATTCTTGAGAGGGCAAAGCTTGAGAAATATTGTCATAAAGAATGCGTGAAATTCTATCAGCAGCTTTCCCATGCATTTCGATGTACTTGCGTCGTGGAACGTGCTTGCGATTTATTACTTCTGATATAGAGTAAATAGAAAATGCCACACGTGTTTCGTAATCACCAATATCTTGGTAATACCAAGTGGAACCTTTTATGATCAAATAAGTCCGCCAACTTGGTTGAGGACTAGACTCTTCCCAAAATCTCCACCAACGAGAACGCCCTCCTATTTGCCAATATTCAGTCCAAGTGCGAGTCTTACCCTTTGCACCTGGATACCAACCGCTGGGCATGCCAGTGCTATGATCACGACCATCAAAAGGAGTAGTGTCCAACAACTTGTGATAGAACATATCATTGTAATTGATGTCTTGATAATGTTTGACGATATCAAATAAACCCATTGAAGTAGCAATTCTTTGTAACCGGGCGCGGACATTGTAATATCCATGCGGCCAGACTAACAATTGCAATTGCTTTTTACTACGAGCAAAACCAGATAACTTTACACCAGGAAGGCAACAGGACTGAGTATCTGAATGAGGAGGTCCAGCATCTGCAACAGCTGAGTGGTGCCCGTGAGAAGCACTTTCTATTGTTGCCAGTGCAGAACCATAGTCGCCTGCATAATCAAAACCATGGCAAGCATTTCCATCAAAACAATTGCCAGCGGGATGACCACCAGCAAACTCATGTGCAACATTTTCTGAAACAAGACCAGCAACACTTTCTCCTTGATCAAAGTCAGGGAGATCAAAGCCATTAAAAGAATTGCCATCATTTCCATCGTGATCCATTGCATCGCCCATGTCATTAGCAAAATCACCAAAGTCGCCACCGTCAGGAGCGTCTCCACCATCCATAATAAAACTCCTTTGCTTGACAATGTTTTGTCATTTATTGGTGTTATCAGAGACTGTACAATTGAATGAGATTTGAATTGGTGTTTTATGGAAAATAAAAGTTTGGTTTTGCTTGATATTCCGCCTGAAGCGAGGCTTATGTCTTGGCTTGAAGAGTTTTACGGCAAGCCAGTACAAATAACAGCGCGCCAAGTTTTAAGGCATCGCGATTTATCTTTTGTAGAAAGAATTTGTATTAAAGATGCTTTGCCGGCAACACTGATATACAAAGTTGTATTACCACCGTGGGATGTGGAAAAAGACTTGCATGAGAAGGTTTTGATTCCTTCAATATCTAATTCAGCAAGGCTTTATTTGTCAGCACATCATGGACAAATGACAGCTTTGTTTATGGAAGACTTAGGCGAAAAGTCTTTATTGGACAAAGTAGATTTAGATGCCGATATAGAAACAGTCTCTAATGTTGGCAAAGAATTAGCAAAACTACATCGAGCCTATTCATATCGTATTGATGAACTTGCTACTGTAAAAGTTTTGCCCAGCTTTTTACCTATAGACTATCTAGAAAAAACTAAATTGCTAGCAGATGAATTGGAAGGGTGGCAGTTAGCTTCAAAAGAAGATAATAAACAACTGCAAACTCTTGCAACTCACATAGCTAATGAGCTAAAAACAGAACCAATTTCTTTAGTCCATGGTGATATGTACGCAGAAAATATCATTATTAATAACGATAAGATGTTTATTATTGACTGGTCTTGGTTTACTATGATTGGGGTGCCAACTATGGATTTAGCTACTTTGCTTATGGAAAGTAGTAAAAATGGAAACTTTACTAAATGGAAACAAAAGGTTATTGAAGCATATTGTTTTGAAGCTGGTAGAGATCAAAATCAGGTAATGGATGTTTTACCAGCGGCTGAATGTTTAGCCCGCTTATTATTTTTGTATTGGCTTGTTGAAAGAAGAAGACGAAAAATAATGGGCACAACAATTGGACCAGTAGATAATGTAATTAAAAGCACTATTTGTGAATTAAGAACTAGAATTTCCAGTATGGTGCAGCATTAGTTAAATTGCGCACACCTTTTTTTGTAATTACAACATCATCTTCAATTCTTACACCACCAAAACCTTCTATGTAAATACCAGGTTCGTCTGTTACCACCATACCAACTTTAAAAGGATCGTGCATATAGTCATAAGGATCATGAGCAACTAAACCAAGACTATGACCTAAACCATGACCAAAAAATTCACCATAACCAGCATCACTTATATAATCACGAGCAATTTTGTCATATTCACGCCAAAGAATGCCTGGCTTCAAAGCCTTAAAGGCAGCTTTATTAGCTTCTAAAACAATATTATATATTTCAATCATTTTAGCGTTTGGTTTTTTACCTGGAACAAAAACAGTTCTGGTGATATCTGAACAATAACCACCAGGAAATAAACCACCAAAATCTAAAACAACCGGCTCACCAGCTTTTAGTTTGCGACTGCCTGTTGCATGATGGGGTACTGCAGAATTAGGACCACTGGCAACAATGGAAGGAAAACTATTGCCTAATGCGCCATGTTTTCTTAAGCGCATATCTAATTCAAAAGCAACTTCTGATTCTGACATGCCTGGTTTTATTATGGCAACAACTTCTTTATAGACAGCACAAGTAGCGCTGCAAGCTTTAGCAAGTAAAGAAATTTCTTCTTCGTCTTTGTATTGACGTAATCGTTCAATTAAATGTGTGGTTGCTGTTAGCTTGGCTTTGATTTCTTTACGCCAAGAACGTAATAACTCGACAGAAACATGATCGGCTTCAAAACCAACACGTGCTGTTGGTTTTAAACCAGCAATTTGCAAAGCGTCATTAATGTGTTTTGTAATTTTATGCCCGCGCTCATGCTTAACTAGTTTAAGGCTTGGACATTCTTTAGCTACTCGTACAAAGTAACGAGAATCAGTAATGATAAAAGCATGCTTTTTTGTAATTAAAAGCACAGCGCAAGATCCGCCAAAACCACTTAAATAAAAGACGTTTTGATTATCTGATTCAAAAACACGAATGAGTAGAGCATCTAAATTATGCTCTTGAAGAGATTTTTGTACTTTGGCAACTCGATTTTTCATAGAATAAGTTTTTACCGTAACAGATTTATTTTAATTATATCCATTTTGCAAATTACAAGGCACAAGTTTTAAGTGCTTGTGCCTCGTAATTTTGTTAACGTCTTTTTTCGTGCAATTGTTATCTGTGTTTGCCAATCACTTTCAAGGGTTTGGCGCCGGCTTCACGGTTTGGCAAAACAACGCGTCCATCATCAGTTTGCAAAGTGATGGAAAACCAACCAAGCTCTACAATTTTTCCTTTGACATCTTCTGTGCCGACAAGCAAAATCTCATCACCAATGTTTAGTTTTTGAGAAAATTGCAACATCAGCCCAGAAAAAACATCATTGGTAATATCCTTTAAAGCCAGTGTGGCAGCAGCTCCTAATACACCAAAGCCAAGCATAAATTTGCCCGATAAGTCTGGGGCAAAAAATGTAAACACGATAAAGAAGGCGCCCATAGTATAAACAAGCTTTAAAACTTGAATAGCCAATGTATAGCCTTTTGTACTAACTTCAGCTTTTTGCAAAACCCTTTGCACCATGCCTAAAACCGGTGTGTACAAGAGCCAAAGAATAATTGCCACAATAGCTGCAATAAGCACATTGACGAGAATCGGTGCTGCTTTATCGGCATAGTCTTGAAAAATCTTTGTCACCATTAATCGAACACGAGCGCTGAACACATCAGTGCCGCCCGCTAAGTACACTAAAGCGAGCAAGATGAATGTTGGCAAAAGTTTGCGCAATGTTTGCGGTATTGACCTGAGGAAGGAAAGCATATGAGCTCCTTTACACCTTTGATGATTGAATCAAAAGCCATTGTATAAGCATGGTAGGAGTTTATAAGCCTATTTTGGGGTTGTAATTAAAAAAGTCCTTTTTTTAACAGATCAGAATTAGAATCAGATCTTTAAGCTAATGAAAACCAGCTCCTATTAGCAAGTGTTTTTCTATTAATAGAGAAAAATGCTGGGCAAAAATTTTGGATAAATATCAAAAAGCTAGGCAATAAAGGTGTTAAACGCTTGAAAACTTTAACTAGCACAGATTGCGTAACTATTAACATCTCGAAATAGGACAGTAGAAAAATTAGCTTTTGTTCCTATTTATCTCCACAACATGGATATTTTAGTAAAGACAATGCTTTGCTGTTTTATTAACCTGCGCTAAGAATAATTGCTTAGAGTATCTCTTAACAGCTAGATTATGCCAATCACTTCATCTCTTCTTAATTAAGATCAAAAAAGAAAATCTAAGCAGAAAAACTAACTAACTACTTGTCAGTAACAGTAATAGATCTAAAAGATCCAACGGTATTAACTCAAGGGTAATTGCCTGAGGAGAAAACCATGTCTGCAAATATTGAGCAAAGCGCAGAAAACACTTTGTCTTATGACTTGACTGACGACTTAACCATGCAAGTCGCTAACAAGTTTGAGATGCATGAAATGCAAGCAAGACTTGTTGATTGTGTTAAGCAAGAAATGGCAATTAAAACAGCAAATGCAAATGCTCAAACACCATTTGTTGATTATGCTGACTTTTGTTTACGCGGATTAGTTTTTGTGAAGCAAGATGTGTATGTTTATTCTGTTAGTGGACACAACACAAAAATTATTGTGCCTTGTGAATACGCGCTTGTTTTAGATGTTGTGAGACAAATTCGTAGCATGCCCGACGTAGCTCAGCGAGAACAAGAATTAAAAGCACATAATTATGGCAATAGGGCTTTGCCAGAAGATATTGTTCTTTGCTTGGATATGTTGCCAGATAGCAATCTTATCCCTAATGTTTTTCTTTTCGACTTTCATAACCCGGAAGATGCTTGGGTTCGGCAAACTTATCAAAATGGATTTATTTCACAGGCGGCTATTGAGCCAAACCACGACGTGATGTTTTTTGTCAGGGATAATGACCAGTATCTTTTTAAAGACATGGTTCATGAGTGGGCACATGCTTTAAGAGATACTTTGTCACAAGAAGATTTAAATTTGCTTGATGCAGCTATTGAGCTTGAAAGGGGTTATTACGTTCCGCTCTTTTATATGCTACGTAGCTATGCAGAGCATATGGCGATATTGGCTGAACATTTGCTTGGTACTAGCGGGCAATTGTTTATTGATATGGCTCAAAAGGCTCCAGTGAGAACCATGGCATTTTTTGAAGTGTTGAGAAATGTACTCGGTAATGAAGCTCACCCGAGAAGCATTTGTTTTGATGTAATTCAAAAGAGACTATTGCATGTAAAACAAGCAATAGCAAAAAGGGCAGAAGAATTTTTAGCCGATAAACAAACAAAAATTACAGCTCTGCAAAAGAAAACAACAATGGCGGTGTAGACAAAGCGTTTCCAAAGCGCTTTGTTTTGCTGATGGAGGAGACGGTTATGAAAGGCATTGCCGAATTTGCTCTTGACTTAGCTTTAAATCGAGGGGCAAGCTATGCTGATGTAAGAGTGGCGTATGTAAAATCCCAAGCCATATCGACAAAAGACATGGAAGTAGCGTGCGTAAGTGAAGGAGATGGATTTGGGCTTGGCATAAGAGTTTTGGTTAATGGTGGGTGGGGTTTTTCTGTAGCAGGAAAATTGACGCGAGAGTCCGTTGGCAAAGCAGTAGAAGCAGCAATTGAAGCTGGTGCTATCAGCGCTAAGTGCATGGATATGCCTGTGCAATTAGTACCAGAGCCAGCTTATAATTGTCGTTATATATCGCCACATACGATAGATCCATTCACTGTTAGCATCGATGAAAAGACAGGCATATTAATTGCTTGTGCAAAATTGGCAAAGAAAGCACGCCGGGTAAAATTAGTTGAAGGAGAAATGCAGTTTTCTAAGGAAGAAAAGCTTTTTATGTCAACTGCCGGCTCGTGCATAGAACAAACTGTCATTAGTTCTGGTTTTGGTTTTGATGCTCATGCGCAAAAGGGTAATGAAGAATTTCAACAAAGATCATTTCCTAATTCTGGCGGACAATATGAGTTAGCTGGTTTTGAAGTAATTGCTAAATGGAACCCTTTTGAACATGCTGAAAGAATAGGGCAAGAGGCAGCAGCTCTTGTTACTGCGCCGATTTGTCCGCAAAAAAACACGGCGATAATTCTTGCTGGCAATCAATTAGCTTTGCAAATTCACGAGTCATGTGGACATGCATGTGAATTGGATAGACTTGTTGGTGCTAGCGAAGAAGCTAATTATGCTGGTGCATCATTCTTGACGCCCAACAGACTAAAGCGATATCGCTATGGTTCAGAAATTGTCAATCTAGTATCCGATCCAAATGTGCCAGGCTCATTAGGTTCTATGCCTTTTGATGATGAAGGTGTGCAAACAAAGAAAGTGCACTTAATCGAAAACGGCATTTTTAGCGGCTATCTAACATCGCGAGAAACAGCGCATAAACTTGGTATGGAATATTCTGTTGGCTCGATGAGAGCAGAATCATGTGCCTGCATGCCGCTTATTCGCATGGGTAATGTGTCACTTGAACCAGGGGATGCTGGTAGCCTTGAAGATCTTATTGCTGATACTCGCGATGGCATTTTGTTTGACACTGTCAAATGTTGGTCTATTGATAGTATGCGTTTGAACTTTCAGTTCAGCACTGAAATTGCATGGGAAATAAAGAAAGGCAAACGCACACGCATTTTTAAAGACCCAAGTTATGGTGGTATTACCCACAGATTTTGGAAATCTTGTGATGCCATTTGTGGTCCGGAAGAACTTATTTATTGGGGAGTTCCTAATTGTGGTAAAGGACAACCAGTACAGACAATTGGTACTGCTCATGGATGTCCACCAGCACGTTTCCGCAATGTCGGTGTTGGCGTGGCAATGTCACGTCGCTAATGAAAGGGGGTAATAATATGCTTACTAGAAAGCAGTGCAAATCAGTTATAGACTATGCAGTGAAATATGGTGAAAGTACTTGTGCTAGTGGTGTGGAAATTGCTCTTTCTGATGATAATCAAGCTACTGCCCGTTTTGCTAATAATGGCATGACCCAACATATTTCCCCATTGAGCAATGCTTGTGCAGCAGTGCGTGTAATCGTAAATGGACGACAAGGACATATTCTTACTGAAGACTTAACTAAAGCTGGCATGCGTCAAAGTGTTGATTGCGCTATTGCCATAGCTCGTAATTTATCTGATGCAACAACAAGAGCAATGCCACTTGTGCGTCCAAATAAGCGTACACAAGCTTTGCAACGCGTAAAATCATTTGATAGATCAGCAACAACAATTGATGCAACCGAACGTGGACGGGTTGTTAAGTCAATCATAGAAATTGCTAAGAAAAACAAATTAACCGCTGCTGGGGTTTTCTCGGCGGGCGAAGACATTAATGCCATTGGTAATTCTAAGGGACTTTATCACTGTGAACGTGGAACTGAAGTTGAATGTTCTATTACTATGACTGGTGGCAGCTCATCCGGTTGGGCAAAATCTACACATTGGCAATATGATCAAGTTGATCCAATCAAATTAGCTGAAATTGCTGTACGCAAAGCAAAACTAAGTCGCAATCCAATTACCATGCGACCCGGTCGATACACTGTCATATTAGAGCCTTCTGCCACTCTCGATTTGCTCTGCTTTTTATGGGGTGGTCTTGATTTTACTGGCACTGGACATATCGACGGATTGTCCTGTTTTGCTGGCAAAATTGGTATAAAAGTATTGGGTGATAATATTACTATCTCTGACAATGTTTATCACCCATTTCAATATGGCAATACATTTGATGAAGAAGGACTGTCTAGACGTAAAGTTGTATTGGTTAAAAACGGCATAATTCAACGCCCGGTAATGGGACGCCGTAGCGCTAAAACCATGGGTGGTTTGCCAACAGGGCATTGCACCGAGCAACCAAACGTGGTTGATGAATGCCCGATTAATTTGGTTGTTGAAGGTGGCGATACTTCCCTTGAAGATATGATTGCTTCTACTGAAAGAGGTATTTTACTTACACGTGCTTGGTATACCAATGAAGTGGATGCCAATGAAAAAGTTATTACCGGCATGACCCGAGACGGGACTTTTCTGGTTGAAAATGGCAAATTAAAACGTGGTTTGAAAAACATGCGTTTTAATATTAGTTTAATTGAGGTTTTAAACAATGTTGTTGCTCTTGGTCCAGCAGTATTAGCTGCTGGCGAAGAAAGCGCCATTGGCGCGGTTGTACCCCCAATGAAAATCGAACGTTTCCGATTCTCATCAACCACGCACTTCTAAAACTTAAATCGCAAAAAAATAGATTTAGGAGAGTTACCATGGTTGCAAGTAATACACATGGAATTCAATTTGACAATATGGACTTAGCAGCAGATCCTGGTCAAGATTTTTACCGTTATGCTAATGGGGCGTACCTAGACAAAATGGAAATCCCTGCTGCTTATCCTAGGTGGGGAACATTTCTCGTTCTAAGAGAGCAGTCATTAGAAACAGTGCATAGCATTTTGCAAAAAGCAGCCGCAGATACCACTGCTAAATCTAATAGCAATGATCGCAAAATTGGTGATTTGTATCATAGTGGCATGGATGAAGTCAAAATTGAAGAAGCAGGTATTGCTGCTTTGGCATCTGAGCTGAAAAGAATTGCCCGCGTACGCACACCTGGACAATTAGCGGATGTGGTTGCACATTTGCATTTGTGTGGACCAAACGTTTTATTTGCTTTCTATGTCAGCCCCGATCTAAAAAATAGCAGTACTGTTATTGCCAATGCGAGTCAAGGTGGACTTGGTTTGCCCGATCGCGAATATTACTTAGCAGAAGATGCAAGAAGCATAGAGATACGACAAAAGTACCGTGCACATATTGGATCTATGTGTGTACTTTTAGGGGATAGTCTTCAGGATGCACAAGAAGCAGCTGATGCAATACTGGCAATTGAGACAGATTTGGCTACAGCTTCTTTGAAAAAGGAAGAAATGCGTGATCCAGAGAACAGATATCATAAGATGTCTGTCGCTGAATGGCAAGCTTTGTTTCCGCAATTTCCGGTTAAGCGTTATTTGGCCCAATTAGGTGTAAAGAAGCTTCAAGACTTAAATGTTGGACAGCCTGACTTTTTCCGAGCAGTAGGCGCAGTGTTGTCGCGTTATAGCATGGAGGAATTGCGCGCCTATCTTCGCTGGCATTTGCTTAGAGTAACTGCAAAGTATCTTTCTTCTGAATTTGTAAATTTGGCCTTTGAGTTTTATGGAAAAACTTTGCAAGGCACAAAAGAATTGCAACCACGCTGGAAGCGAGTGGTGGCAACAGTAGACGAATGTCTAGGTGAGGCCGTCGGAGAAGTTTATGTGCGTGAACACTTCCCGGCTGAAGCCAAGGCACGCATGCTTCAATTAGTCGCTAATGTTACTGAAGAAGTGCGTGCGTCTATAGTGGCAGCTGCTTGGATGTCTGAAACAACGCGTAAAAATGCTCTGACAAAACTTGGCACATTTAAAACCAAAATTGGCTACCCTGATAAATGGACGGATTATCGCTCTTTGAAAATTGATAGATGTTCGTATGTGGGTAATGTATTGCGTGCTAATACTTTTGCTACTAAGCAAGACTTAGCAAAAATTGGCAAACCGGTGGATAGATCTGAATGGCATATGTATCCACAGACAGTGAATGCTTATTATTCTCCACAGTTAAATGAAATAGTTTTTCCAGCAGCTATTTTGCAACCACCATTCTTTGATGTCTTGGCTGATGATGCTAGCAATTATGGTGGTATTGGTGCTGTAATTGCTCATGAAATTACACACGGCTTTGATGATAAGGGTTGTAAATTTGATGAGCAAGGTAATTTGAATAATTGGTGGACTGATGAAGATAAAGTTGAATTTGCTCGCCGCATGGCATTAATTAAAGACCAATATAGTGCGTTCCAAATTGAAACTGGCGAGCACTTAAGTGGTGAGCTTGTTTGTGGTGAGGCAGCAGCTGATTTGGGTGGTGTCAGTCTTGCCTATCGCGCTTTGCAAAAAGCGCTTAAAAAAGATAAGCCGCAAGACAAAGATGCTCATGGCTTTACACCTGAGCAAAGATTCTTTATTGCTTTTGCTCAAATTTGGGCAGGTAAAGAACGTCCTGAATTTGCACAATTGCAAGTGAAAACCGATCCTCACCCAATGGGTAGATTCAGAACTAATGGCACTCTTGCAAATGTACCTGAATTTCCAATTGCTTTTGGTTTGCCAGACGATTGCCCAATGATGTTGCCACCGGATAAACGTTGCCAGCTTTGGTAATGCATTTGCCGCGCAAGTAATTGTTGGTAGTATTTGATCTTTTGATAACCGGGTCTGATAGAAAACATCTATCAACCCGGTTATCTTTTTGTGGCATTGGTTCACTAAACTATATAGTAAGAAGATTGGTTTAAGGTATAACCTCAGTAAAGCATGTTATCTAAGCCGTTGATAGCTGAGGAATGGATTTAGAAAGCCAAGGTAAAAAAGGGGATAAGTTAGAAGGAGGGC
>JAGVLS010000040.1 GCA_020054205.1 Candidatus Obscuribacterales bacterium | reverse complement strand
GACGCCACAGTTGGTATCAACTTGCCTCCCGGCTCCTTTCCGCTTGCGCCTCCAACCCCCCTGTCCTCTATGCTGCGCTATCCTGAGACGCATGTTTACCTTGCTTCTATTAGGTTATATAGTATAATACATAGATAATAAAAAACAGGAGCAACTACAAGAGAAATACTTGTAGTTGCTCCTGTCAAAAATCATTTAACTTAAGAAGTTTTACTTACCACAATAGCCTCTGTCTCTGATTATCTCCGCTTCCATGCATCAGGGTCGTCCCCATATTCTGACCCATTCTCATCATCATCTTCACACGTATCTGAAGTATCATCAGCAAGACTTACATTGCCATCCACTCCATCCCAATCACCGTCATCAAGATCAATAGCGTCTGTATATTGCAAAGATTGTTTACTTGCACCTACTGGCTCCTCAGCTCGGATTTCATAAGAGGCATGTCTTTGCGGTAATGGACAAGGAGACCAGATTACTCGGATATCTGAGCGACCACAAATATCTGGTACTGAACGTTGCAATGGGATCTGATCAAAACTACCATCACCACTACCTGTAAGTTGTCCGATATCGTGAGACTGCAAAAATACATTCACTTCTGCATCGGTAAGCGCTGTATTTTTGGCAGGACAAAAAAGCCTGCCTGCAGTGCGTGCTCGAATCAAAGCTTCATATGCCAAATTGTATTTGTACATATGCTCAGATTGTGTAATTTCAACTGGAGTACAACAAATAAGGGAATCGTCTAGCTGTGTTGCATCATCAATATTTCTAGTTTGAATTTCATGCAAAACGGCAGCAAATGAAAGAAATACCCGCGTGATGTTTTGTTGTTCAGTAGTCATCATTTTTCTCCTTCCTTAATTGGATTTTCCATGCGGTAATGTAAAAAAGATTGTGTTAATTGAACAAGCACATTGGTCTTGTCCAATAAGTTTTTTTCCAGGCTAGCTTTTTTTGTTTCATCATCGCTTTCTTGATTGCTTTGTTGATCGCCTTCTTGTCCACCCGCTTGAGAAAGCGTTTCTAGCTGGCTTTTCAGAGATTCTATTTCTTTTGATAGATCAATAATTGTTTCTGTCAATTTCTCCAGACTGCTATCTTCACCATCGCGTGGGAAGTATTGCTCATAAAAATCAATTGAACCTTCTGAAAGTCCTCTTGCTTTCAGCGAAAAAGCATCATATTTGTCTGAATTTTGCTTGTACTGCAATTCGTCGGCACGTTTACCGTACCTATACACCAAAGAAGCAATATCACTAAAAGAAACATATGCCACATGCACTTGATATTGCAAACTACGAAATTCCTGCTTTGCCTCTTCTAAATCGGAAATAGCTTTAGTGTATTTATACGCTAATTCAGTCAAATGATTTTCATTGACTTCCGATTTTTGTTTAGATGCAACATACTCGGCCTCAATATTTCTGACAGCGTGCCAAGAAATATCTAGTTTATTAGCTGACTTCTGCAAATCAGTACTGCATACTTGCCAATCATGTTCAATTTCTTTAGCTTGCTTAGTAACAGCTTGATAATGCAATTTATGATCAATATTCAGCCAGTAATTGGCTAGAGGAAAAGCAAGTAAAAAGCAAGCCAAACTTGTAGCAACAATATATCGTCCTTTAATATATTTCTTGAGCTTGGCTCGAAAACGAAAAACAGCAACAACAAAAACAAACCAACAAAAATATAGCGCGATGATATAAGCAACAACGCGTGAGATAACAATAAATTCTGGTCCGCTGAAAAAATCCCCACTGCCTAGCGGAATAAGAATCGGGTCCATAGCGTATTACCCTTTCGTCTGTTAATAGTTAGACGGATTTTCTGGGCTTAATGAGTTGCAGACTTCTGGTTCTGTTTTTATCCAATAAGCTATCGTACTTGGAAGCATGGCAGCAACAAGAGCAATTGCTTGATAAGCAACAAAATATTCGATTAATCTCCCAATATTAATCTCATGCTTAAGCAAACTTTCTTTAATGACATATTGGCTGATATCACCAATTACAGCTACAAAAGTGACAAGCACTGCTACTGCAAATGTGCCAAAAACTCCAGCAACAACACCATAGCGATTAGCAATTCTGCCAGCTAAATAACCACATGCCGCACCGAAGACGATTAAAAAGGGAAGGATTGCAGTTGGGTTCATACTTTTCCTCCTTGTTCATACATTTTTAGGAGCATTACAAATTGCGCTCATAAATATTGAGTTTTCTTATGCGTCCAGGATAAACACCAACACGACAAAACTGAAATCGCGGATAGAAAGAATTGGATTTTATCCCTACTGGTGTTTTCAAATGAATCTTTTGCATTTTGCGTTTTCTGCAAACAACAATTGATTCTTCAACAAGAAAACTACCAATACCTCTATTTTGGCAATCTTCTGCTACACCAATTTCATGCAAAGTAGTCTGCCCATCAAGTCTATGGTATAGACGAATAAAAGCAACCACACGCTCGCCTTGAGGTGTTTTTTGTACGACTACACGAAGGCAATCGCGTGATTTTAAACCATGTGTTTGCTGATTGTCGATGGCAGCTTGTAAAACTACTTTTTGCAGCCAACCAAAAGAAGCACGGTTGTTTTTGCTATTCACAATTTTGATAATGTCATCGACATCATCATATTGGCAATTGCGGACTCGAAAACCGCTGGTAAGCTTTCGTTGCTTTTGTTTCATACAAAGTCTCCTTATCCCGAAACAGCAGCAATTTGCTCACAAATTTCAGGAGGCACAGTCCAAAAACCCAAAAAACCTTTGCGATATGGAATTGGCTTGGACAATAGCTTCACTTCTGCCAACTGAAAAGCATATTGTCCAGCACAATCTTCTTTCAATGCTCTTTCCAAAAGAGCTACATTTGGATGAGAATCAACATCCAGACAATCAGTTATGCGCATAGTAGCAATAATTGCACCAAATTGCAGACGAGAAAAGTCATGTCTGCCATGGCTGCGACGAATTTCAGGATCAAATAATCCAGCTTGTTCTAAAGCTGAACAAACTGGTTCTTGCAGACACACTCCTTTTTCATACCTAGTGAAATTCACCCCAGCATGTACTGCTACTAGTCCTCTATAATTTGTTTTCCATTTGCGGATTTCATCTTTCTTAAAACAAATGGAAATTAAAGAAGCCCAAGGTTGCCTCAGTGTAAGTCCAACAATTTTTGCGGGTGCAGACATATTAGTTAAGAGCGTCTTGCGCTGCATCTTGAGCTCTTTTCATAACTGCCCACAATGATCTTGTCGGACCAACTTGTTCCCACAACTCCCATAAAATTTGATTCGGGTCCTGAACAGCTGCCACAAAAGCCAGCGTCTTTGCAATAGCTGGATCAATTGCCTTCCCCCCAAGACCAAATACCCAAAACTTTCTCGTTTCGGTTACCAAATTTTCCCCGCATGGTTGCCCAACGTGTAAATAAGCTATTGATTTGCCGCCTGGAAATATAAGCCCTAAAATTACACTTCCTTGAGGAAGAGTAATTTGGCGAAACCCACCTTTAGATGATAGCTTATATTGTTTTGTTTGCATTACTTGAGAATGCATAACATTTCTCCTACTTTTTTAGCTGATTAACTTTATAACAAGGAATTTTTAAAGCTTTGACTAAAAACGCCCACTTGTCGGCACTAGCATCAATGTACTTATCCATAGGAGTACCAGCGCCATGACCAGCTTTTGTTTCAATGCGAATGATACAAAGTCCTTGTCCGCGCTGAGCCCATTGCAATGCTGCAACAAATTTATAACTATGACCTGGCACCACTCGATCATCATGATCCGCAGTAGTTACATATGTAGCTGGATATTTTGTACCCTGCTTTATGTTATGCAAAGGCGAATAAGCATATAAAGTTTGGAAATCTTTTGGATCATCTGATGAGCCATATTCAGAAGCCCATGCCCAGCCAATAGTAAACTTGTGATACCTAAGCATGTCCATAACACCAACATCAGGGCAAGCAGCACCAAACAAGTCTGGTCTTTGCGCAAGACATGCTCCAACCAGCAAACCACCATTGCTGGCTCCAGCAATAGCAAGTTTCTCTGAACAAGTATATTTATTAGCAATAAGCCACTCAGCAGCTGCAATAAAATCATCAAAAACATTTTGTTTATTTGATTTCTTGCCAGCAGCATGCCATTCTTCACCATACTCACCACCGCCACGCAAGCAAACTTCTACATAGACGCCACCCATTTTCATCCAAGCAAGCATATCGGCAGAAAATGACGGCGTAATAGAATAATTGAATCCACCGTAGCCATATAAATAAGTCGGATTCGTACCATCAAGTTTCAAGCCTTTACGATAATTGAGAAACATCGGCACACGTGTACCGTCTTTGCTGGTGAAAAACACTTGACGGCTAACAAATTGCGATGGATCAAAATCTACTTTGGGTTGAAAATGAACTGTGCTCTGCCCAGAGGCAATATCATAATGGTAAATGGCATATGGTACTGTGTAACTGGAAAACCAATAATATGTCTCTGTATCATTGCGCTTGCCACTAAATCCACTTACAGAACCAAGTCCAGGCAGTAAAACTTCTCTCACAAATTTTCCATCAAGAGAAAATTCTTTTACCTGACCATGTGCATCTTTCAAATACGAGACAATAAATCTATTGCCAATTGCTGAAATATCTTCCAAAGTTGCTTCGCTTTCAGCAATCAACTCGGTAATTGCAGGCGCATCGGGGGTTGACTTAGCAATATCAACAGCAATAACACGCCCTCTTGGCGCATTAAGATTTGTGTTAAACCAAAAAACAGTACCATCATTATCAACTAATGAGTACTGCGCATCATTTTTATTGAACAGTTCTATCACTTCGCTATTTTCTACACTTAAATCTTTATAGAAAATTCGATTTGTTTTTTCCGAACCAGCCCAAATATAAATGAGCAAATATCGGCCATCATCGGTGACGCTGCCAGAAAAAGCCCATTCTTTTTGATCTGGACGTTCATAAACAAGAGTGTCTTCTGCTTGGCTAGTGCCAAGGCGATGATAGTAAAGTTTTTGATAATAAAGAACTTGATCGGGTTTCACTTCTTCAGCTGGCTCATCAAAACAACTGTAATAAAAACCTTTATTGTCTTTGGTCCAAGAAACACCGGAAAATTTGATCCATTTCAAATGATCAGGTAAATCTTTACCTGTGCTTACATTACGCACTTTCCATTCTTCCCAATCAGAGCCAGATATGGAAACACTGTAAGCAGTAAAATTACCATCATCAGTGGTAGCAGTTTGAGACAAAGAAACTGTGCCATCTTCTGAGAATGTATTTGGATCAATTAAAACACGTGGCTCAGCACCAGGACTATCAATTACATACAATATGTCTTGGTTTTGCAAACCTGTATTATTGTAAAAGAATGTACGATTACCACGCTGGCGTGGCATGCCACGTTTTTCATAATCCCAAATCTCTTGTAAGTAATTCTTTATTACTTGCCTTTGAGAAATAGCGCCAATTACTTCTTGAGTAAGCTTGTTTTGTGCAGCCACCCAAGCTTTTGTTTCATCAGTATCAGGACTTTCTAGCCAACGATAAGGATCAGCAATTAAAGTGCCGTGATAATCATCAACTTGGTTCGACCGACGAGCCACTGGATAAATGTTATTATTTTGTGGACGAACACAGCTATTTCTATTGAACGCTCTCTGGCGCCAGCGCGAAGCTAAATATCTACGATCGCCACCATAGCTAGGTGAGCTAGATACAAGAACTGGAACAATAGTAACAAGTCCAATAAATAAACCTGCCAAACGAGACTTAGCAATATCGTACCAGTGATGACGTGTGCTCATACGTATACTTCTCCTTTTCCTGCTTTTTTGTTAAGCTAGTAATTTGACTTTTGATTTATCGTTTATTTTTTGCTAAATGACAAATTACACGTTTAAGTCCATCAACAACCAATGTCAGCCCATCGTAATCAAGCTTATCGGCTGTATCGTCTTTAGTGTGATAATGCTGATAACGAAAATTGGCAGTATCCGTTACCATCAAAGCTGGATAACCAAACCGTTGAAAGAAAAAGTGATCGGAGCGTCCTGCATCACGAATTACCCAAGGCGCAGCTAGTCCTTCACAAGAAAATTTTGCATTTTCTCTAAACAAGCCAACACAATGTCGGATGAATTGTCTAGATTTTCTATTGCCAATAAAACCAACAAAATTGGCAGTGCTCGGAAATAACAAACTAAATGGCCAAGGATATTTTTGGCTATTGAGCTCATTGCTATAAGAAGCAATTGTCTCAAGTGCCATCATGCCATTTATTTTAAATCCATTCTCCCAACAGTATTTCACATACGCAAAGCTACCCATTGTTTCAGCAGGCAAATTACAATGTTCTTCGTTTACAAAAGCAACAAAGCGAATTGTAATTGGAAATTGCACGCTGGCAAGCTGATAAGCAAGCTCAAGCAATCCAGCGTCCCCACTACCATTATCATTAGCGCCAGGCGATCCAGGATACGAATCGTAATGTGCGCCAATAATGAGATTTATTTCTGGAAATAACTTGCCTGGTAAAACAGCTTCGATATTGAACATTTCACAATCATCAACCAAATGCAAGTGTGCTTTTGGTTTATATCCATAGCTTTCAAATTGCGTTTGAATATAACCACGCGCTGCTTGCAAAGATCGATAACAGCCAGAATGTCTTTCGCCTATTTCATGAGCAAGAACATGAACATGTCTCGTCATTCTTTCCTTACTTGTGTACTGCTCGTCAGTTAAGGCTGGTCTTTCACCAGTGTAAGAAACACCTGGCATAGAAACATATGGCCAAAGCATGGCTTTAGCAAGAAATCCAGACGTGCTAGATATCATTTCTTATCTCCTATTTTGCTACATTTTTAGTCTCACAAAAACAGGATAATGATCCGAGCCAAAACTACGACCTACTTGTCTTTCCAAAACTTCAATGTTTTTACTTACCAAACAATGATCAATTGGCAGCCGTATTAATGATAGGGGAAATGAAAGGCGATGCCATGTAGGCTCAACACCAAAACCATACTGACTATCAATCAAATTACTTTCGCGGAGCAATTTCTTGAAACGATATGTCCAGGGCGTACAATTAAAGTCTCCAATCACAACAATATCGCTGGTGCTATTATCAGTGGAGAAATGAGCAATTTCCTTAAACTGCTCATTTCTTGTCTTTGCATACTCAGGGGTAAATGGTGGCATTCCGTGTACAACGACTAGCTTAAAGCGCTTATTGTCAGATGCATTTATTGTGCTAATAATAGCAGGCGGGCAAAATCCTTCTGCTAGCTTTTTTGACTGGGACTCTGCAATGGGTAATTTGCTGTACAAGGCAATGCCAAAACCATATTCCATAGGTACCAATAGATTATGAGGATATTTTTCTTTCAGCTTGGAAGATATCGCCATATCCCAAATAGGCGAATATTCTTGTAAAGAAACCACATCCGGGTCATATTCTTCGATTAGCGCTAATGCCTGCGCATACGCACTATTCTCCCACAATAAATTCATATGCAAGAGCTTTATTTCAGCCATTGCTTGCTGTTGTTTTGCTCCTTCGCGCGCAACATTTCGTGGCGAAGAAAAATAGTAAGGGCAAATGGCAATGAGGTTTAGCATTATGCCAAACAAGAATATAAGAGCTAGTTTTTTGTATCGGTAAACAGAAACAATTAGACAAGCTATTACCTGCATTACCACATATTGCAGCGCAAAGTGCGAGGACAAATCAATTAGCCAAGCTAATTCATCCGAGCACATACTTTCTAGTCCAATATAGCCCAGTGTCATGAGCAAAGAAAGTACAACTGTAAGCGTCACAACAAAACAAGGAAATATAAGCAGTCTTTCTATGATTTTGCCAAAATATTTTCTCTTGCTCCCAAGAGATAACATGGCTATTTCCTTTCTTGCTTCGTACACCCGAGAAGCTAGTCTCTTTTACTTGCTTAGGATTTGCCAGCGATGATTTAGATCGTTGTCGTAGCGGACACTTGCTACAATTTCTTTCAATTCTTCCAGCATAGCTAGCTCAGAGATTTGTGGGATAGCTGTAAGCAAAACGCCTTCAGACATTTCTTTAAGTGCTTCTTCTTCGGTATGAGCATTTATCTTAGCAATATTTCCAGATGTGTCTAAAACAACTTCTTCAATTACCGTCATATTTTCGCGCAATTTTCTCGTTGATAAAGTTTTACCATTAGCATCAAAGGATGTTGCTTCTGCGTGTGCAACTTGTCCATCAGAAAAATAAATGTATTGCCCAAATGATATTTTGCGGACAATTGTTTTGCCATCGGCAGCAAACTCTTCAACACGCTCTAGCATACCGGCACCAACAACCAGACTTCCTGCCCAACGCTGCTTAAAATGAATTGAGCCGTCACTAGGGCGGAAATGAGTTAGTACATAACAATAACCCAATTCGCTCATATGACCTTCTACAACAATAGACATAATGGGTTTACCATCAGCATTGAAAACATTTGTCTTGGCAGTACCTTCATTACCGTCAACCAAAGTAATTTTGCCTAGAATCTTTTTGCTAGCAGAAACATAATATGTCTCTGAAACAAGGGACTGGTTTGCATCACATTTAACTTCTTGAACACAAATTACATCTTTGCCATTGACAGCAAAATATGTAGTCTTATAAGTTTTGGGGTTGCGTGTAATCTTAGTTAGTTTACCAGCGACACTCGTTGAAACTTCCGAACGATTATCTCCTGGATCGGATTGCCGTACAGCTTCCAGGGTGCCATCCAAACGATAAAACTCTTCCACAAGAATTGTGGTATTGCTTTCATTCTTGAAGATGTAATTAATTACACGCCCATCACTTCTTGTCTCGCGAGCCGAGTTTAACTTGCCAGCCATGTTATAGAAACAAACGGCTTTTGCCTCATCACGAAATGAAATTGTGGTTTCATTTATTACACCAAGCTCATCACGAGTGTGTAGACGGCTCACCTCCAGAGTATTTTCATCCCGCATTTCAAGCTGGACATTGTTATTGCCAGCTTCGTTTTTATCAGAATTTTCCTCAGTCAATTGTGCCGTCGGTGGCAGCAGTTGAGAGCTATTAACGCAACCAGAGCATATTTGCAACAAAACAAGCCAGCCAAAAACAAATGCGCGCTTCATAGCTTAAGCTCCCTTCTTTTTTGTTCTAAATTTCAATTGCAGGCAAGGGGCGATAAGAAACAAACGATATATTTATCGCTAAAAACAGTTGAAATGCTTTTGCACTAATAGATTTTCTGGTTACCTATACTTGATCTAAAAAAAAGAAATAGACATTATCACCCTATCTAAAAGAGATGTTGACAAGCAATAGTAATAAATAAGGTCTGATTCACATTCTCAAGATATCTAGTTATATGTTTCTTTTTTGAATTTTTTTTGCTAGCGCAATTTCGCTATTAGCACTACATTTCTTGATTAGATTGAGTACATGTGAGCGCCTACTTTGCTAAGGTCACCATATTTTCCCACCAAACATACTACGCTATGTCGTTAAAAGACATAAAAAAGGCAAGGTTCAAGTCAACAGCATGGTTGAGGGAGAGAGGGTTTAAGCAGGACAAGTAAACATTTGGTTGTCCGTATCTAGATATCTCTTTCTAGTTCATACT
>JAGVLS010000039.1 GCA_020054205.1 Candidatus Obscuribacterales bacterium | reverse complement strand
TGAAATTCTTTGAGACTGAACTAAGATGCCTACACTAAGAAAATCAGCAAGATTTATCCTGATACTATATACGGTGCCCAAAAACCACAAAAAAAGAAGAGATTTTCTATATTTAAGCCACGAAATTTTGGTGCAATATACATGCTCCAAATTACCCCTTTATGGCGGCATTTCATCCTACCTCGGCGCATAAAGCCTACTACACCTATCAATTTAGGATTAAATGCACCTAAAATAACTGATTTAGATAGTGCTCGAATTTCAAATTTAGCCATATTTATTAACTAAACCAGGCTTGTTCAACAGCATCAGCTACTGCTTGATGCATTTTTCTATCTAGAATACTGGGAACCAAATTATCTGTTTTTGTTTCAGCAACAATTGCATGCGCAGCAGCAATTTTCATTTTGTCAGTAAACTTTGTAGCACATGCTCTCAACGCTCCTCTAAAGAGCCCAGGAAATGCTAATGCATTATTTATTGTCCTACCGTCGGCAGCATAAGTAGCACCAGCAGCTAAAGCAATTTCAGGATCAATTTCCGGATCAGGATTTGATAAAGCAAGAATCACTTGCCCCCTTTTCACCATATTGGGCTTAATTAAATTAGGTACGCCAGTAGTAGCCACAACAATATCAGCTTGTTCCATCACAGCTTTTAAATCACCTGCTTTACCACCATATGTTTTTAATAAGCTAACGGCCTCTGGTCTTAAATCACAACCAATGATTTCTTTTACACCATAAGCTAATAACAATCTTGCTATACCAGTTCCAGCAGCACCAAGTCCAATAATACCAACAGATGATCGAGATAATTGTATGCGTGTTCTTTGCGCTATTGTAGTTAGAACAGCTAATACCACTACAGCTGTACCATGTTGATCATCATGCAATACAGGGATATTTAATTCTTTAATCAAACGATCTTCTATTTCGAAACATTCTGGTGCTTTTATATCTTCTAGCTGAATTGCTCCAAATGTAAGAGCAATATGTTTTACAGTTTCAACAATTTTATTAGTATCGCTAGAATCAATAAGAATTGGAGTAGCACTTATCCCTACTAATTCACCAAATAAAACTGATTTACCTTCCATAACTGGCATACCAGCTACAGGTCCAATATCTCCTAGTCCTAAAATTGCAGTACCGTTTGTCACTACTGCCACACTATTACCAATGCCAGTATATTTACGGCTCATGCTAATATCTTTTTCAATAATTCGGCATATTTGTGCAACACCAGGCGTGTAAATTCTACGTATTTCACCTATAGAATTAACAGGCACCTTGCTTTTAACAGTTATTTTGCCACCTTCATGAATTTGACACACAGGATCGATAATGTCTTCAATTTCCACGCCTTTTAAAGCAGCAATTCCTGATTGAACTTTTTGCCAATGATCTTCATCTTCAAGTTGTAAACTAATTTCTCTGATTAAAAAATCTGGTCCTTGCGCCACAATTGATATTTCACCAATATTGGCTCTCAATTCACCTAAGGTTGTAGCAATCTGTCCTAGAAAACCAGGCTTGTCAGTTACTCGCAACTTCAATATCCGAATAATTTTTTGATCAGGCTTTGCAGTTGGCATCTAAATTAGTCACTTTCGTGCACACAATCGTCATTATTATAAGTTACCAGTGCACTAAAAGGTTCTTGTTGAAGTATATGTTGTTTAAAGTTTTTCCAGATACAGATATTAAACAATAAAATACGGAGTCTGAGCTAATTTGTCTTCAAAAGCAATCTCAATTTGGTATTGTCCTGGTTTAACTTCAATATTAGGAGCAACTACGGCTCCATCGTTATTTGTAGTTTTTGTATAAACAATGCCACGACTAGATTCTTTTATTCTCAATTCAACATTGGATAAAGCATTATCATTACTATCTTTAGCATTAAGCAATATACGCAAATGTTCTTTATCAACTAACCAACCTACATTGATTTGTATATTGGCTTCTCCTAATTCTTGACCAAATGTACCTAATGAGACCATTTGAGCACCAATACCACGAGTAGCACCAGCAGGCACCATTTGTTGCCATGACATTCCAGCTAATAGTTCTTGCCATAAATTTATTGCTTGGTCTTTACCAGCACCTAGCAAATCACGAATATTAATTGATTGTTTTACTGGTTCTAAACCTACCAATAGCTTATCTGTCACTTTCTTCAAAATATTCATATCTGCAGGAGACAATTTAATCTCACTACTAGCAAGCCAAATGGCCTTATCAAATTGAGCGTTTTCTCCCGGCAAAGGTAAGCTTTCTTTGTGTCTACCAATAAAAGATATAAGCGCTTCTGTGCACGCCTTACTATCATTAATTTGCATAATTTTGTTTAGTTCTTGTTCAAAAGTGCTCATAATCTGCTCCTAGACAGTGTTTCCGTCTTTTGCCAGCTTATCTCTAAATGTGGCTAGCGTGCGTACAATTTTCTTATCGACCGTATCTATACACTTAGCCTCAACTTTTAGACATGAAATTAGATCTTCTCTTTTATACCCCTGAACATATTTAAGAATAAAACAAGTACGATGTATCCCTTCCGGCAATTCATTAAGCACTTGTTTGATTAAATCATTGAGAAAGACTTTATATGAAAAGTCTTCTTTGGACGATTTAGCCAATACATTGTATTCAAAACCAAATAATTCTTCGGGCTGACGACTATCATCTTCATCAAAAAGCGAATCTAGAGAAACAGTACGCCATTGATTTATATCTGTTTGAGCTGGCTCTTCAGTAAATCCTTTTGAAGATTCAAGAATGGTAACGCGAGTTGCTTTACCTTCAAATGATGTTTCTTTTGTTTCTTTAGTTATATTAGTTGTATTGTTTACATCTGCATTCTTTTTAGTATCTGCTCTTTTTCTTAAGACTACTTTGTGATATCGCTCTAGATTTTGAGCAATTGCTTTATTGCAAGCTCCTAAACAATATAAAGCCAAGTTGGCACTAGGATGGCTAGGATCAAAGTGTTGAACAACAAGCATGAGGGCTGTTTGCAAAATATCTTCAATGTCTTCATCAGTGGCCAAACGAGCACGACTGCGAATATATCGCATCATTCTTTGAGGAGTAAAAGGCATTTGTCCTTTAAGAAATGTTCGGCTTTCAATTTGGTTCATTTAATCTTAACTAGTTAGCTGCTCAACACACATAGCTCGAATATATACAAACAGGCATGATTTTTGACATTTAACTGAGAAATAAATTCTGTACCCTTATTTGCCAGCCAAATCTATATAAACGCACTCTTATCTTACAAATAAAAAAGCCTAAAGACAAATACCGATAGTTACGAGTTTAGTAAAGCAAATAAATATCCAAGGATTTAGCCAAGAAAAGCTTGTAAAATCTGCTTGTTCACATAGGCTTCCAAGTGGTCTTCCGACCAGATTTTTGACTTGCTTTGAATACAAATTTGCTCACTCCAAAACATAGTCCAAAGGCAAACTTGCCTTTGCATAAAGCCAAATCAAGGCTGACACATCGTTCGTTGGCTTATCGCAGCCTAAATCTGCTTGGCAAGCTATACAATACGCTATCTGGTAAAGAACAAATTCCAAAAACTTTGCTTAAAAGAGCAATAGCAAACGGATTGCAAAAATCAGAAATAGAAATTGCTTTTCAGCAAATCAAATCAAGAGATGAGCTTTCTAAACTTCTATTTAGCGTTGCTAAAGATAGGCTTAATAAGGCTTATTACTGGCTGGAATTAGGGCTAAAAAATAGAGCTTGTGAAAATTATTTTCAGTCTTCGCTGTGGGGACTTTATGCTTATTTGTCTACTAATGACAGACAAGAACAAGAAGAAATATCTTTGCATTACAAACAATGTTATCAATCTGCTACTGCCTATTTTACACATCCGACAGAATTAATTGAATTTCCATATTTAAATACATCGGGGCAAGGATATTTACGTTTACCAAATCCAGATAAAGAATATTTGGATTTTGAACCATCTCACAATTATCCTTGTGTAATATTATTCAACGGACTGGCTTCAACTAAAGAAGAATTATATTTTACAGAAAATTCATTACTGTCTTTGGGGATAGCAACATTTTCGTTTGATTACCCACTCATTAATGACAATAAGTTGGATACTTTGTTTTCTTTGAATATAAACGAGCTCTTCAACGCTATTTATTTGTATTTGAATAATCGAAATGAAATTAATCCTAATCGTATTGGTCTTTATGGAATTTCTATTGGTGGAAATATTGCTTTATCAATTGCCAGTCAATTTCCTAAGCGCTTCAAAGCAGTAGCTAGCTTATCAGCACCATATGATTTTCTTCCTGATTTAGATATGTTGATGCCTGTTTTACATCATGAATTTGCATTCCGCACAACTAGCTCACAAGCTCATTTATTTGATATCGGTCGTCAAACATCATTACCTATTGAAGTACATAAAATAGAATCCCCTCTTTTAGTTGCTAGTGGTGGTAAGGATGTAATTGCTCCTGCTCAAGATAATCGCTTGATTTATGACAGAGCTTCTTCATCAGACAAAAAACTTTTACTTTGTCCAAATGCTGGCCATTATTTATTTGAGATGATGCCCTCACTACGTTATGAAATTGCTCAATGGGTACGCGCTCGGCTATGAGAAAACAATATGGGAACAACGATAAAAAAACTCTTTTGCTTGTATTTTGCTTATTGTATTTAGCACCATATGTAAGCGGGCAAGAAGCAATACCGCCAAGATTAATGCAAGCATCGCCAGCTCCGAGTGTGCCAGCTATTCAACCTCTTAATTTGCGTGATGGCGATATTGATTCTGTTGAAGATGAACTAATTATGCCTGGTCCAGAGCTAAAAGAAGATAGCAATGGACGACTAAGTATTGTTGAAAAAGACAATACCCCTCCTGTTGAAATGTCACAAGTATTTGAAGAATCGTTAGTGAGAAGTCCACAAGTAGCAGCAGTGCGCGCCCAATTAGGTATCGCCAAATCTGCATATGCTAGTGCTCTCACATTCCCTAATCCTTCTTTATTAATCTACAACGGCATGCGTGCAGAACAAACATATCAACTAGGCGCTTCTATTCCAATTGAAATGCCTTGGAAATTTGCTCTTCGTTTACTGGCTGCCAAAAGACAAGTTAAGCAAGCTGATATTGATATTGCTCGTACCTTATGGCAATTTCGTGGCAGCGTGCGCAGAAGTTATTTAGAAGTAGTAGTGGCACAAGAAACATATCAAACGCTTACAGAATTAGCTCAATTATCACAAGCTCTTTTAAATGTTGCCCAAAAGCGTTTTAAAGCAGGTGACGTACCCGAGCTTGATGTATTAAAAGCAAGACTAGCGAGCTCACAAGCAAAAATTGAACAAGGACAAGGAGCACGTAGAGTAATTCGTGCCAAACAACAGCTCAATTTAGTTGTTGGTCGTAACCATCATCAACCAGTCAATGTAAAACGCTTACCGCCATTCAAATTACAAATCACTCAGTCAGAATTATTACCAGACTATGCAAAATCATTACCAACACTAAAAGAATTTTTGGCAATTGCCATGGATAATCGCCTGGAAATGAAACTAATTAAGCAAACTATTGCTTTTCATCAAACTAATTTGAAATATGCTATTGCTAGTATAATGCCAAATACTCAATTTAGTATTGGTAGATCTATAACTGGTAATCCACCAATTGGTCCAAAAATCAAAAATGGATATTTCTTTAGTGTAAATCAAGAATTACCTGTCTTTGATCTTAAACAAGGCGAAATAACAAAATTAACCTTTACTATCAAACAATTAAAAACAGAGCTCACTGCCCAAAGCAATCGCATTAGCGCTGAAGTATCATCAGCATATCAACGAATGTTAGCAGCCAGAGAAAAAATTAGAGTTTATCAAGAACATGTTCTAGAAGACTCAAATGAAGTTGCTCGGTTAGCTAGACGCAGCTACGAAGTCGGACAATCAGATATAACGTCTACACTAGCTGCTCAACAAGCGAATGTACAAGTGCGCAGTCAATACTTGGACGCTATCGAGTCTTATCAACAATCATTCAATGATTTAGAACAATCCATTGGCAAAACACTCCAGTAATTAAAAAACTAATTTGTATTAACAGTTTTATCTTTATTAATTAGTCTATATATTGAGGGTAAAACTAGCAAAGTCAAAATGGTAGCTGATATCAAACCACCTAAGACAACTGTTGCTAATGGTCTTTGTACTTCTGCGCCTGTGCCTCCAGACATTATTTTAGGAATAAGTCCCATCACAGCCACTGTAGCGGTCATAAATACTGGACGCAGTCTGACATGTGCACCTTCTCTCACCGCATCGTCTAGCTTTACCCCTCTTTTTTGCAATTGCATAATGTAAGTCACCATAATTACACCATTTTGCACTGCTACACCAAACAAAGCAATGAATCCAATAATTGCTGGTACAGACAATGTTTGTCTGGTAATAAACAAAGCAATAATTCCACCAATTAAAGAAAATGGCACTACCATCATTATAACGCCGGCATTTCGCAATGAATTAAAAGAGGCAAATAACAAAATGAAAATCAAGAGCAAAACAATAGGTACAACAATCGACAAGCGCTGCATTGCACGTTGTTGGTTTTCAAATTGTCCACCCCAAACAATTTTATATCTCTTAGGCAATTTAACCGCTTTTGCTACTTTTTCTTGCGCTTCTTGCACAAAGCCACCCAAATCTCGTCCGCGCACATTAGCTAAAACAGCAGTTCGCCTTTGTCCATCCTCGCGATTAATCATTACCGTGCCGCGTTTTACGCTTATATCAGCTAATTGTTTAAGCGGAATCCGAGCACCATCAGGAGTGTCAACTAAAATAGCTTCTATATCTGCCTGCGTGTCTCTATATGACAGCGGATAACGAATTAGCAAACCAAAACGTTTTGTACCTTCCAGTACATCAGTCACCACGCGCCCAGCTATGGCTGACTGCACAATATCTAAAATATCTGAAGCATTCAAACCATAACGTGCAATTACATCTCTTTTGATTTTTATATTTAACTGAGGCAAACCAAGAATATGCTCCCGCTGCATATCTGCTGCTCCGCGTACTTTAGAAACCGTATCTTGCACTTGAGCTGCGATATGATCAATTGTCTCTATATCGTCACCAAATATTTTAATACCAAGATCTGCTTTAATGCCAGAAATAAGATCATCAACCATGTCAGCAATCGGCTGAGAAAAGCTATAAATCAATCCCGGCACTTTGCTTAATTCAAAAGCCATGCGATTAACCAATTCTTCTTTGTTATGAGTCGTTTTCCATTCTGATTTTGGCTTTAGCCCAACATACACATCTGCATTGTCAACTCCATCCAAGTCTGATCCCATACCAGAGCGTCCAATACGTGAGACTACATTTGTTACTTCAGGAAAACGTTTGATAATTTCTTCAACTTGGCTAGCCACTCTCATAGACTCAGTATGAGAAACGCTTGGAGCTAGTTTTGTTCTAAGTAAAATAGGTCCTTCATCTAATGTCGGAATAAATTCAGAACCTAAAAATGGTATTAAACAAAAACTGAATGCCAAAGCAGAAAGCGAAATAATCAATACTTTGCGCGGAGCATGAATAGCTTTATTTAAAGCAGGCGTATATTTCTTATGAATATATTCAATAAATGGATTTTGTTTTTCTTCTATACCTTTTTTCAAAAACCAAAAGCACAATACAGGAATAATGGTCAATGAAGATAAAAGAGCACCAAGAATAGCATAAATAAAAGTAAGCGCTAATGGATGAAACATTTTGCCTTCTACACCTTCTAGCGTAAATAAAGGCAGATAAACAGAAACTATAATAAAAATAGCAAAAACAATTGGTCTACCTACTTCTTTTGCAGCAATGGCTACAGTTTGCAAAACATTATCTGGCTTAGAACCTGGATGCTTTTGTGCATGACAAAGTTGCCGATAAATATTTTCAACCATGACTACTGCAGCATCAACAATTACACCAAAATCAACTGCACCTAATGTCATTAAGTTTGCTGACAGTCCAGTACATTTCATCATAATAAAGCTAAATAACAATGATAACGGGATCACTATTGATACAATGAGCGCACTAGGAATATGCAATAAAACCGCTGTCAGAATTATAATTACCAAGCCGCCACTAAACAGAAGTATTTCTTTTACAGTATCAATTGTTTTATCAACTAATTCTGTTTGATCATAATACGGAATTATTTCTACTCCTTCCGGTAGATCAGCTTGAATTTCTTTTACTTTTTCTCTAACTTTTTCCACAACCGACTTAGTGTTTACGCCCTTGCGCATAAGCACCATGCCAGTTACAGCCTCTCCTTTACCATTCATAGAAGCTGAACCACGTCTAAATGCGGGTCCAATTTGTACATCTGCTACTTGGGCAACAGTAACCGGAATTCCATTTACTGATTTAAGAACAATATTTCTAATATCAGCTTCATCAGTAATACGTCCTAAGCCTCTGATAATAATTTCTTCTCCACCAAGTTCAATAAAATTGCCGCCCGCATTATTATTATTATTTGCCAAGGCATCAACAATGTTTTTTAGAGTTAGGTCATAACCTTTAAGTTTTCCAGGCGCAACAATCACTTGATATTGTTTAACAAATCCACCATATGAAACTACATTGCCTACACCTGGTACAGCTCTTAATCGCCTAGCGACATACCAGTCTTGAATAGTTCTCAAATCAGTTAAATTATAACGATCGCTTTTTAGGTAATACCAAAAAACATTACTGAAGCTAGATACAACCGGTCCCAATAAAGGTGCAGCAGATCCTGACGGTAAATTTAGAGTGGTCAATCTTTGTTGAACAACCTGTCTAGCAAAATAAACATCAGTATCATCATCAAAAATAGCTGTTACTACGGATAAGCCAAAGCTCGAATTAGAACGTATCTTATTAATTTTAGGTAGCCCATTCAATACATTTTCAATTGGATAAGTAATTTGTGCTTCTACTTCTTCTGTTGCCATAGTTTCTGGCTCAGTTATGATTTGCACTTGTACATTGCTAACATCTGGAAATGAATCAATAGGTATATTGAATACGCTCCATATACCAAGAAAAATCATGCATACAAAGGCGCCAACAGTTAACAAACGTTGATTCAAAGCAAAATCAATTGTTTTATCAATCATTTAATATCAATTTTCCCATTTATGCCTAATGCCTATAACTCAATTCTGTTTTTAGCATCAAACTGCCTTGAGTAACAACCTTTTCTCCTTCTTTTAGTCCAGATATTACTTCATAGTATTTTTCAGAACTAATGCCTGGCTCTATTTTGCGTTCTATATAACCACCAGGAACTTCAATATAAACTACTTTATTTCCGTCTCTTTCTTGCACTGCTGCTTTTGGACAAGCTAAAACAGTTCTTGGCTCACCCATAAGATCTAATTCTGCAAACATATTAGTTTTTAATTTACGATCAGGATTTGGTAAGCGAGCTCTAATAGAAACTGTCCTAGTGTCAGGATTTACATTTTCACTAATATAGAAAATTTTGCCGCTAAATAAATAATCGGGGTAGCTGGCAATTTTTACTTTAACTTCACTGCCAATTTTAACTTTAGCTAAATCAACCTCAGGAATATCAGCACCAACAATTACAGAAAATAAATCAGTAATAGTAAATGCCCGTTTACCAGGATCGACCATTTCACCAATAGCAATGTCTTGATGAGTGATAATACCGGGCGCTGATGCTCTAAGAATAATTGAGCCAGATATCTTTCCTGTTTTCAAACAATGATCAGCAACTTCCTTGGACATACCTAAAAATATAAGACGTTGTGTTAACGTATGCAAATGTTGTTTTGCTCTTGCAGTCTCAGCTGCTGCCAACTGATAATCTTTTTTCAACATAGCTTTATTTTGGTACAGTCTATCTTCTCTTTGTAGCTCGGACACTGCTTGTCGAAAAGCTAGTTTTGCTTGTTCAAAATCACCACGTGCAGCCATAAAGCCTTTCAATGATGTAATTTTTTCTTTGTATAATTCTTCTTGCCTTTTAAATTCAGCTTCTGCCAAGTCTAAACGAACTTTTGTTTCATCAAAATGTGTCTTTGCTTGAATTAGAGTTTTTGGTCTACTTAATTGTTCTTGGTAAATGGATTTTTCTCTATCTTCTTGAGCTTGAGCAATACTCAATTTAGATTTCGCTTCAATAAGCTCTGCTTGCAAATCACTAATCTGCTGACTATCAACTTCTGCTAAGGCTTGTCCTAAATTAACTGTATCTCCTAGTTTTACAAATATCTTGATTACTCGACCAGAAGATCGCGTATTAACATCAACTTCTTTGCCAATTTCTGGATGAATTTGCCCAGTTACATGTAAAGGTATCTTTAGTGAATGATAGACAACTGGCTCAGTTGTTAGCCCAATATCATTAGCTACATCTTTAGTTACAGTAATAACATTGGCATTTTTGACTGCTTGAGCACTTGGCTCGTTCATTTCAGGCGCCTGGCAACTGCTTAGTGACGCAATAGTAGCTAAACAAGCCATTGCTTCAATCAGCCTATAACGCCAGTATTTAGACTTTACTGGCATTTCCTCTTTAGATGTAGACATTCCAACTACCATTTAATTTGCTACACAGTTTCCATCATAAACGAGAATATGAAACTTGGCCAAATCAGCCATTCAGCTTGTATCATCTGTTAAAGACTTTCGATACCAATTTCATACTAGTTAATGGATTAAAGTATATGCGACTTGATAAGTGGCTCAAGGCTTCTCGTTTAATAAAGCGTCGTTCTATTGCTCAATTAGCCTGCGAACAAGGACGAGTACTTATTAATGAACGACCAGCAAAAGCAGCATCCTCTGTAAAAGCTTCTGACATAATTCATTTAGAATTAGGATCATTTGCTCAAACAGTTGAAGTCTTATTAATTCCTGAGAAAGCCCCTAGTATTCAGGAAGCATCTTCTTGTTATCGAATAATTGAAGAAATTCGCAGGAAATGAAGACAAATGATGACAAAAATTAGTCAAAAAGATTCTCAAAAGTTTAAAGCAATTTATTTTGTTGTTTTAATTGTTTTTATTAGCATTTATTTCATAAGAGCAATTCCTAGTGAGTGCAAAAACAATCATTATCAACCTGGAATTTATAGCTTATCTTATAAGAAACAGAATTCAACCGTGCTTGGCCTTTCAGGAGTACCAGCATATGTAATTGCAGCAAATAAAACTTATCGAGGACTGTACATTACTAATTTACAAATAGGTGGTCAGTGGTCACAATTAGGACTTCGCCCTGGCGATGTTTTGCTTTCAATCAATAATCGAGTCGCTATCAACAGTCAACAATTAGATCAAGCATTGTCTTCAACTACTTCAAAATCTAATCGGATAAACCTTTGTTATGCGCGTAATCAAAACAATATTCCTATTATTGTTAGCAAGCAAGTCGATTTTTTTCCAACAAATGACATTGCTGATCAACCACCAACAAATAATTCATCTCACAGTTCTATCACCAGCATCCAACAAAATAAAGAAGAGTCAATCAGCGCGCTTGAGGCATACATGCTAGAGCTCGTCAATCAAGATCGATCAAGAAATGGTTCAGTACCAGCTGTGAGCGCTAGTGCTCAATTATCAGAACTAGCACGTAATTATGCAAAATATATGCTAGCCCATAATTATTTTTCCCACACTACTCCCACTGGACTGGGACCACAGGACAGAGCTCGTCAAGCTGGGATACAGGGCGGTGTCGCAGAAAATATCTCTATGATTTCACGCAGCGGAAATGATAGGGAATCTGTAAACTTTTCACAGAAACAAATGATGTCAGAGCCACCCAATCAACAAAACCACCGTGGCACCATCCTTGATCCCAGTCATTGTTGTGTTGGCATAGGCATAGCTCGTAACAATAGAAAACTTATAATAGTTCAAGAATTTTCCCGAGTGTATAATTAATTGCATATATAATACGCGAGATAGGCAGTAAAGCGATTGTTGAGTCTGACAATTCCCTTATACTCTTGGCAAATATGGCAATCACAGGCGAAACCAAAAAACAAATTAGTACAAGATTATCCAAAGCCATTGGGCACTTAAATGCTGTTCAAACCATGGTTAGAGATGAAAAATATTGTATTGATATTTTGAATCAAATGAAAGCTGTGCAGGCAGCTTTAGATAAAACAGCTCAATTAATGCTTAAACAACATTTGAATACATGTGTTGTAGAGGCAGTTAAAACCAATGACTCAGAGCGTGTAATGAATGAATTATGGCAATTGCTTAAAAAAGGTTCTGACGAAAATAGTGAAGATGTAAGTGAAACATCGCTCCAAGAATCATCTTGTTGCAAAGAAAATCACTAATTGCTCTTGCTAGAAAACATCTGCTGTCTAAGCTGAATAATTGCACAGATAGTAATAAAAAGTGTGAGCAAAAACGTTGGATGCAAATCTTCTAGAGCTGAAAATAACAAGAAGAACCAACTAACAATTGGAAATAAAACAATGGCGAATTTATTCAGCTTATTAAATAAATTATTTGGCATATCATTATATATATCCCACAACCAAATAGCTGGCAGTAGCATTAAGACATAATCAAAAACATAAACATGCAAGCTGGTTAATAGCATTAGCAAAATTGTAATTGCAGATAAAAGGCGCATAATTACTGGGTTATTCTTACTATCAATAAATAACCAAAGACAAGCTATCGATACGAGTGACAAAATTAATGATATCGTAGCGATTATTTTGCTTGTATTTGGTCCGCATTGACCAAAAAACAAACCACGAATATTGTGCATAGCATTTACTGCATAATCAGCCAAGCTAGGATCGTTTTCATAACACAAAAGTGCGTTAAGGTAAAGCTGAAAAGAATTATCTCCTATAAAAATAACTGATATCAGGGACAATAAACCTAGGGCAATCATCATACCTAATAAGAACTTAGCTCTACCTAAAATTAGTCCTGGTATAACCAAGAAAGGTGCATATTGTAGCTTTAACAAACAACAAATAAGAGATAAACCAGCCCATACATATTGTTTGTTCTGAAGCAAATACCAAAATAGCGCGCAAGCCCCAAGCAAAACAATACTAGTTTGCCCTAATCCCAAACAAATAAATGCAGGAAAACAAGCTAAAAAAGCAATTAAAACAAAAACAAAACGTGTCCATTTAAATTGTCCATTTTTTATGCTCAAAACAAAACAAGTAATAAATACAATGGCAAATTGTATAGATATCCAAACACGCCAAGCTACTATTAGTCCAAAGATAGTTAAAGGTTGCAAAATAGCAATAAAAAATGGGGGATAAAATATAGGAAATAATCCTTCCGGTACAAAAGGAAAACATAGTCTTTTTACTTCAGCTGTAAGAATAACTGGCTCATAAAAATTAGTACTAGAGCTAATTCCCCCTACACTTAATTTAGCAGCAGCATAAAAACGAGCAAAATCAATAATGCCAAAAGAAAACAAAGTTAGCGTGCCAGTTGCTAGATTTTTGCCCAGCTGAAAATACAAGCAACTTACTGCCATAGCTAGTAATACAAAATATGAAACCCAAAACAGACGTGGACTAGTCAATGTATTCTCTAAGACGACGACTACGATTAGGATGACGCAATTTGCGCAAAGCTTTTGCTTCAATTTGACGAATGCGTTCTCGTGTTACACCAAATAATTGCCCTACTTCTTCCAATGTTCTTTGGCGTCCATCATCTAAGCCAAAACGTAATCTCAACACATCACGTTCTCGAGGAGATAATCCAGCCATAACTTCAATTATATCTTCACGCAAAAGCTCTTGGGTAACGGAAGAAGCTGGTGTTTCTGCTTCCCGATCTTCAATAAAATCACCCAAACGACTATCTTCTTCTTTACCGATAGGAGTTTCCAAAGAAATAGGCTCTTGGGCAACTTTGATAATTTCTCGCAATTTAGTAACAGTAACTTCCATAGCTTCAGCAATTTCTTCTTCTAATGGTTTACGTCCTTTATCCTGAGCCAATTTACGAGTAATTTTCTTTAGCTTATTAATTGTCTCTACCATATGCACAGGAATACGAATGGTTCTTGCTTGATCCGCAATTGCTCTCGTTATGGCCTGACGTATCCACCAAGTGGCATAAGTACTAAATTTATATCCACGCGCGTGATCAAATTTTTCAGCAGCTCGAATTAGCCCAAGATTACCTTCTTGAATCAAATCAAGAAATAACATGCCTCTACCTACATATTTTTTGGCAATTGACACCACTAAGCGTAAATTAGCTTGTGTCAATTTACGTTTAGCTATGGCTCCATCTGGTCCACCTTGCTCAATTTTTCTTGCTAATTCAATTTCTTGATCGGCTGTCAACAGAGGAATACGTCCAATTTCTCGCAAATACATTCTCACCGGATCGTCAGAAGACAATCCACGAGATACTTCCTCTTCAAATCCAGAGGGATCATCATCAGATTTTTCTTCTTCAATAAATATCGGATAATCGCCAACAGCGATATTGGGTATTTCAGCCTCTATTTCAGTATCATCGACTAATAGCTCTTCTAGCTCAGTTCTGTCTCTGCGCTTTCCGGATTCTTCCATTTTATCCAGCTTGTCTATAAAGCTATCTTCACGATCTTGTTTACTCACAGTACAGTCTCCAAGAGCAAAGCATTAATTTTATGCTTTAAGTCCTTAAATTCATCTTCTGTTTTGATTTCTGACCAGAGAAGGTTCTTTTCTAATTCCATAACTAGCTTTATTCTACTTTGCAAACCGATTTGTTGTTCTTCCGATTGAGCTTTAGGCAATAATGCTCTCAATTTATTTTTCTCTTGATTAAGTCTTTCTTGCCATATACGCGCCCTTGCTTCTCTTAGAATAACCTCTCTTGGCAAATTTTGTTTGCTAACTTCTTCAACCTTAAGAATAATGTCTACCAAACAACTACTAGCATCTTGATCCGGACCGAGGCGATCCATTAAACGATAACTCAAATCATCAATATTGTTAAATTTACCAATTCCTTCAATTGCCTCTTTTATTCTTTGATGCACAGATTCAATAAAAACGTCCTCCGCCATTCGCTCTTTAATAAATTGATGATCTTCAAGAGATGTTAAATAAAGAGACAATAATTGCTGCTCAGCTTCAATATGCCCAACTTTTAAAGCATTTCTTGATCCATTTAATTTTTTAGTTTTTAAATTTGCTTCTTGATTTGCATTTAATCGACTGGAATTTAATCCTGTCTGAGAAAAATTATGTCTTCTATATTGCCCAACATCTGACAGGAGTTCTTCTTCTCTCACTAAAAGTTTTGCCGCCCACTGACGTATATATTCCCCACGAGCAACAGCATTTTTAATTTCAGCCAAAATTGGCACTATCAATTTAGAAGCTTCAATGCGCCCAGTATGACTTGACAAATTACAGCCAGCAACTGCTTTATCTAAGCTATAGTCAGCAAATGGAGCAGCATTAGCAATTGCTTCGCTAAAACCTTGAGCCCCCATACCAACTCTCTCATCCCTTAAAAACTCATCAGGATCTTTGCCACCAACAATAGAAATGACACGTAAATCAATGCCAATTCCTTCTGCTATCTGAGTTATAGTTTGCCGCCCTCGATCTGCTGCTTTTTGACCAGCTAGATCAGAGTCAAAACACAAGTAAACACGTTTATTGTCAGTGTATCGCACCAATAATTTAGCTTGTTTTTCTGTCAACGCAGTGCCTAAAGTCGCAACTGCGTTGGCAAAGCCATGTTGGTGCAATGAGATAGCATCAAAATATCCTTCCACTAAAATTACTCCATCTGCTTGTTTTATGGCATCTTTTGCAGAACTAAAAGCAAACAAGTGATCACCTTTTGTATAGACAGGATTTTCTGGAGAATTGATATATTTGACCTCATCATCGCCTAAAGCTCTTCCACCAAAAGCTATGACTCGCCCTTGTTCGTCCAAAATAGGAATCATTAGTCTGTTTCTAAACAAATCAAAATAATGATTAGTATCCGTTTTGCGCCTTACTAATCCTGCTTCAACTAAAGTGTCAGCTGAAACTTTATTGGCATCCATCAAATAACGCAAAAGCGCATCCCATCCATGAGGTGCAATACCTAATTTAAACTTTTCTATTATTTCTTCGCTAATACCACGCTTTTTTAGATATTCTCTGCCAGCTGCCCCTTCAGAGCCATCTTTCAATAAACGCGTATAAAATTCACTTGCTTGTTGATAAAGCATCAAAATCAGAGAACGCCTATCATATTCTTTACGATCTTCTGTAGTTTCAATTAAAGGAACACCCAGTGAATATGCTAGATCGCGCACTGTATCAAGAAAATCCATTCCTTTAACTTTTTGTACAAATGCAAAAACATCACCACCTTCGCCACAGCCAAAACACTTGTAAATTCCTTTGTCTGGATTTACATGAAAAGAAGGGGTTTTTTCACTATGAAATGGGCAAAGTCCTTTATATGTATTGCCTGCTCTCTTCAATACAACAGTCTGAGCAATAACTTCAACAATATTTGCTCGACTTCTCACATCTGAAATAACTTGTGAATTCACACCTTTCAAAAATTGAACCTCTGAGAATTGAAACGCCACAGAATTGAAATGTCGCAGATATAAAGAAATAAAGCTCCAAACAGGAACGCTCAAGAAAACTCAAATTGAGCTTTGCCGGAAATATAGTCCGGGACAAATTTACTGCCTAAAAAAGTTTACCTCTTTATTGCCAAAAGTCTCGATATATAGCCACCCTAGCGTCAAAATTTAATTGAATTTACAAGTTCAACATTCTCTAATCTAAGCTTTGCTTAGTTTTTGATATATCTCTTTGGGCTAATATGTGTATTTCATTATTATTGTATAGTCAAGAGTCAAGGCGAGAAGCACATGAAAACCCTGATAAAAAATGGACGAATCGTAACAGCGGTAGATGATTATTTCGCAGACATATTTATCGATGGCGAAACAATAACCACCATCGGTAAAAAATTAGATTTGCCAGCAGACAAAATAATTGATGCTAATGGCAAATTGGTGATACCGGGTGGCATTGATCCACACACTCATATGGATATGCCTTTTGGTGGTACTACTTCCAATGATGATTTTCGCACCGGTACGATTGCTGCTGCTCATGGTGGCACAACCACAATTATTGATTTTGCTATTCAGCCAAAAGGTCAGTCTATGCTGAAAGCTTTAGATGTCTGGCACGAAAAAGCACAAGGCAAAGCTTCTATTGATTACGGCTTCCACATGATTGTCACTGATTTGACTCCCAGTGATCATGTGCCAGAAATGCGTCGATTAATGAAAGATGAGGGTGTACTGAGTTGTAAACTTTTCATGGCCTATCCAGGCGTTTTATTGGTTGATGATGCAACCATATTTCGCGCTATGGGAATCGCCTCTGAGCATGGTGGACTCATCTGTATGCATGCTGAAAATGGCATTGTCATAAATGAAATAATTGCTCGTGCTCTAGCTGAAGGAAAAACAGCACCTAAATATCATGCTTTAACAAGACCAACCAAAGCAGAGGCAGAAGGTGTAAATCGTGCTATTGCTCTAGCTGAAATGGCTGGAAGCCCTGTTTATATTGTCCATTTAAGTTGTTATGATGCTCTCAAAAAAGTAAAAGAAGCTCGTGATGTAGGCATTCCTGCATTTGCTGAAACATGTCCACAATATTTATTTTTAGATTATTCATACTATGAAAAGCCTGGTTTTGAAGGTGCTAAATATGTAATGACACCCGCGCTTCGCGAAAAGTGGAACCAAGAAGAATTGTGGACAGGCTTGAAAATGAATGACCTACAAGTAGTGTCTACCGACCATTGTCCATTTTGCTTTAAAGACCAGAAAGAATTAGGCATAAATGACTTTACAAAAATTCCAAACGGTGGACCAGGCGTTGAAGATCGTATGAGCTTGGTATTTAATGGTGGGGTCGCACAAGGACGTATCTCATTAAATCGATTTGTTGAGATAACTTCAACATCTGCTGCTAAGATATTTGGTCTATTTCCTCGTAAGGGTACAATAGCAGTTGGATCTGATGCTGATATTGTAATATTTGATGCAAATAAGAAAAGAACTATTAGTGCCAAAACACACCATATGAATGTAGATTACAGTTGTTATGAAGGAATGGAAGTAATTGGTGTTACCGAAACCGTATTAAGTCGTGGCAGTGTTATTATTGAAAATGGAAATTATGTTGGTAAGCCAGGACATGGAAAATATATTAAAAGATCCAATATACAGGAAGCATTAAGACCTACCGTAAGTGCTAGCTACTAAATTAGATAAGGAAACCCAAGGAGAGGCACCGTGAGTAAAGCAGTACAAATCAAACATATGTTAACGGAAGAACGTAATCCGGATACTATGAATCTTGATGTTTTAGAAACTGTCGATCTGGTAAAAACAATTCAACAAGAAGATCATAAAATAGCGGAGGCAGTAGCAAAAGTAGTACCACAAATTGCTAACGCAGTCGATAGAGCAGTAATTGCTTTAAATCAAGGTGGTCGCATGGTTTATTTTGGTGCTGGTACATCAGGCCGCCTTGGCGTCCTTGATGCTACTGAATGTTCACCCACGTTTGGAATAGATCCATATATGGTGCATGCTGCAATTGCAGGCGGTAAAGATGCAATGTTTATTTCTGTCGAGAATGCTGAAGATTCGTTTGATTTAGGTGTGCAAGATACGCAAGTAGCCAATATATGCAGCAAAGATATTGTTATTGGTATTGCGGCAAGCGGACGTACACCTTATGTAATAGGTGCTTTAACTACAGCAAAGAAAAAGGGTGCTTTTACCGTTGGCATCGTAAATAATCCAAACTCTGAAATTAAAGATCTTGCCCATATAACTATTGAAGCATTTGTTGGTCCAGAAGCCTTAACAGGATCTACTCGTATGAAAGCAGGCACAGCTCAAAAAATGATTTTGAATTTGTTGTCTACAGCAACTATGATTCGCTTGGGTAAAGTCTATGAAAATTTGATGGTTGATTTGAAACCAACCAATGATAAATTACGAGAACGTGCGTTATCTATTATATGCACAATATGTGATGTAGAACGTCATATTGCTGAAGGCGCTTTGGTAGCATCCAACAACAAAGCAAAAACAGCAATATTAATGGTGAAAAGAAAATTGGGAAGAGCACAAGCTGAAGAATTACTCCGAAAAAGTAATAATTCTCTACGCAGCGCCTTGAATGCTCAATTATAAATTAGTGTTGGCATCGCATTCCTATCGGGGGTTCGTGCTAGCGTTGGTGTTCATGAACATGTTCATGTTCGCATTCGCGTTTGCGCTAGCGCTGGCGCTGGCGTTTATGCATATGCCTCATTTACACGAGCTCGCCTGAAGCGACTTTCTGCATAGTCTCGCTGAAATATCCCTTTGTGATGAAATATACAATCTCTTCTCTTAAACCAATCAAAATATTTTATTA
>JAGVLS010000036.1 GCA_020054205.1 Candidatus Obscuribacterales bacterium | reverse complement strand
TGTTGTCATGCAAAATGGCAATACTAGACAATTCACTATGCATCCTACTCTCAAAGATGAAAATGGCGCTAAATTAGTTATGAGTATTGAAGATACTCGTTATTACAAAATTGAAGATACTTCAAATACTACCAAAACACGTACAGAACTTTGGACTCGCCAAATAAATCCAGATGGCAGTACAAGTCAAAATTTTGTCAAAGCAAAAGTTAATAAAGAAGGAAAAGTAATATACGGTACCGATGGCAAGCCAGAAATTGCTATGAAAAAATCACTTGATGGCAAATCTGATGTGCCCATTAGCCGACAAAAAGTTGCTCTATGTCTAGATGGAAATTATACATATATAAATACAGTTAGAGATGGTAATGGTAATTTAGTTGAAAAAACACATGTATCAAAAGCATCTGGTCGTAATACCGGTGAAGGATTTACATCTGAATCGACAGAAGAAGCTCATTATGAATTAGTGGAAGTATTTAACTCTTTAGAGATAGATCCAACAAGACGTGCCTTTTTTGAGCGCTGTATGAAAACTGTGGAAAGACGCATGGATGATCAAATTTATTTTAGCTCGCTTCTTGAAGGACAAAATAGAGAAAAAACAGAAGAACGTTTCCAAAAAACAGCAGCCGATACTTTTGATCATATAAGAGAAATGCTTACTGCCGATGATAATGCTAAACAGTATTTTAATAAAAAACAACGTATTTGGTTAGCACAAGAATTCATGCAATACGCAGCCGATCCGGAAAGCGGCAATCAAAATCCACGTGGTACATGTTGGATAAATTCCAGTATTAATCAAGGCATGGTTCAAAATCCAGATGATTTTGCTAGATTTCTCAAAGAAATATCTTTAACAGGAACATTCAATGGTCAGCCTGGCATATATAAAGGATTAGGTAGATATACAGATCATGAAAGTGGTTATGAACGTAAATGGTATGAACATTTAAAAGCTATCGATAATGAAAAAGAAGTTGATCCTGAATATAGTAAAGGCTTAGTTCATTTTCCTCGAGAACGTTTCAACCTTAATCGTGAATGGCGTCCTTTAAATGAAGCGAAAGATGGGCACAAGTCATATTTAGCCGGTCCCGTACAATATATATTTGAGCAAGCAGTTACTTATCCAATGAGAGGTATGCATAGTCCAGTAGCTGGCAGTTATAACGAATCAGTAGAAGAAATTGCCTTTGTCACCGGGCAAAGATATTGTCACTCTAATAATCTTTTTGAAAGATCGGCAATAAAAACATTATTGAGGGATGGTGCATATACAACATCTAATGGCGGACATATGTGGAGCATACATTTAGCCCGTGAAGGCAATGATGTTGTAGTAATTAAAGACAATCAGTGGGGTGGCGATAATGACTTTGTTGTTTTACGTGTACCAGTAAACCAATTTCCCGAATGGCTAAAAAGCAATGGTAGTGTGCCATGGAAAAATTCTGGTGGAGAACATCCAAAAAATCCAATTGATTTTGTTGATGGTCCACCAATTGGTCCTATACCAGATAAGCCAGTACCAATAAATCCTAATAGTCCAAATAATCCTGATGAAGAAAGAGAACCAAGAAGAAGACCAAGAAGACGACCTTGGTGGAAGAGACGTTAATAGTCTATTTAAACTAAAGATTTTAAATTGATTTGAGCCAGGCTATTTAGCCTTATATCAGCTTGGCTATGATCTTGATGAGCAGTAGCATCACAAGGAATAGCAATACAATACATACCTGCTGCTTTAGCTGCCTTAATACCATTTGTAGTATCTTCAATGACACAACAATTTTTAGGTTCAATACCTAAACGTTTTGCAGCCAATAAAAATACATCTGGTTCTGGCTTTCCTCTTTTCACTTCATCGCCAGAAGTAAGAGTTTGAAAGTAGTGGCGAATATTTAAAGTGTCAACAACTAATTCAATTGTTGGCATAGTAGCAGATGAAGCTACTGCCATTGCTAAATTGTTTGCTTTAGCTAAATCCAACAAATCATATAAGCCTGGACGGGCTTGGGATTGTTCTTTTAATAATTGCCATAATATTTCTTCTTTAGCATTCACAAAGCTAATAGGGGTATGGGGTATTTTTAGTTTTTCAATTAATACTTGGGCTATTTCAATATCTTTTCTGCCTAAAAACTGTTTATTCATTTCTTCTGTATATTCATAATTATGACCAGCAAGAAATATTTGGCAGGCACGCAAATGTAATGGTTCTGAGTCAATAATGACACCATCCATATCAAATATAAGGGCTGCAATTTGAGACATAATCGAAATTCCAAATTTAATAAAACTGATTGTTCTATGTCACAACTTTTCCACAAATGCAATTTAAACTGTAAATATTGCAAATGCAAACAAGTTTGTAACCGGTTGCGGGACCGGAAACAGAGGGGTCAGTCTAAGGCTGACCCTTTTTAGTTTTGGAACTAATGTTTTACAGCCCAGGAAGCTATCTTAGCTAATTCACCTATGAATAAACAAGTTCATATTAAAATTTGCGTATTTTCACGGAATTATGTGATACACTTCATGTTCATAAGTTCACCCAGGGTTTCTGCATAACATAAAACACGGTTCGCCAAAGCGTAGCCTGGCGGTTTCTACCTTACCAAAAAGGAGAGCATTTTTTAGAAATGCTCGTTAGCTTATATTCGCTCCCCCTGTAATAAGCAGTTTTGGCAATGAGTACAGCTCCCAACCCAATCGAAGACAATCCAAATAAAAAGACACCTGATGAAAATAATAATTCGTCAAATGGTGACAGTAACCTTGCCTCACAAAATGAAGCAAGACCTGACGATCAAAGAGATCTTGCCACAAATACTAATTTAGTTGATCAAATTCGTGGCAATCAAATTGGTGGTCTTCAAACTCTACCATTTTTAAATGCTGGCGAAAGATCACAACTTTCTGTACCTTTAGATTTTCGCCCTAATAATTCTAATCAGGGCGAAGCAATTAATTATTTAAATATTGCTCGTAGTGGGCGTCCTTTTAAAGCTAATCATCTTTTAGCTTCATTACCTACTGATAGACCGCCAACATTACCAAGAATTAGACTAACTAATAAAGATAATAATGTGCCGACTGAAGCAGCCCCAGCTAATGCTAGTGCAAATGTATCACAACTTTTAAATGATAGTTTTCAATTACCGGAAATTGTTATACCAAATAATAGTCCTGAAAACAACCCAGCAAATACAGCACCAGTAAAAGAAAATCAAGTTGCAGATGCTAGCAGTACTCCAGCCACACCTGCTGTACCTGATGTGCAGCCAGAAGCACAAGCTACTCCTAGCGTTGATATGCCAAGACCATTAGAAGTAAACATAGAAGCTTCTGGTGCGTCACTTATCAAAGATTTTAGAGTAATTAGAAAAGAAAATGGTGCTTATGTAGAAAGATATGATGATAAATCTCCACATAATGGACTAATAAAAACTATTGAAAGCTTAGACGGAAAAGTCAAAAAGGAAATTGGTTATGATAGTGAAAATAAACCTAATTCCATTTCTGTAAGAGTAATTCAAGAAGAAAATATTGGTGGTAAAACAGAGCGCTTTGTTCAAAAATGGACATATGTACGCGAAGGTGATACTTGGAGCAAATTAGATGGATCGGGCGATGCCAGCAATTTTAATGGCAATGTAGTTTTCTCACAAAATGGTGAATTATCTGTACAAAGCAATACCAAAGATAGATCCATTTGGACTACTCATCGCGCTGATGGTACTTCTACCCCAGAGCGCGAAGATGCTAGTGGCGCTCGCGTAATTTTAACTGATAATGTTCCAACTCGCATTACACGTGCTGATGGCACTGTTGTTCAATTTAAAGATAATTCTCAAAATACAATTATTGAACTAAAAGCTGGTGAAAAGACTCCTATTAATTGGACTAAAAAAGATAATCTTTGGACATCCGATAGCAATCCACCGCAAATTAGACAAGACTTTTCAATACATAAAGATGGTAGCTTTAGTTATATAGAT
>JAGVLS010000016.1 GCA_020054205.1 Candidatus Obscuribacterales bacterium | reverse complement strand
TTCTGGCTAGTTAAAAACATGCCGTGGCTACAAAATGACCTACACAGATGGACTGGCATAAATCCACATAGACCTGTCATTGCAATTAATACAACATGAACGCACGCGCAGACACAGACTATCCCGATCATTGCAATCGGTACAACGTGAGCGCACATCAATAAATCTATGTCACCCTTATTTTTGTCATTACTTATTCTTAGTGGATCTTCCACACGCCTGATTTTAGTGAATGTTTACAAATAAAGCAGCCCATAATCTATATTTGTCTCTAGGTTTTGAGTCTTATGGATTAGAACCAAAGGCCTTAAAAATTGACAATCGTTATTATGATGATGAATTGATGTTTTTGATTTTATGATTCTAGTAATTCAATTAATTCTAGAGCTAAAATATTCCAGCTCATAAATTGTGGTGCCCACAAAGCTTCTCCCGTTTCGGCATTGTAATTCTCAAATAAAGTATTTGTTTGAGTCAAACCATCTAACATGGTGCTAATTACTCTATGAGCAATGTCTTCTGCTTGTTTTTTATAATCATATTTGAGTAAACATCTTACAATTAAAGCGTTTGGTAATATCCACATTGGTCCTTGCCAGTTGGATACAGTAGCGCGTCCGTACAATCCTCGCTTGGCCTGATTGTATAATGGCTGGGCGGCAGAGACGCTAGCAATGCCTGTTGGACGCAAAAAATAATCTTTATTGAGTATGACTTTCTCAATTATTTCTTGTGTATGAATTGATGGAGAGGATGAAAAAATAATTGGTGTTAACCCAGTCCAAGTACGAATTTTTATATGTTCACCTGTATTAGGATCTAGGTTGCAATATATGCCAAAGTCTTTACTCCATAGATATTTATCTATAGCTAGTGATAAATCTTGTGCTAATTTTACATATTTATCTGCTAGATGATTATTTTTTAGAAGCATGGCTAATTCGCTAAGAGCAAAAAATTCAGCCATCAAATAACTGTTTAAGTCGGTAGCAAGAAGTCTGTTATCAGGAAAATCACCAATATGCTTATTTTCATCCTTATCTGCTTCGCATGGTGCTAATAAGGCAAAATTATTATCTACTCCACTTTCAAGGATATTTTTCCAGTGGTATAAACCAGATGTGTGTAACCTGTTCTTTTGGAAATACAGCAAATAATTGTCTAAAGAGGAGATTATTGACTGGTTAATTAAATTAGAGCTAGGACTTCTTTTGTATTTTGCTAGCAAAGATTGACAAAGAAAAGGTTTGCATAAATCACCTTGGTCCCAGATGCGGTGTGGTGAAATGGTGCGCGGAATATAACCGTCTTCTCGTTGAAAAGACAAAAAATTGCTTATTATTGCAAAGGTAATTTGACTTACACTAGCTCGATAGGCTGCCTGAGAAAAAAAACAAGCATCCCAATCATACATTTGTAAATAATGACCAGTAAGTGAGCGCTCTGGTATTTCAGCATTATCATCAGCGCCAGGTGTAATAGAAAATGTTGGTGTTACATATTGATGCTGTAATTGTCCAGCAGGTTCATGGACACATAGCTTGGCGTTTTCGACAATAAAACTTTTGAGCTTATTTAAATCTAGCCTTTGCGAATTTCCCAAAAATCTTTTCCTAAAGTATCCCAGGGTAATCTATGTTCATCCGGCTCATTGGGGTTGAAACATTGGTTGACGAAATAAATCATATTAGATGGTGTTTGCCATGGATTAGCAAGTCCGTGAGCTACTCCACGAGGTAAATACAATATTTGTGCACGTCCAGATCCCATTACAAAGCGCATAGAATTTTTGTAAGTTGGTGAGTTTTGACGAGCATCGAATAAGCCAATTAAAAGGCGATCGTAAGGTAATATGAACCATACATCTTCTTGATTGTAATGCAGGTGAAAAGCTTTTATCGTACCGGGCAACATTTGAGAAAAAGTTGCTTGCTTAACTTTAAATTCTGGTATTGCTTGCAAATTGCCATTATCATCAAAACGTACAATCTCAGCTAATGATCCGCCATCATCAACAAAATTCTGTAAAGTAATTAATTGTACGCCTTCTATGACAGGCTTTTTAGCATAGTCTTGCGTGGACAAATCTTTTGTATATTCTTGTCCGATTGCTTCTTTGCTGATTGGTTTAAGCATGGCTTGAGGTCTTTTGATTGACTAATAGCAGCTATATTACACTATCTTACGGTTATACCAGCTGTTTTTCCTTTTTGTAATTCAAATAAATTTGTAAAGAGTCTTGCCAAGGTACTAATTCCCTGCCAATTGTGTGGATTAAAGTGGTCTTATCCAAAACGGAATATTTTGGACGTGTAGCAGGTCTTGGCATATCACTGGTACTGATAGGAATAATTTCTGTATCTTTTCCAGATAGCACGGCTTTAGCTAATTCAAACCAATTAGTTTCTCCATCGTCTGTAGCGTGATAAATACCCCAACGTTCAGTATCAATTAAATCAGCTATTGTTTCCGATAAAGTAAGAGTACAAGTAGGAGTTCCCCACTGATCAGCAACTACTTTTAGAGGTTTGCCTTCTGATTCCATTTTTATAATTGTGTCTACAAAATTTCGTCCATATGGTCCATACAACCAGCTGGTGCGTAGGATATAAAATTTTTGCAAATGATTTTTAACAGCTGTTTCTCCTGCTAATTTTGATTTTCCATAATAAGATAATGGGCGTGTCAGATCCCATGTTTGATATGGCTTATTTTGTTCTCCATCAAATACATAATCGGTACTGATGTAGGCAGCTGGAATATCTAAATGATTGCAAGCAATAGCAATATTTTCGGTACCATAACCATTAATTAAATAAGCAAGATTAGGTTCGGACTCTGCTTGATCTACTTTGGTGTATGCAGCAGCATGGATAACTAAATCTGGCTTAGCATAATCCAACAGTTCGATAACTTGAGGGTAATTAGTGACATCGAGCTCTTCTTTGAGCATGCCTTTAACTAGATGTCCTCTTGATTCGAGGCAAGGCACTAATACTTTACCTAGCATTCCTCCTGCGCCAGTAACAAGTATTTTCATTCTGTCTATCCTATTTCATTACAGCTTGTTTTGCTGTTGACACAGGACTTGTGCTTGCGGCATGACTTGTTTTTGCAACAGCTTCTAGCCAATCTTTATTTTGTAAATACCATTCAATAGTTTGGTGTATGCCAGTTTCAAACGTATGTTTTGGACTCCAACCTAATTCTTTTTGAATTTTGCTGGAATCAATAGCATAACGACGATCGTGTCCTAATCGATCAGCAACATATTTAATTAAGTCTTCGCTACGACCTAATTCTTTCAAAATTAGTTTTGTGATTTCAATATTTCTTCTCTCATTATTGCCGCCAATATTATAAACTTCGCCTGGTTGACCTTTGTGGAAAGCTAAATCAATGGCTTGGCAATGATCCTCTACGTGTAACCAGTCTCTAACGTTTAAACCATCACCATATACCGGCACTGATTTGTTTTGCAAAGCATTCATAATAAACAATGGAATCAATTTTTCGGGATGTTGATATGGACCATAATTATTTGAACACCGGGTAATCATAGCGGGTAGTCCATAAGTATGGAAATAAGCTCTTACCAATAAATCAGCACCAGCCTTACTGGATGAATATGGGCTATTTGGTGCTAAAGGAGTTTCTTCAGTAAAATAACCTGTTGCTCCAAGTGAGCCATAAACTTCATCTGTAGAAACTTGTACATAACGAATAGGTGGAATAGTATTGGTTTTACTTAATTGCTGATTTTTTTCGTATACAGCATCTAATAATACTTGTGTGCCTAATACATTTGAATGAACAAAAACTGCTGGATCGGCAATGGATCGATCTACGTGCGTTTCAGCTGCCACATTTATGACACCATCAATCGCGCCATATTTTTCATCATTAATAATGCTGTGGACAAGATTTTGGTCTTCAATTTGCCCTTTGACAAATTTGTAGCGAGGATCATTTGCTAATTCTTGTAAGTTCTCTAAATGTCCGGCATATGTCATAGCATCAAGGTTGACAATGCTATAGCTCTTATGATGCTTGAGGATGTATTTGATTAGATTGCTGCCAATAAAACCAAGTCCACCAGTAATTAAAAGTTGCATTTGAAACTCCCTGTAATTTAAACAAATCCTCTTATATTTAAACGACTTCCACTTTGCTGTCATCACCAAGCATTAGCTTATAAGCCAGTGGTTTGCGATGCCCACGTGTAAGTTCAACATTTACTCCAATCAGGCTGTCTTCAATACGACCATTGAAATCAACTATCTGACAGTTCTCTCTTAAAATACTGTGCTGTATTTCTGCATGACTAACTTTTGCTCCATTGCCAATTGATGTAAATGGACCAACATAACTATTTTCTATGATGCAATTATCACCAATTACAGCTGGGCCTCTTACTGTACAATCTTTTAGCACAGAACCTTTGCCTACGTGTACACGTCCGGAAACGACAGTGCTACCTTCTAGGCTTCCTTCCATAACATAATTAGTCATTTCATCGAGCACTACTCTATTAGCTTCCAGCATGTCATCTTTTTTCCCGGTATCCAACCACCAGCTTTTTAAAATATGACTATCAACGCGATATTCAACATCAATTAAACGTTGGATAGCATCAGTTATTTCAAGCTCGCCTCGTTTGCTGGGTTTGATGTCATCGATAGCTGTATGAATATTTTTATTGAATAGATATACGCCTACGAGTGCCAAATTGGATTTTGGCTTTTGTGGTTTTTCTTCCAAGCAAAGAATTTGTCCAGAGTCATTTAATTGAGCAACACCAAATGAAGATGGATTAGCTACTTCTTTAAGCAATATCAGGGCATCACCTTTTTTATTGTGAAATCTTTCAACCAAAGGTGCTACACCATCTTTGATCAAATTATCACCCAAATACATAACAAATGTAGAATCTTCTAAAAATGGTCTTGCTGTTTTCACAGCGTGAGCTAAGCCTTTAGGTTCAGCTTGCACAATATATTCAATATTGATGTCCCAGCGTTTTCCATCACCAACTACAGCTCTTACATCGTCACCAGTTTCAGGACTTACTATTATGCCGAGTTCATCAATACCTGCGTCTTTAATGGCTTCAACAGCGTAATAAAGAATTGGTTTATTAGCTACTGGCAAAAGTTGTTTGGCAGCTGTATGAGTAATTGGTCTCATACGAGTTCCTTTACCACCGCTTAGAATAAGTCCCTTCATTTTTGTTAACCGCTCCTACTATTGTTTTGTAATTTGATTTGGTTAATTTGCACCACGTTTATTAATTACGGTAATAAATGTGAAAGCAATAATTTTCCAGTCAAGAAAGTAATTCCAGTTATCGCAATACCACTTATCTAGTTCTATTTTTTTATCATCAGGAAGATCATCGCGCCCATTGATTTGTGCCCAGCCAGTTATTCCTGGTGGAAATTCTAATATTTTGAGCTTGAGCCGCTTGGCTGTTAATTCTACCTGATTCCAGAGAGCTGGTCTTGGTCCAGATATAGACATATTTCCCTTAAGCACATTGAATAATTGTGGTAATTCATCAAGACTAGTTTTGCGTAATATTTTGCCAACTGGCGTTATATAAGCATCTGCCACCTGTAGCATCTCCCCGGTAGGCAAATCAGGTGTATCTATCAGCATGGTTCGATATTTGAATATTTCAAAAATTTCACCATTTTTTCCGATACGTTTTTGGCGAAATATTGCAGGACCCTTTGAGCCAAGGCGGATGGCAAGAGGTATTAATAACATAAATGGTGCCAATAAAAATAGAGCTACAATAGCAATTGCAATATCAGTAAGTCTTTTTAATAGCAATTGCAGATACTTTTGGCTTGTCTTATCTTTTGGTAATTGGCTATTATTGTTTTTATTTTTTTGTGCTGTATCTAAACAAGGCATAATAGCTGACCGAGCTAAATCAGATGGCAAGAGAATAGCATAGCACGGAATAAAACGCAGACAATCTTGGTTTTTTTTAAGATGGAACTTTCTACAATTATAGTGAGCTGGAATACCAAGCAACTGCTTAAAAATTGCTTGCAATCATTGCTTCATGAATTAAAAGATATTGAAAGTGAAGTGTTTGTTGTCGACAACAATTCTGAAGATAACTCAGCAGATATGGTGGCTAATGAATTTCCTCAAGTAAAACTAATTAGAAATGACACTAATCGAGGCTTTGCTGCTGCTAATAATCAAGTTTTGGCACAAGCTCAAGGCAAATACATTTTGCTTTTAAATCCAGATACAGAAATATTTCCTAATGCCATCAAAAATCTCATAGGCTTTCTTAATACGAATGATAAGGCATATGTTGTAGCACCGCAGCTAATTAATTCGGATGGAAGTATTCAGCGATCATGTAGAAGCTTTCCTACGTTTTTAGCAATGTTGTATGAATTAATTGGTCTTAGTCGATTGTTTCCAAATCATAAATTGTTTGGTCATTATAAAATGCTGGAATTTGATCACAATCATGAAAGACAAGTTGATCAACCGGAAGGAGCATGTCTTTTAATTAGACGCTCTGTAATTGAGCGCATTGGTATGCTCGACGAAGGTTATTTTATGCTTTTTGAAGAAGTTGATTGGTGCTATCGCATAAAACAAGCTGGCTTAGAAATATGGTTTACCCCCAAAGCAAAAGTAAAACATCATTATGGACAAGCTATTAAACAAGTAAAAATAAAAATGATTCTTTCTTCCCATCGTGGACTGTATAGATTTTGGTCTAAGCACTATCGTCAAGGAAAATGGTATCTCGACTGGTTAGTTTATTCTGGTTTGATGTTATTGGCTTATATACGCATTATTTCTTATTGGTTGAAGAATACTTGTTCTAAAGCTTAGACAAAAGCACAAAATTTATTTCTCTTGTTTTTTACTAACAATAACTTCGTTGTTTCTTTTAATTAATGAGTGTTGGAAAGGAAACGAAACTATTTTTTTATATCCCTTTTGTTCGTCAAGTGAAACGAGCCAATCGTCCCCTTGTTTCATACTAGCGTTAAAAACAATTTTTGACTTTTGAGATTTTGCATTGTATGAGTGCCAACCATTGAACTCTAATCCACCATCAATTATTTCTGGAGATATTTTCAATGTGTTGGTTAGATAATTTAGTGCTTGCCAGCGTGCTCTGCTGAACACAAAATAATCCCGTGTGGCAAATGCTGAAAATGAAGCAAATAACAAAATGAAAATTATAGACAATCCGATATTCAATTTTTTCATCAGGCTATTGGCGATATTATAATCTGCTGGAATTAAACAATTGAATATTGCAAATAACAATGGAATAACAAAAATCAAATACCGGTCAAAAAAACCTCTGACGAAAATTACTGTCAGGAAAAGAAATAAAATTGCCAAATAGAAATAAAGAGAAATATTTTTTTGTTTTTTATTTGACATACATGTTAAAACAATCATTGATACGAGGATGGTGCCAGCACATGTCGATGTAAATGTAACTATTTGCCAAAACCAAATAGGTGCAATTGGCCAATTAGGAGGTAGAATATTGCCGCCAACTAAAATAGGACCTAAGCCAAAGTTAAATAGAACATTGTCGGCAAGTGGCATTAATGAATTGCGAAATATGAGCCCTAGTGAGATAAGAATTGTCATTTCGGTAGAAAGAGCAATAAAGAAAAGTTTTTGTTTGCGCTCAAGTTGAGAGATAAAAGCAGGTAAAAGTATAGGTAGTGCTGGAATAAAAAATAAGCCACAATATACTAACGCCCTAATTATATTGGTAAGAAATTCTAAAATAATAGCTCCAGCGCCAAGAGAAAATTTGTTCATTAAGTAATGAGTTTCAGTTGCGTATGAAAGAGAAAAAGTTGTTTTTGCTAACCAAAATTGAAATGCAGCAATGGCTAATATTGGAATAACCAGAGGCAAAATAGAAATTATTTGTACACGCAAAGGCTTTCCTTTTAAACTTCTATGTTTAATTAGGGCAAATAAATAAGCAATTGGTATGACTATGCCAATTTGCCGACTTAAACAAGTGAGAGTTGTAAATACTGTGCAAAATATTGTTTGTTGAATAAAGTGATTAGCATTATTATTCGTTCCCATTTTGTGTAATTGACTGGATAAGAGGTAAATAGTAGATATGGCTAAAGTTACAAAAGGGACATCAGTCATAAAAGTATTTGCAAGTATAAAGTAAATAGGATTGAAAGCCAGTGTACAAATAGCTATAAAAGCTATTATTTTGTTTTGATTGATTGATATTAGCCAATAAAATAAAACAACATGTCCAATTAAGCTTGTGATTAGTACGGCAAATCTCAGATGTTCAAAAGAAAAACCAAAGATCAAGCATGATAGATAACCAATTAGTATATGTGTAAGCGAAGCAGCTAAAGACCAAGTTGTGATAGCCAATCGACTTTCTTCAAGCAAAATTTTTACACTGCGTGCGTAATTCCAATCATCATTGAGTGGAAAATTACCAATTGGATTGCCAATGATTTCTAAAATCAACCAAATGGCTAAAAATGTAATTGCTAAAAGGCAAACTTTTGCTGAGCAAAACGTTTTTATTTTAGTTTTATCAGTCATCAAAAATAGCCTTTCTATTCATCCTTATCTTTAATACCAAAATTTATCTTTCAAACTTTAATCTTATTCTTGAAACGAGATCTTTCATTAAACGTCAAACAGAACACAGGGCTTATAGAATTAATCTTGACAGCTAGATTAAAACAGGTCATTTTTCGGTAAAACCCTTATATATCGTTGTTTATAGCATTTGAACTTGCCAAGATAATGCGATAAAATTAATATATCTTCACGATAGGAGTCCCGTGTGATAGCCAGTTCAACACTAAGGAATTTAAGACGACAGTTTGGGAAGCGCCTAGTAGCTCTTGCCTTAAAGTCGCCCACTTTAGTGGATGACATAAATAAGATAAGGGATAAAGGAGTGAAGATTCGCCTTGTAGATGGTCCTTGTCGTGCTTATTACGACCGGCGCAAGCGTACTATTTATATTGGGCGATTTTGTCCAAGAAATTACAAGCTAATTAGTATTGCTCATGAATTTGTACACGCCTTAGTTAAACCAACTATTGATCCTGTAGCTGGCAAAACTGGTAGGCGTGAATTTGTTGAGCGTTGTTTGGAAGAAGAGACAGAAGCCATTGTTCATGAAATTAAGATAGTAAAAGAATTGCTGAAAGCAGGAGTAGATGTTGATCCTAGAGAACTAGAATGGCTCTATCGTTATAAGCGTGGCGGAAGAAGAGCAATTCGCAGAGCTTTGCAAAAAACTATCACTTCCACAACTGGTGAAGATTATCCTGATTATTATGGTGCTTGGTACGATGAAATGATCCCGCCAGCAAAGCGTTTGCCGTAAAGTTACTTACTCGTTATATGCAAGAGAATGAGTAATATCTTCCTTATCGGGGGTAAATGGTTCTTTAGTTAGAGAACAAGCATGTGGAATTATTGAGCGCAGTTTTTCTGCTAACAATTTTCCTTGCGGTATGCGTGAATGAATATGTATAGTCTGAAAATTTATTTTTACAATTGAATTATCAGAGGCAATTACCGTACCGTGATTAATAAGACTTTGTGCTTGTCTCAATATTTCGTGCGGACTTTTGATTACAGCTTTGCTATGTGTATGCGGCAGTAAATGACCATTATGATCATACATACGATCAATCCAAGCTTCTCCTGCCACTCTTATGCCAGCACGCTCACCTGCGGTGAGAAGATTTGTACTAGCTGGACCAATAAGAACTAGCCATGGATCAAATTCAGCAATAGCACGAGCTACTGTGACAGCAATGCGCAAATCAGATGAGACTTGGCGATACAAAAAACCATGTGGTCTTACTTGTGAAATATCGAAGCCTAGGGTTCTAGCTAGACCCGATAATGCTCCTAATTGATAAAGTATAGATGCACGTAATTCATTTACAGGCATATGAATTTCACGTCTGCCAAAACCAGCCAAATCTGGATATCCAATATGGGCGCCTAATGCCAACCCGTAATATCTGGTTTCTTCAAGAGCTTCTTCCATTAAAACAGGATCGCCAGCATGAGCCCCACAAGCAATATTGGCTGAAGTTACATAAGGCAGGATGTCTGATTCCCCTTCCATGCGGTATGGACCGAAGCCTTCCCCTAGATTGGTATTGATATCTATGCCAAATGAGACTATAAATTTTGAGGACGTTTTTTGTCCTTGTCGATTGTTGTTATCACGAGGACCGCGTGAACGGTTTTTATTAAAACGACGCATTTATTAAAACTTCCCGATTATGGGTGTAGATGTCAAATTTTACCAGTAAACCAACAAATAAACATTGAATGTAGCGATATTTTCGCCACTAATCATATTTTTTGCAAAATATTTAAGTACTTTCTCAGTACATTATATTCTGTTCTATAACTACTTCTCATTTTTACTTAAACCAGTACAATAATAGAAGTTCGGGAAAACAAGATATGAGTAAAAAAGCAAAATTTATTTGGCTAGCTTTGTTGATCTATCAATGTTTGAGTATGCCAGCTTTTGCTAGTAATAACATGCAAATGATTGCTGGCTATAAAGTTAAAGCTATTGAACACGCGTTATCTGGTAATCCAGAAGTAGCATTGGATGAATTAACGGCAGCAGTAGATCTAGCTAGTTCTGAATATGGTGCTCATTCATCAAGTGTAAGTGCTCTCTATTACGATATGGGCACTATTGCTTTAAATGCATCATTATTTCCTAAAGCACAAACTTATTTGCAGAAAGCTGTGAATGCTAATCCTAATTCTTCTGTTGCTAGAGTTAAACTTGCTGAGTTATTGAATTTGATGGGGCAGCGGGATGAATCAAAGACTGAATTAGCTAAAGTTCTTTCTAAGCATGCCAATGATAGTTATGCCAGAAGCATATTGCTTCATGCGTATCAAGAAGAAGGCAATGCTGCTCAAGCAACTAAAGAAGCATTTGTATTGGCTAATATAATTAGTGGCAAATTTAAAGTACCACCAAAAGTAACAATTGTTCCAAGTTTACCTAATAAATTACCTGGCAAAGATGCAAGCATTCAAAGTCCTGCAAAAACTGATGTAAATAAGGAAAATAAAGAGAAAGCTAGAGCGAATGAAATAAAAAAGCAACAAGAATTGCAAGCTAAACAAATGAAATCTGCTCAAATAAAGAAAAATCAAATTGCTAGAATTAAGCCTGTAAAAATTAGAGCTAAGCGCGAACCCAAATCAGTAAATAAAAACCGTAAAAATACTTCTTCTGATAATGACAAAGAAAATATTGTCCCAGACGAAACAGAAAATAGTATTGAAGCAATAGAAAAGACTCCTAAGCTTCAACCAATGAAAGCAAAAGCAGCAAGTATCAGAAGTTCAGAACCTCATAGATCATCCAAGCGTGGTGGACTAGTCCCACCGCCGCCACCAGTAGTACCGGTGTTTCCAGCTATGATGCCAATGCCACCAGTTAAAACTGAATCTCCAACTAAATCAATTAAAAAAGATAAGTCTGAGAAAAAGCCAGAAACAGTAAAAGATGATAAACCAGCACATGAAGAAGATCCTGACTTTTTGTTGGATTGGGCAGAAACCAAGAAAAAGAAATGATTACTCGTTATGTGGACCTAGATTTTGTGTTGGGCTAGATTTTGCTCTATTGCTTGGCAGTAATTCAGGCAAGTGTTTGCGCTGCTCTTCAGTAAGTGTAGACCGTATGGATAACAAATCATTAGTAGTTAACTCATCAATTTGATCTTGAAATTGACGTAAGTCTTTTCTTGCTTTGCGTATTTGCGCCTCAGTAGAATCTGGGCTAAACATCAAACTGCGAACTTCCATTTGTTTTTGTATTAAAGAGCGTCTTACTTCTTTCATTTTTATTTTGGTTTGCTCGCGCGCTTGTTGTATCTTTTCTTTTTGTTGTTCTGTTAAATTAAGAGGGGTGAGATCAAGGGCATGACGTCCACCCATACTTACATTTCCTAGTCCTTTTTCTGCAGGAAATTGACCTTGTCTAAAACCAGATCTTTGTTGCCAGCGTTCACCAAATTGTCCTTGTCTGACGCCACTTCCTCTTTGTTGCCAGCGTTTGCCGCGTTCTTTAAATCCCTGATTACCAACTGTATCTGGCGGCATGTCTTGTTGGGCAGCAGGCATGGGTAATTCAGCTCCCGGATCTTGATTGGATTGAGATTGAGCAATAGCTGGGGTTGCTAGAGTAAAGCTAAGAGCTGTGAGTGCAGCAAATACAAAATCCTTACATTTTAATGTCATATAGTCCATCCTCATCAGTTGCTAATCCTAACGCATCAGTTAAAGTTTCATCGGAATTATCTGTTAATGCAGCAATTTCAAATGGTTCATCAATATGTTTTGATTTTGAGCTTATAACTGGTTTTATATTTAAGTGTTGTTTGACGTGAGCAATTGTATTTACAGAATTATCTTTATTTGTTGCTATATTGTTTTTTATTGATTGACTGAAATGGTGAGTATTGCTTGCCATAAAAGCAATAACCAGCAATATTATGCCAGCAGCAGCACTAATTAATAGTTTGTTTGATTTAAAACTAACAAGATTGTCATGCTTTTTTGTCACGCTTTTTTGAGCAATAAGTTCATCAAGTCGTTCAGACAAATCAAATTTCATTTCTAGTTTTGGTAATGCTTGTACTGCTTGCACAACGCGACCAGTTAAATCTAGTTTTGCCTGACAGTCTGCACAATTAGCAAGGTGATTTTCAACAAAAGCCTTCTCACTTATTGAGAGTTCTTTGTCGTAATAACTATCAAGTAATAATTCAATGTCTTTACATGATTGAGTCATAGAGGTCACCTGGTTGTAGGGGAAGTATTGGAAGAGGCAAAATAAGGTTCGAGTAATTCTTTTAGTCGTGTCCTTCCGTAATATATGCGAGAACGAACAGTGCCAATGCTAGCACCGACAATATCAGCTATTTCTTGATATGAAAAACCTTCCAAATCACAAAGAATAATGGCTGTTCTTTGTAGTTCGGGTAATAAACTTAACGAATTGGCAACCATTTCACTTTGTTCTGAGAGATCCAATTTTTCTTCAGGACTTAAGCTTGTATCTTTTGCTTGAGCAATTGGTTGTAAATTCCTGTCTGCTGTTTCTTCCGAAACAGATTGAGGATCAAAGGATAATAATTGCAGTCCTTGTCGGGCCCGACGTTGCTTTAAGCGTAAAGAGTCCATACATATGTTGTAAGCTATGCGAAAAACCCATGAAGCAAAAGAAGATTTTTCTTTAAATTGATCAATCCCTTCATGTATTTTTATATATGTATCTTGAACCACTTCTTCTGCTTCCTCGACGTTGCCTAGTATTCGATAACATGTGTTAAAAATCCGATTTTGATAACGTTTGACTAAGGACTTAAATACATAAGTGTCCTTAGTTTGTCTAAAACGCTTAATGAGGGCCTCATCAGTATCGGCCGGCATTATCAACCTCGCTGATTTTTGCATTGGCTTTTGCTTTGATTTTGTTCTTTCTATATAAATAAACGTTCAAAGCAGCCAAAAAGTTCAAATTATAGAGAAATATTAACCAAAGTTTATCATTTTGCCATTAATTGCAAATTAATGCCCGAACTTTTCAGGGTGGCAGTACTGGACGCAAAGAGGTATATTATTTTAGGTCTCCCTTTGGTGCCAGCAATGAAAATATCTATTTTTGTTTTGTTTTTTGCTTTTTGGCTTAATTTAATTGTTGTTGACTCTAGTTTAGCTAAATCAGAAAGCAAAGAAGATCTGCCTAACTTTCACAAAGTCCATTCATATTTGTATCGTGGTGGTGAGCCAAGCGAACCAGGACTTTATAAATTGAAAGATATGGGCATTGCTACAATTATAGATTTACGTGGTTCTTATAAACATACACACCCGGAAGAAAGCTTAGCTAACAAATTAGGCATCAATTATATAAATTTGCCCATGAGTGATAAAGCTCCTACTAACGAACAAGTAAAAACTTTAATCAATACAATAGAGTCAGCCCGTGATGATAAAAATAAAGGACCAGTTTTTGTTCATTGTGCGCACGGCTCTGATCGTACAGGATGTATGATTGGTATTTGGCGAGTGGTGGAAGATGGTTGGACATATGAAAATGCTTATAAAGAAATGCGCAAATATTGGTTTACACCAAAATTCACAAAATTGTCGGGAACAGTGCGCAAATATTCAAAATCGTAAATAAGGAGAAATTTTGACGGAGCATATATTCTATCTATTTTCTGCTTTAGCACTCGGTGCTTTGCATGCCCTTGAACCAGGGCATGGGAAAACTTTGATAGCTGCTTACATGATAGGTAATAAAGGCACAATTCGTGATGCTGTCAAGTTGGGTACGATAGTTACTTTTACTCATACAATTGGTGTAGTTTTATTAGGACTATTACTAATATTTTTTTCCTCCTATTTTTTAAAAGGTGCTTTTGAACAATGTGCACAAATAATTAGTGCATTAATAGTTTTATTTGTTGGCATGGTATTAGTAATTAGAAGTTATTTTTCTTACAAATCAAAATCACATGAGTCCCACAATCATCACCACGACCATCACCATCATCACCGTCACCGTCATCATCACCGTCATCATAACCATGATCATCACCATGAAGATAAGCAAGGCACTAATAAAGGACTTATTTGGTTGGGTATTTCTGGTGGTTTGGTACCGTGTCATGGAGCATTAGCTGTGCTTATGGGTACTTTTGCTACTGGCGGCAGTGCCAAAATGATTTGGGGACTGTTAATGGTGATTTTCTTTAGTTTTGGACTAGGTTTGGTAGTAATGGTATTGGCTTTTGTTGCTGCTAAATTTAGTGATTTAGGTTGGCTAAGAAAATTAGGTATATCTGAGCAAATTGAAACAAAAATTATGCGCCAAATTCCTGTATTTACTGCAGTGATTATTTTGGGAATGGGTATTTATATGACTGCCAATAGCTTTGGCTTATTTGGTAATACTGCAGTTGAACATTCTGAAGATTTGAAATTATTGTAAAGACGCTATTGCAAGCCAGGTATGTCCTGTACTTTATCTGCACCAGGATTTAGTGGAGGAGAAATTAAATTGTTCAATTTTGTTTGTGCTAATTTAGACCAAGGATAATATGTAAGTATTTCTTTTAAAGCTCTCTTTAATTCATTATTGTCATTGAACATTTCAGCTAGTTTCACTTTGTACCAAAGAGCTTGCCAATTTTTTGGATCTAAAAATAAAGTTTTATCTACATATCTTTGCATATCAGAAAAGAAACGCAGACGATAAAGATAATTAGCAAAATCAATATTGACCTGAGGATCTTGTGGCGCGTATAAAATAGCTCCTTCAAGAGCTTGTCTGGCGGCAGGTAATTGCCCATTATCTAAATAAAGCAAACTCCAATCAGCTAAAATTCTACCTTCAATTTCACGATCTTCAAGCTTGTGAGCTAATTCTTGGGCTTTAGAAAAATATTCATAAGCAATGCGAGCTTGTTCTGGGCGATTTAAATCTTTTGCCATAACACGACGTAAATTCCCTAATCTACCCCAGATACGAGCTTGTTGCTTTAAGTCACCGAGTGTCTGTGCTCGCATCAATGCTTTTTGATAAGCAATTTCAGCTGTCCGACAATCACGATAAACTATAAGTTTACTGTCACCTTGTTCTATCAGTTCATTGAGTTCTTGTTTGGTGGAAAGAGTTTTATTGCTCTGTAAAACTAAACGTTTTAGCCTATAGTCTAAAGTAAGCGTGAAATTTTGCCAAAACGGATTGCCTAGTACACCAGTATTGGCTGTTTGAAAAAACCCGACTGAATTTTGACGTAAATCTTGATCTATAGAATAAGTAAATGGAACTTGTCTACTTATTAAATTGCCTAATTTAAGACTATCTATGTTTACTGTTGCTAAACGTACTTTGCTGCCATCAAGACCAGTTCCTTCGGTTAAATAACCAATTTCTCCGGATATAAAATGCTTGGCAGTTTTTGTCGGTAAATTATTGAATGCTGCTCCAGTATCAATTAAAAATGGGAATTCTTCCTTGCCATTAAGCACTGCTTTTACAATTGGACCTTGTTTTTGTATAAATGAAATAGTGGCAGCCCCTTGTGGTGGCTTGTATGAATTGCTATCTGTTACAACCAAATTTGATTTAGCAAAATTGATAGTCAAAGCAAATTGACTTAATACGTTATTGCCAATTATGCCAGCAATAGGCTTTCCTAATTGCCTAGATTGAGCAGATAAATCAAGGATTAAAGCTTGTACTTTCTCTAGGTTAACTTCGCCAATTTCTAATGAACGTAAATAAGTGGTTTGTGTGGAAACCATGCCGGCAATTGTAGTGACATTGAAATTACCTTGTCTATCCAAAAAATGTTCAGCTGCTACTCTTCTATCTATTATTGTATGGCTAGCCCCGGTATCAACTAGAAAATCTCTAAATTCACTACCATTTATTCGCGCTTTAACTAAAATTGCTTTAGCAGAATAATCAAACGGAATACTAACTGGTTTGGCTAGCCTCACCACATATGGTCTATCTGGTCTTTGAAAAGCATGATTTTCAATTGTGGAATTAAAATCAACAGTTTCAATTGTAGTATCAAAGGCAGGCTGATTATTGATAAATTGAATCAGGCGATAAGGAAATAGTGTGCCATTTACCGGGCGATATTGGGTATATTCAACTGTAATTTTGTTTGGTGTTTGTGTAGGTGGGTCGATGCTGGTGTAAGAAGTGCCTATGACCAAATAATTTTTTTCATCAATAAAAAATGTTGTTGGACTTTCAGAAGGCTTGCTTAATTCAATAGCAAAACAATTATTAGCAGCAAATGTTGTTTTGCCTAAAAATTGAAATATATATGAGGGTTCTTGAAAATGAGTAAGAGCGCATGGTTCACGATCGATTTCTTGTTTGAGTAATTTGCTAAATTCAGGCGACAATTCACTGACAATATTATTCACTGATTTCCATGCTGTTATTCCGTCATAAGCAGTAGTTGTACTTTGGTCGTCAGGAATTTCCATATCAATGCGTATATTTGTATTTTTCCGCATTTTTCTAAAGCGAGCTGTTTTGCTTATTTGCGTATTTAAATCAATTATTTTTTGCTGCCCAACTAAAATGCAATTTTTTTCGTTTTGATATAAAGCTTCTTTCCCACCATAGGCTAAAAATACTTTTGTCAATATTTCTTCGATCGTTGGCAGGGTATTTGGGTTGTTTGCTGAAATTTCGTTTGCCAACAAATAATTAGGCAATAAAAAGAAAGAGATAAGCAGAGATAAAATCAGCCCATTTACAATAATTATTTGATGGCGATAGGCTGAGAACATTTTCCTTGCTCCGGTAAATTAATCGCAGGTAGCGATTGAGCAACATTATATATGGCAAGGCATTGTTGAATAAAATCTTTAACGTAATTAAGAGGTATTTGTGTTGCCCCATCACTTAATGCTTGATCGGGATTAGGATGCACTTCCATAAATAATCCTTGAGCACCAGCAGCTAGTGCTGCTTTTGTTAAGTTTGGAATATATTGCCGTTGACCACTGGAAACACCACCGGCAGCACTAGGCAATTGCACACTATGAGTAGCATCAAAAATAAGGGGATAACCACTGGCTTGAATTATTGGAATAGAACGCATATCTACGACAAGGTTGTTATAGCCAAATGTAGTACCGCGCTCAGTTACGCTCACGTTCTTGTTGCCTTGCTCAGTTACTTTAGCGATACTATGTAAAATATCTTGGGGAGCTACAAATTGTCCTTTCTTTATATTTACTGCTTTCATTGTTTTGGCAGCAGCAACAACTAAATCCGTTTGTCGGCAAAGAAAGGCTGGAATTTGCAATACATCCAATACTTTGCCAGCTGGGGCGCATTGGGCTTCTTCGTGGATATCACTTAATACTGGTATATCTAACTTTTGTTTGATCTTTAATAAAATATCGAGGCCATTTTCTAAGCCAGGACCACGAAAAGAATTAAAAGAAGTACGATTTGCTTTGTCAAAAGACGACTTAAAAACCAATGAAAAATTCAATTGGCGTGATAAATCTTGTAAAGCACAAGCAGTATTATATGTGGTTTCCCACGATTCAATCACACATGGTCCGGCAATAATAAGTAAAGGTTCATTTGGACCAACTGTAATATTGGCAATTTTCACTGGTTTATCTCCTGACTATCAATTATGCCAAATTAGTGTCAGGCTTACGTTAACACTGTTTAGCGAGAGCTCAAATACTTAACCAATCTATAAACAGTATTACCAGCCCTTTGGCTAACAGGCATAACTAATCCGGATTTAATTGCCTCAGATAATTGTGGTCGTAAGGCTTTAATTTTTTTGAGTTGACGATTTCCGCCTGCCATTTCAGGCAAAGTCATACCTAATGGGTTTTTTTCCAATAGCTTAACGATCCGATTTTCTTGCGTGCCCTTGTCTTGTGATTTATCCGGGTTATTGCTTGTCTTTTTAATTTTAGCTTTAGGTGATTTACTGGCATTCAAGTTGTCATTTAACTGTTCGAGATGCTCACTAGGCAGCGAACTATTATTATTTTGGTTGTCAGGCGGCATTTCCATAATTGTTTTAGCTATAAATTGAAAGCTCTTTTTTATAGTACTCCTCAAGAATAGTTACGTTTGATTGTCTTTCTATATTAATTACTGGTCAAGTTGAATACGGGTTTGATATATTTCTTGTTGTCCTGCCATGCGTGAATTAAAGTTGACAAGTTTGCTCTGGCAAAAACTTAGTTATCGTACAGCGAATTCGAATTCAATAACAATTCTGACTGTAACTATAACTGATTTGAATTATTTGAAGATTTTTTGATTTTTTGTAATTGGGGGTCTTAAGTTAAAGTAAGTGGGTATTGTAGGTTCTTTCGTATTAATGCTTCATAGCCATTTGCCTTATTACCGCAAAGCCGGTATGTGGCCATTTGGTGAAGAGAATTTTTACGAATGTATGGCTGAAACATATGTGCCGCTCTTAAATATCATTGCTGATTTATGGAGCGAAGGCATTCCTGCCAAAATCACACTTGGTATTACACCAATTCTTGCCGAACAAATGGCAGATGCTCATTTGAATAGAGGTTTTGAAAGTTATTTACGCTCTAAAATAGAGGCGTCTTTAAAAGACGAACAACGTTTTGGTCAGCGTGGCGAAATGCCAAATCCAGAATTTTTGCATTTAGCAAAATTCAATACGGAATGGTTTCAAAAAATCTATCATGATTACAAAGAACGTTGGGCTGGCAATATCATTAATGGTTTTAAGTATTATCAAGATTTAGGTGCCATTGAAATTACAACGTCGGCTGCTACTCACTGTTTTTCGCCTTTGCTTAAGATAGATAATTCTATAAATAGCCAATACAAAATTGGAGTAGATAGTTACAAAAAATATTTTGGCAAATCACCTAAAGGTTTTTGGTTGCCTGAATGTGCATATCGTCCAGCTCAAGGTGGACGTCCAGGTGTGGAAAAATGGTTGCACGAAAATGGACTCAAATACTTCTTTACTGAGTCGGCTGTGATTAAAGGTGGTCAAACAGCTGAGACTAGACGTGTCTTTGGTGCATACGGCACTACTGAATATATTCCTGCTCAATCAAGACCAGCAACAGGGCTTGATACATATGAAGCTTATTGGCTTAAAGAATATCCAATAGCTGTAATGGGTAGAAATGAAGAAGCTAGCTATCAAGTTTGGTCGGCTGATCATGGCTATCCAGGGGATGGGAATTACCGAGAATTTCACAAAAAAGATGATGTATCAGGGCTGCATTATTGGCGGCTTACATCTAAAACAACTGATTTAGGGCGCAAAGAAGTGTATAGCCCGCAGGTTGCTATTGAACGTGTGCATGAAAATTCGGATCATTATGTAGGGCTTATTCAACAATCGTTAACTGATTATTTAAAAACAACTGGTAAAACAGGTTTGATTTTGGCTAGTTTTGACACTGAGCTTTTTGGACATTGGTGGTTTGAAGGTATACTTTGGATTAAAGAAGTAATTAAAAAATTACATACATATACAGCTGTGAAAATACAAACCGCAAGTGAATATCTAGATGCTAGTGCGCCAGTAAAAGCAATTGAATTACCAGAATCTTCTTGGGGAGCTGGTGGACATTTTCAAGTATGGATGAATGATGATACTAAATGGATGTGGCCAATTATCCATGAAGCTGAAGCCGACATGCAACAAATTGTCAGTGAATTTGGCTTACAATCAAATGATGAGCTTATCGACCGAGCTTTAAAACAAGCTGGTCGAGAATTGCTTTTGCTCCAATCAAGTGACTGGCCATTCTTAGTTACCACGGGGCAAGCTAAGGACTATGCTACTGAACGGTTCAATGAGCATAATGATCGTTTTCTTGAAATAGTGAAAATGATACGGGAAGGAAATATTGATAAAGTCAGACTCGCTGAAATAGAAGATATCGACAATTGTTTTGCCGATATAAATGTAAGCTCGTACCTAGCCGATGAAAAGGCTAATCTGTTAAATAGTAAACTTTGATAAATGCGTCGTACTAAAATTGTTGCTACTGTTGGACCTGCCAGTTCAGATCGATCGATCTTGGAAAAGATTATTCATGCCGGCGTAGACGTTGTACGTATTAATTGTTCGCACGCAGAGCATGCAATAGTTGCTCGCGTAATTGAAGACATAAGACAAATTGCTCAAAGTTTGGATAGATCTGTCGGCATATTATTAGATCTCTCCGGTCCCAAAATTAGAACCGGCATGATGACTGGTGGTCAGCCAGTACAGCTTTATACTGGGCAACGCTTCATTTTAACCAATCGTCCCGTAGAAGGAAATAGTGAAGCAACAAGTACTAATTATCCAAAATTGTCTTTAGAAGTTAAAGTGGGTGACAGAATTCTTCTTGATGATGGACTTATAGAATTAAAAGTTCTCGATACTACAGAAGCTGATGTAATATGCCAAGTCATAAATGGTGGCATGTTGAAAAACAAAAAAGGAATAAATTTGCCAGGCGTGCGCCTTTCTATTCCAGCGCTTACAGAAAAAGATAAAGTTGATTTAGCTTTTGGTCTTAAGCAAGATGTTGATTTTGTTGCTCTTTCTTTTGTGCGCGATCCTGATGATGTTAGTAGTCTTAAACAATTGATAGGTGACCATTGGCCACCTGTATCTATAATTGCCAAATTGGAAAAGCCGGAAGCGGTAGAACATTTGGATGAAATTTTAGACATTGCTGATGGTGTGATGATTGCTCGTGGTGATCTGGGTGTAGAGTTGCCACCGGAAGATGTGCCACCTGTGCAAAAGCTTATTACTGAAAAAGCAAATGCTAAAGGAAAGCCAGTAATTACAGCTACACAAATGTTAGAATCCATGATGGAACATCCCCGTCCAACGAGAGCGGAAGCATCGGATGTGGCAAATGCTATTTTTGATGGTACGGATGCTATTATGCTTTCTGGTGAGACAGCAGCTGGCAAATATCCTGTAGAAGCTGTAACCATGATGGATCGAATAGCTACAGCAGCTGAGAAAAGTATTGATTATCGTCAATTGAAAAGACATGGTTCGCCAACTTCTGCTCATGCCATAGCGCATGCTGCTTGTGATATGGCAGTAGATATGAAGGCACGTGCTATTGCTGCTTTTACAAAATCTGGATCAACAGCGAGGCTCATATCTCAATTCCGTCCTCCCAATCCTATTATTGCTTTAACACAGCATATGCATGTATACAGACAAATTGCTTTGTGTTGGGGAGTAACTCCTTTAATGCTGACAGAAGTCAGTGATTCAGAGTCCACATTGGCTTTGGTTGAACAAGCATTATTGACAAAAGGATTTGTTGCTCCCGGCGATAGCATTGTTATTACTGGTGGACTGCCGATTGCTGCCCGTGGACCAGCTAATTTTGTGAAATTATCTGTTTTACCGCGTCAGCGCCCGACGCAATATCGACAAATAAAAGGAATATAGCCTTATGAAAGTAGCAATTGTAACAGGAGCTAGCCGTGGTATTGGTAAAGCAGTTGCTTTAGGATTAGCTAAGGATGGTTTTAATTTAGCTTTAATTGCTCGTTCAAAAGATTCATTATTTGAATTGAAAAATCTTATTTGTCAGCAATATAAAATCGACCCAGCTTGTATTCTCACCATGCCCATTGATGTACAAGATGAAAAAGCGGTAGCCAAATCTGTCTCTGAAGTAATATCAAAATTTGGTCGTATTGATGTGCTTTTTAATAATGCTGGCATTGGAAAAGTCGGTTCTGTTGATGTAAGCGAAAAAGAATTTGAAGAAGTGCTCAGGATAAATTTATTTGGTGCTTTTTATTTTTTAAAGTCCGTTGTGCCAGTTATGAAACAACAAAAAACAGGTTTAATTATAAATGTTGCTTCGCGTGCCGGTAAAATTGGTTTTGCTCATTATGGTACATATGGTGCCTCTAAATTTGGTTTAGTAGGTCTATCTGAATCTCTTTATCATGAATTAACTCCACTGGGAATTAAAGTCACTGCGCTTTGTCCAAGTTGGGTAGATACAGATATGGCACAACACTCAGGACTTGACAGTCATGAAATGATTCAACCTGATGATATTATGAAAACTATAAATTGGCTTTTAACACTAAGTCCAGCCGCTTGTGTAAAAGAAATTATGATTGAATGTAGAGATCAGACAGCCTAATTGTTTATTTTTTTGGTTGTCTTTACTTTTCTCTATTTCAGGATGTGGATGTCCTGCTTTTTTCAACTTGTTAGAAACATCGCGTTCTTTATGCAATGTGCTATCAAAATCACCTACATATTTTTTTGTTTGATGCTTGTGGATTTTGTGTTCTCGCTCATCAATAGTATGAATTTTTTCTGGACCCTTATTAAGAGTACTGGGTGCTTCACGGAAATCCCTAATTATGGGTCTCTCGTCAGAAATTTGCATTTGGCGGGGAGCATTATAAAATTTCACTTTTTCCTTGGCATTAGGATTAACATCAGTTTGTTGTGCACAAAGTGGCATTTGACTAAGCATTGCTCCTGTAAATGCACTTGCGGTAATTAGTAACCACGAAACCTTATTCATATCTTCTCCTCTTCTAATTCTAGTCTGGTAATCTAGCAAAAAAGACATTGCAGCCAATTAAGGCAAGGGCAAAAACTGCCAAAATAGTTGATACTCTCAATGTCTGGGCATTGCTATCTTCTGATTGTCCAGATATGGTTTGCATAAATCTGTCTTCTTCATCATCCATTTCTTTTACTTGTCTGCGGATGTTTTCCATTATTTTCCTACCTGTGCCAGTAGAGACAAGTTGTCCAGCTGCTTCAAAGCCCTTTTGTTTTCTAGTTAGAACCAGCTTTTCAACTTGTTCAATTTTTTTATCAACACTAGCGTCAAGTGCAATTAGTTTTTCTTGCATATTTGAATTGTTGCGTGTCAGTTGACTGAGATGTCTAAAATGTTTATCTAATTCAGAAGTAGCATTAAAATATGGTTGTAAAAACTCGTCTTTGCCAGTAAGAGCAAATCCACGACCACCTGTTTCTACGTCTTTGCATAAGGATAAAATGTCATCTAATTCGTCATGGACTTGTTGGGAATGTGATAATTTTTCACTGCTTTTAATAATTTTAGAAGTTTGGTGACAAGCAATAAATCCAACAATTGCTGTTGGTAATAATGCACATATAACTATTATCAGTGTTCTTTTTTCAATTAACCAATTCATTTATTTGATCCTGTATTATCGTATCTTGCTTTAGACTGGTCGAACGAAAGTTTTAGATAAGCGTTGATAATAAACGCCAGATAAAAGCATTACGTAACCTAATAAAAACAACAATAAATATGGAGCATAATCTCCAATAGCGTTCGAAAATATTGCTGACGGTTCCATAAAGAATAATGAAACTGCCATGACAAAAGAGCCAACATTAGCTAATAAAATTGGAACCAAATTATTTTCTTTAGCTTTTTTGATGTCTTGAATGCCTTCAATATGACCATCGACAGTTGGATTTTTGCTACCATAGCTAGCTAACAATTTCACTAATATATAGTCTTTATAATTTAAAAGAACAGGATTAAGCACCACTTGGTTATTGCTTATTGAAGATATTAATGATTTTGTTTCAGTATCTTCTTTAGTTCGTTTTTCTAGATTACGTGGCATTGTTTCAACAATTTCTGCTACTAGTATGCGTGCTTCGCTATCCATATTGATAGAAAGCTTTTCATCAAAATCACTAGCTTTAATTGGAATATGTCCTGTGTTCGTAACTTTCACTAAAATCAAATGAACATCGTGTACTGGCTCATTGCGAAAAACAATTTGAATATGATCTTTTACTTCTTCTTTCAAACTTATAAGTGGAGTATTGGATACTATTTCATATGAAATCTCTTTATTACGTAATCCCATAGTCCACAAAACTAAAGTGACAGCAATGCCCGCGCTTGTAGCTATTGGTGCTAAATATCTTGGATCACTTACAATGTCAGCCATTTTAAGCTCCATGTCTCCTTTGTTAAATCTATTTGTTTATAGTAACATTCTTGATATCCAAAACGGCAGTCAAGGGAAAGCATGAAAATATTAGTTATTGGTGGCACCAAATTTGTTGGCAGACATTTTGTGGAAGCTGCTCTTGATGAAGGGCATGAAATTACTTTGTTGAATAGACAACAAACAAATCCACAACTATTTCCTGGTGTTGAAAGAATTAAAGCTGATAGAAGATCGGCTACATTTCAACAAGTGTTAAAAGATAGAAAATGGGATGCTGTTGTTGACACTTGTGCTTATAATGCTGAGGATGTTCAATTAATTCCCAAAAAATCTTTTAGTCATTACACTTTAATTTCTACAATTTCTGTTTATGCCAATATGGAGGCAGGTAATATTAATGAAAATCATCAAGTAATTGAATTATTGCCGCAACATTGCCAAACGAGTCCTGAATATTATGGTGCTTCTAAAGCAGAAGCAGAAAAAATAGCAAATGAAGCATTTCCAGAAAGTAGTTTTATTGTGCGCCCTGGTTTAATTGTTGGAGCATATGATCAAACTAGACGCTTTATTTATTGGTTGCGCCGTATTAATCATGGTGGAAAAATATTAGCGCCAGGAAAACCAGAGCGCCCTATTCAATTTATTGATTGTCGCGATTTAGCTGAATGGATCTTATTTGCTCTAAAAAATCATTTAACAGGTACATATAATGCTGTTGGTCATGGACAAGAACTTACCATGCAAAAATTTTTAGATAAATGCAAACAAGTAATTAATAACAATGTTGAATTTATTTGGTTGTCTGACAAAAGTTTATTAGATAATAAAATAACACCCTGGAGTGAAATGCCTTTATGGTTGCCCGAGTCAGATAATGGTTTTTTATCTATCGATGCCAGTAAAGCTTTAGCAAATGGACTTAAGATAAGAAATCTTGAGTCTACTATACACGATACATGGTTGTGGGATAAAACAGATAATCAACCAGATAGTGATTTGTGGTTAACAAGAAAAAAAGAACAAGAATTGCTTACGGGTGTGGAGTTATGGCAAGAGTATATGGACCAAATTGAGTGTTGCGATTAAGCATGCAATACCAATCTGCTCCCCAGCTCAAATATAAACTGTCTAATGTCCATGAAATACTTTGGTTGATTGGTGCAGTATCAATTGCATGCAACCATGAGCCTATGTCTTTTATTTGATTAAGATAACGCATTAAAGTGATATGACCAAATTTAGCTTCATATCTAGGTTTAATAACAAAGCCATTTTGATTTAGACGTTCAACTATTGTTTTACGTAAAATTTCCAATTGATTTTGATTGTCTGTATCTGGCAATAAATTTAAAGCTAAGCCTTTTGGGTCGGTAACAAGTGTATATGGCTCTATAATTGGTGCTTTTAAATCGCAAAAAATATTTGCACCAATAGATGAAATTTTTTGAGCCAAATCTTCTACTACCTTTAACGGCTCATTAAAACGAATTTCTAACATGGTCAAATGCAAATCTGTTTTAGGATAATAATATTGATTGGGCTCTAGCGCTTTTAAATAATTTTGTAGTGATGAGATATGTTCTAATAGCTTTTCGTTTGGCCAACAAATAAAACTTAGTCCAGAGCGTGTATCCGATCCAGGATTAGCTAATTCGTTGGTGAGAACCAAGTCGGGGGAAACACCTTCTTTTCGAACTAAAGAAGTAGCCTTATCTCGATATGCAAAAAGCTCATTTTTAAGATCCATTATTTAGCCTGAACTAAATAACCACAAATTGGATCATCTTTTAGCATGTATTGCTGACGAGTGACTTTAATACCTAATAGCTCTTCAATTAGTTTTGGCTCTAAGACACATAATTGTCTATATTGAGTGGCCAAATGATGTACAGCACAATGTTGTTGATAAATGAAATAATTCCCATCTGGCAATGTTTCCCATTTGGTCATATAACCGTTTTCAGAAAATATTTTGGCAACTTCAGCAATGCGTTCTTTGAGATTTAAAGACTTAAGACGAGGTGAAAGCTTCTTAACTAACCAATCATTTCGATTGGTTAGTAGTTCCATAACACCTTTATGACCACTTTTTTCAAAAGTAGCATCTAGTAAATCATAAGCCAGGCTGCCTAATCCAGAAGGAAATAAAGACTCTGCTTTTGCTGTCAGGCGATAACGGTATGTAGGGCGCCCACGGCTTTGTTTAACTAGACGGCATTCAACTAAACCATCTCTTTGTAGTCCAGATAAGTGGCGGCGGACAGCCATTGAAGTTACACCTAATTTATCGCATAACTCGCCAACAGACATCTCATTATGGCTTTTTAAGTGTACAAGTACTGCCTGGTGAGTGTTTTCTGGATTTTCAAGTAATGGCTGAGTAACCATTCAGACTATATTTCCTTGTTTTTGCTATAAAAAAGAGTCTCTATTCTGATTATATGATTTGGTTAACTTTAATATGGTCTTTTGGGAAATCATTATTAATAGTTAGCGGTTTTATATGATTTTTATACTATTATATCTATAAAAGCCGTCAAATCAAAGTTTTCAGGCATTTAATCTTGGTAAAATAGAGTATAAAACCAGTAAATTAAGGCGTTTTGGACAATAAAATGACAAAAACAATTTTAACGATTAAAGACTTGCATGTATCAGTTGAGGACAAAGAAATTCTCAAAGGCGTTAATTTGACTATTAATGCTGGTGAAATACATGCATTAATGGGACGCAATGGCTCAGGCAAATCAACTTTGTCTTATACCTTAATGGGACACCCACGTTATAAAGTCACTAAAGGACAAATTTTATTTCATGGCAAAGACTTATTGGTTATGCCTGCCGATGAGCGAGCAAGATTAGGTATGTATCTAGCTTTCCAATACCCAGTAGCTATTCCAGGTGTATCAGTGTCCAACTTCTTGCGGGCTGCTGTTAAAGCAAAACGTGGGCAAGATGTGCCAATCAAAGAATTTAGAGCTGAGCTTAAAGACAATATGACTAAGCTTGGTATTGCGAATGAATTTTTATCACGTTATGTCAATGATGGATTTTCTGGTGGTGAGAAAAAACGTTTGGAAATCTTGCAAATGGCATTACTCAAACCAGAAATGGCTGTACTTGATGAAACGGATTCTGGTTTAGATATTGATGCTTTAAAAACAGTAGCAGAAGGTATTAATAGTTTAGCTTCATCAGATAATGCTGTTTTACTTATCACACACTACCAACGGTTATTGAATTACATAACACCTCAGTTTGTGCACGTAATGCACAATGGTGAAGTGATCAAATCCGGAGATAGCAAATTAGCTCATGAATTAGAAGCTAAAGGTTATGACTGGATAACACAAGAATTGGTTGCACAAGCCTAAATAAAGAGAGTTGAAATAAAAAATGGTGGCAGAATTAAGACAAGACGATGTATTAAAAAATGTGGGAACCGACTATAAGTACGGTTTTCATGACGCTGAAAAAGATTATGCCTTTAAATCAGGCAAAGGTTTGACGCGTGAAATTGTCACCAAGATTTCGCAAATGAAAAACGAGCCGGAATGGATGTTGAATTACCGCCTCAAGGCTTTAGACATATTTTTGAAAAAGCCTATGCCTAAATGGGGTAATGCAAAACTTTTAAATGATATTGATTTTGCCAATATCCATTATTATGTTCGTGCTACTGAAAAACAAGGTAAAAATTGGGAAGATGTACCAGAAGGTATTAAAAATACTTTTGATCGCCTTGGTATTCCAGAGGCAGAACGTAAATTTTTAGCTGGCGTTACTGCTCAATATGAATCTGAAGTGGTTTATCATTCCATAAGAGAAGATCTAGAAAAGCAAGGCGTTATTTTTACGGATATGGATACTGGTTTGCGTGAACACGAAGCCATTATCAAAGAATATTTTGGTACTGTTATTCCATCTGCAGACAATAAATTCTCTGCTTTAAACTCAGCTGTTTGGTCTGGTGGTAGCTTTGTTTGGGTGCCAGCTGGAGTGAGAGTGGAAATTCCACTACAAGCATATTTCAGAATTAATACTGAAAATATGGGTCAATTTGAACGGACACTTATTATTGCTGAGCCAGGTAGTTTTGTGCACTATATTGAAGGATGTACAGCTCCTGTTTATTCCAGTGATTCATTACACTCAGCGGTAGTAGAACTTATTGCTAAGCCTGGAGCGCATATTCGTTATACGACAATTCAAAACTGGTCTAAAAACGTATATAACTTGGTGACCAAGCGAGCAGTTGCGCATGAAGATTCAAAAGTAGAATGGGTAGATGGCAATTTGGGTTCTAAGTTGACTATGAAATATCCATCCATATACTTAGTCGGTCCACGTGCTCATGGTGAAGTATTGTCTATTGCTTTTGCTGGTGAAGATCAACACCAAGATGCTGGAGCAAAAATGGTACATGTTGCTCCAGATACAAGCTCGATCATAGTATCGAAGTCTATTTCAAAAAATGGTGGACGTACTTCTTATCGTGGTTTGGTGAAAGTCTACCCAGAAGCACATAATGTCAAATCATCAGTTAAATGCGATGCTTTGCTTATGGATGAAGCATCCAGATCTGACACTTATCCGACTATGGAAATTGATGAAAAAGATGTGACTATTGAGCACGAAGCAACTGTATCTAAAGTAGGCGAAGAACAATTGTTTTATCTGATGAGTCGTGGACTCAGTCAAGACGAAGCAACAACAATGATTGTAAACGGCTTCTTTGAACCATTTACAAAAGAATTGCCACTGGAATATGCAGTTGAACTGAATAGATTGATTCAATTAGAAATGGAAGGCTCTGTCGGGTAGTTTTTATGTCATGTATTCCACAAACTGATTTAACTAAAAATAGAATTGAAGAAATAAGCTCTTCATTAGCAGAACCAGCTTGGCTTTCTAAAGAAAGACGTTTGGCTTGGGAAAAATATATAGCAACAGATGTGCCTGATCCAAAAGCGGATGAATGGAGAACCATAAATCTCAATAGTCTTGATTTGTCTAAATTGAAAACAACAAAATTAAATCCAAATCTAGGCTCGTTTGAGACAGCATTGCCTGATGGCGGAAAATTGCCTAAAGAAATGAGTGCTGCTTTAAAGCAGTATAAAGAAATTGCCGGATTCATCTGGCAAACAGAAAAAGGTACTCAGCATGTTTATTTAGATCCAGATCTTCAAAAAAAAGGTGTTATTTTATTGCCCTTATCATTGGCGGTAAACTCACATGCTGGGCTTGCAGAAAAGTATCTAACTAAAACTAGAAAATTCTCCCACGACAATAAATTTAGCCTTTTGACGGAAGCTCTGTTTAACAGTGGCATATTTGTTTATATACCAAAGAGCGTAGAGATTGAAAAGCCATTTTTATTAGGTTTTGATTTTGTTGGTAATACATGTGAAGAAGCTGTCTTTTCACGCTTATTGTTAATTGCCGAAAGAAATAGCAAAGCTAATATTGTAAATGTTTTGCTTTCTAGCAATGCAAAAAACATAAATGCTTCTCCAAGTTTATCTCTTGTTTCTCAATTAAATGAATTGTATGTAGAGGCTGGGGCTAAATTGTCTTATGCAGAATTGCAAGATTTTGGTCAACATGTGTTTTATAATAGCCGCCTAAATAATTATGTTCACAAAGATGCTCATGTAGATAATCTCTCGGTAGCAATTGGAGCAGCTCAAAGCAAAGTTGATGTCGCTACATATTTGCAAGAGCAAGGCGCTAATAGTGAAGTACTGGGAGTTGTATTTGGAACAGCTAACGAATGTTTTAGTTACAATACTATCCAAGAGCATAATGCTCCTGATACACAATCTGATATCAATTTCCGAGTTGCACTTAAAGATCAATCTAAGTCGATGTATCAAGGAATTATTCGAGTTGATAAAAAAGCCCAAAAGACAGAAGCTTTTCAGTCTAATAAAAATCTTTTGCTATCTAATGGAGCAAAAGCAGACTCTATTCCTAAATTAGAGATATTAGCTGACGACGTTAAATGCTCTCACGGGGCAACGGTTGGTCCAGTTGATCCAGAACAATTGTTTTATTTAATGAGCCGTGGATTATCTCAAAAAGAAGCAGAAGAATTTGTTGTACTTGGATTTTTCAATAAAGTATTAGCACAATTTCCTGTACCGCACACATTAGAGTGGTTGCAAGGCATAATTGGTGAAACATTATGTACTCAGTTTCAATCTCAAGCAGAATTAAAAGCAGAAGCTGCTGTTTTGGTTAAATAAGTTTGGGCGGGTGACTATGAATGATAAATCAAAACAATTCCAAAGAGTAGCAATAGCATCTGAAATTTCTGAAGGAGATAAGAGAGTTTATTCAATTTCTGGAAAAAGAATTTTGATTTGTCATACTGAAGGCAGCTTTTATGCTATCGATGATCGTTGTACCCATGATAATGGACCTTTGGGAGAAGGTGAAATGTTTGATACTCAAGTAGAGTGTCCTAGGCATGGTGCGCGCTTCGATCTTAAAACAGGCAAAGCCCTTTGTTTGCCAGCAGTAGGTGCTGTCAGCACCTATGATATTGAAATTAGAGATGGCGAGATTTGGATAGGTCTATAAAAATGTTAGATGTTGATAAAATCAGAAAAGACTTTCCCATCTTGAAACGCAAGATTAATGGTAAGCCACTTGTATATTTTGATAATGCTGCTACTTCACAAAAGCCGCAATCAGTGATTAACGCTATTACTCATTATTATGAATATTACAATGCGAATATTCATAGAGGTGTACACACACTTTCTGAAGAAGCAACAGAAGCATATGAATCGTCCCGCAGCAAAGTACGTAACTTTATAGGGGCTAAAGAAACAAAAGAAATTATTTTTACGCGCAATGCTACAGAAGCTATTAATCTAGTTGCATATAGTTGGGCTAGGCAGCATGTATTGCCAGGCGATGAAATAGTATTATCGCCAGCAGAACATCATTCTAATTTTGTACCTTGGCAAATATTGGCCCAAGAGCGTGGCGCTAAACTGGTTTTTCTTGACCTTGATGCCGAGGGCATTGTCGATCTTAACTCAGCCGCTAAAATTATTGGTCCAAAAACAAAACTGTTGACAATAACACAAATGTCCAATGTACTAGGAACGATAATGCCAGTTGCTCAATTGGCTGAAATGGCTCATAAACAAGGTGCAATTGTTTTAGTAGATGGAGCACAATCTTTGCCACATCTGCCAGTTGATATGCAAAAGCTGGGTGCTGACTTTTTTGCATTTTCATTTCACAAAATGTTAGGGCCAACGGGAGTAGGTGTGCTTTGGGGTAAAGCATCTACACTTGAATCCATGCCGCCATTTTTAAGTGGAGGCGATATGATTAGCTCTGTCTGGAGAGATAAAGTCACATTCAATTCATTACCGTGGCGTTTTGAGGCTGGTACTCCTAATATTGCTGATGTGATAGGCTCTGGTGCTGCTATCACTTATTTACAAGCATTAGGCATGGAAAATGTTCATAAGTACGAACAAGAACTTACTGAATATGCTTTAGCTAAATTGTCTCAAATAGATAATCTTGCTGTTTATGGAACACATGATGTAAATAAACGTGGTGGTCTTATATCATTTAATATGGCTGGTATTCATCCACATGATTTAGGACAAATTTTAAGTGAATCTGGAATTTGTATTCGAGTTGGACATCATTGTTGTCAGCCATTAATGCGTGATTTAAATGTGAGCGGTACGGCTCGAGCCAGTTTTTATGTATATAATACAAAAGAAGAAATAGATTCTATGGTAGAAGCCTTAAAAGAAGCACAAAAGGTATTAGGTCATGTCGCTTGCAAATGATTTATATCGTGAAACAATTCTCGATCATTACCACAATCCACGCAATCAAGGACAGCTGGAAAATCCTACCGTAGAAGTAGAGGGCGTCAATCCTCTTTGTGGAGATGAACTTACTTTATATCTTGATATTGATAATGACAAAGTAAACAATGTAGCTATTAAAGGTAAAGGTTGTTCTATCAATACAGCCTCTGCTTCCATGATGAGCGAAGCCATTAAAGGTGAAAGCATAGAAGAAGCTCATAAGATTATCAATTTATTTAAAGAGATGATGCTTTCTAAAGAAGACATGGCAGCAATGCCAGATGATTTAGAAGAATTAGAAGCTTTACGAGGTGTGAGAAATTATCCGGTGCGCATAAAATGTGCATTATTGCCATGGAATACACTTTTAGAAGGAATAAATGGCATTAAGAGTGGAAATATCGCTCACGGCAAAACAATTAAGCCTCATACAGTTACCACTGAGTAAATCAAATAATTAAGGAGAAAACTGAATGTCCACCCTACAACAAGATGTAGTTTTTGAACATTTAAAAAGCATTATTGATCCAGAATTAGGTATCAATATTGTCGATCTTGGTCTTGTTTATGGAGTAGATATTGCTGACAGTAATGTGACCGTACGTATGACACTTACTAGTCCGGCATGTCCATTAGGAGCTGTAATTCAAGGGCAAGTTCATCAAGCATTGACTAAATTACCCTGGGTAAAAGAACCAAAAGTGCAATTAGTCTGGACGCCGCGCTGGGATCCCCATGCTATGTGCTCAGAAGAAACAAAAATGCAATTAGGCATTTTGTAAATATACCTAATGCCAACCGTCAATATTTATAATTCCAATAAAAACTTACAACAGCCGCTTAAGAATATAACTCACGAATTACGCGAATTAATTGCAGGCGAATTGACATCTGATAAGCGTAAACTTATTGCTGACGAAATTACGGTAAGATTTTTATCCGTGGACGGAGAAGCAATGATTGCACCTATTGAAGTAGAAATAAAAGCATATGCTTATCCGGATAGAATTGAACGATCTGATCAAATATGTTTGCTGGTTCGTAAATTTATGCTGGATAGAATTAGAGATGCCAAAGATATTCGAGTTTGGCTTGTCTTAGCAGAACTTGGGCATAGCTGGCAAGACTAAACTTTAGTTTTGACACGAACAGGTTGTTTGTGTTGGAATTTATTATTTACCACTGCTTTATTGGGTAGCGAATAAATAGGAATTAGTTTTGGCTTTGACGCATTCTTGAGCAATTGTTCGTGACTGCTCACATTGACACGCTGAGCAATATGCAAATATTTCATTAATAAAATAGTTAACCAAGAAAAATCTAATTCCCAAAAACGCATCCCTGTTTTTGCGGAGCCAGGAGAGGCATGATGATTATTATGCCAACCTTCACCTAGGGCTAATAGACCAACCCACCAGACATTAACACTGTCGTCATCCATGGCATAATTTTTATATCCAAATTTGGGCAGATGACAAATAACATTGAGCATTAAAGGAATTTGCCAGACAAGAATAGCGGCTACCAAACTAGCTACAGCCGGTATCCAACCAAAATAAATAAATATGAGCAATCTGAGACTCAAGCCAAAAAAGAAAACTAAAAAGTGTCCTCTGAACAAAACCCCGTTTTGTTCAAGAAATCTATATATAGGATCTTTAAGCAAATCTTTTGCTTGTAATTCTGGGTTAATATGTTCTGGATATGAAGCCTTACCCATCCATCCGGTATGAGCATTTTGTAGCCCATATCTAGGAGAATGCGGATCTAAAGCTGTATCTACATGACGATGATGAGCCCGATGTATTGTAGACCACCATATGGGTGATCCCTGAAAGGCCAGATAACCACCTAGTACGAAAAAGTATTCGGCTGGTTTTATGCATGAGAATGATCGATGCGACAATAATCGATGATAGCCAACAGTTATGCCAAGCGCATGCCATATGTACGAAATTATAAAGATAATGATAAACTCAGTCATTCTGTAATCCTCAATGTATGCCAAGTTTCGAACATGAGACATAAATGCATCATGTCGGTGCTTGTTCAGCAGGCAAAAGAATCTCTCTTGTTTGTGCTTATTTAGTTAAGTAGAAAACTGCACCTCAAGCAATCTTTAACGATATAGGGCTGATTCGGGGCGACCGCGGCGAATGTCCTGACATTGTGCATCTTGTGTGACAAACTTGTCAGTCCATTTTTCGGCCATTAATAAATCAAAAAACTCTTCTAAAGTTTCAGGTACTTCGGAAGCTTGCAAAATGCGGCGACCATCATTGTCTGGTCCAGGATACTGATTCCAGATCAAACGATCTATTTCCATACCTTTGCGGTTATAGAAATTTAGCAATGCTAGCCCAACTTCTTTTGAAACAGTGGCTTTATCTTTGACTTGCCAATCTCGCAAAACTGTCCGGCCAAGACCAATTAAGTAATAGGCTCTCTCTTTTTCAAATTTAGGCTCGTCAACAAAAAATGCCCAAGTTGTTTCATCTACATTATCTATATAAGGTTCTGATCGAATTTGAAATAATCGTCCAGAACTAGATGTTACTGAGTCTGGTCCAAAACCAGAACTCATCAAGTGAATTTCTAGGACGCGTAAAACATGTGCATTAAAGCTGAGTGCTTTTTTGTCAGCTTGTAATTGAAGACGTTTGCGATATTCATCAGGAATGCGGATGCTTATATTGGTTGTTTTTTCTTTCATTTGTATTCACGCAACTACAATTTGTACTTTCCTCATTGTATCACGTATTTACGCCACTACATTAATTGCCCAAAACAATAACGGGCTTGTATTTGAGGGGTTATCAAGCGCATCTAGCTATTGAAGCTTGCCTTGGGTATGGCTTTGTGCCATACTATTGGTATGACCGATCAAGGCTAACCCAAGGTAAAATTTATGACAATGTTTACAAAACCAACAAGCAAGAAAGAGAAGGTCACTATCTCGGTAGATGCAGACCTTTTGCAAGTGGTAGACAGTTTTGTTGAAGTCAGCAAAAAGAGCGGACTCTCAAGAAGTTCAGTAATTGAGCGAGCTCTACATCTATGGAAGCAACAGGTGAGAGATACCTTTGATGCTCAATACTACGAGCATAATAAAGAAGCCTTGGCTGATGAGTCTTGGACGGCTATAACCACAGAAGCTGCCAAACACATTTGGAAAGAATAGATATGATGGCTAATATTAGTTTTCCCAAAAATGGTGAGGTTTGGTATGTAGATCTGCCAAATCAGCCAAATGATCCCCAAAAGCCAAGAACGGCAATTATAGTGTCTACTGATGGACGAAATAGGACTTGTGGGGACGTGGTTGTCGTACCAACAGCGTCAGCCGAAAAGTTCAATCTGCACCCTCTTTATCATGTGCAAATCCCAGCTGGGGAAGGCGGTCTATTAAAGGATTCGATTGCCAGGTGTGATCAGATAACCACGCTTGATAAAAACTTTCTTGCGCGAGGCCCGCTTGGAGAGCGAATTAGCTTGAAGTTCAGCTGGAAAATTATCAATGCAGTAAGGGCTTCTCTCGGCGATACTACTGTTTAGCCTCAAGAATTAAGCGCGACGGCGGCGACTTCTAAAGCGGCGTGATGGTGGCTTAGCATTGTTTTTTGGACGGGGAGCATCTGGATCTAATTGCTTACCAACTTTAGCTTCAATTGCTCTGACTAAATGACGCTGTTCGTTAGATACAAATGTAATTGCTATTCCGGAGCGTCCAGCTCTACCAGTTCTGCCGATGCGATGTACATAATCTTCAGGCGATAAAGGAACATCATAATTTATTACATGGCTGATTGAAGGAATGTCGAGGCCTCTTGCTGCTACATCTGTTGCAACAAGCACTTGTGTTGCTCCGCTTTTAAAACGAGCTAAAGCTTGTTCACGTTTATTTTGTCTGATTTCGCTATGTATTTCATCAGCTTTAATTCCAGCCTCACGTAATCTATCAGTTATCCATTTAACTTTACGGCGCATACCAGCAAATACAAGCATTGAACTATTGATTTCACCAAGTAGTTTTAATAACAATGCATCTTTATCAAACTCATGTACGCGGACAATGCTTTGTTCAATTGCAGCAGGTTCTATTTGTGCTATGTCTGATTTAACAGTGACAGGTTTTTCTAAAAACTCAGATGCTATTTGTTGTACTCGTTTGTCTATGGTGGCAGAAAACATTAGTGTTTGGCATTGTGTAGGTAAATTACTTACAATTCTACGCACCTGTGGCATGAAGCCCATATCTAACATACGATCTGCTTCATCCATTACATTGATTTGTACTTGTGATAAATTCACCCATTTTCTTTGCATACAATCAAATAATCTACCGGGAGTAGCGATAATAATATCTACGCCACGATGCAAATCTCTGCGCTGACGTTCTAAATTGACGCCACCATATATAGCGACTGTTTTCAATTTCAAATATTTTGATAATAGTTTAAATTGTTGACTTACTTGTGTAGCTAATTCTCTTGTTGGTACAAGAATTAAAGCTCGTGTTTTACCATTTGATGTTTGAAGACGTTCAATGACAGGTAAAGCGTAAGCAGCAGTTTTACCGGAGCCGGTTTGGGCTGTTGCCACTAAATCACTGCCTTCTAGGACAACACCAATTGATTTTGTTTGAATTTCTGTTGGTGTTTCAAAACCAGCATCGGCAAGCGATGCTAAAAGTTGTTTGGACAAGCCAAACTGAGAAAAAGTATTCAATTTTAATTCCTTTGATAAAGCACGGTATTTTGCGTCGTGCTATTTATCCCAACCCTTCGACCGCATTGCTCATCGATTGAGTTGAGAGGCAAAAGGTAATTTTGTATAACGGTTGTTATTATGTCATGAAGATAACTGTTTATAGTCAAATGTTAGCGCTAACTCATCGTTATCATTACGCATGGTAACATTTGACCAGATAAATGAGCTATATCTGAGGATAAAAATGGAAAGTTCCTCTAAAAAGCCGACAATTTTGACCTATCTGCAGGATAGTTCCAAGATAGAGGACATTGCTACTTTTCTTTCATTGCTTGAAGTAGAAGGAAAAGGAACAGCTCTTATTCTAGATAAAACCATTTTTTATCCACAGGGTGGAGGACAACCAGCTGATCAGGGTCTGATAAACGGTGATAATGCCGAACTCATTGTTAGCGATGTGCGCATGATAGAAGGAATCGTTCATCATTTTGGCAATTTTTCTAGAGGCAATTTTGCTCAACATGATACTGTTAATTTGAAAATTGATATTGAAAGAAGAAATCTTCACACTCGCCTTCATTCCGCAGGACATCTGATTGATGATGCAACCAAGATGATTGGACTGACGTTGACACCGACTAAAGGTTATCATTTTCCTCAAGGTCCTTATGTAGAATACGAGGGTGAAGTCGCATTAGACCAAAAAGAAGAATTACGTTTGCGCCTGGAAGCTAAAGTAAATGAACTTGCTAGTAATAAATCCGATACTAAAATAACCTTTACTGATAATAAAATTCGTGTAGTTGCTTTTACAGAAGGAATGGGTTGCCCTTGTGGTGGCACTCATGTGAGTAACACCGGCGATATTGGAAAAATAAGCATTAAAAAAATTAGTAGCAAAAATGGACAAGTACGAATTAGTTACTTCCTTAGCTAACTTATTTTTGTTTCGATCTATAAAATCTAACATGTACTTTTTCTACAGTAGCTAGTCCTTCAGGGATAGCTTCGTCGATAATTGGAAGAAAATTTTCAATCTTCTCTAGTTCATCTACTATCTCAATAATTATTGGTAAATCAGTTGATAAGTCCAATATTTTAGCTGAATGAATACGGCTTTTGGCTCCAAATCCTTCAATGCCTCGTAGCACAGTGGAGCCGGCCAGACCGCTTTCTTTTGCTTTTTTTACTATCCACTCGTAGAGGGGTTTGCCCTCGTGCTTGTCGGATTCACCGATGAATATCCGTAATAAATGTCCTTGTTCTGGTAACATTCAAAAAATCCCCATCTATATAAATCTGCCAATAACATATCCCAACCAAACACAAATAAGCCCTAGCACTACTTGCAATACAGTATTTAAAATTGCATACAAAATCTCACCATCTTTAATTAATTGAACTGTTTCATAACCAAAACTTGAAAAGGTTGTAAATCCGCCAAGTAGTCCAACAAAAATAAATAAGCGTAATTCTGGACCGATAATACCCTTAGCTTCAGATATCTGTGCTAACAAACCAATTAATAAGCAGCCAAGAATATTAACGCTAAAAGTGCCAATGGGAAATATCCAGCCATTGGACAAATTTTGTACAGTTTTTCCCATTAGGTAGCGGAATACTCCACCTAATCCAGCTCCAATAAAAATCAAAAAATAGCTCAAGTCGTCTCCAGGAAATAATGATTAATCTGGTAGGCGTCATCAGCGCGAGGCGGTTAAAGGCGGACTCCATCGCCATAAATTAATGATGACATTATACAGCCAGATTCTTTTTATAGCCGCTTGAAAAGCCTCTCTCGAACTAATGAAAGAAATTGTAGCTGGAAGTAAACTAAATATGCTTTGCTATGCAAAAGGTATAGCACTTAACAACTGGTGGCAACACTTTGATTATTCACGATAATGACGGACATGTAGATGATTTATTGAGCAGCTTGCTCTTATGGCTTCACTTTAAAAATAATCTGCAAGCAATAAGCGTTACTGATGGAGACTGTTATGTTCAGCAAGCTTACGAATCATTAGTTAAAATGGCAACTTTTTTGGATTTAGAAGGACCGGAAATTGGCATTAGCGAAGAGCCAATTCCAAATCCGTTTCCTGATAATTGGAGACGGGAAAGTTACATAATAAATGAATTGCCTATTTTTAGTGAAAATGCCCTTAAAAGACCATATCAAGTAGGTAAGCCTCGTAAATCAGAATTATTGATTGCTGATTGTTTAAGTCACAGTAAAGAGCCAATTACAATTGTTGCTACTGGGCCGCTCACCAATTTAGCTCGTGTTTTGCAACACAAACCAGAGCTAAAAAGTAAAATCAAAGAATTTATTATTATGGGCGGAGCAATAAATGTTCGCGGTAATGTTGAACAACCAAATCATGATGGTAGTGCTGAGTGGAATTTTTATGGAGATCCTCCGTCAGCAAAAGCAATATTTGATACAGGCATACCAATAATACTTATCCCGCTAGATGTAACTAATCAAGTTCCTATTAACAAAGAATTTTTAGAGAAACTAGAAGAACAATCGAGCCGTTATCGTGCTTCTTTGTTAGCAGCAAAACTTTATTCGTTGGTGAAAGGACTAAATTATTATTTTTGGGATACTTTAACAGCAGCAGCAGCGATTGAGCCTAATTTATTTGTCTATAAAGATATGCGTTTAGATGTTTCTGCTCAAGGAAAAAATGCCGGCAAAACAATGACATCATTGTTTGGTGGACGCAAAATAAAAGTTGCAATTAGTCTTGATAAAGAAAAGTTTGAAAATCTTTTCCTCAAAACCTTACAGACTAAATAACTACTTAAGTAATAATAAAGCGTTTATCGGATAACATTTGCCAATTAGGCAGAATATTTATATGGCCTTTTGAATTGTTCTCATTTTTATCTTTATCAGTTTTACCCATGTTATCGGCATTATTTGTATATGCAACTAGTGATAGTCTAGCGGCTTCTGCTTCATTAGCTACCATGCGTTCAGCCATTTCTAAATTTGCTAGTTGTGCTTGATTCAATCTATATTCACCATAAGCTGGGTTTGATATTAGTTCAGGTATTTTTAACTCATTTACTATTGTTTCGATGCCAAAGTATTGAATTGGCTCTGGTGAATATGAATTGCCTATAGAAATAGGCTGACATACATTATCCGGACAAAAATTAGACTCTGCTACTGGTGCAAAACTAATGATTTCATCAGAAGTGGAAAAATCTTGTTCGTCAAATGTTATGGAACAATTGCTTTCCATTGGCACAAGGCAATTTTCAACTGTGACGCCATCGCTTACCAATTTTTCTTTAGCATGCACTTCTTTTCTGGTTGTCGATGATCCTAACGCTTGTGCTATTTGCCCTTTTTTTAAGGCAATATTTCGCTGTGCATCTTCTAAAAATGCTACTTTTGCTGCTAAATTTGCTATTTCAGCAGTTTTTGCTGCTTGGACATTAGCATTATCTGAATGGTTGTTTGAATTAGCCTGCATGTTTTTATGAACTCTGTGAACTGTTTTATGCCTTGGGAAAGGCAACCGAACCTGTTATTAGAAATAATACTCTTTATGACTAGTTTGCAAAGACATAGGGTGGGGCTATTCCCCTGGGTAGCGTATTTCCCAGGCTTTAAAATCGTATAAACATATAAGGTATGGGAAAAACCCCACTGAAATTGAGGTGGTCTAAAGGCTTAATTTAAGGCACATAGTAGATTTTATTAGGTAATTTTTCGCAGTCTAACGCGCTGCCACCCAATAAATCTGATATTTGGTCACCAATATTGACTATGATTTTAAAGCCTGTTTTTTCAATTTTTTGTCTTATTTGAGACTTAAACACGTCTGCCGAGTCGTGATTATCGTTAGGGCGCATATACAGTCCGTCATAAGCAATATCTCTTCTTAATAAATTAACTATGGTTGGCAATCTTTCATTTTCTTTACGCCCAGTAATTAAAAATATAGCAAAATTATTTTTGCGTGCCCATTTCAAAAACTGAGCTGTTGGTTTGAGAGTCGGAGCATTTGCTTTGTTTATCCAATCTATAAATTGACTATAATCAAATTCACTAAGCTTAGCTAGTCCTTCTCGATTATCTAAAAGAGTTTCGTCAATATCGGAAACAATAGCAATATTTTCTTCACCAATATGTTGTTTGCAAGCCTTGTAAGCGTCGGTGATGGCTTTATTAAACTCTTTTGCATACTCTTTTGAATACGTATAAGCAATTCCAGCTTGTCTATTAGGATTTGTATCCTGAGCAATGGGCTTTATTTCACTACATGGACAAGCATGGCTTGGAGGCGGCAAAAACCAAGTAAGTATTGATATAAAAGTAATAGCAAGTGTAATAAATAATATGCGCATAACAATTAACAGTATCATCTATGTGATTAATTGGACAGTTGACATCTGCGTATGTATCTAAATTTCATTGACAAGTTACAATAAAATATAAGGACAACGAGCGAGGGATGAAGTACTAATGAAAAAAATTAATGGTAACTTCATTGCTGCATTTTTTTTACTAATCGCAGTTTGTGCTACTAACTCATCAATAGCATCTAGCAAATCATCTTCAACAAATAAAAGCACTAGAATTATATCTTTCGATAAAAATTTATCGGCAGGCGATGTTATTCTGGTCAAAGAAAACTTAAAAAATTTTATTACTGAAAAAGATAGACGCTGGTTGGCTGAAGCTCGTGGTGATGTAAAAGTCCCACAAAACGCGTGTGTAGAAGTCAGATCTTTTTTTATGGACACCAGTCAATTGAAATCATTGGCTAAACTTAAAGCAAATGATATACAAGCTATCAATTATTCAGGGGCAGATATTTTTGATAAAGATTTGTCCTATATTAGTCATTTAACAGGGCTAAGACATTTAGACTTAGCTTATACAAAAATTACTGATAAAGGAATGAAATACTTATCTCCCCTGGCAGACTTGCGATCTTTGCGGTTAACTGATACTAAAATTGGTGATCTCGGTATGGCAGAGATTGCAAAATTACGCTCATTGAATTGCATAGATCTAAATAATACTAAGATTTCAGATAACTCAGCCAAAGCCCTTGTTCAAATGCCTTTAAATAGTATTAGCTTGGTAAATACTAAAATTACTGACCAAGCACTTAAGTATTTTACCAGTATGAAATCATTACAGACACTTTGGTTGGAGCAAACAAAAGTAAGCAATGATGGAATGAAATATTTAACAAAGATGCCATTCTTATGGGTATTGCACTTATCAAAAACAACAATTACAGATGAAGGACTTAAAAATCTTAGTGGTTCGACTATTGTGATTTTAGAAGCAGAAGAAAATAGTATTACAGATACTGGCATAAAGGAGCTTGCCAACTTACCAAATCTTGAGATACTGTCTTTGGGACGAACTAAAATTACAGATAATGGGATAAAACAATTTGTTCAATTTAAAAAGCTTGCTCATTTAAATCTTAACTATACTAATCTTAGCGACAAGTCCATAATAGATTTAGCTAGATTATCTAAGCTACAAACACTTCGTGTTGCAGGTACAAAAATTTCAAAAGCTGGTGCAACAAAACTAGCTCAAGAATTGCCAAAATGTTTTGTTGATTGGTGATGACTAATGACTGATTGGAAAAAAACTGTTATTTTTTTGATGATAATAATGTCAATTAATTTTGCTTTTGCACATAATCGTCAAATGCGTGTTATCAAATTTTATGGTGATAAACCAGTAGGAGAATTATTGCTTGTAAAACTGGATAATCTGTACGAGATCAATTCTGCCTATATGCCTGAAAACAAAAAATGGTACGCAATTGCCAAAGGTAATGTGGAAGTGCCAGTTAATTCATTGATTGAATTGAGAGTGAGCCCATTTTATGGAGGTAATTTAAGTACTCTCAATAAGCTAAAGCCAAATGATTTGGATTCTTTAGATTTAAGCATGGCTGAAGTAAATAATGACACGATGAAAGACATATCTAAATTGAATGGGTTAACACACATTGATTTGCGAGATATAGATATTGCAGCAAGCGCATTTGCTCCAATTGCAAAATTAAATAATTTGAGAGTGCTTGAAGCTGCTGGTGCCAATATTACTGATACTGTAATGCAATATATTTTACAATTGAAAAACCTTAGGGAATTGTCTTTAGGTAGCACAAAAATTACTGATAAAAGCATTGTTGTTTTATGTTCTTTGCCAAAATTATTTTCTTTGGGGCTCGAAGGGACACATATTTCAAATAAAGGAATATTTTATTTAGCTAAGCTAAAACAATTGAAATTACTGAGTTTAAATGATACAAAAATTGGTGATTTGGGTCTGGCTAATTTGGCTGAGTGCAAAAAACTAGAAGCGATTCGCTTAAGTCATACTGGCATTTCTGATTCTGGGCTTAAACATTTAGAAAATATGCAGGGATTAAAATTGATTGAGCTAGGTGATAATCCAATAACTAATAAAGGTTTGAAGAGCCTTGGTAAATTACGTAATGTGCAAACTCTATTCTTGCGAAGAACTAAAATCACTGATGATGGGTTGTTATATCTGAAACCATTGATAAACATACAGCGTCTAAATTTAGAAGGGACAGCTGTTACAGATAAAGCATTGTCTTATATAAAATATTTCAAAAAAATAAGACGTCTAGAAATTGGTGATACTAAAATTACTGAAAAGGCAGCCAAACAATTTCAAAAAGAATTTTCTCAATGCTTAGTAGATCTATAAAAATTTCAAAAATCATCAATCTCATTTTAATAGTATTGCTTATAACAGCATTGCCAGTAGCGGCAAAAGAAACAGCAAGTTACCGTATCATTGAGTTTAAAAGTGATGAGCCAATAGGTGAGGTATTTGCCTATGAAGACAAAGATTTTTTTCCGACAATCCGTCGTGATGGCCGAAGATGGTTAGCAGAAGCGAAAGGAAAAGTACGTGTTCCTAAAAACAAGATTATTGAGTTGAGTGGAGGCTTTCAATTTGATGGCGGTCTACAAGCTTTATCTACTGTCAAAGCTAATGATATTCAGTCTTTAGATTTGAATTTTGCTGATGTAAAAAAAGCGGACTTAGCTTATATTGCGCATTTAACTGGCTTGTTAAATCTGACGCTATTTGACGTGGATGTAAATGATAATGATATTTCGTTTCTTAGAAAGCTAACAAATTTACACTATTTAAATTTGACTGGACTGAGTATTACCGACAGAGCCTTAGCTAATATAAGTAAATGTCATAAACTTACAGAATTGTCTATTAAGTGCAAGCGCATTACCAATAAAGGTTTAATACATTTAGCTGGTCTTACCAATATTGGTGATTTGATCTTATCCGATACACAGATTACAAATTCTGGTCTTGCTCAATTAAAAACATTATTAGTGCTCAGACGTCTGGTAATTGAAAGAACAAAAATTCGTGGACCACTAATTGCATTTTTGAAAAACTTTCCGAAATTAGATGCTTTGTTATTAGGAGAGACTGATGTAAATGATGAAAGTTTAGTTGGTATATCAGTTTTACCCAAGCTAGATGCTATTTTTCTCAATGATACAAAAGTAACTGATAAGGGTTTAAAGCACTTAGTTTTATGTAATAAATTGAAAGCATTGACACTAAATCGTACTAATGTGACTGATGCAGGAATGGCTGAACTTGCCAAATGTAAAAGCTTACGTCAACTTTATCTCAACTATACAAATATAAGTGATAATGGACTAGAACACCTAAAGCAATTAGTAAATTTGGATAAAATTGGTCTTGGTGGTACTAAAGTTACTAAAGCAGGCATTCAAAAATTACAGAGAGCCTTGCCAAGGTGTTTAATTGATTGGTAAGTGTTTTAAGTCAAGGAAATCAATACAGCTAATGAATGGAAAAAATAATATAACTGTAGATCAAGTAATGTCCCAACTTTCTTCTGTAATGGATCCAGACTTACACGTCGACATTGTTAAGTTGGGCATGATTTCGGATGTGAAGATAGATGGATCTAAAGTTCATTTTAAACTGACATTAACAACACCTGCTTGCCCAGTAAAAGAAAAAATTGAAGCAGAGTGCAAAGAAAAAGTTCTAGCAATTCCCGGTGTAAGCGATGTGGATTTAGAATCCACAGCCTCAGTTGCAAAACGTGTTGGCGTTGGTAATAAAGAAGATATTGCCGGCATAAAAAATATCATTGCTGTTACATCTGGTAAGGGTGGTGTTGGTAAAACAACAGTAGCAATAAATTTGGCTGTGGCTTTAAATAAATTGGGTGCTAAAGTAGGGCTTTTGGATGCTGATATTACTGGACCAAATGCACCAATTATGTTGGGTGTAGAAGGTTATGAACCACAAGCAAAAGATAATCGTATTTTGCCAGCAGAAAATCATGGTGTTAAATGTATTTCCATGGCTTTTTTTGTAGCGAAAGATACGCCCGTTATTTGGCGTGGACCAATGCTTGATAAAGCAATTAGACAATTCCTGAGAGATGTTGAATGGGGTGAACTTGATTATCTTATTGTCGACATGCCACCTGGTACAGGTGATGCTCAATTGTCTTTGGTGCAAGCAACAAATTTAGCTGGTGGCTTGATTGTTACTACGCCGCAAGACGTGGCATTACTAGATGGACGTAAAGGACTAGCTATGTTTCAGCAAATGCAAGTGCCTGTATTAGGCTTTGTGGAAAACATGAGCTATTTTGTTTGCCCACACTGCGATGGGCGATCAGAAATATTTAGTCATGGTGGTGGACGAAAATTAGCCGAGGAATTAAATATCCCATTTTTAGGAGAAATCCCTCTTGATTCTAGTGTAAGAGCAGGAGGAGACACTGGTAAACCTATTACCGCTTGCGATCCGAGTCATCCATCGTCCAAAGCATTTATCGAACTGGCAAAACAAGTTGCTGCTCAAGTGAGTATTTTTGCATTACAACCAGCATGATATTACGTTTCCTTATCAATATAATTTGTTGTTTGGTTTTGGCTACGCAAGCACATGCTATTGATCAGCCATTGGATTTAGGAGCGCATGAAAATGCATTGTCGCCTAAAGTAAGCCAAAATGATGTATTGAGTCCGGCAGCAAAACAATTAGCTGAACAGTTGGGCATATTAGGCAATATTGAAAAATTGCATGAATGGCGTAATAAACCAGCCGCCTCTGTGTCTGATTCACAATTTTTGCAGAACAAGCAAGTCATATTGCAAAATATTATTTTAGCAATGCTAGAAGTACGGGCTACCTCTGCACAGATTGCCTATGATATTTTCGAAGCAGGACAATTGCAAAATTTTATGCAAGATAGGCGTGACAAACAAATTAAAGCAAATTCCATTGCTAATTTTGTTAGCGGTGGTGTCTCGGAAATCCTTGGTGGATCATTTCAAATCTCGCCAAAAATAGGAATAGATAGGACAGGAAATATTTTAGAAGTAGTTGGCGGTGCCATGCAAACAGGTCTTTCTACCATAGCTTTACGTCAGGCTGGCGGGGAAAAGAAACGTGTGACGCAAGGTGATAACATGTTGGCGCCACTATTTGATCCTATCAATCAAGCTAATAATAAATATCCGATAGACGTATGGCGATATGTCAATTCCAATCCACCAGGTGAAAAAGAAACTAGGCGTACTTTGTTAGTAAAAGAGTGGATTCGTTTTGCCAGGCTAAAAACTATTAAAGACAAAGATTTCATAGCAGCGTTAACGGGTGGTGGGGCAAAAAATACTCGTTTGACAATAGATTTATTGGAAGATAGACAAGCGATGTTGTCCGATCTTGATACATTGGTTTCACAAATGGATAAACACTTGTTAGAGATTATGATATTTTGTCGTTGATTCTTGATAGATCAAAGCTGATATGAAAGAGACAAATAAAAAAGATGCTCGTTTAAACATTTGGATTTTTTGTGCATTATTGCCATATCTGGGTTATTTGCTAGCGTACTTTATGCATCCAGGTTTAGTTACGCCTTTGATTGTGCATTTATTTCAACATCCACTTTACTTAATAGTCCCCTTATTTGTGATAAGTTGGAGCATATTTTGTATTTATTGCCTAAAAAGCTCCAAGAACACTTTCATTCGATTGTTAAACTTGGTTTTGGCTGTAATCGTCCCCTGGTCTGCACCATATATTTATCTCTTTTTGATTACAGTATTTCATCTTAAATAGATCTTTTTAAACTTATTATAGATTAAAAGGTACTGTTGACACATAATGTTGACTAATGTCTGAATCTATAGGGTACAAAATTAATACCCTATAGGTTTTTTATGCCCATAAAGTTAAACCTTAAAATCTCACAAATTGGCATAATAATTGTAATAGTGCCAATACTATTACAAGTTGTATTTGTGGGCTGGTTAGCTTATTTGTTGTGGCAAGCCGATGTAGAAAAGATGCGAGAAGTTCATGCTAAAGAGCTTTTGCAAGTTACTGATAATTTATACAAGCTTGCCTATAGTGCAGGTTTTAATTTGTCCACTTATTTGACAGAGGGGTATAGCCAAGAACATAAAGACAATTTTCAGGAAGCTTTAAGTAAAATTCCAGCAGCTATTGAGAGAGCAGATGCTGTAGTGAAGAATCATCCTAAAGAAGAAAAATTGCTTGATGAAATAAAGCCAGATATATATGACGTGTGCAAACGCTTAGATAAAGTAGCTAAATTAATGGACGGACGCCCTAGTATTGCGTCTTTTTATACCATACAAAGGCATCGTGATTATATTGAAAAATTTGGTGAAAAATTTGCTAATTGGTTGCCACGATTTGTTAAAGAAGCGCAAACAATTGAAACTACTTCGCCAGAAAAACAAAAACAATTACGTAAACAACAAGGGCTAGCACTGGTGATTGGACTTATAGCAAATATTGCTATGGCATTTGCATTGGCTGGATTTTTTGCTCGGCAAATTACCAATAGACTGACAATCATGACTGATAATACAAAAAGACTAGTGGAAGATAGGCCTTTAAATCCAGAGCAATCAGGTGTTGCTGAAATTGCTCAATTAGATCATGTATTTCATGATATGGCACAAGCTCTTAAAGAAGCAGCGCAAAAAGAAAGAGCTATTATCCAAAATGCTAGTGAAGTAATTTGTTCACTAGATAGCAATGGACAATTTGGTAAATTAAACCCAGCTTCACTTTCTGTCTGGGGATATGCATTCAATGAACTTATTGGCAAATCACTATTGGACATTGTTGACTTAGAGGATAAAGAAAAAACTAGACAAGCTATAGTTAATGCAGGTAATGATACCAACATTTCGTTTGAAAATCGGATAAAATGTAAAGATGGTTCTTTAGTTGATATGTTATGGTCAACTCACTGGTCGTCTGAAGAAAAGACCTTGTTTTGTGTAGCCCACGATATAACCAATCGCAAAGAGTTAGAACGCTTAAAACAAGAATTTATGGCTATGGTAAGCCATGATATGAGGACACCACTTACTTCAGTATTGGCAACAGTAAAATTATTAGCTAAAGGCACATTTGGAGTATTGCCAGGAAAGGCTAATGAAAGACTTGATGTTGTAACTAGAAACCTTGATCGTTTAGTTGCGCTTATTAATGATTTGTTAGACATTGAGAAATTAGAATCTGGACAAATGCAATTGAATAAAGAGTCTTTGCAAATAAAACAAGTTTTGGAACGTTCTCTACAAGAATTAGAACAATATGCTTTAGATCAAAATATCAAACTCGAGCTTGTAGCAAGTGAATCACAAGCGGTAGCGGACGAAGATAGATTGATTCAAGTAATTATAAATTTGCTAGCCAATGCTATTAAATTCTCTCCGAAAGGGGGAATTGTCAAAATAAATTCCGAACAAATTGACAATAATGTTTGGGTAAAAGTTATTGACCAAGGTAGAGGAGTGCCTTCTTCTCACAAAGAAATTATTTTCGAGAGATTTAAGCAGGTAGAGTCTGCCGATGGTAAACGAAAGGCTGGTACAGGTCTTGGATTGCCAATTTGCAAACAAATTATTGAAAGTCATGGTGGCAAAATTGGTGTCGACAGTGAAAATGGTGAAGGTAGTACTTTTTGGTTTTGGATACCAGCACAAAACATGCCAAAAGACCTAATAGGCAGGCTGGAAGAAAGTGTTGAATTGCAAGATAAATCGGAGAAAATCAATGCATAAAATATTGATAGTGGAAGACGACAAAGATTTAAGAGATTCTGTTGAAGAGTGGCTGAAATCAGAACATTATGTCGTTGAAACCGCCGGTGACGGCAGTTTAGCTATGGATTTATTGAAATTTTATGAATTCGACATGATTGTTTTGGATTGGCAATTACCCCTTGCATCGGGTATTGATGTATGCAAAACTTTTCGGGCAGGCGGTGGTACCGCACCGGTGCTTATGCTTACCGGCAAGAAAACCACACAAGAAAAAGTTACAGGATTGGATTGTGGTGCTGACGATTATTTAACGAAACCTTTTGATTTAGATGAATTATCTGCTCGTGTGAAAGCCCTTTTGCGACGTGTTCCAGAAGGTAGAGAAGAGATTTTGCAATTTGGTAATCTTACTTTAGATCCAAGTAGTCGTATAGTAAAAAAGGATGGCAACGAGATTCGTTTGATACCTAAAGAATTTGATCTGTTGGAATTTTTGATGCGACATCCATATGATGTATTTAGTGCTGAAGCATTACTCTGTCGTGTATGGAAAAGCGATAAAGAAGTTTCAAATGATGCCATATTTACTTGTATAAAAAGATTACGTAAAAAGATAGAAGACAAAGAAAGCCATCAGCTAATTCAAACTGTGCATGGGCTAGGCTATAAATTTGTACCGCCGAAAAATTAGTATTTAAAAAATTATTTGCTTTGTTCGTCTATTTGACTAGTTGGGTTGGCAGGCTTACCTGTTAACATATGCCACCATTCATCTGCCACAAAAAATATAGCTGAAAAGTAAGTAAGAGGATTTTGTGGATCATTCATAAATACAGGCTTATTTTTTTCAAATACATAATGACCAATAAATTGAAAAATCCAACCAATCACAAATAAAGCTATTGCCCATTGCCAATGAATAAAAAGAACAGGTATGGACAAAGCTATCATTGGCACCCCAATCATATGGGTAATTTTGCAGCCTAAAGTCTTATGATGCTCTCGATAATGGCGTTGATGACTTTGAAAAGATTCCATAATATGCCTTGGCTAAATGCCTGATTTACCTGTTATTTTGCTCTGGACACAGTTATATTATATATATACCCACTTTACTAGCCAAACTACTACAAACGGCATACTCAGCTGCTAGGCACATTATTGGCTATTTAATATGTATGCGCGACGTATGCGTGCGCATATGCATGTTGTTGACTTATACAGAATCCAGCTATTATATGAGCGTGGCCAGCTTTAACTAGGTGTTTAAATCTAATGCTAATTGAATTAGAGATTAAGGACTTTGCTTTAATTGAACATATTCAGATTGCCTTTAGCCAAGGACTTAATGTACTCACTGGTGAAACCGGTGCCGGGAAATCAATCATTATTGATGCTTTAAACTGCTTATTAGGCGGCAAAGCCGGTCCAAGTACAATTAGAGCCAATAAAGAAAAAGCCATTCTTGAAGGTACATTTAGTCTAAGCCCAATGATTATTGCTTGGTTGAAAACTAATGAGCTTTATGATGAGGAAATATCAACGCTTGCAATTAGCCGGGAAATTAGTAAAACTGGTTCAAAAATTCGCATTAATGGCACTTTAGCAAATGCGACAATAATCAGTGATTTACGGCAACAGCTGCTTACAGTTCATGCTCAGCATGAAGCAAGAACTCTAATGTCACAACAAGCACAAATAGAACTTTTAGATGGCTTGGCAGATGATATATATCAAAAACTTTTGCAAAAAATTAAAACTTTATATGTGCGGGTAAATGATTTAGAGACAAAAGTAAATGAATTATCTTTGTCTGAAGCTGAGCTAAATAAAAAATTGGATTTTGCAAACTTTCAATTGAATGAATTGACAGAAGCAAATTTAAATGATGCAAACGAAGACACAGTAATTAGTAATCAGTGTCAGGTATTAGCTAATGTAGTTGAATTAGCAAACTTAGCTGATACGGCACAAGTTTGTTTATCCGGAGAATCTGATGAAATACCAGCAGCAATTACATTGGTGCAACAAGCTGCTTTAGCATTAAGACAAGCAAGTGAATTGGATGATAAATTAACCCCGGTTGTTGAGACAATAAATAATTGTCTAGACGCTTTAGAAGAAGGGCAAAGATCCATTCGTCGTTATAAAGAAAGTCTTGATACTGATCCAGAAAGTTTATCTCAATTGCAAGCTAGATTGGCTGAGCTTGCTCAAATAAAACGTAAGTATGGTCCAACCCTAAATGAAGCTATTGAACTGAAAACAAAACTGGAAGACGAAATTGAAAAATTAGCTAATTCACAAGGCTCGCTTGATTCTTTAAATTCTGAATTGGCAGAAACACGTTTAAGTCTTACAAAAGTAGCAGAAGATTTGTCTTCTAAGCGTAAAGCTTTATCTAAAAAACTTGGCAAAATTATAGAGGCAGAATTAATTGAATTAGGCATGGCGAATTGTCGTTTTGAAATTTCTGTTAGTCCAACCAATATTGGGCCAAACGGTATGGATAAAATTGAATTTTTGATTGCGCCAAATCCTGGGCAGCCATTATTGCCTTTAAGTAAAATAGCTTCTGGTGGTGAATTGTCTCGCGTGATGCTAGCAGTTAAATCTATTTTTGCTCAAGCTGATCAAGTAGCAACAGTTGTATTTGATGAAATAGATACTGGCCTAAGTGGGAAAATATTGCAAATAATGGCACAAAAATTAGCTAAGCTTGCTAAATCTCATCAGATTTTATGCATTACTCATCAACCGATTGTAGCCTCAGTGGCTAATGGTCATATTAAAATCAACAAAAAACAAAGTGCTAATAAAACTGAAATTACAGTTATGGCTTTAGATAAACAAGAACGCATTAAAGAGCTAGCTCATATGGCATCAGGTAATGATAAGCAAGAAGCAATGTTATTTGCCCAATCTTTATTTGAAGCAAATAGTCCAATTAAGTAGATTTAGATTTTGAGCTGAGGCAATACGATCATGCCGCAATTTAGTAAACAGGGTGATTATTATTATATTTCTTATATTACAGGACCAGCTCATGTCATGCTTGGACTTATTTTTTCAAAAGAGCATGTGGTTTCACCAAAGGTTGTGCAACGTCCTGCTATTGGGGAGCATGAGCATAGTGCTTTAGATGAAAAAGAAATTGAACGTGCTGTTATTGAAGGAATTGAATCAGCCAATAAGCGCTTAGGTTCTGACTATTTTGTCTCAGAAATAGTCTATGTTGTTAATGATTCCCCACGTTATGAACTATATAAACATTGTGCTGAATTATTGTTAGAGAGACTTTTGTTTGATGAAGGTGAAAGTGGATATTAGTTCTAATTCTCATGAAATACTTAATTTGCTGTATTTTTGTTCTGGATTTAATTAATTTGAGCATGAGTCGGGTATAGCAGAAAAGGAATAGCTATGATTCGAGGATTAATCTGTTGAGCGACGAGCAATATCCTGTCTCTGAAAAACAAAAAAAATTTCCAGCAAGCTTAGCTTATGAACAGAGAAAGCGTATTGTAAAAGTAGTATGTTCTATTGCTGTTTCATCAATGCCACTTTTAAGAGCTATAAACAGAACCTTAACACCTGGCTTGCCTATAGACGGTACAAATAATATTTTCAATCTAGTTTTAGTTACACTAGCTAGTTTTGCAATTATAATTGCAATCCTTGAAAGTAGAAAATTCATGATGAATGCCTCTGGGGCGACTAAATGGCTAGCATATTCTTTGAATTTTATTGTTTGGTCTTTGTTTGCTTGCCTTGCATTTATGGGACTTTCTTATTGCTTGAACTCAATAACTCATGGAATATGTTTTGTTGCCGTGCTTTTAGTTTTGGTAGCTTTATTTGGTGGGGCTGGAAGTATCTATGTAATTTACAGAGCATGGCTATTTGGTTGCATAAGTGCTAATCAGACAAAGAAAGACGAAGATAATACCCCCTTAATTCAGCCTTAAATAATTTAGTAAAAATTACTGAGAAGCTTGTCTTTACGATATATTTGACAATGGGCCCTGAAGTTCAATAGAATCGTGTATTGTGCGCATTGGGGCGTCGCCAAGTGGTAAGGCACCTGGTTTTGATCCAGGCATTCCGAGGTTCGAATCCTTGCGCCCCAGGCTTGGACGCTAAGATAGGGATCTTAAGCCAAATTAAACGTTGTATTAAGGGGTTAAATCATGGAAAAGTTCAAGCTCAAGCTTGAGAAAAAAGAAGCTATAAAACCTAATCAGCTCCGTAAAGCTGGGAAAATTCCAGCAACTATATACGGTCCTGGTGTTGATTCTCAAAGTTTTCAGGTTGATGCCAAGGAATTTTCCAAATTACCTCCTTCTGCTTATTCTCACATTATTGACTTGGTTGATTCGTCAGATAAGCCAATCAGTACAATTATTCGTCACGTTCAACGTAAATTTACAGCACGTGAAATTTTAAATATTGAGTTTTATAGAATTGCCTCTGATCGTAAGCTGACTGTTAACGTGCCATTTAAATTTGTTGGCACATCACCAGCTGTGACTATGGGTGGACAATTAGTGGAATTGCATCAAGAAGCAGAAGTTGAATGTTTCCCAGCTGATATTCCAGACTTTATTGAAATTGATGTTAGTGCCATAGTTGAAATTGATACTGGAATCCATTTTGCTGATTTGAAAGTATCTGACAAGATAGAAATTTTAAATCCATCAGAAGAAATTATTGTGCGGGTAATTACTCCACGTAAGGTTGTTGAGGAAGCACCTGTTGCTGCTGCTGAAGGCGCTGAAGCTGCTGCCGAAGGTGCTGCTGAAGCTGCTCCTGCTGGTGACAAAAAGGCAGCGCCTGCTGATGCTGCTAAAAAAGCAGAGCCTGCTAAAAAGGCATAGTCTTACTAATAAGACTGCTGATATATTGACCTAATTATCTTGTAGAACATTAACGTTGTTGCTAGTAGCGATAGCACCTTCGGCTATTACTGCCGGCTCATTGCTTGCCGATTCGCTAATATTATCGTCTTCCAGTGTCGCTACAGGCAACCTAACTGTAAAGGTAGAGCCTTTATTTAATTCGCTTTCTAATTCAATTTTGCCACCATGTGCTTTTAATATGGTGAGAGCAATAGCAAGCCCCAAGCCAGTACCGCCACCATATAAGCGGCTACGTGTACGAGATCTTTCTACGCGATAGAAGCGATCAAATATTCGTTGTTGATCAGCAGGAGCAATACCGATACCAGTATCAATGACTCTCACAATTGCTTGTTGATTACTTGATCTAAGTGTGACAGTGACTTTACCACCGCTTTGTGTTGCTTTAATAGCATTATTTGTTATGTTGAGAAATACTTGTTTTAACTTATCGGAATCAGCTAATACTAGTACTGGGTGTGTTGGCATAATAAATTGAATATCAATTTGCTCAGGAGCAATCATTGTTACGGTATCTTCGACAGTTTTTAGAACATCGCGCATATCAATAATTTCTCTTTGAGCAATGATTGCTTGTCCAGCATCTGCTCTAGCTAATTGTAAAAGATCAGAGACCAGTCTAATTAGACGTCCAGATTCATCAGAAATTGTTTGCAATGCTTCAATCAATAATTGTTTATCAATTGTGCCACCACGGCGTTGTAATAATTTTGTATAGCCTTGAATAGAAGTAAGTGGTGTTCTTAATTCATGGCTAGCGTCAGCCACAAATTGACACTGAATATTGAGCGATTCTTCCAGGCGGTTTAATAGCCTATTAAAAGACTTTCTTAGCTCTAAGGTTTCTTCTGGCTCATAAGGATCTATATCGAGACGTTGTCTGATATCCATAGCAGCAAGTTTTGTAGTAGATGAAAGTAAATCAGCAAGTGGCGCTAAAACAATGCCAGACAAAAACCAATTTAAGATGGCAAGAATAACTAATAATGGAATATACCAAAGTAAATCGACAAACTTGAATCCATTGATAGTTGAAACTACAACATGACAAATAACGATTGGCAAAATGCTGCTTATTGTCATAAACAGCATCATACGTATCCGCACTGAACTAGATTTGTTCATGGTTTAAAGGTTACCAAAACAATTGTCATTATTATTATATGTCAGTTATGAGACGGTGGAAGTCATCATATAAGAATGAATTAGTAATCAAACAATTACCTGTATATATTGATTCCCCACCCTTGAGATCAAAATAACGCCCACCTGCTTCTTGGGCAATGATTTTCATTGGTGCCAAATCCCATGGATGGACACCAATTTCTAAAACAGCTTCAGCTTGTCCAGTAAAGACATAAGCAAAGTTAAGGTAATCACCGAAAGAGCGTTGCCTGTTTGTGGCTTTTAGTAACTGTTGAAAACCTTCCCAGAATCCTTCTTCCAATATGCGATTTGCTCCACCAAAGACAAATTGTGATTCTTCAATTTTTGCTATTTGAGAAACATGAATAGCCTCTCCATTTCTAAAAGCACCTTTGCCAACTTCGGCATATAGAGTTTCTTTTACAGCTGGATTATGGATTACGCCCATTACTACTTCATTGTCTTCTTCTAGCGCTAATAAAGTGGCAAATATGGGTATTTGGCGGGCAAAATTATAAGTGCCATCAATAGGATCAATTATCCATTTACGGCTTTTTGTATTCTGTTTATTACCTTTGCCAGAAGTTTCGCCTTCTTCTTCACCAAGGATGCTATCGGCGGGAAAATCTTTCATGATTGAACGACGAATCAATTGTTCGCAAAGTTTATCGGCTTCTGTTACCAAAGAATTGTCACTTTTCTTGGAAATAGCAATATCGGCATGGAAATAAGACAAAGCAATTTCACCGGCTTGCTTGGTAATTGAAAGAGCAAATTCTAGTTCTTCACTAAATGACATCTTTTTCCATAAAATTTCAAAGCAAAGCTCTCATCCGGAAATTGACCAGACGAGAGCTTTCATTTCCAAGGAGATGAAGACTTCTTAGGCTACTTGACTATGGTCAAAAATGACTTTAGAACAAGTAGTCATAAACTGCACGTGCGCCGCGGCCTACGCCAACGCCGATATCACGTACATCAACTAAAGTCCCCTTGACCACACGCTCCCAGAGGAAACCCTTTTGCCTTTCGGCATAGGCTAAGCGCATATCTTGTTCAACATTTTTCTCTTCAACAAGTTTCATGCGTCTTTCGAGGTCATCTACACGAGCTTTTAGTTGATTTAATTCACCTCTAAACTCTTCGAGCAAAGCAGCAAATTTTTCTAAATCTGCTTTGTCAGCTTTTTGTGCAAGACGCTCAACTATGCATTGCTCATATTTGTATAGAGCAGCTGCAAGTTCAAAACGTGTTGCTGATTTTTGACCACGGAAGGTACGGTCTGGATAACCAACCAATACGTGGCATGGATTATTTACTAACTCTTTTAGTGCATTGTAAGCCCACTCATTACCAACCACATCTGTCAATTCACTGACATTGGTGGCGCCCCCAGCTTGTGCGTTAACTGGAGAAGTAGTAATTAGAGTGGTCGCTCCAACTGCAACAACTGTTGAAAGTAAGGTTGCAAAACCCTTTTTCATATCAATCATCACTCCTTAGAAATTGACTATATCCTACCTGAGCAATATACCCCAATTGTTTCTAACATTAGTAGTAGGGAAAGAGGGAAAAGTAACGCTTATGCAGTATGTTTTTTAAAGAATGGCTCAGCAAGCCAATCTCGACATGCTTAAATAACCTTAATAATTTTACATGTTTTATGACATGATATATCCATTGCTAATCTATCTATGTTTTTGCTGTATTTTTGTGTGAAATCAAGAGACCGATAAAATAATTGTTTTGAATTGTAACTGTTGTCAAAATAAAACTAAGTGAAAACATTGATTTAATAAATTAATTGCATGACGATAAACTATTTCTTGAATACTTCTATATTGATAACCTCTTTTGTTAAAAATCACAATCAGTGATGGTATTGTCAGTGGTGCGCATATCTAATGAATAACGACTTGAAAACAGGGACAACCAATTTGCGCATTGCTCATTTGTATGCTCATTTTTTAAATATTTATGGTGATAAGGGCAATATTATTGCTCTAGTAAAGAGAGCAAATTGGCGAAATATTGATGTTGAAGTTGTAGCAATTGATTTGAATCAAAAGCTTGATTACAACTATTTCGATATATTTTTTGTAGGTGGTGGGCAAGATAAACAACAACAAATTATCGCCTCTGATTTAAAGAGTCATGGTCATGGTTTAAAAGAAGCTATTGCCTCTGGGGCTGTTATTTTATCGGTTTGTGGTGGGTATCAACTTCTAGGACATTATTATCGTCCGCATCAAGGAGCGGACTTAGAAGGCATATCATTAATAGATGCATTTACTGTTGCTGGTAATAAACGCATGATAGGTAATGTTGTTATTGAAAGAGAAAATGGTTTGCAGTTGGTTGGATTTGAAAATCACAGTGGCAAAACATATTTAGGTAAAGATGTAAAAGCTTTAGGTAAAGTAATTACTGGTAATGGCAATAATGGTGAGGATAAATTAGAGGGGGTTTGCCAAGCAATTGGTTCAGGTTTTGTATATGGCACTTATTTGCATGGATCGCTATTGCCTAAAAATCCACATCTGACTGACGAAATTATACGTTGTGCTTTGAGACGACGTTTTGGAGAAATAAACTTGACAAAACTTGACGATAAGTTGGAGACGCTAGCCCATGATAAAGCATTACATTTTCAAGCTTAGTTAAATAATAAGGAGACTAAATAAGCGTGCAAAAATTGTCCATTCTCATACCTGTTTATAATGAAGCAAAAACAATTATTGAAATTCTGCAAAGGGTAGTGGAAGCGCCTTGTGAAGGACTAATTAAAGAGCTTATTATTGTTGATGATGCTTCAGCTGATGGCACAAGAGAAATTTTGCAAAAGCTAAATGCTGATGAATATCATGCAAAAATTTATTTCCACGAAAAAAATCAAGGTAAGGGAGCTGCTTTAAGAACAGCACAAGGACATGCTACTGGCGATATTGTTTTAATTCAGGATGCAGATTTAGAATATAGTCCAAATGAATATCCTCAACTAATTAAACCCATACTTGATGGGAACGCTGATGTTGTTTATGGTTCGCGTTTAAGTGGCGGCAAAATTACACGTGCTTTTCATTTCACTCATTATTTAGGCAATAAATTTCTTAGTTTACTGACTAATGTTCTTTATGATTCAACACTAACTGATATGGAAACTTGTTATAAAGTTTTTCGAGCCGATATATTTAAGAAGATAAAGATTAAGTCGAGTCGATTTGAATTTGAGCCTGAAATTACAGCTAAAGTATTAAAGCAAGGCATTAGATTATATGAATTGCCTATTTCATATTTTGGTCGTGATTATAGTGAAGGTAAAAAGATTACCTGGAAAGATGGCTTTGCTGCTATTTGGGCTTTGGTTAAATACAGATTTGTAGATTAGTTGTATAAATAACTTTTGTTTGGGCATAAATTAGAGTAAACTCTTATCAAGAGGGCTTATTCATTTACTATTAAACGCTGCACCCAGCGCCAATTAAGCGAGATAAATAGATTTTATGCGATATAAGCAAGCAATATTTATTGCCTTATTATTAGGGCTCAATAACAATGTAATAGCACAAACATATAATTACAGTTATGGCGATTCTCGTGTCATAAATCAAAGCCAAACAGGCTTATATATGCCTTCCGGAACATATATTGGTTCTGGAACATTAAGTCAATCAGCACAAGGAAAAAACGCTGGAGTAGGGGGTGCTTTGCCAACTGTAAATATGGGTGGACATGTGCGTACACCAGGAGACAATCTTTATAGTGGTAATGAATCGCTTAGAACTGAAAATGGTTCATTTATGTATAGAGATGAACTGGATCGACAAAGGAAATTGCAAATTTTACAATTGCGTAGAAAACAAGCAATAATCAATCGTCAAAATCAGAAAAACCAACAGCAAGTGCAACAAGGTAATTTATACACACCAGGACAAAATCAAAGTGGTGCTGCTACTTATGCTGATACGCAGGTACAATACAACAACCAAGGTGCTGCAACGTACGGTAAATAGCTATTAAAGCGTGCGTAAAAACGCGACCAGATCGGTTTTTTCTTGAGTAGAAAGTTTTGTTTCTAATACAAGATTGAAAAACTCAACTGTATCTTCGAGTGTTAATAAACGACCATCATGTAAATAGGGTGGAGAATCTTTAATGCCACGTAATGGAAATGTTTTAATTGGTCCATCAGCTGATGCCATCATGCCGTTTATCATGTGTGGTTTATAAAACCGCTCTGCTTTTAAATTATGCATCAAATTATCAGTGAAATAAGGTGCAGTGTGGCAAACAGAACATTGTCCTTTACCATAGAAAACTTCTTGCCCGCGCATCTCAGAAGCTGTTGCTTTCTTTGGATCAAGTTTGCCAAATACATTTAGCTTTGGTGCTGGTGGGAAGTCCATGAGTTCTTCGAATTCAGCCATAAAATGGACTTGTGAACCACGCTCTAAAATATTTACACCTTTTTTAGTAGCAATTACTGGGTCTCCGTCAAAATAAGCTGCTCTTTGTTCAAACTCTGTAAAGTCTTCTATTGTTTTTAAAGCACGTTGCGATCCAAAAAGTCTTTGTACATTTACCCCGCGCAATGTGGGTGTCTCAATACGATGACGAAATTCTTGTGGACGAATATCACCAACTAAATGTGTGGCTGCATTGGTGTGACCATTTGTATGGCAATCAAAACAACTTACACCACGGCTAGCAATAACAGAGCGACGATCTTCTGTTTGGTTGAATTGTTGTTGTGGAAAAGGTGTAACTAATAATCGTAAACCTTCTAATTGTTTTGGGTTTAAAATGCCATTAAATAGCTCGTAGTAATTGTTGATTGTGACAAGCTTCCCTTTAGAAACATCTCCTAAATCAGGACGAGTTGTTAAATAAATAGGAGCAGGAAATTCTGGCAATAAATGATCTGGTAAATCAAAATCTAAATCAAAACGTGTCAAATCACGTTTTTCTTGTTTATTGATTTCATCTATATGAAACTTAGGAAATAACATGCCACCTTCAGGATGATTTGGGTGAGGTAATGGCAAAAATCCTTTTGGAAATATACCTTGTGTTTGTATTTCGTCAGGGCTCATATTGGACAATTGCTCCCAAGTAATTCCAGGAGCAAGCTTAGCCCTTATGCCTTCTTGTATTGGTTTGCCGCGTGACATGGTGACATCATTTGCTCTTTTATCACTTAAGTCATAACGCTCTGCAAGTAATGCTTGATGTTTTGCTTCAATAGCAGGTTTTTGTGCCACCATTCTATCCATAATGGTTTTAAAACTTTCTTTAATCACAACTGGCATATAACTTGAATTAGGATTTTGATCATCAGCTAACCCAATGCCTAATAACATTACTGTTGCTGCCAAAGAAGCACCAGTGACAATTGCTAGTTTTTTTAGTTGCATCAAAATTCTCCTGCTTGAAAGCTAGTTTGCAATCAGGAAGATAGTGTACAAAGTGTATTTATCTATGTCTAGCGACATACACGATTATCGCAAAATATAATCACTTGGCTACAACAATTAATGCCTTATGCAATATTGTCAGGTCGTCTTGTTTTGCCTGCGCGCTGTGCTAATAATGCTTCTTGCTTTTTCTTTTCAGCTTCCAAAGCAAGCCTGTCATCTTCACGCTTTTTAGCATTAGCCAGGGCTCTTGCTTCTTCTTCACGTTGCCGATCTATTTCAGCCCGTTGCTTAGCAGCATCCTCTTCTTTTTTCAAATCAGGCCAATCTTGTTTAGCCATATCAGCTGTTCCTGGACCTATTACATCACCAGACATTCTGCCTCCTTTTGTTGGCTCCATCCAAGATGCAACTTGAGCACCACTAGCTTCACCTTCTAATTTGGATCCCCAATGATTGTCAAATGTATAAACACCATCGCCATTTTCATCGCGAATATTAACACTATGTCCTCCACCGGAGCCGTGCACACCAGTCACTTGTCCTGGATACATGCCAATTTGGCTAGCAATACCTAAAGCTTCATTACGAGCAACAGCTTCACGTAGCTGATCGGCATTGTCTACAATCCTTACGCCCGATGCTTCTAAAGCTGCTCTATCTGCACCTGGTCCAAGTGATGATGAGTGAACAATCATGACACCAGAACCTTTGTCTTTACCAAGCAAAGATTGATTCATTTCACCAATAACTTGATCTGTTGTAAATGGGCTGCGTAAATATTCTCCACTTTTAGGATCATGCAATTCTTTAAATTGCTTATTGCCATTTTTATCGGTATATGAAATGCCAAAGCGTTCGCCTGTGTCAGCTCCGTTGCCGCCAACATCTCTATATTCAAGATTTGCTTGTCCGCTTTCTAATTGTTTAAGCATATTGTCGGTAACACCCATGCTCTTTAACATATCGGCACTACCTTGATTTTCTAAAACTTGTGCTGACATATTTCCTAGCCAATTGCTGACAATTTGATGATCAGCAGCACGCTCACCGGTATGTGCTGTACTGCCATCTTTTTGTGCTTCGGCATCCAAACGTAAACTATCTACATGGGCAGCAATTTCTACATCATCTTCGGTACCAAGTTTGCCATCATCACCCACTGCTTTTGATTTGCCTGTTGCTGTAATATCGGCGGCAATACGAGCATATTCAGAAGGATTATTCGTTACCATGCTTGTGATTGCACTTTCTAAAGCACAAGTGTTATTGGCACCTTGATTATTTTCAGCAGATGGATTTGCAATTGTTCTAACTAATCCTTCAGCTATTTGAGAAATGGCTTGTTTGTCATATACTGGCTTGCCAGCAGAATCTTTTAAAGCACCTTCACTGGTAGCAATTTTATTTAAAGCCTCATTTATTTTGGCCATTTGTTCAGCGCCATCTGGGCGTTTGTCCATTTCTTGTTTCATATTCTCATAATTTTTTTGAAACTCAGCAAATTGCGCACGCCCTTCAGGAGAGTCACCATATAAATTGCGCATATTATCCATTAATTGCTTTTCTGATTGCGCTAAATCTTCTGGCTTGACTGGTTTATCTGCTGGTTTTTGAGCATCTGAAGGTACAGGGGGTTTACCATCCTTTAAATTTTCGCTATTTGGTTTGTCTAGATCAGGCTTTTTAGAATTATTAAAGCGCTCAGCGGTACCTGGCGCACGATCACCTTGTCCATCTTGCGGTGCAAAAGTGGCTGAGCGTGATGATGGACTGTTTAAGTTGAAACTTAAGCTTTGATATGGTTCAAACAATTGTTGTGCAGATGGATCTACTGCCATAAGTAGGCGACCATCAGCCCCTAATCGTGTTAGTTGAGGTAAATTAAAGGCTTCTGAATTTTTATTCCAGTCGTCTCGTTGTTGAGAATCTTGCACAGCTGCATTAAAAGCATCAGTTGCCGATCTCTCTGAACTTTCACTAGATGACTCACTGCTAGTATCAGGAGTTGCATCAGGTTGTTTTTTGACTTCCGGAGGAGCATCATTTTCTGCCATATTTTTAGTAAATCCTTACGCTTTAAAGTAGAACGATTAGTGACTCATTAAATAAGTCAATTAAGTGAGCTAATACTTGCCCGATAGCCTTCTTGTGGGACCTCTATGCAATATCGTAAGGCTAATATTTTTGGTGTCAAGGGGTAATTCTGCCAATTTATGGCGAGTACAATTAAACCTGCAATTTAATGCTGACTTATAGATAAACAGGCAAAAAATTAGATTAAAAAACAGCTTTTTCTAGGCGTTTAATTAAATGCTTGCTTAAAATTATTAGCTTCGCGTTTTTTAAATAAAACAGCTACGCTTAAACGCTCAAAATGTTGTTCGACGGTTTTAGCACCTTCTTTAACCGGATTAGCTTTTAAGAATTTAGCTATATCCGATTCTAGTTGTGGTTTTACTAAAGCAGTAATACCTTCAAGCATGCGTGATATGGAATTATCAGGGAATTTTGTTGTTATTTCTTGCCAATGTTCTTTGGTAAATTGCCAAGCTAATTCACGACCAGTTGTATTCATTAACATCATATAGCGCAATAAATAAGGGGCATTTTGGGTTTTAACTTCCCCATCTATTGTCATTTGTAATGTTTGTTTTAAAACACTAGTGTCTTTAAATGCAGCCAGGCTATACAAATACCTTTCTTCTTCTTGCGGTGATTTAGCATTTTTATATGCATGGTAAAACTCATCGTAGCGAGTCTTATCACCTGATTTTGCCAGTATTGAAATTAATGATGGCACAATATTTGGATCAACTGTATTCTTATCTTTTTTGAATTTGGCATAATATTCAGCTGCTTCTTTTTGAACACCTAAATGTTTACCAAATGTGCCTAATGCATTAATAACAGTGCCACGTAATTGACCAACTAATTCATTCTCGTCATTGGCTTTTACCCAACCTAATTGTTTAAAAATATGGCTGAGCAATTCTTGGACAAATTTTTCGTAGTGAGAACGATCTGCTTCTTCAATTACTCTATCTAAGTATTGCAGAGAGCTTACTATAACTGACCAAACATTTTTGTCTGTTTCTTCTTTAAAGAGTTTGACCAATTTTAAATAGCTGGTTAAGTCTAAATGTCCAGCGACAGTCATTGCCCATGTGTCATTGACTAAATTAAATCTTTCAATAGCGCTTAAAGTGGACATTAAATTGCTAGTGAATTTATTTAATAATATTTGATCGTAATGAACACGATAAAAACCATGACCTTCTTCGTTGACTACCGCCCATTCAATGGCTTCATCAAGATCAATATTACCTCTTTCTTCTTTAAGCAAGAATTTTTTCTGGACAATCCCTTTAGCCGTTTTAGCACGTATCATTATTGGTATGTGAAACACTTGATTTTTCTCTTGATTGTCTTGTAGATAGAAAAATCTTTGTTGGGATAATTCAAGTGTTTTTCCATTGCTGCTTAATTTCACAGATATCATTGGATAACCTTTTTGAAATATCCATGATTCCATTAATTCACCGACCGGCAATTTAGATGCTTCTTCTAATGCGTGCCATAAATCATGAGTCTCTGTATTGGCAAATTTATGACGATTTAAATAGATGCTTATTCCTTTTTGAAATACATCTACGCCAATGTATTGTTCTAGCATGCGTAAAACAGAAGCACCTTTTTCATAAGTCAAAACATCAAACATGCCGCGACATTCATCAGGATGTTTAACTTCAAATTCAATTGGGCGTGTGCTCTTAAGTCCATCGACAACAAGCGCTGCGGCGCGTGAGGCACCAAATGAATCCCAGCGTTTCCAATTTGGTTTCCAGGCATCTACTGCCATCATTTCCATGAATGTAGCAAATGCTTCGTTTAGCCATATGCCATTCCACCAGCTCATGGTTGTTAAATCACCAAACCACATATGAGCAATTTCGTGTGCTACTACATCTGCTACACGTTCTAATTCACTGTGTGAAGCTAGTTTTTCGTCTACCAGCAAAGCAGTTTCACGGAAAGTGACAGCCCCTAAGTTTTCCATAGCACCGGAGGCGAAGTCTGGAATAGCTATTAAGTCAAGTTTATCGCCGGGATAAGGTACACCATAATAATTAGCAAAAAATTCTAAAGAATGTTTGGCAATTCCTTGGGCAAAAGTAGCTAAAGATTTTTTGCCGGGTGGTGCCCAAATGCGTATTGGTGTTTTATGAGCCATGATAGGCTCAGTTGCTTCAAACTCACCAACTATAAAAGCAACTAAATAAGTAGACATTTTTACAGTCTCTTTAAAGACTACTTCTTTTTTGTTGTTTGGTAATTGGTTTTCTGAATCAATGCCAGCATTTGATATTGCTTGTAAATTTTTATCGACTATAAGTGTAACTTTATAAGATGCTTTAAAATCAGGTTCGTCAAAACAAGGAAATGCACGTCTGGCGTCTGTTGCTTCAAACTGTGTGGTAGCAATAACTTTTTGTTCGCCATTAGTATCTTTATAAGTACTGCGATAAAAGCCATGCAATTTGTCATTTAAAATACCGACAAATTTTAAAGATATTTTGGCCGGACCAATATTTAAAGAATTATCAAAAGAAAGCTGTAAGCGTTCGTTTTCTTCATCTTGGGTAAGTGTGGCACTATATTTGGTGCCGTCTTTTTCAGTTACATATGCCTCGGACACTTTAAGCTCAAGAGCATTAAGAACAATTTTTTTTACTTGTTGAACTACATCTATGTCAATTACAACATCGCCCGTGAAAGTAAAATTTTGCAGATCTGGCGTTAGCTTTATTTCATAACGATCTGGCAAAACTTGTCTTGGTAATCGGTAATCTAATGTTTGTGCTTCAACTGTTGCCGTTGATTTGTCTGACATAGATAAAACCTCTGAAAATTTTAAGCGGCAAAACATTAAGTTAATGCGCTTACAGTAACGATGATATGAGAGATTACCACAATTAAGTAAGTTTTACTGCGCATAGTAAAGCTAGAGATTACACTCGGATTTCAGTAGAATATAAATCAAAGATTTTGTGTGGTTGCTTGTAAAGACCATGCTTGTTAAGCCTGTATTTCACAGGCAGTAAGCCAATATAAAATAAGGAAAAACCATGGTAGAAGTTCAAGTTGCTAAGGTTCAAACATATCGCCAATTAGCTCAACAATTAAGAGTTGACAGTATAAGATGCACTACTCAAGCAGGCTCAGGTCATCCTACGTCGTCAATGTCAGCAGCTGATTTAATGGCTGTGCTAATGACAAAGTATTTGCATTATGACTTTGACAATCCGGAAAATCCAAACAACGATCATTTAGTTTTTTCCAAAGGACATGCTTGCCCTCTTTTATATTCAATGTATAAAGCAGCTGGTGCTATAGACGATAAAGAACTTATGTCATTAAGAAAATTTGGTAGTCGTTTGGAAGGACACCCGGTGCCTCAAATTTTGCCTTGGGTGGATGTGGCAACTGGCTCATTAGGACAAGGACTTTCAATGGCATCTGGAATGGCATTGGATGGTAAATATCTTGACAAAATGTCATTTCATGTCTGGGTTTTGCTAGGTGATAGTGAAATGGCAGAAGGATCTGTTTGGGAAGCTTTCAATAATATTTCTTTTTATAAACTTGATAATTTAACCGCTATTTTAGATATGAATCGTTTAGGACAACGTGGCGAAACACAATTAGCTTGGAATTCTGAAGCTTATGCCGAGCGTGCGCGTGCTTTTGGTTGGCATGCAATTCAAATAGATGGACATAATTACGATCAAATTGATAACGCTTTAGCAGAAGCAATAAAAACTCAAGACAAGCCAACTTTAATTATTGCCAAAACTGAAAAAGGTCATGGTGTAAGACTCACTGCCAATCAAGATAATTGGCATGGTAAAGCTTTGAGTAAAGATCAAGCTAAGCAAGCTATTGAAGAACTTGGTGGCGAAAGTAATATTGTTATTGAAGTACAAAAACCAAAAGAAGGAAAAACAATTGTCAATCAGATAAATGGACAATTTGAATGTCCTAAGTACGACAATGCAGCTGCTACTCGTGAAGCTTATGGAGATGCATTGAAAGTATTAGGCAGTATGCGCAGCGATGTGGTTGTGCTTGATGCAGAAGTAAGCAATTCAACTTTTGCTGAGAAATTTAAATTTGCCCATCCCGATCATTTCTTTGAAATGTATATTGCCGAGCAACAAATGATTGGTGCGGCTATTGGACTGCAAACGCGCAATAAAGTAGTATTCGCCTCTACATTTGCTGCATTTTTAAGTAGAGCATATGATTTTATTCGTATGGGTGCAATTTCAAGAGCGAATTTGCGTCTTTGTGGATCTCATGCTGGAGTTTCTATCGGGCATGATGGACCATCGCAAATGGCGCTGGAAGATTTAGCAATGATGCGTGCTATTGATGGCAGTACAGTTTTGTATCCATCGGATGCTATTTGTGCGGCTAAGCTTGTAAACACTATGGCAAATACACCTGGTATTTCATACATGCGCACGACAAGAGAAAAAACACCAATTTTATATAAAATAGACGATAAATTTGAAATTGGTGGCAGTCGTGTTTTGAGAAGTTCCAATAGCGATAAAGCAACTATTATTGCTGCTGGTATTACATTGCATGAAAGCTTAAAAGCATACGAAGAGTTAAAAAAAGCTGGTATCAATGTGCGTGTTATAGATTTATATTCTGTAAAACCAGTTGATAAAAAGACATTGCAACAAGCTGCTCAAGAAACAGGTCTTTTAATTACAGTAGAAGATCATTGGACTGAAGGTGGCATTGGTGATGCTGTGTTAGAAGCATTTGCTGGCTCAGCTGACAATACAAGTAAAAATAGTGTTGCAGCGTTGCCGCGAGTAATAAAACTTGCAGTTAAATCAATGCCAGGCTCTGGAACACCAGATGAATTACTTGATGCTGCCGGCATTAATGCTAAGCATGTTATTGCAGCAGTAAAAGCTAACGTGTAAAAATTTTATTTAACTGCTACGATTCTTAGTCCAATAGGAACTAAACTCGTTTTTGAAATTAATTTTTTCTCCTCGACAAGAATGTTTTTAACAAATTGACTGTTGTTTTCATTCTCCAATGCTTGAACAATATATCGATAAAGATATGCAGTTCTTTCGACATTGTTTTTGGAAAAAAGTTTTTGTATTGTATTGATCATTTCTTCGGATTCGGCAATTTTATGCTTGTGATAGTGGTGTTCTTGCCAATCTTTTAGAGAATCAAATTTATAAGGTAAACCTATTATTTGTTGCTTTTGTTTTAGCCAATCAATGGATGTTTCGTTGGCAAGTTCGGCAGCAAAGTCTTCCAGTAGCAAAAATCCATGAGGTTTGAGGAGTGCATGGGCTTTTGCTACTGCTTGTTCCAATGGTGTTATATGATGTAGCGAGCGCGAAAAAAGAATTACATCAAAAAGATTATCTTCGTAATTCAAAAAATCCGCTTGTATAGCATCTATATTTTTTTCTTTGCTTGAAACAATTGCTTCTTCTGCAATATCTATTGCCCGTGTTTGTATTCCATGATTGGATAGCAACAAAGCTAAATGTCCTTGACCACAGCCTACTTCAAGTAACCTTATATTGTTTTTTAAATGGGGCAGTAAAAAATCGAGTGTATCCTGAGCAGCAATCTCATTTGGTGTCATGAGAGTGTGAGCCCATGCTAGTGCATGATTTAGCACATTTACGACACATTTCAACACACTCTTTTAGATTTTCATCGTTAAGCGATTCGCATGAGTCTGCACATTTTTCACATAGCTCTGCACATAGTTTGCAAATATTTGGGTGGAAACTTGATTGACGATTCATAAAGTCTGCACTTGTTTGACACATTTGGGCGCAATCAGCCAATAATTTTATATGTTTAGCGTCAGCATGTTTGCCGCCTTTGTTCATACAATAATTTATTGTTTGAATACAAATATTATGACAATCACTACAATTATTTATGCATTCTACAAAAGGACATTTTTTGTCAGAATTTTTTGATATGTGAGAAGGACAATTAGTTTGTTCAGAATCAGCATTTACTATGCCAGCTGAAAATGTACAAAGCAAACTTAAAACAAAAACCAATCTATATATTAGTTGCATTAGCTTTACTCTCCTTGCCAAATTTATTGCAAATAAATGCTGCCGACAATTAAAGCATAGTTTTACGACAAAAAAAGAAAGAGAAAACGTCTTGTCTTCTCTTTCTTTGGGAGTGCGGCAAGGAAAACCTTCAAATAAGTCCAAAAGAACTATATTAATTTCCAATTTTAGATGTTAAGTGGCTATCGTGTTTTTGCTTATATATATGACGCCCGAATCGGTCTTGCATATTATCTAATTTGGCAATCTCACGTTTATTTAGTCCGCAACCACTTGCTTTAAATAATGCTTCTTTACCTGCTATATATTTTCCTTGTTTACGCAAACGATTCACTTCTGCTTTGGTCAGCTGCCCAGACCCAATACCAGCCTTAATTCTATTACGTTCAATTTTTTGACGTTTATTTACTACTTTGCCCCAAGGATAAGCAGCCTCAGCAGCTAGTGAATTGGACATTAGCGCTGTTGCAAGTAGGGTGATAAGACTTATTTTTTTCATCATGTACTCCTTTGTATTATTTGCATTGCCTTACAAAGGAATAAACGTAAATTTCATACAAAAAGTTCAAAAGAAAAGCTTAAATTTATTTATTCTTGCAAGCAAAATAAACTGCAGTCTCATATTTCAATACAATAGAATCGTCTTTTTGATATTTATGGAATAAAGCAATAAGCTCATTTTTAAATGATTCAGCCAGTTTACCTGTCTTTGGTACATATGAAGCAGAAAAAGCTCTAGCTAATAGCTTTTCTTTATTCAATATTTGTTCGTTAGCAAAAATAGTCTTTTCTTGTTTGCAAAATAAATTACTTGTGAGCAAAGCTAAGCCAGATTTGCCGCGTGGTACCTCCACGGATTTTGTCTCAGGAAGCTTTCTAATTAAATTGCCATATTCAGCAGTAAACTTGTCATTTTCATCACGCTCATTCCATAATAAAACTACCCAGCCATCATTTTTTAGGATACGTTTAAATTCAAGCATAGCAATCTCAGGGTTAAACCAATGAAAAGCTTGTGCACAAATAATGGCATCAACACTTGTATCAGCTAATCCAGTTTGTTCTGCCGTCCCATCCATATATTCTATATTTGAATATTCATTATTGTTTTCTATATTACTTTTGGCTTCGTTGCGCATGTCTTCATTTGGTTCTATGCCAATGACTTTGAAAACATATTTAGCAAAAAGTCGTGAAGATATTCCTGTGCCGGAGCCAATATCTACCAAAATAGAATTAGCGTTAAGTTTGCAGTGGGAAACTATATTTTCAATAGCTTGTTTTGGATAACTTGGGCGAGCTTGTGCATAAATTTTTGCAAGTCCGGTAAATCTGTTGGTGTTAGTCATAAATATACATTAGTAAACATCAGCAAATGTACGACCAGTATGGGAGATGTGTTTTGGTGTATTACTAGGAATCTCGGCAGAGGCATTTCTTTCAAGCTCAGCAGCCAACTCTATTAAATTCCCTCATGGTAATTTATGCGACGTATTGACGGACTTCCTGATCGATACGATCAGTCAGGCGCTCATAGCGAGCTTTACGCAGCTCATAATCAATCTGTAGGTTCATCCACATTTCAGCCGACATGCCAAAACATTTTGAAAGTCTCAAGGCAGTATCAATGCTTATACCTCTTTGTCCATTAACAATTTCAGTGATACGATTTGCTGGAATGCTTAGAAGTCTTGACAATGCATTACCACTCAAACCATATGGTTCCATTAATTCGGTTTTTAAAATTTCACCCGGGTGAATTGGAGGTAATATTTTTTCTTTTTTTGCCATATTTAAAATCCCTCTTTTTAAATCAATGATAGTCAATTATTTCTATGTCATAAGGACCATCACTCTGCCAAGTAAAACAAATCCGCCACTGATCATTAATCCTAATACTATGTTGATTTCTTCTATTACCCTTTAAACGTTCAAGTCTTAATCCTGGAAATTTACTAAGATCTAATAAGGTCATTGCTGAATCAAGTAACAAGAGTTTTTTCTTAGCGGATTCTGAAAATCTATTAAACCTTTTAACTCGTTTGTCCTTAAAAAGCTTAAGGGTGTCTTTGCACTTGAAAGATCTTATCATTGTATGTTAAGTGTAATATATAGAGCATAATATGTCAACCGTACAACATAAAAAGAGCAGCAAAGTAGTATCAATCGTTAACTATCAGAGCAAATATAATTTAACAAAATCCCAATAAATTAATAAATATCATAAGGAACATTTTCATTAGATTCTGGAGCGATTTCACGTTTAAGTTTTTGCAGAGCAAAAGATAGTCCTAGGAAGATAGCAAAAGTACGACCGGTATGTGAGATGTGCTTAGGTGAATTATTAGGAGCCTCAGCAGAGGCATTTCTTTCAAGCTCAGCAGCAAGTTCGGCAGCCAGTTTCTTTGAATCAGCTTCATGTTCAATGTTGTCTTCAGCTATGTTTTTTGGTGGTTTGGGATTTTCGTCAATTTTGATTTTGCTTAATTCACCATCTGGAGTAAGACTGTCTGGTAAAATAGCATCTGCAGCAGTTGTAGAAATCTCGGTAGTTACCGGCAATTCGGTAATAGGAGCAGGTTCTGCAAGGCTCAATGGTGTGATTTGTGAATTTGAACCAGCTCTTGCAAGAATATTTGCTTTTTCTTCTTGCGTAGTTGGTCTAAATCTAATGAAGTATACCGTCTCACTGTTCACAGGACCATCTAGTCTTTCTTCCAATATTTTTATGCTGCCACGCTTTTCACATGCTTTGAGCAATGTATAACTAGTAGACTCTCTACAATGAGCTGTCCATTCGCCACCTTCTTTTTCGATATGTTGCATTAGCGCGTTCAGCAATTGTATTGATTGCCCGCGGTGTGGATGCGATACGTTTAAACCATAAATATAGTGTTCATTGTCTGTGAAAGCAACGCTGCCCACTACGCCTAAATCTTTATTCTTAAGGGCAAAACCATTAGGGTTAGCTTCGACTTCATACATTTGAGGAGTGACTTTGTTTACCAATCTTTTATATGACAACTTTCTATCTTGTGCGGATAATTCATTCCAACAAGAAGCAACCCGAGAAAGTTGTACCATGTTTCTATCAGCAAATCTCAACAACCAGGGGGCAAGCTCAGTCCCTGCTTGAGTTGCAGGCAACCAGCTAGTAATAGCTTTATGTAACTCTGCAAATTCTATTGCGTGCTGAACTTTAATTTCTGCATCACTTAGAGTTAGTAGATCTGGATTATTGGTTTTGAGTTCTGCTAATTTTTGCTTTTCATGGAAATCAATCCATTTATGCCAATCATTGCCAAAAGTATGAGCTAGGCGTAGGGCTGCTTGTGGCGCATAAGATGACTCATCGACAGAAGCAAAGGATTCATCGCCGCCCGTGAGATATTTTAGTGCATCAATAAATGCACGTGTTTGAATACCTCGAGCTGATTCATATCTTTTGTCAGCTGTATTTGGACCAGCTGAATCTTTTATGGCACTTGCAAGAAGCTTTTGGGATTTTTCATCTAAGCTTCGGCCATAGTATTGAGCAACTATTTCTCGGGTAGAGCCATGTTTTTGTAGTACAGCTTCTTGTCCTTCTTGGCACAAAGAATTGAATGAATTCCAGAACCTAGTGTTATTAAATATATCATTTGTATAATTATAGGCGTTAAAATAGGCTTCTTTAAGTGCTACTCTTTTCCATGGGATATTAACTGCATTTTGTTCTACCAGTAATTTTGCAGTATCAGATGGCAATCTAGGGAAAGCAATTCTAAGACTGTTTGTTGCATCGGCAAGATTATTTTGTTCTTGTACAATTGCAGCAGGTTGTGTTTCACCTAAAGCTATATCTAGCAAATTTAAATTTAGTGGGTTATTTCCAAAGGCGTATTGGTCTAATTGTTCTGCTGGTAACGAAATAACAGTCTCGTTAGCAGCTGTCTCTGCTGCAATTGGAGGCGGAGTGCCTGGCTTTTTTTCTGGTTTGTCATTGTCTATTTCTTGAGGCATAAATTAATAAGCCTCCAAGTAATAGAAATGACAAAATCCCAATAAATTAATAAGTGTCATAAGGAATATTCTCATTAGATTCTGAGGCAATTTCACGTTTAAGTTTTTGCAGAGCAAAAGATAGTCCTAGGAAGATAGCAAAAGTACGACCGGTATGTGAGATGTGCTTAGGTGAATTATTAGGAGTCTCAGCAGAGGCATTTCTTTCAAGCTCAGCAGTAGGTTTATTTGATGCAGCTTCAGCGCTTGGCATTTGTTCGGCAATTCCCCTGGCAAGATGTGCTGGATGAACATTTTGGTCAATTTTAAGATCTCTTGCTGCGCCAGGCAAAGAAATAGAATCAGGTGAACTAGTATTTAAAGCAAATGCAGATACATCACTAACTACAGGTGCTTCCGTAATCGGAGCAGCTTCAGTAACAGGGAGAACTGCAGCAATGTTTGTTTGTCTTTCTGCAAGGGCTCGTCTTTGTTGCGAATCTCTTCTTCTTTGAGCAAGAATATTTGTTTTTTCTTCTGGTGTAGTAGGTCTAAATCTTATGTGATACATGGTCTCGCCGTTCATTGAGCCACTTGGTGTTTCTTCAAGTATTTTAATGCCACCACGTTTTTCGTATGCCTTTATTAGTTTATAACTAGTAGATTGTCTACAATCAGCTGACCATTCACCACCTTCATTTTCAATATGTTGCATTAAGGATCGCATTAATAAAAGTGATTTACCTTGTTTTTGGAATTCAGGCATGACAGCAAAGTCTTCTATGTAATTGCCATTTTGAATTAAGGCATAACCAACCACACCAGCTTGTTTGTCTTCTAAAACAAAAGCATGTTGAATATTATTTGCAGCTACCCATTGCCAGCCTTCTGGATAACAAGCTGCCGCTACTTTTTTGGCAGCTTCAATATCGGCAATAGTACCACCGCGGACATATGTCTGAAATTGAGTAGCAGGTAATTTGGGTAAATTAGGATTTGAAGCAAGAAGATGTTGAGTAACACCTTCGCCGGTAGTATCAGACCAACCACTAAAGTCAGAAGGTAATGGCAGGGGATCTTCTGCGAGAGGCCATATTTCATGGTCTATACCACTATAGCCAGTGCCAACTGTAATTTTATGATATCTAGGTGACAAATCACTAGTTGCTGATTTGATAATTTCGCCAGCAGCAGATTTAGCAGCAATTTGCGCATCTAAGTCCAAACTTTTGTTTATCTCAAAATTATCAAAACAAAGACCCCTTTCACAATTGCCATCTTTATCGATATTGTGATCATTTATCCAGGCAAAGCTCATGTGAGTAATATTGCCTTGTTTATCTTCAATAACAAAAAAGCCAGCATTAGGTTTTTCTTGACCATACCAAGCACAATTACCACCAGTGTCCCCTGGATATTGGCAGCAACCAGTGTATCTGCCAAGAAATAAACCACGAACATCGCTTCTAGGAATAAATCTACCTGTATATTCACCAGAAGTCCAAGTTTTATCTAATGGGAAAGGAGAAGGGACATCTTGTGAGGCAATAAAACGTCTTTCATAGTTAGGATATGCTTCTTCAGAAACAGCATGTTTATATGCTTCTTGAGCAAAACCCTGGTGATTAATTTCACCGTAATGTAAAGCCCTAACTTTTTCTATTAATTGTTTATATGGTAATTGTCTATCTTCGGGAGATAATCGATTCCAGCGAGAAGCAACAACAGATAGATCTTTTACATCTCTATCGGCAAATCTTAAAAGCCAGGCACTTAGTCCAGGTTCTGCTTGAGTAGTGGGCAACCAGTGGATAATATCGTGGTGGAGCTCAATAAATTCTCGGGAATATTTGTTTATGATTTCCTCGTCAGAGGAATTTATAAGTTCTGGATTATTAGTTCTAAGCTCTGCAATTTTTTGTTTTTCATGGAAAGCAATCCATTTATGCCAGTCATTACCAAATGTACGGGCAAGACGCAATGCAAATTTAGGTGTTTCGGCACCTTCTCCTATATCTTTTTCAATATCGTTATGAAAGTATTTTAGTGCATCAATAAAGGCACGTATTTTAATGCCTTTTGTTAATTCATATTGCTTTTCTTGGCGGTGTTGCTTTCCTTCTTCTGTAAGTTCACCCATATCATTTGCGTAATCGTAATTATTACCCAGGGCATCATCTATAGCTTCTCTAAGAAATTTTTGGCATTTTTCGCTTACACTGCGACCATAATATTGGTCTACCATTTCTTCTGTAGTGCCATATCTTTTCAATAAATTATCTGGTTGTTCTTGCGATAATGCATCATATGATTCCCAAAATTTATCTGAATCAAAAATGCTATCAGCTTCGTTATAAGCAATTTGACAAGCTCCTCTAATCGCTGCCCTTTGCCATGGCAATGCAGCTGCATTTTGATCGGCTAGTCTAATAACATCATGAAGTGGCATGTTTAAATCAATCGACCATATAGGTATGCAACGCATAATTTGTTCTCTATTAATTACGCCAGAACACTGAACGATTTTACTTATTACATCTGGTTGTGGACCATGCAGACAGTTCGCTTCATCAAGAGCATAACGTGTAGCATTGTCTCGTGTAGCTAGTGTTGCTATTTCCCCTAAAGTTAAGTTGTAAATTAGGTTGGAATTTTGAGAACCTATAAATTCTGGTGTAAAGCCAGATAAATTAACTGGATCAATTGAACGTGTTCCTTCTGCTACTGCAGCTAACTGTTCACCAAGACAATATCTGCGCAAAGCTATTCTAGTAGCTTCGTCTCGCCTAGCTAATAGCTTAATTTCATCAGTGCTAATATGTTTTATTAATCCAACACTACATGATTGTAAAAATTCTGGAGTTAAACTAGATAAATTAACTGGATCAATTGAACGTATTCCGGCAACAACTGCTTTGCACTGTAAATCACTTAAAGTCCTACCTCTACCGAAAGATTGATCATTTGCTTTGTTAATTAAAGCTCCTCTTGTGTCTTCATCGCGTGCTGCTAAAGTAGCAATATCTTCTGGAGTGATATAAGAAAATGCAGATGCATTCCATGATTTTATGTATTCAGGAGTAAAGGCTGACAGATTATCCGGATCAATTGATCGCATTCCATCAAAAAGAGCGGTACATTGGTCTGGGCATAAACTGCCGACGGATTTTTCTGTTGCCACATGAATTAAAGCATCTCTTGTTTCTTTATCGCGTGCTGCTAGAATTTGGATGTCCCCTAGGCTGATACACTTGACTAAATTAGGAGAAGCGTATTTTATAAAGTCTGGAGTAAATTCTGATAGATTTTTTGGATCAACGGCATGCATTGCATTTATAAGTTCATGAAGCTGCTCTTTTGGAAGAGCATGGCTCATGTAGTTCATCTGTTTTATCAATGCTTTTCTTGTATTTTCATCACGTAAAGCTAATGTTTTTATATTATCGAAACTAAGGCGAGCAATTACTTCAATTCTAGCTGTATTTATAATATCCTCAGTTATGCAAGATAATTCTGGATCACTTTCACTGATTCCTGCCAATATTGCTTTAATTTGATCTCCAGGATAAGGAAAACTGTTGATTTCGGCAATAAGAGCCTTTTGGGTAGGTAGACCTTGTTGAGCTATTGTCTGCATATCATCTGAAGTAAAGTATGTGGAAAGCGATATTGATGCTTTGTTTATAACATCTGGAATTATGCAAGCAAGCTCAGGATCGGCTGTGCGTACTGCTGACATAAGTGCTACAGCTTGAATTTCTTTTAGAGAGTCAAGCTGTTTTAAAAGACTAATTCTAGTAGGCTCATCTCGCATGGCTAAAGCCCTAATATCTAGCACTTTAAGATGGTCAGTTATTTCAATAGTTGACTCAATAAATTCAGGAGTAATGCAAGCAAGTGTTGGATCGGCTTTACGTATTCCATCTATTAATGCTTTATTTTGATCATCTGTTAGGTTACGCTCAACTTCATAAACAGATTGGACTCGTTCAATTAAAGCATTTCTAGTAGGCTCGTCACGTTGAGCTAACACGCTAATATCTTCTGGCTTTAACATCTCAAACAATAAAGGCGGCATTCTTTTTAAAGTCTCAGCAGTAATAGCCAATAATTGTGGATCATGCGCTCGTAACTCATTCAATATATTTCCACGTTGAGAAAGTTCAAATAATAATTCACGCTCATTCCAGTCTGAGTTTAATGTATTTGCCAAAGCAACTTTTGTTGCTTCATCACGAGCAAATAATTTTTTAATATCGTTAGCGTTCAAACGCAAAATGACAGATCTAGATGCTGAATTTATGAATTCGGGAGTAATAGCAGATAATTTGTCTGGGTCGAAAGCTCGTAATTCAGCAAGTATCTTTATACTGTCAGCCATACTCAAAGCGTTATTGCGAGCTTGTTCAAAAAGAAGAGCTTGTCTTGTGGCAACATCAGTGCTTGCTGTTGCATTGCCTGTTATATCTAACAAATTTAAATTTAGTGGGTTATTTCCAGAGACAGCTTGATCTAATTGCTCTATTGAAGAAGAAGCAGGAGAAATAGGGGTTTCACCGGCAGCAGCTTCTGCTGCAATTGGAGGTGAAGAGCCTGGCTTTTTTTCTGGTTGATCATTGTCTATTTCTTGAGGCATAAATTAACAAGCCTCCAAGTAATAGAAATGACAAAATTTCAATAGCCTGGTGAATTGGCTAATTGAGAATAGACGCAATAGATGATATGAAATTTGGGTGCAGTGCATAGAAACAGGCTGCTTAAATGGGTATGCAACCATATGGATCTCCCTCGATTTGAGATAATTTTAGGCGTTTAATCTAAATATATATATGTGTAATTACACAGTAAGAGGATTAAAAAATGCGTAAGCAGGACAGAACTATCATCGATGCCCTTCGGTGAATATTTACCAAAGATGGGAGAAGCCCTTCAATAATGATATCTACACTGAACAATAACTATCGACTGTCCTTCTATCTTATAAACCAATCGATGTTCCTGATCTATTCGGCGTGACCAATAACCAGTAAGTCCAAATCGTAATGATTCTGGTTTTCCTAACCCTTCGTATGGATTGCGCAAAATATCTTTTATTAACTCATTTATTCTCTTTAGCATTTGGCGATCATTCTTTTGCCAATAAAGATAATCCTCCCAAGCTAATTTACTGAAGAGAATGTTCATTCCGTGAGTTTTTTCTTTAATACACGTTTAGCTTCAACATCTTTTATAGATTTAGCAAGGCGAGCTGCATTTGCGGGACTGCGTAATAGATAAGCGGTTTCTTCCAATGCTTGGTAATCAGCATGAGACAAAATCACTACAGCATCTGCATTTTGTTGTGTAACCATAATAGGTGTGTGATCATGGCGCACCTTATCCATGATTTTAGCTAAATTAGCTCTAGCAGCTGTATAAGAAATAGCATCCATATTAAAGCCCTCTGTACATATACTAGTACATGTACATATTTCTGTCAAGAACTTGCAAAGTCTTAAACAGACAAGCTGCATAATGTGCCAGACTTGATACTATGCTTGCGGAGAATGTGCTTAATAATCCCCGTATTTGTTGCGGTGAATAATTTGATATTTGCGGAGCTTATAGGTTATAATCTATGCATATAATGCGGAGATTATACTCGTGTATATCTATGAATTGCCTAATTGGCCGAGATTTAGCTGGGATGAAAAGGGCTTGGCTAAATTAATCTCAAATGTTAGGTATAAGCAAGGCAAGCTTATAGGGAAAATGGAATCTTTAGGATTTTCTCTTAAAGAGGAAGCTGAGCTTTGTACTTTGACAGAAGACATACTTAAGACAAGTGAAATTGAAGGGCAGGTTTTGGACGCTCACCAAGTTAGATCTTCTTTGGCTAGAAGGCTAGGTATAAAAATTGGTACGCCTAAACCATCAGATCGTAATGTAGATGGAATTGTCGATATGATGCTTGACGCAACTAAAAATTTTGAGATGTCGCTTACGCAAAAAAGATTATTTGGATGGCATGCGGCAATATTTCCCACTGGATATAGTGGCACGTTTAAAATTAAAGTTGGCAAATGGCGAGATGATAGTCATGGACCTATGCAAGTTGTATCTGGGGCAATTGGGAAAGAAAGAGTACATTTTGAAGCTCCTAATGCAAAAAAGTTAAATCAAGAAATGTCTGTTTTTATCCGTTGGTTTGAAGGAGATTCTATTGATTCAGTATTGAAAGCTGGTATTGCCCATCTTTGGTTTGTTACTATTCATCCATTTGATGATGGCAATGGACGCATTGCTAGAGCAATATCTGATATAGCTCTAGCTCGATCTGATAAAGTAAAACAACGCTTTTATAGTATGTCAGCTCAGATTCAAAAAGAAAGGGCTGCTTATTATAAAATTCTTGAACAGAGTCAAAAAGGAACACTTGAAATAACGCCGTGGCTTAATTGGTTTCTTGAATGTCTTGAGCGGGCAATTGATAATTCAGAAAATATTCTTGTCTCTGTAATTTACAAAAGTCAATTTTGGCAATTTATATCTACAAGTAAAATTATGTTGAATGAAAGACAACGCCGTGTTCTTAATCGCTTATTTGATGGCTTCGATGGAAAGCTGACATCATCAAAATGGGCAAAACTTGGTAAGTGTTCGCAAGATACAGCTCTGCGCGATATAGAGCAAATGATTGAACTGCGCATTTTAAAAAAAGATGCTGCTGGTGGACGGAGTACTAGTTATTCTTTGATCAAAAATGTAATTTAATATATGTTGTAAGCATTTATATTCTTTAGAGCAAAAATCACCACTGAATGGTGAAATTTCCCCCATTAAATAGTGAAAATTTGTATGTTTGTAAGAAACACTTTCCGATTCTCCGATTGAGATTAAAAGTGACGATGAGCTGTGTTATTCAGATAATGAATGTCTTGCCTTAATTGCTAATTCATAAGCTTTTTCAGCTGTAGCAGCACAAGCTGTTAAATGACCCATTTTACGCCCTGGACGTGCTTCGCTTTTACCATATAAATATAAATGTATGTCTTTATTAGATAAAGCATTTGTCCATTTAGGTGTGCGCTTTGACCAAATATCACCTAATAAATTTGCCATAGCAGAAGATCTAATAATTGATGTATCACCTAAAGGCAAGCCAGTGATAGCTTTTATGTGTTGTTCAAATTGGCTTGTTATACATGCATTTAAAGTTAAGTGCCCAGAATTGTGTGGACGTGGTGCTAATTCATTGACATATAATTTGTCTTTACCAACAAGAAAAAATTCTACACAAAGTAGTCCAATAACATCTAAATTTTCCATTATTGATTTGGTAATATTTATTGCTTGATTTTGTATTTCGGCAGATGTATTTGCAGGTACTACTGAGACATCTAAAATGTGATTTTTATGCTGATTTTCAATTGGACCAAAGGCTGCAAAACTGCCATCTGTTGAGCGGGCACCAATGACAGATATTTCTTTATCAAATGAAATAAATTGTTCTATTATTGCTTCTTTAGCACCAATTTTTTTATAAGCAATATGAGCTTCTTTTATTGTCTCAATTTTTGCTTGTCCTTTGCCATCATAACCAAAGCCAGCTGTTTTTAAAACTGCTGGTAATTGAAATTTTGGTAAAACAGTCTCTATATTTTCTTCTGAGGCAATTTCACCAAAAGGAACAATGGGAAATTTGTTTTTGTGTAAAAACTGTTTTTCCCGTAATCTATTTTGTGTTATATACAAAACATTTTTTGCTGGTCTTACCGGCGCAATATTTTCAATTTGTTCAATAGCAGAGCTTGGAATATTTTCAAATTCAATTGTAATAACATCAACTGCTTTAGCAAATTCTTGTAATTTGTCTTTGTCTTCAAATGAAGCACAAAATGTTTTTTCACAAACTTGACTTAGTGGAGAATTAGCCTCTGGAGTATAACCAATTACGTGATAACCTAATTGTTCAGCTGCTTGTGCCAGCATGCGCCCTAATTGCCCACCGCCTAATATGCCAATAGTAGAACCAGGCAATATTGTTTTATCAGGCATTAAGGCAGTATCTCCTTTAAAACTTGATCGCTGCGTTTTTGTCTGTATTCTTTCAATTTTTCTTTTAAAGTATTATCGTGATTGGCTAATATGGCAATTGCTAAAAGGGCAGCATTGGTGGCACCAGCTTGACCAATGGCGAGTGTTCCTGTAGGCACACCAGCTGGCATTTGTACAATTGATAATAATGAATCAATACCTTTTAAAGCTTTACTTTCTACCGGTACGCCTAATACAGGCACTATGGTTTGAGCAGCTATCATGCCTGGTAAATGTGCTGCACCACCAGCGCCAGCAATAATAACTTGAATGCCGCGTGATTCTGCATCTTTAGCAAATTGACTCATATAATCAGGAGTTCTATGAGCTGAAACAACTTTGCATTCATGTGCTACGCTAAATTCACTTAAAACTTCATCAGCATGACGCATTGTATCCCAGTCGGACTTACTACCCATTACAATTGCAATCAGTGGTTTGGTTGTCATTTCTGCCCCTAAAGATTTGGCATTATTGTACTACATAAGAAGCACGGGTTAAACGATCGACAATACCTGCCCACATCTCATTGTGTGGTACTTCTTCAACAAGAATTAAGTCTGCTTTGAGTTTATCTAGCTCACGTAAATTACTGTATAAAGCCCTTGCATATTTATGGGCATCATTAGGAGCAACAATTAAATGGGTTTGTCCAATATTTAAAGGACTAAGTGCTAGGACAGCTATTTTTTTTCCAGAATTTTCTTCTAAGTTTAGGCGTTCTAAAAGCCTGTCGACAGGTAATACTATTGTCGGCGTTTGTGGTGCATAATGACTAGCTAAATTACCTGGTGCTTTAGTGGTGCCTACAGTATCAGCAGATAAAATTGTATTTTCTAAATTGTAATTGGCAAGTGCTTGTGTGATTTCAGTAATTGAAATTATGCCTGGACGTAATATTTTTATGTTTTCTTGTGTGCAATCGACAATTGTAGATTCGATACCAACATCACAAAAGCCACCATCTAATACCATGGCAATTTCATGACCAAATTCAGCTGATACATCTTTAGCGCTAGTTGTGCTGAGTTTGCCAAATTTATTAGCAGAAGGAGCAGCTAGTCCTGAGCCAAATGCTTTTAACAGTGCTTGAGCAATTGGGTGCCTAGGAATGCGAATGCCAACAGAATTTTGTCCGCCTGTAATTTCGAGTAAAACATTATTTGTTTTGGGCAATATCAATGTCAATGGTCCAGGCCAAAAACTTTTAGCTAAGATTTCTGCTGATTTAGAAATTAAATTGGAATTGGTCCATTGAGGTAATTGATTAATATCAGATAAATGAACAATAACTGGATGACCTTCTGGACGTCCTTTAGCTTTATATAAGCGTTTAATAGCATCAATATTTTTAGCATCAGCGCCTAGTCCATAAACTGTCTCAGTAGGAAAAGCAACAAGCTTTCCTTGCTTGAGATAATTTACAGCCTGCTCGACTAAAGGCTCTTTAAAGCGAGAATTAGATATCATTAACAAAAACTTGATCAATAAAGACTTGCAAATAGATTATATATTGGTCTAGGAGAAGTATCCAGTCTATTTTATTCCAATCTCTTTTTGTTCCACTAGGAAAGCATAAACAATGAAAAAGTACTCTATTTGGCAAGCATTCTTCCTTTCTTTCTTTGCCAAAGATCTTTATATGGATGTAGCATTTAATTGGAAAGGGATTTGCCTTATTTATGTCATTTTACTTATGGGCTTTGTAAATATTGCTCGTGGATCTAGCATTTATGTTGCGCTTTCATCAAGTGCTGAGGTTAAGTCAATGGCAAATAGGATGTTTTCGCAATTTCCTACCATGACTTTTCGCAATGGTGTTTTATCTACAGATAAAGAAAGCCCTTGTGTAATTTATGAACCACAAGAAGGAAAAGAAGCAATTATTGTCATTGATACAGAAGGCAAAATAAAACCTGAAAATATAGAAGCTAAATTGCTTTTGACCAAAACAGAACTTGTTTTCTTAGCGCAGGGGTCAAATGACAAACAAACAAGTGTCACTTATGAAAATCTTGGTTTGCCTAAAGATATGGTGTTGACACAAGATGTGTTAAAAGACTTAGCTTATAAAATTACTGCCTGGTTTTTAGCCCTGGTCTATTTTATTGCTTGGGTAAAAGACATTATTGTGACCTGGATTGTGGCAGCCATTATTGCTGTCGTTGTTAAAAATGTGGCTAAAAATCTAAATTGGCAATCTGGATTAAGACTTAGCATAATTGCTATGACACCGGCTCATTTAATCTTGACCTTTGTTTACTTACTTATAGAATTTAGAATTGTGCCAGCAATTAGCAATTTAGTATTTATTGAGATGGCAGCAGGCATTGCACTAGGGCTTGCCTATTTAATATTTGCAGTTAAATCAGTCTCGACTGAAATAAAGCCTGCATAAAATAATAAAATTCTGTCGACACTAGTTGTCAAAAAGCACAAAAGAGTGTATACAATTTGGATACGGTACAAATCTTTTGAGTTTTCCAGGAGGCAAATATCTTGATGCAGCCAGGTAGTTTTGACTTGCAAAAATATGTTAGAGCTGGCAACCCTAAAACACCAATGGAGGAATTAATTAATTTAGCGTCTAACGCTTGTAATAAAGTGAGAAGAAGGGTAGCAGAAAATTCTAATTTATCGCTTGATACTTTATTGAGGCTGGCACAAGATCATGATCCAGAAGTGAGGATTGCTGTAGGAGAAAATAAGGCAGCTAGTGAAGCAATAGTTGAAAAAATTGCTTCAGATGAGCACATTGATGTGCGCTTAGCTTTAGCTGAAAATTCTAATTTATCAAAAAGAGTTTTGCATTTGTTAGCAAAGGATGAAAATCCTTATGTTAGTAATAGGGCACTAAATACTTTAGAAAAATTAGAACAATTAGCTTCTAATAAAGGAGCTGTGGTTGTTTTTTCCATTACGCATAGACAGGGAGATAGTGAATTAAGGCTAAGAGCTTTATCTTAGCTGAATAGGCACTATTGCGTGCTACAGGAATTGTCGGCTGAGCTGAAATAGCTCAGCAATACGTGTATCTCTGTTTATGGAGTAATTTTTACATGAATGAAACTAATTATGACTTGCAAGCTTATTTTAGAGCTGGCGATCCAAATATTTTGACAAAAGAACTAGATGAGCTTGCTAATTCCAGCTGCCATAAAGTAAGGCGCAGGGTGGCAGAACATAGAAATGTTTCTATCAAAACACTTTCTGCTTTAGCTATTGATAATCATCCGGATGTACGTATTGCAGTTGTTGAACATGCTGCTTGTAATGAAAATATAATGAAAGAAATAATTTTAAGTTCACATGTAGATGTGCGTTTTGCCTTAGCAGAAAATCCTAATTTACCAGCTAGTATTTTAAAACTATTAAGTCTCGATGATAATCCTTATGTAAGTAATAAGGCAAATGATACTCTCAAAAAAATTGAAGGAATTACTTCTGGGCAAGAAGTTATAGAATTGATAATTGACGTGGTTGACAGTTGTCATTCCAAACAAAGAGGATTGATATGATAAAATGCATTAATTTAGGAGATTTCAATGAGCGAACCACATATTGCCGATCGTAAGCCATGCATATTAGAGCTGGAGCCAGGTACATACAAATGGTGTCGCTGTGGATTGTCTCAAAAACAACCATTTTGTGATGGATCGCATGCTGGTACTGAATTTACGCCATTAGCATTTACAGTGACAGAAAAGAAGCGTATGGCTTTATGTGCTTGCAAACATACAAAACACGAACCAAATTGTGATGGAACACATTCTAAGTTAGAAACTTAGTATTATTTTTTGTGGGACATCAGTCCAGCAATAACAAAATTTGTGGCAATGATTTGACGTAAACTTATTCCTTCTGGAGTTGGGTCAGGAATGAGATTTTGTCTAAATGATGGTGAATTATTATCAAAATGACCTACTAAATGTAATATACGTCCTCTGCCAAATGCAAATTCAACTGCCAAAACTCCAGTTTGTGGTGTAGTGCCTTCTAAATTTATATTATTATTGGGATCGATTGGAGACAAGCGCTGGCTAACTGCAAGTACGCGTACTAGATTTGGCTTTAAGACTCTTACCATTTGGCTTTCTTTGTCTAATTTCCATGTTGAACGTTGAAGATTTGTACCAGCTAAAAGTATTGGATCGTGATCAAGGACAGTAGCATCGACAACTGTGCCAGGAGTTTTGCCACCATTCCAGACAACATAGCCAGGAAAAGCTTTTGCTAGCATATTATCCAATGACCAGTCTGTGCTCAATAAATAGCCACCTTGGATAACGAAATTTCTAATTGCTTGCAATGATTCTTTGGGTACTGTACCAGCACAATTAATAACTAATACATATGTGCCATTGAGAGGAATGTCTCTTAATTGTTTTGCTTTTATTACTTGATGTCGAATGCCTAGCGATCTAAGGGTTTTTGAAGAATCATCCCATTGTCCTTTTACTTCAACTACAGCATCATTTGAAAATTGAGCGGAAGCAGAAAGATATTGAGGATGGGTTTTTTCTAGCCAACCACGAAATGCTGCTGGTGGTACGACAACATTAGTTTGTGCTGATTGTAAAAAGCGATTGACATTGAATTCAATTTTAGCAAGATCAAGCGTGGTAAGAGGGCGATTGGTTCTGCTTGGTGTACTGCCAGTCATGGAAGCTGATCCTTGTAAGACTGGCTTGCCAGAGTTATCTAGTGCAGGTTGACTGACAGTGTTTTGTGTTTCACTTTCATTTATTCTTTCTCTTTCATCTTCAACCCAATCTGATTTAGCAAAGAGAGAAGCAGGCGATAAACTAAAGCCAATTGTTAGAGCTAAAATAGCTGATAAGAAATATTTGAAAGATTTCCCTTGGCTAGTAATAATTAAGCGCATCATTCTTTTATTATCCAGTATTGATAAAAGTTCTGCTTGAAATTTCAATAGTCTAATGTATAATCGCAAATCTACGAAAAAAATTAAATGAAATAGAAGGAATGAGACAATGTCCTATTGGCTTCTCAAAACTGAACCAAGTTGTTATAGCTTTGATGATCTCGAGCGTGATAAAAAAACTATTTGGGATGGTGTAAGTAATAATCTTGCTTTGAAATATTTACGGCAAATTAAAAAAGGAGATCAAGCTTTTATTTATCACACCGGTGATGTTAAAGCAGTAATTGGTATTGCTGAGATTACATCTGGTCCTTATGCTGATCCTAAGCAAAAAGATGAAAAACTAGCTGTTATTGATTTAAAACCAATAAAACGTTTGAAAAAACCAATTAGTCTTGCTTATATTAAAGCGCAAGCAGAATTTTCTGATTTTTTGCTGGTCAAAATGTCTAGACTAAGCGTTATGCCAGTGAGTAAAGAACAGTGGCAATTAATTAGTAAATTAGCCTAATTTACGGCGGCGATTATCTTTATGTCCAGATTCAACTGGTTCGGTGCTATCGACAATTTTTCTTAAAGTTGATAGAGCTGTGAGCGTTGGCCAGATAACTTCTTTCATTTCTTCATATTCGTATAAGCCAATTTCATGACGTTCGTAGCGCCTACAAACATCTTCCCAAAGTTCAAAAAGCTTTTTGGGACAACAAATTTGTCTAGCTAATTGTTGAAACTCGATTAAGTCAAAGGGTTCCATGCGGATACCTCCATATAGAAGAATGATTTCTTTCTGATAATGTGTCAAGCGCAAAAAGCTAAGCAATGCATACGCTAAGTGGAGCTTGATTGATATATTTAAGATATGTTTTAAATATTTAACAGGTTTATGCTGGCTATAGCATAAGGTCATCCAACATTTTTCCATCTTTTAGTTTGATTATGCGTTTGGCATGACTAGCTGTTTCAGCATCGTGTGTAACCAGAATTACTGTAATGCCATCATCAACCAGGCGATTAAAGATACCCATGATATCTTTAGCTGTATTGCTATCTAATGCACCGGTAGGCTCATCTGCTAACAAAATGCGGGGCTTATTAACTATAGCTCTGGCAATTGCTACTCTTTGTTGTTGTCCACCTGAAAGTTCGGACGGTAGATGTTGCATGCGTTCTTCCAAACCTACTTCTTTAAGAGCAGATTTAGCAGATAAAAGCCTTTTTTCTTTTTCCATGCCAGCATATACCAAGGGCAACAAGACGTTTTGCAATGCAGTCATACTAGCAAGTAAATTAAATTGTTGAAAAACAAAACCAATTGTTTTATTTCTAATTGTGGCTAATTCATCATCTGTCCTTTGAGTAATGTTTTGACCTTCTAATAAATAAGTACCGGCACTAGCTTTATCTAAACAACCAATAACATTCATTAAAGTCGATTTGCCGGAACCAGAGGCACCCATGATAGCAACATATTCACCTTGCTTAATTTGCAAACTTAATTCACGCAAAGCATTAACAGTCTCAGGACCTTGTTTGTAAATTCGCCATATATTCTTTAGCTCAATTAAGTTCAATATATTTCCCTTGTTTATTCCATATGCAAAGCAACAATAGGATCTAATTTAGCTGCCTTGCGTGCTGGATAAATACCAAAAAATAAGCCAATAGCAAGCGAAACTAAAAAGGAGAGAATTATAGATTCTGGAGTAACTACTGTTGTCCATTTTGCAAATTGACTAATTGATGTCGAACCAAATATTCCTAAAAGAATACCAGCAACACCACCTGTTAAAGACATTAAAACAGCTTCAATGACAAATTGAGAAAGAATTTGGCTATATTTAGCACCAATTGCTTTGCGAATGCCAATTTCTTTTGTTCTTTCAGTTACCGAAACTAGCATAATATTCATAATGCCTATGCCACCTACTAAAAGCGATATGCCAGCGGTTGCACCAAGTAATAATGAAAATACGCCTGTAATTGACTGGGCAGTTTGCATAATGTCCATTTGTGTACGTAAAGTAAAATCATCAAAATCAGGTGAGTGAATATTGTGTCTAAGGCGCAATAAATTTGTAATTTGAAATTGTGCTTGCATATCTTCATCTTTTTTACATTGCACTAATATAGAACGCACCGATCTACCTGTTACAGCATTTAGCCCAATTAAAGTTGCATAGCCAGTGGTAAGAGGAATAAATATTTGATCGTCCATATCTAAAGACTGAGTAACACCTTTGTGTTCCATAACACCAATGATTTCAAATAATTCGCCACGAATTAAAATTTGTTTTTTTATTGGATTATCTGAGCCAAAAAGATTGAGAGCAACCGTGTCCCCTATGACACAGACGCGGGACCCTTCTTTCATATCATTTTGATTGAAAAAACGTCCACTTACTGGATAAAAATTGCGGATATCTGTATAGGATGGCTCAGTAGCAGTAACATTGGTGATTGTATTTTGTTCGCCATGTTGAACTTGAAAGCCGATAGTATATTGTGCTGCTACATTTTCTACTGCTGGACAATTTTGTTTTATAGCTAAAGCATCTTCGTAAGTCAATGTCGGAGCAGTACCTTGTCCTTGAGATATGCTAGCCGTGTTGGCAGCACCAGGACGTATATATATTAGATTGACGCCCAAAGCTTGTACTTGTTTTTCCGCCTCCATTTTTGCACCTTGCCCAATGCCAAGCAAAGTAATTACTGAAGCAATACCAATTATTATGCCTAAAACAGTCAATCCACTTCTCAGGCGATTGCTTAAAATTCCCTGCCAAGCTATTGAGAATAATTCAATAGTGCTCATTCTGTTTACCGACCAAATCCCCGTGTCATACCACGATTAGTAGGCAAAATGCCATTGCTATTTCTAGATTGAAGTCTTTGGTCAATATAGCCTTCCTTTTCTAATTGTTCTTTGGACAATCCTAAAAAAACTTTGTCTTTAGCGTTCAGTCCTTCTAGGATAATAATTTCTTGTCCTGATGTAGGACCAACTTTTACAGCTCTAAAAATTGGCTCACCTTTTTCATTAGGAACAAAGACCCCATTTTGTCCTTTGCGTGATATAACAGATACGGTTGGAATTCTAATTGAATTTTCCACTTGTCCAGTAATAAATTTGGCATTAACATTTAGTCCAGATAATAGTTCATGCTCATTATCATCAGTTAAATCAGAGTGGACTTCAAAAGTAGTAACGTTTTGGGTGACTATAGCAGCAGGTGCTATTTGAGTGACATGACCATGAAAAACTTTATTTGGATAAGCAGAGGCAGTAATTTCAACTGGTTGACCGATTTTTATTTTAGCAATATTTGATTCTGATACTTGAGCAACCATTTCTAAATTACCTGCTAAAGAAACTATAGAACTGGATGTAGCAGAAGTTGTAGCAGCAGATGTGGTAGGGGTAACTATGGCACCAGCATCAGTATATTTTTGTGTGATTACTCCATCAAATGGTGCACGTATTTTTGTATCGTTAAGCAAGCTTTCCATATGTAATAATTGTCCGCGTGTTTGCATACTATTATGTTCGGCAGCAGCAACTTCTTCAGCACGAAAGCCACTTTTCATAAGTATATGTTGTTGTTTGATTGTATTTAAGTCGGCTATGCTTTGGGCAAGCGCGCTTTGCGCTTGTTCGTGTTCACGTTCGGCGCCATGTAATTGAGACTTAGTGATTTGAGCTTGGGTGGCAGCATCAATTTCAGCTTGTTCAGAAACAGCACCAGAATCAGAAAGAAAAGATTGGCGTTTAGCAAATATTTCATCTCGCTTGAGTTGAGCAGTTAGAGCTTCTACTTGAGTTTGTAAACGGTTGATATTCTGTTCTGCTTGTTTGACAGCTTTTTCAGCACGTTGTTGTTGAAATTTAGAAGCAGCAATTTCTTGTGGACGATTACCAGTTTTCATTTTGTGGAAATTGTCTAAACTAGCTAAATAAGCACCCCTAGCTGATTCTACTTGTCCTAATAAATTACTATCGTCCATAAGAGCAATAATTTGATCTTTTTTTACTCTGTCTCCTTGTTTGACCAAAAGAGATTTTAATAAGCCGGTTTGTTTAGGGCTTATTTTTACTTCATTGCTGGGTCTAATCACACCAGTTGCTATCACAGAAATATCAGCATTTCCATATTTAACAGCAACTGTATTTTTTTGCCAATTGCTTTTTTGGACATTGTTTTGATTCCACAATAAGGCAATAATTATAATTAAAAGAAAGCCAACAGAACAGATAATAAGCAAAAGGCGATTTTTACTTGCTAATTCCAAGGAAGACTTAATAGGGGGATAGCTTACTTTAGGCATATTTATTTAAATCAAATTCCTTGTCTTTTGTATTTGTCACAAGTCTATTGTAATTGACAATTGCCTATAGATGATTAATTTAATACTTTTCAAGCCACTGATTGAAGTCTAAAGCAGTCTTTTGACCAAAACTAACATTTATATTGATTTTTTCAGTGGTGCGGGCAATTGTACTTTTGCCAGCTATTACTTTATGAGTAAGGAAGAAGGATTTGAAATCATGTAATAAAGATAAAGTGGTAAAAGATTCTGCGCCACTAATGATACGAGGTATCATTTGTTGGGAATATTTTTTATTTATTTCTAGCCAGTTTTGTTTTATAAATTGCCAAGCAATTAAAGAGCCAACCTTGCTAGCGAGCACATTGCGCAATATATGTGGAGCATCTTGAATGCGTATTTCATTGCTCAAGGCAAGAGCTAATGTTTTACTCAATAATGCATTATTTTGGAAATAAGATAATGCTTCTAAGTTACGTAATTCTGCTTCGGGGTTACTGGAGCTTGCTGATTTAAATTTTTTATAGAGTGTTTTTATAGTGTTGTAATCATTTTGATTGCCGTTAAAAGCAATAATAAAAGTAACTGGACTAACCAAATCAGCTTCAATACAAGGGTTATCACTTAGAAAATTTGAATTATTTGTGTATTCTTGAAATGATTTTTTGGATTTTTCAATTACATTTTTATCTTGTCCAATAGTTCCTAAAGTAGTTAGCACTTCTGCTCGCACCATTTTGGTCAAATCAGACTCATCTTTATTTGATTTCCAGCCAAGACTATTCTTGATGTCGGATAATAAATTACAAACAAAGCTTTGGAATTTTGTTTGATTTTTAGTATCAACAAAGCGATATAGATAATGCAGTTGTCCAAGCATTGACTGTACAATCAGTGGATTTTCTTCTTTTTTATAATAAGTGAGCATATCTAAATAAAGAGATATAGGAATTTTGCGGGAAATGGCTAAGGCATATTGATCATTAAGTAATTGCAGTCTTTCTAGTGTATTGAAAGTATTGAAATAAGGAAGTAAATCTTTAAGTCTTTTTTGTGAATACAAAACGCGATAATAACCTAAGCCATTAGCGTTGACATATATGGTTTGTTTTGATTGATCTTTTCTTTGTTCATTCGTGCTAATTGGAATTATATTTGTATCCAAAAGCAGATGACTTATTTGTGTTTCTGTCTGAGGAGTTTCTGGTTTAGTGCTTAGAGATTTAATTGTAAGTGGTACAGACCACCTTTGATTATTAGTTGTTATATTGGGATCAAGGAAGAAACGTTTTTGTTCAAGCTTTATCTCGTTGTTATTTTCAGAAAGTGAAATAACTGGATAACCAGGCTTATAAACCCAGTTTTGCATGATTTTACTGATATCTTGTTTGGCTACTTGGGAAATGGCTTGCCAAAAGTCATTAGTACTAGCATTTTTGTATGCGTAAGTTTCTAAATAATTGTGCACTCCTTCTTGAAAGACCGCTTCGGTAATATAGGTCTCAAGCATGGATAAAATGGAAGCTCCTTTAGAATAAGTAATGGCATCAAACATTTCATTGGCATCGGCTGGTTTTATAACATCATTATGAATTGCTCTTGTGGATAATAGTGAATCTATTTGCATTGAGTGCAAACGCTCGCTACCAAATTCATTGTAATATTGCCATTGTGGCATAATGAAATTTACTGCTTTAATAGCCATCCAGCTAGCAAAGGCTTCATTTAGCCATAAATCGTCCCACCATTTCATAGTTACTAAATCACCAAACCACATATGTGCTATTTCATGAGCTATAACAGAAGCAATATTTTGTTTGGTATTAATAGAAGCTGTTTTTTCGTCTGCTAAAAGCAATGCTTCTCGAAAAGTTACTGCACCTGGATTTTCCATTGCCCCCGCTTCAAAGTCGGGAATAGCAATTAAGTCAAGTTTTTTCCAGGGATAATTGATTTTGAAATAAGAATTATAATAAGGTAAAACTTTGGCTGCTATTTCAGTGGCATATTTAGTTAAACGAACTTTTTCTGGTGTTGCCCAGACGGTAATATCTATATTGTTTATGGTAATAGTTTTACCAGCTTTAAATTCACCTATTAGTAAAGCCAGTAAATATGATGACATTTTTTCTGTTGTAGCAAATGAAACAATGCGCTTGCCTGATTTATCAATACTGTCTTCCTGGATAGGAGCGTTGGAGATGGCCGTATATATAGGATTAATAGCTGTGCTTATTTTGTAAGATGCTTTAAAGCTTGGTTCATCAAAACAAGGAAACATTCGGCGAGCATCCGTAGGCTCCATCTGTGTAGTGGCTATAAAATGTTTTTTGCCGGAGCTATCAGTAAAAGATGACCTGTAAAAGCCAACTAATTTGTCGTTTAGTATTCCACTAAATTTAATTTCCAGCTGGTAATTCCCAGGTGCTAAAGATTGAGAGAAATTGAAAGTTACTTGTTCAAGTTCGGAATTAATAAAAACTTTTGCTGGTAGTGATTTGTTTAAATTGTTTTTGTTGCTTATTGAAGCTTTATGGACGATAAGATCCTTAGAATTTAAGACTATATATTTGCTTTCTTTTTCTAATTTTAAAGATAAAGTTTCAGAACCAATAAAAGTACTTTTGTTTAAATCAGGTGAAAAGAATAAGTCATAGTGTTCAGGTTGGGTCCAATAAGGCAAACGGAAGCTATTTACTTCATGTTGGACTGATTTCATTGGCTTAGATTTTATTGTTTTAGATTGAACTGTTGCCAGCAGTTGCACTTGTCCTAAACAAACAAAAAAAAGTGAAAATCCAACACAAAGTAATAATTTAAAAGACTGTTTAAACATTTCAATTACCTTATCAGTATCATTAGATATATCGTTAGCCGATTAAATCAGATGATACGAGAATGACAAGGAAAAATGCCGTTTACAACTACGTAATTTGCTAGCAAATTTGTATTTTTAATAATGATGAATGCTTGGCAATTACGCTAATTTTTCGCGGTTAAAAAAGCTGTTTAAAGTGGATTTGTTGGATGGTGGTAATAGTGATTTAGCTAATTCGTTACCATCAGAACTAGTAACCTTCTCAGAAGTAGTTCCATCTGGCTTAAATGTCACTATTTTTCTATAGCTAGAAGCATCAGCCATACTTGTATACAATGCCGAAGTAGTATTGCCATTAGGATAAATGGTAACTTCAAATAAGCCTTTATTTGCTTCAGTTGCATTTCCAGCTGATTCAACCATAGCAAATGCCCGACTAATGGTAGATGATGCATCGGCTGGCTTTTCAGTACTTCTTACTTGCTCTAATTGTAGAGATAATAAATTGGTTTGTTGAACATTTTCGGCAGGCAAATTTAATCTGTCATTTGCTACAGATGGAGCAGATTGAGCTTCATTATCAAACCAGCTAAATAAAATACTGTCTTGATTGTTTTCAGATTGGCTGTCTGAGCCATTCCCAGCCTTTTCAGGATAGGCTATATCTCCATGAGATAAAGTCATTTAATAACCTTCTATTACTAAGAGCTGCCAAAAATTAAGTTAGTATCTGTATTGCTACCAAACCGCTGCCAATTACTACTAATTGCTTTAAATAACTGCAAAATCTCTCTTGCTGTTAGAACTTTATTTTGCCCTTTAATTTTTCTAATGTCAAGTCAATTTAATGCTTTAACACTGTCTATAACTATTCTGGTTTTTTATCCATTTCTGAGATAAGCAGGATATTAGTACCAGATTCTTTAGCTTTATTTTTTGCTTCTCGGGCTGCATCAAGTAAGACAGAAATTTGTTGTGTATCGTCAGGAGCAGTAGCTATGCCTACATGTAGGGCAAGATTATTCAAACCCTTTGGACCACCTGGAGTAAGGGGTTCGTCAGTTACTACTTCTAATATTCTATGGGCAAATAATTTAGCAGCTTTGGCAGCCGTATTAGGCAAAAGCAAAGCATAATCAAAAGTTTCAAAATGAGCTAAAACATCAAATATTCTCTTTATTCTGTCAATTCTGCGTGCTGCCTCTTTTGCTTGTGTCATAGATAAAGGTTCAAATTTGTCGCCACCGACCCGCTGTTTCATTTCAAAAACTACTAATGATACAGGGCAGCCAATGGAGGCGCATTCATAAAATTCTTGTTCTAAGAAAAATAAAAGAGCAGGATAAGTTAATATCCCTGTTTCTGGTCGATTTAAAGCCCTAACCACGCTTTGTATGGCGGTGCGATCAACATCTCCTACTTGTATTAGTTTGTCAGCAACAAGTGCTTTACCAACAATAACTAAATTACAAGCAATCAAGTTATATAAAACTGGCATCCATTCCACTTTTAACATTGGTTGAGAGCGTAATATGTCGAGCAATGTACTCTTATTGTCCACCAGGTTGTAAAACTTATATTGAGTTTTTATATCTAAAGGTGCTCCAGCTGTAAGGCATTGTTTAAACTCAGCTTCAGAGTTGACCTCTTTGTTTTTAACTAATAAGGACTCTAATTTAAGCCCGGCTTTATTAAGAAAATTGCGCTGGTCTAAAAGAGCAATGCCTTCCATTAACAGCCCATCTAAACGTCGCTTGACACTTTTGACTTCGCTTTTTTCATTAGGGTAAAAGCGAAATTGACCTTCTTCCCAGGTAATTAACTCACAAACAGCCATATCCCCTGTTGTTTCGGGCGATTCAGCATGTACAGGTAGTCCATCTTCAAAATATACTTGTGCTTGGCTGGCTACATCTCTAATGCGCAAACAACCACTCATTTTACTCATGGATATAGATTGCAATAATGTAGGTATTTGCATATTTTGCAAATCACCTTCAAGAATTGCTTTGCCTTTTTCTTTTAAAAACTGAATGTCTATAACTGGATCGGTAGTATCATGAACTTCGCTTGTCCGTTGCATAGACATAGATTCTTTTGCCGGTTCAAGCTCAGCGGCAGTAATGTAATTGCTACCGCTATATTCCGGTGCTGCTTGATAAATCAAATTGTGTATTAAACTTAAGTCGCAGCTTTCATGCTGCCACAAAGTAACAAGCTCATTTTGATTTTCGCTAAAAAATGTCCACATATATTCAATAGCTTCTTCTAAAAGGCATACAGTTAATAAAAAGCTTTTGGTTCTATCTGGTGACACCCAAGGAAGCTCAACAATACGTCCTTTAAAAGTTCCAGCCTGGCTAATCATGAAGGTCAAATCTTTGATAGTAGGAAACGACTGCATTTTGGGCAGTTTCAAATTTCCTAAAGATTGTTGTTTTGGTTTATACATGTTGTGAGGGGCAAGCTTTAGCAATTACTCTATAAAATATTCCCTGTGTTGATATTTAGTATGCTAATTACATTAAATTGCAGCTAGATCAATATTAACTTGTAAAAACTAAGGCTATAAACGCTATATTTGGATGGATTTGTTTCTCTAGGCAACACGTCTTAGCTCAGTTAAACAAAACGGAAATGTTGTCAACAGAGATTCATAATACTTACCATTTTTACCTGTTTATCAGACAAAAGATAGGATTTTTGTGCCTGAATTTATTCAATCAATAGATCTCAATTTGCTTATGAAAATACGTGGTTTAGAAACACCTTTTCTTAATAACGTAGCTTGGCTTATTGCTTCATTAGCCTGGAAAGGGCTTTTATCTTGGATAATGGCCTTAATATTGTGGTTTAAAAACAGACGTCTTTTAGCTTTTCAAATTGCTTTAGCTTTAATTGTCAGTACAATTGCTGGACTTAGCTTAAAAGGTATAATTTCTCGCCCGCGTCCTGATTTATATGCTTCCATGCAGCTTAATATTCCTATGCCTGAATTGTTATCAACTCATCACTCTTTTCCTTCAGGACATACTTTAATGGCAGCTGCTTTTACTTTTGTTTTATTCTTTTATTATCGCGACTATAGATTTTGGTTGGCTTTTTTCTACACGTGTTTAGTAGGACTAGCACGTGTATATCAAGGCATGCATTGGCCAAGTGATGTTATTGGCAGCTTTATATTAGGAATAATGGCTGCTTATATTTCAGTAAAAATTATAAGTCCCATTATGCTTCACAAAATAGGATTTTTAAAAAAATTGGTAGAGAAGAAAAATAATGCATGAAAATGTAAAAACAGGCAATATTGATTTAGGACTTTGTCTGAGCATAGATAGATATCGAGCTGAGCAATTAATTTCGGCACAAATACAAGCTGGACACAATTTATTTGATACTAAAATTGTAACTGACGAAGAAATGCAGGCAATGAAAAAAGCACATTGGGATTGGGTTGTTGCTACATGTGCAGTTTTAAATGAATGTTTTAGTAGTCAGTCTGTATCATTACATTTTTCGTCAGCTGTTTACACCAAAGTTAGTTTGAAGCTCAATGATTTAGAAAAAGAGATTGAAGAATTTCCTTATATGGTCCAAGCAAGATGTGATAGACTATTTGCGCTTATTAACTGCTTGCCAGTTATTCCTGAGCCACCAGCAGATCAATTTATCAAAAATATCTTTCATCCTGTTATAGCAAAAAAAACCTGGCAGCATTATATTATGGCGGATTATGAATCAGCCGTTAATAGTGCTTTCCATGAAATAGAAGAATCCGTAAGAGAAGCAATATCTCAACCAAGTTCGATAGTGAGTGATGAAGACTTGATGAAAGTTGCTTTTGATCCAGAGACTGGATATTTAAGTGATAAAAATAATAGTCAACCAATAAGTGTTGCTGTTCGTGATTTGTTTGATGTTGCTCAAAAAACATATAAAGATTTAGCATCCAAACAACGTATTAGCCCTAACTCACAAGAAACAGCCCAGCTTTTAGTTTTTGCTAGTTATCTCAAATCAATTATTGACAAACAAACAGAAGAACAAAAACTTCCTCTTGAAGGCTTTGAGCTTTTGAAAGATGAGTAAAAATTGGTAGTCTTTATCTATGGATAAAGTCCACGCAAACGTTTTGCTTCAGCTAAGCGTCCTATGCCAATTCTTAAAGCAGACATTCTTGGTCTTAGTTTTGTTTTTTTAGTTAAATCAAAGACTTGATCGCAAGCTCTTCCCATGATTTGTTCTAGGCGTTTGTTTACTTCATCTTCTGACCAGAACAAATGCATTAGTCCTTGTACCCATTCGAAATAACTAACAGTGACACCGCCAGCATTAGCTAAAATATCCGGTACGATAAGTATTCCTTTGTCGTGTAAATATTGATCTGCCTCAGGGCTGGTTGGACCATTAGCACCTTCAACTAGAATCTTGCAATTGATTTTATCCATATTTTCACTATGAATTTGATTGCCGAGAGCCGCTGGTATAAGAATGTCACAAGGTAAGCTGAGTAATTCAGCATTAGTTACATTATTGGCTCCAGCAAAATTTTCTACTTTGCCCATTTCGCTTATATAAGCAAGTAAACGAGGAATATCTAATCCTTTTGGATTATAGATGCCACCATATACATCAGATACGGCAACAATGGTAAATCCTTTTTCGTGCAATATTTTTGCAGCAACTGATCCTACATTTCCAAATCCTTGTATTACTACAGTTGGTGAGGCGGTCTTTAATTCTGAGAATTCAACTGCTCTTTGAGCACAATAAGCAACACCACGTCCGGTTGCTTCATTACGTCCTAATGAGCCGCCAATAGAAACTGGTTTTCCTGTAACAACTGACGGTACGCTATGCCCAACATTGATACTATATGTATCCATTATCCAAGCCATTGTTTGTTCATTGGTATACATATCGGGGGCAGGAATATCTTTATCAGGACCAATCAGATTGATAATTTCAGATGTATATCTTCTGGTTAGTCTTTCTTTTTCACCCAAAGATAAGTCCCAAGGATGACAACGAATTCCACCCTTAGCTCCGCCATATGGCAAATTCATAAGCGCACATTTCCAAGTCATAAGCATTGCTAATGCGGAAACTTCCCCAAGGGATACTTCTGGATGAAAACGAATGCCGCCCTTAGCTGGTCCTAAAGTCACATCATGATGCACACGATAACCAGTAAACGAAGTAACAACACCACTATCCATTCTTACTGGTACTGTAACTATCAATGCTCGTTTGGGATATCTCAAGCGTTCGTGTAATTCTGGATCCAAACCCATCTCAAAAGCAATTTCATCGATTTGACGTTGTGTCATCAAGAAATGCTCATTTTCACATTCCATTGTTGGTCTTTTCACTGACGCAATAACAGACATGGATCCTCCTAGCTTTCAAAAACTACTATGTAGACTTGTAAACGGTAGTAACAATATGTTACACGACATATGCATCTCCTCTTACAAGTTTTCATTATGGTTGTGCTTAACTTTTTTTGATAAGCAACTTAGATATGTAATTGGTAGGCTTTGAGATGCCAAGCAATGTCTTTTTTCAGAATAATAATTGATGAAGTCATTAGGCTAGTATTCATTTGCTGTCAAATACTTGTCGGTAGCAAAGTGGTAATTTGCAAATCTCATATGTAGAATGAGCGTACTTGGAAAGTTTATTGCAATTGAACGCCTATCAAAATATTGCTTCCTCGACAAAATTGCAGCTAGCAATTTTAGTTCTCGTATGTCTTTTGACTTTCTTTTTTCGCCTCGGTTCATATGGACTAATTGATCCAGGAGATGGATATTTTAGTGAAGCCGCGCGTGAGATGATTGAAATTGGCAATTACATCACACCACATTTAAATTACCAAATTTATTTTTCCAAACCAATTTTGATTTATTGGTTAATTGCTTCTGCTTATTCTTTCTTTGGTGTAAATGAATTTGCTGCCCGCTTCTGGTCGGCAGTATTAGCTAGTTTTTTAGTATTTGGTGTTTATTTTACCGGTAGTCTTTTAAAGGATAAAAAAACAGGGCTAATGGCTGCTCTTATACTTGCTAGCTCCCCTGAAATTATTACTTTTGCCAAAATGTCTTTAGTTGATATGGCATTTTCTAGTTTTTTGGGCATTGCTTTGTGTGCTACAGCTTGTACGATTTTTTCTGATAAAAAACAAATTTGGCCCATCATATATATAGTATTAGCTTTAGCTGTACTAACTAAAGGACCAGCAGCAATTGTGCTTTATGTGCTAGCTATGCTTGGTTATCTTATTTTTTCTCGTCCTAATAAAGCACAATTATTTTCTTTGTTTAGTAAACTCAATTTACCTTTTGGTATGTTTATTTTTCTAATTATTGCTTTGCCTTGGTATGTTTTTGTTGGCTTAGCTACTGATTGGTTATGGCCAAAAGTATTTTTTTTGTTTGAAAATTTAGGACGCTTTGCTGGTGAAACTAATCATAAACATCCACAACCGTGGTTTTATTTGCTTGTCATTGCCTATGGTTTTTTTCCTTGGATATTATATTTACCAGCGGCAAGCATATATGTATATAAACTGATAAAAAATAAAATTGATGGCGTAGATAAAGAGCCCGTGCTTTTATTTGCTTCGTGGGCACTTACTATCTTTTTGTTTTTTAGTCTTTCTCAAACTAAATTACAAACTTATATATTGCCAATTTTTCCAGCATTAGCATTACTCATTGCTTATATTTTTACTTTAGCCATAGATACAGTTGTTAATAAAACGCTGAGATTTGCTAGTATCATATTGTATGTCTTGTCTTTTATAATTGGCATAGCTATTTTGTTTGGTCTTTTTCTTTTTGCGATCCCATCAATAATAATGCAAATACTGCCAAAAAAAATTGCATTATTGGTGATGCCAGCAATTATTAGCTTACCTGTATTTATAAAACTTATGCTAATAGCTGGTGGTTGTGTAATTTTCTGGGGCTTTTTTAAACAATATAATTTGCTAAGAAACAATAAATGGCAAGAAAGCATTATGCTTACAATATTTTCTATAAGTATTGCTTGTGCATTTTTAGCCGCACCAGTTTTTGAGATTGCTTATCAACTTCGCCAAGCAGATTTGCATAAAGTTATATTGTGTTTGAAAAATCTACATGATGGGCCAGTAGCAATTTATCAAGAATTCAAGCCTTCTGTTATGTTTTATTTAGAACGTCCAGTTGATTCATTTTTCAGTCCCGATCAACTTTTGCTTAGCGCTAGCCAGGAAAATAAGAAAGAAAACAAACAATATATTATTGCTGGTAAAAAAGGTTCTGAGGAATTGTTATTAAAACATGGGAATAAATTGAAACTAATAAATCAAATTGGTCACTGGTACGTTTTTGAAAGCAATGAGTTAATAGTACAAAAACTACCTACGTTAGCTCAAACATTCAGTTTAAATATGCAACTAAGCGGTAAAGACTATCATTGGGGAACTTTACCATTCGCTGGCGGTATAAAGCCCATGAAAGGTCAATAAAATGAAAAAATCAATAAATGCTTTTATATTGGTGCTAATAAACATTGCTTTTGCCGGACAGATTGTATCTGCTCAAGCACCATTTTTTCTGGGAAATCCCGGCTACGAAGTAATGCTCCCACAATATATGCAAACAGTAGCAGGCATTATGCGTCAATATTACAAATCAAATGGAAGAATGCCACAATTTGAGTCGGAAATGGACAAAGCTCTTTTGGAAATACACAATAGGCTAAATATAAACCCAGCTGATACAACAAAAATGTTTGCTAAAAGTGAAGGTGCTTATCGTGTTTTTGGAAATGTCCGCATGTGCTTGGAAAATTCCATCAATAATGCCAATGCTATGAATTGGCGAAATATTAAACCACCAGAAAATTGGTCAGCACCTGCCTATAATATTGTAGTTTTAAGCGATGGCAACGATAAATTTCTTATTTGGGTAGCAGGTGTTGACGGTAGACCTTTGCGTGATAGTTCTAATAGAACGCTAATTGTATATGAACAATGTGTGAATACTGATAATGCCAGATAAGTCTTTAATTGTTGATCCATTAATTAAACAAGTGCGAGATGCTCTCAACAGTATTTTTGCAGGCAGTAATAAACAAAAATCTATTTTAGTTGCATTATCTGGTGGACCTGATTCAACTGCGCTTTTATTAGCTATGAAACATTTAGCTCGGGAGTTTAAGCTCAAAATTTTTGCTTGCCATATCAATCATAATCTACGTGGAAAAGACTCTTTAGATGATGAAAAATTTGCCTACAACTTATGTAAAAAACTCAATATTGATTTTGTAGTGAAAAAATTATCTAAGTCAAAAACACACGTATCAGAAGAATATTTACGAGACAAACGATATCAGATATTAAAAAGTATTTGTCAAAAATTTAAATGTGAATATTTGGCGACAGGACATACGCTTGATGATCAAATAGAAACTTTGCTCTTTCGTATGTTTAGAGGCACAAGCCCAGTTGGGCTTATTGCCATGGAGCCGTTTCGGCAATTAGATAAAACCCTTATTCTTATGCGTCCAATGCTTTCTGTTGAAAGAAATACTGTACATAAGTTTTTATCTAGTAAAAGTATTCAAGCTCGTTTGGATAAATCAAATTTGGATCTTGCTTATGCACGCAATTATATACGCCATGCTGTAATACCAGCTATTGAATTGCGATTTCCAGGTTTTAATAAGCGCATTGATCAATTGCGCAATTTATTAGCAGATAATGAAATTCTGCTTGCTTCTTATGTAAATGAAAAATCGAATGAATTATTGCTAGATGATTCAGATGAAAATCATTGGTTAAGATCTGTATTTAACAAATTTGACCAGGCTTTAAAACGTAAAATAATTTCAAAAGCATTGCAATTAAGAGATATTGAAATGAGTTTTTTGCGCGTGGAAGAAATTATTGATTTAGTTAATGGAAAAAATTCAGGAGCAATTAGTTTAAATAAAAGCTGGGATATAAGAGTAAACAAAAAAGAAATTATTTGGCTTGTCAAACAAAATAAATCTCGTTTACACAAAAGCTTTAAACAAAAACTTAAAGTTCCTGGCATCACATTAATTCCAGGATTGAATGTAAGCGTAAAAATTATTGTTTTTGACAATAATGCTAAAAAATTGAAATTTCCGTTGCCAAATAGTATGGAAGCATTGGTTGATTTGAGCTTATGTAAAAAGCCAATTGTACTTAGATTAAGACAAGCAGCAGATGTCATTAAACCTTTTGGTATGGAAACTCTTGTGAAGTTGAAAAAATATCTGCATACGCATAAAAGCAAAGATGCTTTATTTCTTGAAGACATAATCATTGTTATGGCTGACCAAAACGAAATAATTTGGGTACCAGGAGTTGGATTAAGTGAAAAAACTCGTGTTGATAAGCGTCCAACACATAAAATTAGTATAGAAAAGTATTAAATTGAAAAATAAATGTATCGTTGAAGATTAAAGATGCAAAAAAAACAGCCCCAGACCTTGTCATGTGGCAAAATTATTTATGAGTGGAAAAACACGCCGTATAGAGGCTCAGGTGGCATGATTTAGCGTGTTATAATCAAAAGAATAGTTCTGGAGAATTAAATGAGAAAGTACGGAACAACTGGGGCTGTTTTTTTCTTGCTTTTAGTTTTGGCAGTATTTGTTATTACGCTAACATGTATTCCGCGCAAGGAAGAGCCTCTTACTTATTCAAATCTACAAACGCTATTAAGAAAAGGTGAAGGTGGACAGATACAGAAAGTCACCGTTACCAATGGAGATTCTATTATTCAGGTAAGAATGGCTGGCAAAGAACATGATTCTCCAGTTATAGTGCCTACCGAATCTAAAGATAAGCTTATTGAAGAATTCAATAAAGCTGGTGTGCCATTAGATGTACGTGAGCCAGATAAATCAAGTTTTTGGTTAAGTATGCTCAGTTCATTTTTCTTACCAATTTTATTATTGGTTGGATTCTTATTTATGTTTCGATCAGCGCAGTCTGGTGGCAATCAAGCTATGAGCTTTGGACGCAGTCGAGCTAAGCTTATGCTTGATAGTAAAGTCAAAGTTAGTTTTTCTGATGTAGCTGGTATTGATGAAGCTAAGCAAGAATTACAGGAAATAGTTGATTTCTTAAAAAGTCCAGAAAAGTTTCAAGCATTAGGTGCACGTATTCCGCGGGGAGTGCTTTTAGTTGGTGCCCCAGGTACAGGTAAAACGCTTTTAGCTAAAGCTGTTGCTGGAGAAGCTGGCGTGCCATTTTTTAGCATTTCTGGCTCGGATTTTGTGGAAATGTTTGTTGGTGTTGGTGCATCTCGTGTTAGAGATTTATTTGATCAAGCGAAAAAGCATGCGCCTTGTATTGTTTTTGTTGATGAAATAGATGCTGTTGGAAGACAACGTGGTGCTGGCCTAGGCGGTGGACATGACGAGCGCGAACAAACTCTTAACCAATTGCTGGTTGAAATGGATGGTTTTGAAGGTACAACTGGAATTATTGTTGTAGCTGCTACCAATCGCCCAGACATTTTGGACTCGGCACTACTTCGTCCAGGTCGTTTTGACAGACAAGTAGTTTTGGACAGACCAGATGTATTAGGACGTGAACAAATATTGACCGTACATGGAAGAGGCAAACCTTTAGCTAAAGATGTAAATGTAAAAACGTTAGCTAAGCGCACGCCAGGCTTTACAGGAGCTGATTTATCCAATCTTATCAATGAAGGTGCTTTGATTGCAGCACGTGCTGATAAGCGTGAAATTGAAATGAATGATTTGGAGTTGGCGATAGACAAAGTCATTGCTGGTCCGGAGAAAAAAACACGGATAATTTCGCCTAGAGAAAAAGAAATGACTGCTTATCATGAAGTGGGACATGCGCTTATGTGTAAGCTGCTTAAAAATGCTAATCCATTGCATAAAGTAACAATTATTCCGCGTGGATTTGCTTTAGGAATGACAATGTCATTTCCTGAAGAAGATATTCTTAGCTATACACGCTCTCAATTAATTGATCAAATTGGTGTTAATTTGGGTGGACGGGTAGCAGAAGAAATTGTTTATGGTGATATCACAACTGGTGCTCATGATGATTTAGAAAAGTCAACTAAGCTAGCAAGGCGCATGGTGACTGAATTTGGTATGAGTGATCGTTTGGGCCCAATGACATTTGGTAAGAAAAATGATCATGTTTTCCTTGGACGCGAATTTAGTCACGAACGTGATTATGGTGAAAATATTGCTACAGCAATTGATGAGGAAGTTACTCGCATTATCAATGACCAATATTTGCGTGTAAAAGATTTACTGGCTAATCATCGTCCACATATGGATGAAATTGTCAAAGTATTGCTGGAAAAAGAAACATTGGATGCAGCTGAATTTGATGCTATTTTGCAAGACGTTAATAGACGTATGGGCAAAGGTGGCACTCCATCTGAGCCTGGTGCGCCAGGACCAAATGCTGGAGCGCAAGTTGCTGATGGTCAAATTGTTAAAACTGGACAAAATGAAAACCAAGATCCAGGTGATGATAAAGGATCTGATGCTTCAGGGTTACGTCCTAAATTTGCTTAGTTGATAATTTTTCTTGTAACAAATTTCGAAACTCAGCTAATTCTTCTTTGCTTTCAAATATATGTTTGGGAATTATTCTCCAAACCAGACCTTCTGTCAGGATAAAAAGTCGTTTTGTTTCGTAATATGGACCAAAATGTTGCCAAGAAAGCTCTGCATCAAAAGAATCAGACTTTAAATACATGCCTTTATTGGTAAGTGATATATTTAATTTTTCATCTAGTAAATTGCGAAAAAACTTTGGTCCTAATATAGATGGAGAATAAACAAGAAATAATTGCATAAGTATATATGGGACAGCAAAAAGTGCTGCAATAAAGAAAAAATTAGCTGATTTGGCAGCAGTCATACCAAAATAAGTAACGATAAGAGCTACTAAGCAAGGCATCCATTTATTCAATGGATAGCGCGTATCACGAAATTTATATAAATCAATCAAATCAGCTTTTGTATAAGTAATTTCGTAATTATGCATAATTTGATTGTTATATCTACTCTATCTAACGACCCTATCCTATGACTTATTTTTCTTTTCTTGTTTTGCTTCTTTTTGTAATTTCTTATAAATTACTCGTCTTGCTTGTTCAAGCTTTTTAGCACTTTCTTGAAGTGATTGAGTAGCTTGAGCAATAGCACTATTATCAAAAGGTGGTGAGTTGGTCAAAGACTGTAAATTATTGAGCTCACCATTTAAGGCGTTGACATCATCTACCCAAGCTTTGAATATTGGTTGTAATTCTTGTCTTGTTTCATCATTTAAATCAAGTTTGCGCTTGCCTGACATAAAATCATCTACATCACTTTTCATTAGCTTGATAATTGGATTTAAGTGATTCATTGCTAAATCTAGCCGTTCTTTTTTAGGTGGTTGTACAGGACCAGTGGGCATAGTACCAATTGGAATATTGATGACAGTGCCAAAACCAACTACTTCTGGCTCGGTGATAATAGTTACTGGTTGAATAGTTACTTCATCATATAAACTACTAGCTGCTTTGAGCATATGTTTAATATCAACGCCAATTTCACGTAATCTTTCAAGACTTAATTCAATTATTTGTACACCACCTTGTAATGGTTGTGTTTGTGATTGTGTTTGGCTTTCAGTTGTTTGAGCATCTTGTGCCATAACAATAGAATTTGCACTAAGAGTAAGTGCAACTGCTAAAAACAGTTTTTTCATTTATACATCCTTCCAAAAATAATTTGCTAGAGAATCAATTATTTCATAGTTTCTTCTGATTCAGCTGATTTTTCTTTTGAACCTAATTTAGAAACGAAACCACCAATAAGTATGGTGGCAAAACCAGCAAGTGGAAAAGTGGGAAAAAAGTGAAACATATTTCCACACCATAAAAATATACCAACAGCAATTATGATATAGCCAAGTATTTGCATAATCTCTCCAATGGTAAGGTATAAAATCAATTGTGCCCGATTGGAGTTAGGTTTATGTTAAAACCAAGCCAGATTTTGTTGTATTTACTGTTGCACTGATTTTTTATTTACAGATTTAATCTTAAGCTCATCAGCAAATGGCTTACTCAATGTTCCGTGCAAATTATTGCCATAAATCAAACCACCATTATTATCATTTGTATGAGTGTTACCGGTATCACCTAAATTTAGAGGTGTAATATTAAAGCCTGTTTGCATAAGTTGTTGTATATGCATGCGAATTTTAGCTTGCATCATTGGATCTGTTTCTAGCAGCGCACCAGCTTGATATTCTTGTATAGCTTCTTGGGGTTGTCCCATTTTTTCTAACATGACGGCTAGTCCATAAAGGATATTTTTATCAGATGGATTAATTTCTTTAGCTCTGCGATATGCCTCTTTAGCTTTTTCAAAATCTCTTTTTTGAGCATGAATATTGCCCATGCCTGCCCAAGCTTGAGCAAAATTTGGTTCGTCGTGGGTGGCTTTGGTATAGGATTCTAGCGCTTCTTCGTATTTGCCAGCAGCAAAAAGCATATCGCCTTTGCTGTTATGCGCTTCTGGATTTTTCCCCTTATGCTTAATAGCCAAATCCATTTCTTCTAAAGCTTTTTCTTTGTGACCGTTTTTGTATATCAAAATTCCTTTGATCAAATGTGCATCAGCTAAATTAGGTTGAATTTCAATTGCTTTTTCTACGTGTTGCAATGCTTCGTCCATTTTGCCATTTTATAAATGAATCATACCCATAGTATTTTCACAAAGGGCTTCTGGTGCGCCAGCTTCCTTAGCTTTTTGAATTTCTTCTAAAGCTTCGGTTAGTTTACCTTGTGTTCTTAGTAAATTTCCTAAGACTAAGTGCAAATCTTTGTTCTTAGGTTTGATCCTAATTCCTTCATAACAATGTTCAATTGCTTTATCTACTTCCCCTCTTTGCACATATAGATTTACTAGGCTCAAATGTGGTTCAAAAGCATTAGGGTTTAAACTAGCTGCATAGAGAAAAGCATTAATTGCTCCATCTACATTGCCATTAAAATAAAGCAATTGTGCTAATTGCATTTTGGATGCGTAAGTAGGTTTGCTTTTACTGTAAGCAAAAGGAGTGTTTAACCCAAGCACTAGTAGGAAAATAGTGGCAATGGGGATAAATGATTTAATCGTGTAGGCTAATAATTTCATGGAGCTTGATAAATGATAGATCAAATTATATATTCTCGTCTCAGCAAGAACGATAGTTTTCTAACCTATTGCAGCTAAGCCCAAATCAAGGGTTGCATAGTCTAAGTCTTACATAAAGCATATAAATAAGATTAGATCAACCTTATGTTGTATATATATATCTTAACAATCCAAGTATGCTAATCTGTGCCAAACTGGCAGTATAAGCTGGTTCTGTAAATTAAGCTTTGTGAGTGAAATACCTATTTGGAGGTTAAGAAATGGCTGTTGTGCAAGAAAGAGAATTACTGTGCAAAGACTGGTTGAAAACACCAAAAAAACTATTGATTGACGGTAAATGGGTAGATGCTCAAGGTGGAAAAACCTTTGAAACTCGCAACCCAGCTGATGATGAAGTATTAGCAAGGGTAGCTGAAGGAAGCAAAGAAGATGCTGACAAAGCAGTCAAAGCTGCTAGAAAGGCATATGAGGAGGGTCCATGGCGCAAAATGGCTCCTGCTGAACGTGCTCGTTTATTATATAAATTAGCTGATGAATTAGAAAAAAGAGCTGATGAATTTGCTCAATTAGAAACGCTTGATAATGGAAAGCCTATCAAAGAATCACGCTGGGTAGATTTACCACAAGCTGTTGAAACATTTCGCTATTACGCTGGTTGGTGCACCAAATTAGAAGGTGAAACCATTAACGTAAACAGCAATTTCTTTACTTATACATTGCGTGAACCAGTTGGTGTTGTTGCTCAAATTATTCCTTGGAATTTCCCTCTTTTAATGGCTGCTTGGAAATTAGGTCCAGCTTTAGCTTGTGGAAATACATTGGTATTAAAACCAGCAGAACAAACACCTCTTACAGCGTTAAGACTTGGCGAACTTATTTGTGAAGTTGGTTTCCCACCAGGTGTAGTAAATATTGTTACTGGTTTTGGACCAGATGCAGCTGGTGAAGCTTTATCTAAGCACATGGACGTAGACAAAGTAGCATTTACTGGCGAAGATAAAACTGGACGTTTAATTGTTCAAGCTTCAACTGGTAATTTGAAACGTGTGTCACTAGAACTTGGTGGTAAAGCACCAAATATTGTATTTGCTGATGCTGATATTGATGCAGCGGTAAAAGGTGCTATTACTGGTATATTCTTTAATCAAGGACAAGTATGTTGTGCTGGTTCTAGACTATTTCTAGAGAAAAGCATTCATGATGAATTCATGACTAAACTTACTGATCGTGTAAGCAAAATGCGCCAAGGTCCAGGACTTGATGAAAAAACTCAAATTGGTCCGCAAGTTTCTCGCGAACAAGTGGAACGAATTATGGGTTATGTGCAAGCAGGACAAAAAGAAGGTGCTAAATTAGTTTGTGGTGGAGAACGTCCACAAGGTGATTTGGCTAAAGGTTATTTCGTCAAACCAACAATATTTGACGGCGTAAATAACAATATGAAAATTGCCCAAGAAGAAATTTTTGGACCAGTTCTTTCTGTATTGCCATTCTCTTCTATGGAAGAAGTAGCTGAGCAAGCTAATAAAGTTATATTTGGACTTTCTGGTGCTGTATGGACACGTGATATTAAGAAAGCTCACAAATTGGCTGCTCACATCAAGGCTGGAACTGTTTGGATTAATTGCTTTAACGTATTTGATCCACAAGTTCCATTTGGTGGCTATAAGATGAGCGGTTATGGTCGAGAGCTTGGTAAACACTCAATTGAACTATATACCAACGTCAAGAGTGTTTGGGTTAACGTAGCTGAATAGCAAAAACTATTGCATCTAGATGAAAGAGCCTGCTTAAACGAGCAGGCTCTTTATTTTTTACATTCCGATGCTATGATAAATCCAATGATTATTTTCAAGACACTTGATAAAAAACCGATTCTTTTTAGCCTTATTGCGGCCATGTTTTTAACGGAAGTGGCAATGGGTAGAGCCGACACAGAGCATAATATGGTTAAAGAAATTCCTGCTTATGATATTTGGCCAGCAAAAGGTGCTTCTTATTCTCAACATACTCCTTATGATGATAACTACCAGCACTTTATAATTGTTGATCGCAAAGGAAGAAAAAAAGATCAACCTGAGAAATGGCAGATAAAACCTATTCTTGCTCAAAATATTGCTCCCATATCTGTTATATTGCAAAATGAAAAGGCAAGTGCAGCTATAAATGGCGGCTATTTTAATTTAAACGATGGTGTGAGTGCTAGTTATGTCATTATCGATGGTAAAGAAATGGCAAATCCACGAACCAATAAAGCTTTAGTAAAAAACTCTAAATTGAAGCCATATCTAGAAAAAATATTCAATCGTAGTGAGATACGTGTTTTGCAGGATGATAATGGAAATACTTGCTACGATATTGCACGGCACAACGATCCAATTGCAAAAAACTATAAATTGATTCATTCATTGCAAGCTGGTCCTCAGCTTTTACCTAAGCTTACTTTGCAAGAAGAAGCTTTCATCAGAAGAAATTCTGACAATGATGTAGTTGATGCTATAAATGCTTTTAAAAAAACAGCACGAACTGCTTTTGGAATTACTAAAGAAGGTAATTTAGTTTTATTTGTAGCATCAGGCAAAGGACAAAATCCAGAATCAGCAGGACTGACACTGGATGAATTGTGTAGTGCTATGCAAAGCCAAGGTTGTGTGAAAGCAATAAATCTAGATGGAGATGCATCAACAACTATGTTTGTCAGACCAATGCCAGCAGAAAATAGTGCTAATATTCCCCAAGGAGTTGTTATTTGTGGTAAACATCCAGAAGCGCGGGTGAAATCAGTTTTAGGCTTGTATTATCAATGAGGAAATTTGTGTTCGAGAAAATTGTATTAAGTATATTGACAGCTGCTTGTTTAAGTCAGGTAGTGGTAGCTATTGCTGATACTGAGCATAATGATATGGTAGGCGTAATTCCTGAGCAAGTTATTTGGCCAGGCAGAGGTGCTTCGTATTATAAGTATAATCCTCATGATGGTACTCACCGACATTTGATAGTTGTTGATCGCAAAGGAAGAAAAAAAGATCAGCCTGAGAAATGGCAGATAAAACCTATTGTAGGAGATAAGATTGCTACTACATCTTCTATAGCACAAAATGAAAATGTCAGTGCTGCTATTAATGCTGGCTATTTCAATTTAAGTGATGGTGTGAGCGCGAGCTATATAGTAATTGATGGTAAAGAAATAGCTAATCCAAGAACAAATAGAGCTTTAATAGAAAATCCTAAATTGCAGCCATATTTAGAAAAAATATTCAATCGCAGTGAGATACGTATTTTGCAAGATAATAAAGGGAAAACACATTATGATATTACTTGCCACAATGATCCAATTGCAAAAAACTGTAAATTGATTCATTCGTTGCAAGCTGGTCCTCAGCTTTTGCCTAAGCTTACTTTAGAAGAAGAAGCTTTTGTAAGAAAAGATCTAGAAGGCAATCCTGTCGATGCTATTGGTGCTAATAAAAAAGCAGCACGTACGGCTTTTGGAATTACTAAAGAAGGTGATTTGATTTTATTTGCCGTGGCAGGAAAAGGACAAGATCCAGAATCATCAGGAATTACAATGGAAGAACTGCGTGTTGAGATGAAAACACATGGATGTGTAAAAGCGATAAACTTAGATGGTGGAGCTTCGACTACTATGTTTGCGCGTTTGATGCCAACCAATAAAGCTAATAAAAATGTAGCTCCCCGAGGAAGTGTAGTATGTGGCAAAAATCCAGAGACAAGTGTTAAATCAATACTTGCTTTGATTTATTTATTGACCAACGAGCGACCATAAGTTTCTGGTAATTGCCAGATACAAAAGAATCCTAAAATAAAAATGGCAGTACCGATAATTAAAAGTCCATTTGTCACTCCGATAGGCTTAAGTAATAAGAACGCCATATTCATCAGAATTACGGATGCACGAGAGCAGTTAAAATTGGACGTGGCAGCTGTTGCTCTCAATTCCGTAGGAAATTGTTCAATAACAATTTCCTGTAATTGCCCAAAGATTGAATACACCAAAAGCCGCGCATAGTATATAGAAGGTGTTTGTATCCAGGTGGAATTTTTGTAAGAATAAAAATGCTAAACTCATATTACCCAGCATAAATAATATGACCACAAGTTTTCGGCTTTTAAATTTATCGCTTAAATAAGCTCCAAGCCAGTCGCCTATTACGGCAGCACAGAAATAAATTGCCAGAGCAATATTGGCTTTAACAATTTCATGTACACCAGTAGCTTTAGCAATCTCTGGCGATAAGGTCAGCAATACGCCGGTAATAAAGAAATTGGTGCCTAGTAAGGGAAAGCACAACAAATATTTTTTTAGATTATTATATTTGCTGAGTAATTCCTTTAAAGAACCATGCTTCTTGTTTAAATTGCTGCTTTTTCTGCTCTCTATAAATAACTTTGGTTCAAAAAGAAAGCTTCTTAGTGTCAATAGCAACAATCCGACAATACCGCCGACAAGACAACTAATTCTCCAAGAAGTAAACTCAATACTTAATCCGGCAGCAGTAACACCTAATACTCCTAGCACGGTAAAAAGCATCAAAGAATAAGTGCGTTTAGAGGTGGGAACACTTTCTGCTATTAGAGTAGCCCCTAACCCTATTTCACCAGCAACACCAAATCCTATAATAAAACGTGTGATCCCATAACTTAGCGGATCTTGTATGAAAGCATTAGCTATCATGCCTAAAGAATAAATGAGAATAGAGCCAAGCAAGGCTTTCTTACGTCCAAGCTTGTCGCCCATAATTCCCCATATAAAGCTGCCAATGAGAGCGCCTAAAATCTGACAATTAAGAATAATAATGCCGGTTTTAGTAAGTAAATCTCCTGTCATGCCCAATTCTGTCAAGCTGACTACGCGCATGCTGTTATAAAGAAAAAAGTCAAAAGTATCGATAAAATAACCTAATCCAGCAATCAGAACAGCTAGATTAAAAGTACTGTCATAAAGACCAGTTCCCGAGTCTATGGATAATTGTTTAAACCAGGTGGAAGAATAATTGTTACTGGCGGATGCTTCTATTACTGAAACATTATCTTGGGCTGATTTGAGCATGTTTTATAATCACACTAATGAACATAAGAAGAGCATGCTGATTTTAACAAGGCGTATACAATTTTTGAATCAGTAAGATTACGTAGTATTGAATTAAATATATAGTTAATTCAAATGTCTGCCTTTGCGACGTTGACGTAATTCAACGGCTTTCACACGAGCAATAGCGCGTGATATTGCCATCTCTGAAATATAAACATCAAGTTTGTCAGTCTTTTGAATTTTTTCTGCTTCAGCTCTTTCTCTAGCTTGATGAGCACGAGCAACATCTATTTCTGTATCTAATTCAGCAGTATCGCTTAAGATAGTTACTTCGTTTTGTTTAACTTCCATGACACCGCCCATAATGGCAGCCATTTCTTCTTCGCCTTTAACTTTCCAGCGTACAACGTCAATAGCCAAAGCAGTTATTATTGGCTCGTGGTCTGGCAATACGCTCATTTCGCCATCGATAGCGGTGACGGTGACACTTTCAGCTTTTTGATCTAATACAACACGTTCTGGAGTGATGATTTTAAGATTTAATTCTTGAGCCATTGCCTAAATCCTTATTGTTTAGTTTACTTGCGCTTTGGTTTTCTGTGTCTGGGAGTGCCCAAACTAGATTTTAGTTTTACTGATTTATTATCTTTCTCGTTGTTTTTTTTACCGTTACGTCCACTGCTACCACCCCGATGAGGAATAATTGCATCAATAATGCCATAGGATAGTGCTTCGTTAGCTGACATATAATGATCGCGTTCGATGTCTTGTCTGATTTTTGCTTTCTCTTGACCGGTACAGCGAGATAAAAGTTCAATTTGTGCTTCGCGGAATTTTTTGCCTTGTTTAGCTTGAATTTCTAAATTGGTGATATCACCATCTGCCTCCCATAATGTTTGATGAAACATCAATGTTGCAAATTCGTATGCTTTTCGACTGCCAGTACCAGATGCTAATATTTCGCAGGCACCAGATAATGCATGTCCATAACAAATAGTATTAACTGGTGCAGATATTTGATGAATTGTAGCAATAATAGCGTCAGCATTATAACCATTGCCGCCCGATGAATTGATAATCAAATCAATTGGTTTTTGACCATCACGATCATTCAGCTTTAGCAGGCGTGCTACAGCTGGCAGAGCAACTTCATTTTCGAGCCTGCCAAAAATATATACACGCCTATTGCTTGTTTTTTTTGTACTGGATTTACTACTGCTTGTTGTCATGACTAGGCATCAGCCAATTTTTTAGCTTGTTCTTTTGCTTCTTCAATGCTACCAACCATATAAAATGCTTGTTCTGGCAACTCGTCTAATTCACCATTCAAGATTTGTTTGAATCCAGATACTGTATCTTTCAAGCTTACATATTTACCGTCACGTCCAGTAAATTGAGAAGCAACGAAGAATGGTTGGCTCAAGAAACGTTGAATTCTACGAGCACGAGTAACGGCAATTTTATCCTCAGCAGATAATTCATCCATACCTAAGATGGCAATGATGTCTTGCAAATCTTTATATTTTTGCAGAGTTTGTTGTACGCCACGTGCCACATCGTAGTGCTCTTGTCCAACAATTTCTGGCTTCAAGGCAGTACTTGTACTAGCTAGTGGATCCACGGCTGGATAAATACCTAATTCAGCAATTTGACGGCTCAATACTGTAGTTGCATCTAAGTGTCCGAATGTTGTTGCTGGAGCTGGGTCAGTTAAGTCGTCAGCTGGTACGTATACAGCTTGTACAGATGTAATAGAACCATTTTTGGTGGAGGTAATACGTTCTTGCAATTCTCCCATTTCGTTAGCCAGCGTTGGTTGATAACCAACCGCTGAAGGCATACGACCAAGCAGAGCTGATACTTCCGAACCAGCTTGAACAAAACGGAAAATATTATCAACGAAAAGCAATACGTCTTGATGATTTACATCACGGAAATATTCAGCAACTGTAAGAGCAGATAGTCCTACGCGCATACGAGCACCTGGTGGCTCATTCATCTGACCATATACAAGAGCAACTTTATCTAATACAGTTTTATCACCGACTTTAGCATCTTTCATTTCATGCCATAAGTCATTACCTTCACGTGTGCGCTCTCCCACTCCACCAAATACGGAATAGCCACCGTGCTGTACGGCGATATTATTGATTAATTCCATGATAATAACTGTTTTGCCTACGCCAGCACCACCAAAGAGTCCAACTTTTCCACCTTTTATATAAGGTGCTAAAAGATCTACTACTTTTATGCCAGTTTCAAAAATAACGGTGTCAGTAGTGAGTTGTGTATATTCTGGACATGGGCGATGTATGGGCCAACGCTCAGATGCGGTGAGTGGAGATCCTTCATCAACAACTTCACCTAATACATTGATAATGCGTCCTAATGTTGGTTCACCAACAGGCACAGTAATAGGTGATTTTGTATCAACCACTTTCATACCGCGAGTTAGTCCATCGGTAGAGCTCATGGCAACGGTGCGAACACGATTATCACCTAACATTTGTTGTACTTCACAAACTACTTTTATCGCGTCACCGCTTGGATTCTTGTCGGTTACTTCTAGCGCGTGATAAATCTCTGGTAAATGCCCGCTTGGAAATTCAATATCGATCACTGGTCCTATAACCTGAACCACGCGACCGGCAGCATTGCCTAAATTTGTTTTACTTTCAGAAGTCGTAGTCATTTGTACCGAAATGAACCCCCATAACTAAGAATAGATATTACCTGCCAGGTACGAAACCTGTTGGCTTTATTGAGCTGTATCAATTACCAGCCAGCATTTTACCAGTTTTTGCCTAATTGCTGTAATAAAAGGCTCGGGTAGTTTATGATACTTTTCGTTTGAATTTACTCTAATAAATTAGTGATATTTGGTTTATAATCAACCGTATTGACAACCATGTGTTAATTGATAATTTTTGAGCCCAACAAAGGAAAAGTATGAGCAAACAACAAGATTATTTAGAAGAACAAACCATCACATTAGATGGTCAAGACGGACAAACATATACTTGCAAAATACTTTGTGTTTTTGAACATGAAAATAAAGAATATGCGTTATTACAAAATATGAGCGAAGTAGGCAGTGAAGAAAAAGCGGATGATTCGCCAGTGATAATGCAACTTGTGCAAGAAAATGATCAAGCTGTTTTTCGAGTCATTGAAGATGATCAAGAATTTGATCGAGTAGTTGAATACATCAAACAACTTGCAAATGAAATACAAGAAGACGTAGGCACTGAAAATAGTCCAGAATAAAATAAGGGTAAAATTGTTTTATCAAAGAGTATTCATTGCCCTAGCAAATCGCAGCGTTAAATATGCTGTGGTTGGAGGCTTAGCTGTTAATTTATATGGTGTGCCACGAATGACAGCGGATATTGATTTGGTGGTGGATCTAGAACCAGAAAATCTAAAAAGTTTTTTGCATGTTATGGATGAACTTGGCTTTCGTCCTCGATTGCCTGTAAGAGCTGAAGAGCTTCTCAAAAAAAATGTTAGAGATAGCTGGGTAAAAGAAAAAAACTTGCATGCATTTACATTCTGGAGTGAAGCAAATCCAGCGCAAGAAATTGATTTGTTGTTAAGTGGTTCTGATGATTGTGGAATTATTGAAAGAGCTAAATTGCTTAAAGTCGGAGAAATAGATATATCATTAGTTAGTATTGATGATTTACTAGCCATGAAAGCTCAAGTAAAGCGCCGACAGGACATAGCTGATGTTGAAGCGCTTCAAGAATTAAAAAAAATGGAAGGACAATGAAAAGGCAATCGGAAGGATTCTATTATAGTTTTTCGCGAGAAAAGCTTGCCTGGTGGAAAGCCATTCCTCCTGAACAAAAACTTGCCTGGCTAGAAGAAGCTAATCTGTTTTTGCAAAAAGTTATGCCAGAAAAGAATAAAAAGATTATGCAAGCTTTTCGCAAAGGACAAACTATTCAAGAAGCAAATAGTGAGCCAGAAGATAATATCTAGAAGAAATTTATAAAAGGATTAAAATTGGCACGGGGCAGGATCGAACTGCCGACCTGGCGGTTATGAGTCGCCCGCTCTTACCAACTGAGCTACCGTGCCGACTCTCTCACTTGATTATTATCTAATAGAGTTAAAGGTGTCAAGTTTTGTGCTGAAACTGCAACGATAAACAATCAATTAAATTCTAATCTTCTACTAAAGATGACAAGAATGAAATGGTAATAAACTATTTCACATCAGAGAAAAGAAGCTGAAAAAACCGATGACGAAGGAGCGAATAATAAAGTGATTGCTTTTGAAATAGCTTTTATTGTTATTCTTGGTGTTGTAATAGTTGTGGGTATAGCTGCTGGTGGTCGACCGCTTGCAGAAGCTTATGCAGAACGGATGAAGTATAAGTACAAGTCTTTAGATTCAGAGGCAGAATTTGTATTGAGAGGGCGTGTAGCAGCACTTGAACAAGAATTGATTGCTCTCAAACAAGAATTAGTAAATTTAAGAAATACAACTGATTTTGCTATCGAGATCATGGAAAAATCTGGTATCGATATTAAAAAGGTAGAAAAAAAAGATTAAAAGGGAATTGATAAATGGAATTTATTATTTTTATTCTTGCTGTTGCCGGTTTGGTAACAATTGCCGTTGGTAAAAAAACGGTGGCACGAGTTGGTGGTGCGGTAGCATTTTTGGTTTTTGGATCGCTTTGGATTTTTACTTCTTTAGCAATTGTCATTCCACCTGGGCATGCTGGAGTTGTATTCAATCAAATGAACGGTGTTCAAAAAGAAGTATTGACACCAGGCTTTCATATCATTGTCCCCTTTTTACAAAAAGTTTTTCCTCTCGATGTACGCACACAAAGTATGGTGTTTGAAGGAGAAGAGGCAGTTAGTTCTGACCAACAAGTAGTGCACACAAATGTCACTGTAAATTATCATCCAGAACCAACTGAATTGGGACTACTCTATTCAGAAGTTGGTGTTAGCTATCCGGATAAAATTGTCGCCCCAGTTGTGCGTGAAGCGCTAAAGGCAGAAATTGCTAAACATCCAGTTGATCAGCTATTAGCTAATAGAGAAAACGTTAGTCAATCGATAAGGCAATATGTTGAGAAAAAACTTGGTGAAAGACATATTGTGATGGAACTTATTTCTTTGACTAATTTGAAATTTTCTCAAGAATATCAAGCAGCGGTAGAAATGAAACAAGTAGCTTTGCAGCAAGCGGAAGCAAAACGCAATGAATGGCAAAAAGCGAAAGTAGAAGCTGAAATTACCCGTACACAAGCAGATGCGGAAGCATATAAAATTACAGCTACTAATAAAGCTTTAGGCAGCAGTCCTGATTATATAAAACTTGAAGCTGTGCGAAAGCTAAATCCCAATGCACAAATTGTATACATACCGCATAGTGGATCAATTCTTTTGCCTGGTATCAGTTCTGGACATTCAACCAAGTAATACAGGGTTTTTCTTGTACCAGACAACAAATTCTTTAATGCCTTCTGAAAAAGGTGTTTGAGGTTTATAGCTAAGCATATTTTCAGCTTTTTCAATATTGGCATAAGTATATGGCATATCGCCAATTTGTTTTTCTTTATGAATAAGATTTGCTTTTTTACCTAATTCTTTTTCTAGACATTTAATCATGTCCATTAAAATGACTGGTTCGCCACGCCCAAGATTGATAATTTCAAAGCCAGAAAAATCAAAAGTCATGGCGCTTTCAATGCCACTGACTATGTCTTTGACAAAAGTATAGTCACGCTTACTTGTGCCATCACCATATACTTCAATAGTTTTTCCTTGATCAATTAATTTGCAAAATTTATGAATGGCTAAATCAGGTCTTTGTCTTGGACCAAATACTGTAAAAAAGCGAAGACAAACTGTTTGCAGCTTTTTTGTATGATGAGCTGAATAACAAATTAATTCACCGGCTGCTTTAGAAGCTGCATAGGGAGATAATGGTTGATCTATGCGATCTGTTTCTTTAAAACTTTCGCCTGATCTGGTGCCATATACTGAGCTTGACGAACCAAAAACCAATCTTGGTGGATGCTTTTCCATTAGTATATGGTCAATTAATTTCTGTGTGCCAACTACATTGATATCCATATACAAAGATGGTTGTTCTAAGGATGGTCTAACGCCAGCCATGGCTGCTAGATGCACTACAACATCAAATGGACCTTTAGCAAAACATTTGTTCAATGTTTGATCATCTCTTAGATCACCTTCAATAAGAGAATAATTAGGTGACTTTAAATAATTTTGTATGTTCTGTCTTTTAGCTTCAGGTTCGTAGAAATTATTGAAGCTATCTAAAATTACTATTTCATTGTTTTGTGAAAGTAATTTATCTGTGAGATGGCTGCCAATAAAGCCTGCTCCACCGGTTATAAGAACATTTTGCGGCATATCTTTTACTTACCTCTTTTTGCCTTTTGAATAAACTCTTGGAATAATACTTGGTTATTGTCGAAATCACGCTCCGGATGCCACTGTACACCGAGAGTAAAAGCTCTACTATCTAATTCGATAGCTTCAATTAGACCATCATCGGAATAAGCAGTGGCTTTCAAATTATTGCCTAATTTTTTTATTGCTTGATGATGTGATGTAATCACAGATATTTCTTGCGTATTATATATATCAAACACTAAAGTGTTTCTTTCTATTTTAATTCCATGGCTAGCAAAGCCTTTGTGCCAACCATCAGGGCTTGCATGTTCAATTTCAGATTCAGGCTTTGCTGTTTTTATATCTTGTATTAGAGTACCACCCATGGCTATATTTAAAAGTTGGAAACCCGCACATATTGCCAGCAGTGGTAAGTCTTGTTTTTTCAATATATATTGAATCAAGCGTATATCAAAATCTTGCCGATCTTGATGTGCTGGTCGAATTTTTTCTGATCTTATCTCTCCATAATGCTCTGGTAAATAATCAGGACCACCAATGAGCATGATGCCATCAAGTTTTTCCAATAGCTGATTAGCACTTTCTGTTGACATGGGAGGAATAAGAACAGGAATGCCTCCTGTTTTTTCTATTGCTTCAAAATATAGTGCATGAACGCTGGCTACTTTTGGTGGACCAGCTTCAATATCAGTATTAAGACCAATCAATGGTTTTATATTGGGCAATTTCATTTTATTTATTCAAAAGTTTTGTTGCTATTTCAATTGCTTGTTTAGGATCTGATGCTATGAAAACATGATCTTTAGCAATGCTTTCAAAAAATTTCTTACTTTCCATATTTTCGCTTAACAAAATCACATTCTTTCCAGCCTTAAGAGCCAAAGCTATTTCAGAGGCGGTGCCAACTCCTGTGCCACAGGCAATAACAATATCAGAGGACAGCACGTTTATGTTATTGCGGGCGCTTCCCATGTCAGTAACAATAGCAATATCAACAAATGGAGAGGCATCCTCTTTACTATTTCCAGGCAAAATACCAATAGTGATGCCGGAAGCGGATTTTGCACCTTCATTTACTGCTTCCATTACACCTTCACTTCTGCCACCGCTAAGCAATATCCAGCCTTTACGAGCAATAAGGCTGCCTAATTCATATGCCAAGCTCTTGTCTTTTGCAGTAGCTCCACTACCCGGTCCCATTACGCCTATTATTGTTTTGTTCATAGGTAAATCTCAATTATTGATTTGATGATAATTATTATCGCAAAGAGTATACTTTGCAAAGAATATATTTTCAGGGAATAAATACATCAAGAGGTAAAAATGTCATCAAGCGTGAGCAAAGCAGACAATCTTCTCAATGAAGTAGGTGCGGTTTTGAGCGGGCATTTTTTGTTAACTAGTGGTGCACACAGTGATAAATATGTGCAGGCACAAAAACTATTGCAATATCCAAGATATGGTTTATTTTTAGCACAGTTATTAATAGATCAAGTTCTTGATGCTAACATTCAGCCAAATGTAGTAATCGGACCGGCTATGGGTGCTATTCACTTTGAAGTTATGATGGCTCAAGCTTTGGATCATAAATTAGCAGATAAACCAATACGCGGATTGTTTGCAGAGCGACCAAATGGATATTTCGAGCTTAGAAGAGGCATGGAAATAGCTAATGGTGAAAAAGTACTTGTAGTGGAAGATGTAACAACTACGGGAGGCTCTGTCAAACAAATTATTGATCTTGTCCATTCTTTAGGTGGTACACCAGTTGCAGCCTGTACTGTCATCGATCGCAGCGGTGGCAATGTCTCATTTGGTATACCATTCTTTTCGTTAGTAAAATTGGCATTTTCCACTTATGAGCCTGAGAATTGCCCTTTGTGCCAAGAAGGAATTCCATGCATAAAACCAGGCAGTAAGAAAATTCCTTAAATCAGGCTGCTATTTACATATTCAATAACTTTAATAATTTGAGAAACTAGCTAGGCACAGCAAAAATGCAATTTTTTTCGATAAGCAAGTAATTTACGTAAACAATCAAAGAAAATCTCTTGAAATCAATCCTGATAATAGGTAGTTTTGATTGAGAGGGAATCACATCTCGTTGCTTTAGAGGATTTTCTTTTCGAAAGCTAATTATTTGCATGGAAAATAAAGAAGAATCAAAAGCAAAAAATAACCTTGGTGTGCTGTCCAATTCAAAAACAGCTAATTTTGCTTTGACATTATATCCTTTTGAACAAACACCTATTAACCCAGAGCACGAGCCAAAAGCTCATTATGATTATGTGGCTAATCGCGTAACTGTAAATGCTGATGGTTCTGTAGTAGAGCGTAATCATAGAGGGCAAGTAATTCGTGCTCGTTATGGCAATGGTAATTGGGCTCAATTTCGTTTTGATGCAAGTAGCGAACTCTATGCTTTTGTGTATGCTCGATTAGCTTGGAGCAAGCTTGATAAATCAATATGGTCTGCTCAAGATAGCTGTAATGCCTATGAAATTCAAGGCAAAATTACAGTTGATAATGACGGTACTTTGCGTATCACAAAAAAAGATGTAACTAGATGCATCAAGCTTGATGGTTCTAAAATAGATTATTTTATAAACGGCACTTATTTAGAAAGTTACAATCTAAAACAAGAAGCCCAGCCCACTGATTTATTGGCTGAAACAGTGCCTGTTTGGCAGCAAAACAGCAAAAAAAATACAGTTGAACAAGTTTTAGTGAAAAGCAACTTAGAATTGGGTAATGAAACCAATGATGATACTTCTACCAATAATATTGTTGCAAATAAAAACCCTGTTGTTCAGGAAAGAGTTCAAGAAAGGCAAATTGATGCTAGTCAAATTTTAAAAGTTAGCAAAGAACTTTATATGCTAACAAATGATTTTATTTGGCAATTATATTTTGCTTTGTTATATAGAATTGGCAGTCTGAGCTATTTAAGCTTGGCCCACCAATTAGATAAATTAGCTGATATACATTATCAAAGACGTCAAATGTACAAAGCTGCCAGAATTCATGAACAAGCCTTAAGCATCAGACAACAACAACTTGGTAAGGCGCATAAAGATTTGGCGATAAATTTCTTAGGGCTGGCTCATATTTATCGACAAGAAGGAAAGCTGGCACAAGCAGAAGATCTATATTTAAAAGCTTTGGCATTGTGGGATAAACAATTGAAAAAAACTAGATTCTTTAGCGAAGTTGGTATTTTGTGTAGAAAAAAATTAGCTGAAGAAGAAATGAATTTGCTAAATACAATTTTTGGCTTAGTGATTGTCTACAAAGAAAAGGGTGATGTTGATTTGAGCAAACAATTGTTTGAGCAAGCAATGAGCATACGGAAAAGATTGACAGCTAAGCAACAAGCTAAACTAGTACCAGCTATTCAAGAAATATCATATAGCTAAATTCTTGCAATTCGAATTATTTTTGATTGCGAGTTCTAACTAACGAATTAAGCAAAAGCTGCACCTGATAATCATTAGGCAATAGTTTGCTTGTAGTTAATAGCTCGGCAATAGCGCCATCAATATCACCGGCGTTACTGAGGGCTGTTCCAAGCGCACGATGTAATTCTGGATTGTGTGGATCTAATTGCAATGCTAAACGATAATGTGTAACAGCGGCTTGTGGATTGCCTTTCTTTTCATAAGCCCAAGCTATTGTTGAATGTACATCGGCATTATTTGGTGCCAAGCTTAATGCTTTTCTAGCTTCTTCAATTGCTGAATTTAAATCACCAATATTACCTAAAGTCCAGGCAAGCCCCATGTGTGCTTGTGCATCTTTAGGATCCAATTGGACGGCATGTTTAAATTCAGACTTTGCCTCTTGCCACTTATCCATGTCAGCCAGAGCTCTAGCATAACGAGTGCGTACAAAAGGATCTTTTGGACTTAATTCAATTGCTTTTTTATATTGGGCAATTGCTAAATTTGGTTCTTTTGTTGACACATAACTTTGGGCTAAAAGCAAATAAACTGTTGCTTGTTCTGGATCTAGTCTGACTGCTTTTTTGCACTCATTAATAGCTTTTCTATACCATTTTTTTGTACGATAACACTCACCTAGATAGGCATGAGCTAAGGCGTTGCGATTATTGGACTTTATTGCCAGTTTATATTCAGGGATAGCTTGAGAGATTCTGCCTAAAAGTCTTAAGGCTTCACCGCGCATGTAGTGAAAATCGGAACTGCTTGGTCGCAAAGACACTAAGTGATCAAATTCTTTTAATGCTTCTTCGTAGTCTGACATAGCTATTAAAATTTTGCCGAGCATGTAATGAGCTTTTATATTATCTGGGTCGATTTTTACAACAGCGCCAAATTCAATCAATGCATTAGTAAAGTCATTAGCGGAAAAAAAGTAATCAGCTTGCTTTATATGTCTTGCTACTTTTTTAGCTTGTTCGCCAGTTAGTGCTTTTGTTTCTTCACTATCTATTATGGGCTTGTTTATTTTAGGCGTGTTTTTCTCACTAGGTTCTTTCTTGCAATAAGTGGTATCGATGACAACTTTATTTACTTTTGGTGCAGGGTCTTTTGAAATCTTGGAATTTTTTGCCTCTTTTGTCTCTTTTGGTTCTTTCACCAATACAACTAGGTCAGAGTGCTTGCTGGATAATTTGGACAAGGGGTGAGCATTTCCATAATTAACCATGTTAATTGCAGAAACAGCACATATTGCCACAACAAATAAACATTTGAATTTAGCCATTGTTGCTCATAATTTCCAACTTTATAATTCTATCTATCCTAAATGTGCGATCTTCACCAGCTAAATGGCAATAGGCGCTTAAATAATAATTACCACGCGAATTGAGAATTGAAAGAGGTGTAACTATGCGTTCGGTGTTTTTATTGATAGTAGATTTACTACTAGTGTAATGCAATCTCAATTTAGCTTTTGCATCTATTGCTTCTTGAATTTGTGTACACTCTCGAGGCAAATTGGCTTTCTTGTAGCTTGTTTCATCGGTAGCACCGGAAGCGTTTAAAAGTCCACAAAGTTTTGCAATATGAGCTAATGTTGAGTCTGTCGGTAATTTTTCAACAAGTTTGGTAAATAAACCAACGACATGATGACTATCAGCTAAAGCGCGATGGTAAGAAGATGATTGAATGCCAAAATATTCAGTCAATGTTCTTAATTGGTGATTAGGAGAATCGTTGACTAGTTTATAAGATAAGCGCAAAGTGCAAATCACATGATTCTCTATATTTACTAAATTCAAAGTGTTAATTGCTGTGCGTAAAAAACTTAAATCAAATGGTGCATTGTGAGCAAGAATAACGGGACTAGCGTTAGTATCAAGCCAATCGTTTTTTTCATTTAGCCAAGAAATAAAATCAGGTAATACATCATCAATAGGCTTTTCGTTTATTACCATATCATCAGTAATGCCATGGACAGAACTAGCTTTTTCAGGAATTGCTATTTGGGGATTAATCAGTTTTGTATAAGTAGATATAATTTTGCCATTGAGCAAAAATTTGATAGCAGCAATTTCAACTAATTTATCTGTTTCTGGATTTAGTCCAGTCGTTTCTGTATCAAAAGCAACAAATACCAATTTACTTAATGGTGTGTCCATGAAGTTGTCTTGGCTCTGACTTAAATATGCATTGGTATTTTGGGTCTGCATAAAAGCTATCCTTTGTTGTCCTATCTTTATTTAGAGTTATTATTCCTCGGACACCTTATTATAAAGCTGATTATCTCCAATAAATTCATTAGATAGGCATTAGGCATATTTCTATATAAAATAGCTATAAGGCTTGTGTGAATTTTATATCTATTAGCGATACTGAAATTGGATAATTTACAAGAGGAGGCAATAATGGGTCTTGAGCAGTGGATAGCTGTAGATGAATATATTAGTAATTTGCTAATACCGGCTGATCCAATACTTGCTGCAACACTAAATTCTAGCCTTGAAGCTGGTTTGCCGCAAATAAATATTTCGCCTAATCAAGGGAAGTTTTTGCAGCTAATGGTACAAATAACAAAAGCAAGCAATATTCTTGAAATAGGAACATTGGGAGGATATAGCACTATTTGGCTTGCCCGTGCTTTACCCGGCAATGGTCATTTAATTACTATTGAAGCAGATTTAAAACACGCATTGGTTGCTCGCTCTAATATAGAACTAGCAAAATTTACAGACAAAGTAGATATTTATGTCGGAAAAGCTTTAGATATTTTACCTGAGCTATATGATGAAGGACGTGGTCCATTTGATTTTATTTTTATTGATGCCGATAAGATAAACAATGTTAGCTATTTTTCTTGGGCATTAAAATTGAGCTCACCGGGCACTGTAATCATAGTTGATAATGTTGTCCGTGATGGGGAAGTGCTCAATGAAAATAGTGACGACCAAAGTGTTATTGGTACGCGTGCATTCAATGAAGTGTTGGCAAAAGAAACGCGTGTAAATGCCACAATAATGCAAACAGTAGGCAATAAAGGCTATGATGGTTTTGCCATAATGCTTGTCACCAGTAAATAATTATCTACAATCTGGACAGTCAGCTTGAGGTCCAAGCTGTATGGATTCATCTACTTCATGACGTAAAGAATCATATGAAATTAAATGATTGCCAGGGGTAGTACCAATTTTAGCTATTAGTTTAATAGCCTCACTTGCTTGATAAGAACCAGCCATAACTAATACTGGTCTAAATACGGATGTATTTTGTTTCTTATGTGCTAAATCTTCAAGACCCATACTGCCAAATACACATCTAAGACAAGCAGATTTTTTAGGGATCATGGTAAATACATGAAATTTAAATTGATCAATACCAGCATGGATAAGAGGAATATTTATATGCATACAAATATCTGAGGCTAATGCTTTTTGTTGCCAGTCATTTAAGCAATCGATAACAACATGTGAGCCTTTTATTAGCTCTTCACCATTATGAGCATCAAAATTTATAGTTTTAGCTATTATTTGTATATCGTCATTTAAAGCTTCCAATTCTTTTTTAATGGTTTTTACTGAAGCAATATCTGAATCCACAAGAACTAATTTACCAATGCCAAATAAAGCTAAATGTTGAGCACAAATTTTGCCAAGTGTTCCTAGCCCTAAAATAATTACTTGCGAATTTAAAAGACGTAGCTGGGCTTTTTCACTCATACCAGGAAGCCCAAGTTGATCTTTGTATTTAGTTAGTTGGTCTTTAGACAGTTTAATAAGTTATACCTCAAAAGATAAGTTACAGAAAATTCTACAATATACATACCAAAAACCCCCCTTTCGGGAGGTCCCTGGTTGGCGTTGGCGGGGGAAAACTTTTGCTTAGCTAAATAAGTTAGCGTCACGAGCAGAAGCAACGAGCCAGTTGATGCAGCCTGGGGTAGCTAAACCACCAGTTACACCAGCTCCACCCCAAAGTACTCTTTTCATAGCATCTTGAGTTCCTGCAGCCATGTGCATGAAGCCCATGATCATGGTTGGTCCACCCCAGGCAATGCCTAAGATCTCCATACCATTGGCGATGATGTTAAGTAATGCTTCTAAGTTAGCTAAGTTATTAACGCGGACTGTACCGGCAGTATTTACACCAACGATAGCAGTAGCGTCCGTTCCTTGTGGTCCGATTGTA
>JAGVLS010000013.1 GCA_020054205.1 Candidatus Obscuribacterales bacterium | reverse complement strand
CTTAACTTATTTGTTTTTTTGTAAGTACTCACCGTTTATGCAATTAGTATAGCTCAGCAAAATAAATATGGAACTACCCCATTACACATTTAAGAAATAAATACTTGGCATTATTTAGATTGGCTTGGCATATCCAACTTAGCAAAAAAATTTCATTAACAAGCGCTGGATCTATAGAGCCCTAATAGATTTACAACAAAAGATATATATTTCCCATACACTAGGATTGCATACACCTATCAATTAGCTATAAAATCAACAAAATAATCTAGCAAGCAATTACTTTGTGAGATAACACTTAGAAAAATATTTTGTTTCTCATTGCTGCCAAGATCATATATATTGCAATTTTGGATATTCAATGAATAAAGAAACCTCTTATAGTTCAATCCTTTCTATAGATAACAGTCAATGTCTTCAACATAATGATGGACGAGTTGAATTAGCTGATTATTCTTTAATAGAAAATGGCAATTTATACAATGAAGATTTAGCTCCTGTTCCTATTACAAAACGCAATTGGACTACTTACAATTTTGCTGCTCTTTGGCTTGGGATGTCAGCATGCATACCTACATATATGTTATCTTCCGGACTAATTGCCTCTGGCATGAATTGGTGGCAAGCACTGTTTACAATATTGCTTGGAAATGTAATTGTTCTTATTCCTATATTATTGAATTCACATCCAGGTACTAAATATGGCATTCCTTTTCCTGTGTTTGCCAGAGCCAGTTATGGTGTGATTGGTTCTAACTTGCCTGCTTTGATGAGAGCAGCAGTTGCTTGTGGCTGGTTTGGTATACAAGCTTGGATTGGTGGACAAGCATTAAATACTTTTTTCCAAACTATTTATCCTAATTGGACACAATTATTTGGCGGACCAATAAACGGACATGCAGCAGGCGAATGGATTTCGTTTTTTATTTTCTGGTCTCTTAATATCCTAATTATTTTCAAAGGCATGAATTTACTCAAGCACGTCGAAGGGCTAGCAGCACCTTTTGTATTGCTTATGACTTTTGCTTTAGCAGCATGGGCAGTATCAAATGCAAATGGATTTGGCTATTTAATTTCAGAAAAAGGAAAATTTAATACATTTTCTGAATTTATTGCTGTTTTCATACCATCTCTTACAGCCATGATTGGTTTTTGGGCAACACTTTCACTAAATATGCCTGATTTTACTCGTTTTGGACGCAGCCAAAAAGAACAAACTATAGGACAGGTGATTGCATTGCCGACAGCTATGACAATGTTTGCCGCTTTAAGTGTATTAATTACATCGGCAGCTATTGTAATTTATCCAGAAGCAAAAATGTCTGAGCTTTGGGACCCCATAAAATTAATTGCTCATTTTAAAGAACCATATTTGGTGGCATTGTCTATGCTTACCGTTGCCATAGCAACATTATCAGTAAATATTGCTGCCAATGTTGTCTCGCCAGCAAATGATTTTGCTAATGCTTTTCCAAAATGGATATCATTTAAAGCTGGTGGGCTAATTACTGGCATTATTGGCATTTTAATTCAGCCCTGGAAATTAATTGAAGATCCATCTGGTTATATTTTTAATTGGTTGCTTGGTTATTCTGGTGGATTAGGTTCAATTGCTGGGGTTATGATTATCGATTATTGGATTATTCGCAAACAAAATTTAGTTTTAGCTGATTTATATAAAACCGAAGGCGTGTATACTTATAAAAACGGTTGGAACTGGAAAGCAGTAGGGGCAACTATAACTGGTTGTGCTTTTGCCTGGATAGGAATTGTTATTCCACAGCTAAAAATCTTTTATGAATATGCTTGGTTTACTGGTTTCATAACATCAGCTGTTTTTTATTTTATAGCAATGAAAATCACGCTACAAAAGACCGCTTAGAGTTCATTAAATGAATCATTTTCTACTCTCATTTGTTTTAGCTTTTTTGTTTTATTTATTTGTTCACTTACCCATATATAGTTTTGAAGATTCAAAAAGCTCAAAGATTCCAGAAGTCTATGAATTAAACAAAAAAATATTTGAATTACTGGAAAAAAAGCAACCCAGTGAAGCTCTTTCTCTTGCCAGAAGATCTATACAGCTAGACAACAAATATTATTATTCATATAATTTATGCGCTCGGGCTTTAAATAATTTAGGCAGAAAGCAAGAAGCATTGCAATATTTCAACTATGCTACAGAACTAGCTCCAGATGAACCTGCTAGTTGGCTAGCAATTGCAGATATATATCGTGACAGCAACGATATAGCCAGGGCTAAACAATACTACAAATTATTTACAAGGAAATTTCCCCAAGATTATCGAACCAATTATGTATACCAAGTATTAGCTCGAATTGCTGCCGAACAACATGATGGTCTGGAATATTACGAAAATTCATTGCAGGTACTTAAGTTAAAACCAAACGATGAATCTCTCTGGCTGTCAGCCGCTCAAGATGCTGTCTATTACAAATTACCAGATCAAATTAGTTATTTTTGCAATGAATTTATAAAACGTTTTCCCAAAAATGAAAAGATCATAGAGCTAAAACAAGCTCTGCAACAATTACAACATGATAAAGAGCGCCAACAATTAGATATCCTAGCAAAAAAGAGCGAAAAGGCTTATTTAACAGACAAATTGTTAGATCAGTTTGTTGTAGCTTATGACAGCGAAAAAACTAAAGTTTCGCCGCATACAGTTGCGTTAGTAAAAGTTGGCTTAAGCAAAATCCCTATTCCTTTAATACAATCTTTATTTGATGCAAATTATAAAGTTGTAGTAGCTCCGTACATTATTGATGTTTGTCCAGAAATAGCAGAAGGACATCCGCGCGGATGGTCAGAAAAAGCCACTTGGCATAACGTAGACGGTACAGTAGATTATGGTCGTAAAATAATAATTATTGGTGAAAAATATAAGTCATTAGAAAATGGCCAAGCTCTTACAGGTAAAGAGCCTGATAGAACTGCCTTTCATGAGTTTGGTCATGCCTATGATTATTTCTTAGGACGCTTTGCTAAAGATCAAGGACTTACTGAAAAATATGAGTGTTTTTCTCATAGCAAAATCTTTCGTGATGCTTACGAAAATGACTTAAAAAACATTCCGGAAAAACACAAGAAAGATTTAAGTTATTATTTACAATCAGGCACAGCTGGTGGAGAAGAACTATTTGCTGAAATGTTTCCTCTTTTATTTGGTGGTACACCAGTATATTGGAGTTCAGACAATATTCTAGATAAATGCTTCCCGAATGTTTTGAAAGTAATGAAAGAACGTGCTATTAAAGATCCTAATTATTTACGTGTCATGGATTTATATGATAGCCATGTTCATAATTACAAATAGTGATTAGCTCATCCAACTATTTATCTAAATAAGCCTTGATTAGATAAGCACCTACTGTTGTACCAATAATAAAAATCGCAAAAAACAATATTGATACTTGCAATTGTGGATAGACACTAAGACTAATTTGTATAGAACTCCAAGTAACAAATGCAATAAGTACTAATTCTTCTATCTTAATTGCTACTACCAAAAGCCGGGCTAATTGATATTGTCGTTTTGCATTTTCTTCAGTAATCTCCCAAAGATAATTATATTTATGTGGAAAAAAGCTAACGATTGTTAGTATTGCGTATACAAAAATGCTAGCAACTGGAAAAAGCAAAATGGTTTCTTTCCTTGCCCAACCATCCACTTTACCAGTAATATCAAAATGAATAGCTATTTCTGAAGGCAAGTGATTCCAATAAATTGCAATAAAAGCAAGTGTCAAGACAAGACTTACAAAGGCTATTATTTCAAGTATCAATTCTATGGACGAGCGCGGTATTTTTAAATCAGGGCGCATTTATTCACCTATTCATACAACATTGTCAAATTATCTAATGCTTTTGTATGTCCTTGCTTAGCAGCTTTAGCATACCAGCGAGCAGCTTCTTGTTCGTTCTTCTCTACACCTTGTCCATTTTCATACATAAGCGCCAATTGATATTGTGCCGGTGCATGTCCTTGCTCAGCTGCACGAATAAAACAATCAGATGCAAATTTAAAATCTTGCGGCACACCATCACCTTTATAAAGCATTGCACCTAATGCATATAAAGCTTTTGCATATTTTTGATCGGCTGCTTTAGCAAACCACATTGCTGCTTCTTTATTATTTTGTGCAATACCATCACCTTTAAGCAGCATCAAAGCAAGCTGATATTGTGCTTTCAAATGGCCCTTATTTGCTGCCAATTTATACCATTTATAAGACTGAAGCGAATCACGAATAATGCCTTCACCTTGTTGATATAAAGTGGCAATCATGTATTGAGCAGTGACATGACCTAAATAAGCAGCTTCTTCATATAATTGAGCTGCTTGTCCATAATCCGGTCGCATACCATGTCCTTGATGAAGCATTAGTGCCAAATTAAATTTAGCAATTACATGTCCTTGTTCGTGGGCCAAACGATAGTAATAAGCAGCACGCGGTAAGTCTTGCACCACACCTTTGCCTTGATGGTATATAAGCGCCAAATTAAATTGAGCTTCCATATCGCCTTGGTCAGCAGCTCTTTTGTACCAAACAAATGATTGAGTCAAATCAATTTCAGTACCCAAACCGTATTGATAAAGTAAGGCTAAATAATATTGTCCTTCTCGCTCACCGTTTTCTGCTACTTGCTGAAACCAGGCAAATGCTTTTTTATGGTCTTCATCTGTTTCGTCGCCTAAATAATGTTTTTTCGCAAGCTTAACTTGAGCAATTACATCATCTTTGTTGCGTTCATCAACAAATGTTTCGATTAGTTGTTCATCAATTGATTCAGTCATTTAACTATTTTGGTGCATGATCATCTTTAAGTCTTCTCTTGATATCAATAATAATAAGACAATTCAAAACAAAATAGTCAAGCACTTTCGATCAATATCTGTTATTGTTATTTGACCTTTGCCAAGTATTGCCGAAAAGATGATCAAACCGTAATATATAATCAGCGGTTAATTTTTTATTTGGAAGTGTAAGGATAGAAACGAGGTCCTCTCATCATGTATTGCCATTTTAAAAAAGGCCACGTTTTACTGACTGCACTTTTAACTGCAAGTATTTATTTGATTTCTAGTCATTGTTTAGCTACAAACTCTGATTGCCAAAAAGACACTCAAAACCGACTCGACAAAGGTGAAGTTGTTGTTGAGTTACAAGAAATTGGTGCAACAAAATATGTTACTGGTCGTGTGATTATTAATGAACCACCAGCAAAAGTATGGCCAGTGATGACAAATCCTTTTGAATTTAAACAAAAAATTTGTCCACATATGACAGAAGTGGAAGTAATGCTTGACAAAGCAAAATTTTCTTTGTTGAAAATTACACTTGATTGCACATGCCTCTTACCAAAAATTACTTATTTAGTAGAGTCCAGATATGAGCATAATTCTCGAATTGATTTTAAACGCGTCGGTGGCATACTCAAAGACTTTAAAGGATCCTGGCAAGTGGACGCTGTAGGCGGCGGATCCAAAACAGAAGTAACTTATAGCATGTATGTAGATACTGGCTTTCCAGTACCGCAATGGTTGGTAAGAGAAGGCATTAAAGTAGAATTACCACGCACATTAAAAGCGTTAAGACATCGTGTTGATGCTATTTGCCACGCTTCGGCAATACCAGTAGAGCGTTCCATATTAGCTGCAGAACCAACAACAGCTAATTAATTAGTTATTGCAACCCATAACTTTTAAGCAAATAATTGATACGTTCTTTTATTGTACCTGTCCGTATTTGTCCAGAAGTAGCCATTTCCAATTTTTCTATCCGCTGAAGAAAAGTTGTATCAGATAGTCTTTTGCCATAAACTTTCATTTCCACAGATGCTAATTGCTCTTCAAGAGAAGTATCGGATTGGGAAGAAGGCAATATTTTATTCTCTTGAGCTGAAGGCTGGTTTGATAAAACCGCTGGCTCATTTGTTGGATAGTTTTGTATTTCGGCAGCTTGATTTGAATTAGATTTACTAAGTGGTGTAAGTATACGCACAGCAGATGTTTCTTCGTTTACAGGTGCCAATTGCGGCGTTAATTCGCCAGCTTTTTTTTCAATTTTTTCTACTTTTTCTGTGTTTGCATTTTTTTCGCCAATGACATTTTTATTGCTGGCTTCATTTTTCTCATTAGATAAGGATGTTGTATCTCGCAATTCACCATTTTCATCAATAGTAATATTTTGTCTATCCAAAATTTGTTTGAGCAATACAATATTGTGCTTTGCATTATAATGATTTGGATTTAGCTTTACTGCCTCCTGCCATTCTTTCATAGCTTCAGGATATTTCTTATGCTGATAATAAAAAATACCCCAAGTATTATGAGTTTCAACAATATTATTACTGGCAACAGAATTTTTTGGATCTAATTCTAAGGCTTGCTTATATAGATTAAGAGCATCCTGAAATGCTTTACGTCCTAAAAAGTAATTTCCTTTATTTACCAGTTCTCTCACCTTAGCTGTATTGTCCTGGCAATTAGCATCACCTACAGCACAAACACAAGCAAATAAAATGCAAAACAGACGATTATTTATTGATTGGTAATTCAATTTCATTTCAATACATTAAATTAGTCAGTATTTAAATTCTAACAGGAAATTGTCACAGAAATGTACGATTTATTTTTTATCGTAGATATTAGCTTCACGTGGCCGCTTTAATTGAAATTACCTTTTGCGTCCACCGGTAACACGATGACTCCGTATATTATTAGACTTTCCTCGTTTGGTTCTATGCACTTGTTTAGTTTGTTTTTTGACTATATCAGCATCTGATTTCAATAAGTCAATTGGTACTTTCCCTAAGAGCTGTAAGCGATTTATTAAGCTTTTCAAGCTCGCACGTAATTCTCGAACCGATGGACTATGGGCATTAATTATGATTGTCAAAGCTAATGTTTCATTTGCTGCTGTTTTGATTATGCCAGTAATAGATCTGACGCTATCCATAGCGCCAGTTTTATAATGAAAATTAGACACTGCACTTTGCTCCTCTCCATCAATTGGCAATAAGTCAAAAAATGAAGGCTTAGCACTCATATGTTTCAGCACTAAGTTTAATGCATGTGGCGTCAGACAATCTTTTCTTGATAAACCACAACCATCATACAACACTACATCAGACGGCTGTACACCTATAGTATTAAGCCAATTACTTATATGGGACAAACCTTTTTCTTCCAAAGAAGCATTTTGCAAATTAGCCTCTTTTACTGGCAATGTTCCTAATAAGCGCAAAAGTTGTTGAGCATATAAATTATCACTTTCTTTCAAAGTATGATGAATAATATGAGAGAGTGGTTTAGAAAAATGTTCAGCTAAAACAATATGATCATGAATATTATTGTCAGCAACATGTCCAAGCACTTTAATACCAACATTTTTTAGCATTAGCTTTATCATGGCTAAATTATATTGTTCTGGATTAGCAACAACAAAACTACCTATAACCGGCTTTGTTGGACGATAAAAATAAACTGATTGACTAACTGGATTAAATTCTACCCAAGCTGGTGCCCATTCGGATATTAAAAGTGATTTTAAAAGTGCGGCTCGTGCCTCTTCAAAGGAAAACGTGCTCACTGGATAACCATGACCCATATCTTTGCTGGATGCAATATTGCGATCAATCACAAGATTAGAAGAAACAGGCATCCAATCTTGTCCCCAATCTTGTGTCAACCAAGCAGAACAAAAATGATCTAAACCACCAGGAATTTTAGCGATTTCCAACTTGCCATAAATAGACTTTATTCCTTGCTTTTTCAAATCAGCTATTAATTGCCGGATATTTTCACTAAGTAAAGATGGATCTTGCGATGGTATCACTAACAAATCACCAGATACCCGACCAGATTTTATTTCACCACGACCAACAAATTGAGTTTTAAATTTATAATCAGCACCAAATTGATCAAATGCACAAGCAGTAGTGACTAGTTTAGTCGTGGAGGCTGGCACCATACGTTTATTGCCATTATACGAAAAAATTATTTTTCCAGAAGGTAAATGCATAATTTCAATAGAAACTAAAGAATGTTGTAATTCTGGTCGTTTGAGCCAAATGGTACTTAAGTCTTGGACAGCTTTAATTATCTCTACATCTTTTGGATCAGCTGCATAAGAACATAATTGTGTTAGTAAGCTTACTGATAAAGAAGTACAAATAATAAAAACAAATATTTTTAGATTTTTAAAAACCACTAATGGACCTCAATCTAGCTCGCATTTTATTAGCTTCATTCATATGCCTTATTTTCTCTAAAACTCCTGCATAATTATCAATAATTGGCAATAAAGAATAGTGGCTTGGACCATTGCCAGCTTCTGCAATTAATAATGCTCTTTTCAATAAAGGTTCTGCACTAGCAAATTTACCTTGTTTTATATACAAAGACGCTAACTCAAATGAGCATGTGCCAATAAGCCCTGATTTTGTTCCTTTTGATTTTTCAAGCATAGTCAAAGCACGTTTATACAAAGCCTCCGCTTCTTTATAATGACCAAGACTTATATCTACCTTGGCTAAAGAATTCATATGAGATATTACTTCTGATCGTTTTGGATCCAATATTTTTTCAGCTAAATTTAAAGCTTTAGTGTAGTAAATCTGTGCTTCTTTATGCTTTCCTTGTTTTTCATATAAATCAGCTAAATTATCATTACTAGATACTTGAGCCATATGCTGAGCAGGTAATCCTCTTTCTCTTAATTTCATCGCCTTTTCATAAAAACTTTGAGCTTCAGCCCATTTACCTTTGCCTTTATAAATATGACCCAAACTATCTAAATTAGCTGCTAATTCTAGGTATTGGGTAGAATTAGCACGACTTTTTTCTATACTATTTTCTTGCAATACTTTATCTGCATATTTATCCATTAGTTTCGCAAGACGATCACCTTTATCTAATTTGCCATGTAATAAATAAAAGCGGTCTAAATTAGCTACCAAAGCAATTACTTCTGAATTTTCCGAGCCTAGTGCTTTTTCTTTAATTCTCAATTCACGCTCTAACCAAGTTTCTGCTTTTGGAAATTGCCCTCTCACGCAATATAAATTAGCTAATTCTTTCATTGTTTTAGCTAAGCGCAAATCATTTGGTCCAAATTTTTGGGCTTCATCGTAAGCAAATAAAAAGTTCTTTTCAGCTAGTCCATAATTATTTGCTGCAAAAGCATCTAAACCAGCTTGGTACCAGCCTTGCCATTTGGGAGCATTGGAAGCCAAAACAGAAGAGCAACAACCAATGATAATTGTTGTACTTACAATTAAGCTTAATCTTTGAATTTCAATTGCCATGTCCAAAATCAATGAGATAGGGATAGTAATTAATACTACCCACAAATTTTAGCTTATTCACCAATGAGAGTCGGGTTTTTAAACTTAATGAAAAATGTTTTATGGCTTACTTGACATTGTCTGAAAAAAGAGCAAAATTAGCTCTAGCTATTATTGTCCCTTACTATATCTACTTACTATGAGCAGCCAAACATCCGCACCAGAAATTGAACGTCCTGAGGTCAAAGACCAAGGTGACGCCGCCGATAATACCGCTGAGCAATTGCGCGCTGATATTCGTCAAGAAAGTTCTAACAATGAAAGAGAACAAGAAGCAGAACGCCAAGCTCGAAATGAAACCTTAGAACAAAATGGTGGTATTAATTTTGGTGACTTTCCTTTAACTGGCATCGACAAACCAATTATTGCTATGCAAGGAGCAGTAGGTGATAGAAATAGTCATCGTCATCATGCTCGTACAGAAAATGGCGAAGTGGAACAAAAACCAGATGGCACCGTAGAAGTTCGTGATAAAAATGGCTGCAAAGCTTGCGTGCGTGGTGGAGAAAAAAGTGAAAAAACTGAAATTACAGTTGGACAACGGGGAGACTTAAAAATTACCCGCAATAATAAAACAGGTGAAACCACTTTTGAAAACACTGAAACAGGTGTAAAAACCACTATTAATGGCAATGATGTAAAAATTACCGATAAAGATGGCAATGTAATATTTCAAGGTACAAGAGAACAATTAAGGGAAAGATTAGCTGCCCAACAAGATAACCCAAATAATCCTAACAGTCCTGATAGTCCAGGAAATCCATCTGATACTCCTCCGGCTCCACTACCTAAAGATATTGAAGTTAAAGATGGTAAAGTCATTATTAAAGGCAAAGATGGAGAAAAAGCAGAGATTGGGGAAGATAATAAGCTAGCTGTTAAAGATAAGGATGGAAAAGATCTAATTGGTTTAAGTGGTGAAGGTGCCTTATCTTTCTTAGGTGGTTTAAGCCAAGCAGCTGATGGCTCTTTTGCTTCTTCCAATTCTTATGAGTATGAACAAGCTGCAGATACTGCTATGGCTGCAGTTACAGAAGCTGTTGCCAATGTTAATGCTGCTACAGCTAAATTAAATGGAAATGGCGATGCGAAAAGTCTTTTAAATGAAGTAGGACGGCTAATTGGAGACTACACACAATTAGTTAATTTAAAAACTCAATTTCCAGAATTAGGGGCAGTATTATCACAAGGAATTGGCATGGTATCAAATACAATTGATACTATCAAACATAATGCAAGCGTCCAACAAACATTAGCTGAAAACGGCATTAATGACCCAAGTAAAGTCTTAGCAGCAATTGCTTCTCGTTATGATCCACAAACTGCAGCTAAATTATTTAAATTACAATCTGGTGGTAATGAGTCCAATCGGGTTGCTTAATGAAAAACGCACATTAAAAATGTGTCTTTAGCTCATAAGTCTTATGTTATACTTCAAACTTACAGTAGCCCATGCAATTACTACATAATTATGCCAGGTATACCGGGCGGTTATTCCTTACCTAAATAGGAAAGCTTATTCTAATTCGCTCCCAAGCTTGTATTAGTCAAAGCCAAGAGCGGTTTGCAATGAGTACAGATAAGTCTCCCGAAGATAAATTAGTAAAAGATCCTGCTTCGTCAAATAGTGACAGTAATAATAACGAACCAGATCTTAAGCCAAATACAAATGCTGCCGATTTAGACAAAATCAATTTGTCTAGAGCGTTAGACTTTCGTCCAAGCAATATCAATTTAATAGATATTTCTGGATCGAAAACCCCATCTCAACTACTCACATCTTTAGGCTACGAAGTGCCAGCAGTAAGTAGTAAGGCTAGTTTGCCTAAAATCACATTTACCAATAAAGAAAATAAAGAGAAGTCTGTTTCAGCCTCACAATTATTAAGTAGTTTCAATTTGCCTATAATTGCAACACCAGCACACAAAAACAAGCTTGAAATAAAACCAGAAATACCAACACAAACAACTTCCACAGATCATTTATTACAAGAATTCCGAGTAGTAAGGCAAGAAAATGGTGCATATGTAGAAAAATATGATGATAAATCTCCACATAAAGGTCTTATAAAATCAATTGAAAGCATAGATGGTAAAGTCAAAAAAGAAATTGGTTATGATAATGAAAATAAACCAAATTCTATTTCTGTAAGAGTCATGCAAGAAGAAAATATTGCTGGCACAAAAGAACGTTTTATTCAAAAGTGGACATATGTTCGCGAAGGTAATACTTGGAGCAAATTAGATGGATCGGGCGATGCCAGCAATTTCAATGGGCAAGTAATCTTTTCACAAAATGGTGAATTATCTGTACAAAGCAATACCAAAGATAGATCCATTTGGACCACTCATCGCGCCAATGGTACTTCTACCCCAGAGCGCGAAGATGCTAGTGGCGCTCGCATTATTTTAAGTGACAATAAAGCCATTCGCATAACAAGAAAAGATGGCACTACAATACAGTTTAAAGATAATCGCCAAGATGCAATAATTGAATTTCAAGCTGGTGAAAAGACTCCTATTAACTGGACTAAAAAAGATAATCTTTGGACATCCGATAGCAATCCACCGCAAATTAGACAAGACTTTTCAATACATAAAGATGGTAGCTTTAGTTATATAGAT